>CAZENK010000070.1:0-1513 GCA_964513585.1 uncultured Bifidobacterium sp. | reverse complement strand
GGGCTCATGCGGTGGCGCATGATCTCGAGCGTGGAGTACGGCATCGTCATGCCGATCGCCACCTCGTTCGCCGCGTACTTGAAGTTGCCGCGCGCCCCCATCCGGTAGTCGCCGCACATGAGCAGGAAGAACCCCATTGCCATCGCATGCCCGGGGCTCGCAACGATCACCGGCGACGGGAACGACAGCAGACGGATGGCGAGCCGCAGTCCGCCGTTCAGCATGTCGACAGCGGGCTGTCCGCCTGCGGCGAGGGTCTTCAGGTCGAAACCGGCCGAGAGGATCCCGGGTCGCCCGGTGAGCACGACGGGCCCGCCGTCGGCCTCTGCGCGGTCGAGCGCGACATTCACCGCATCCTGCAGTGCGAGGGAGACGGCATTGGCCTTGCCGTCATCCATGGTGATCACGCCGACAGACCCCTGGCGTGCGTAGGTCACGATGTCGCTCACGTCGTTCACCACTTGTCCCAGTGCAGCACCTTGCTCAGGGGCTCGCGCTTGGCCGGCTTGAAGTCGGTGCCGATCGTGTAGGCGATGGGGAACAGACCCGCCTGGCTCACGCGGTCGTACGGGATGCCGAGCAACTCGGCCGCCTCCTGCTCGCCGCCGTTCATCAGGTGGATGGTGGTCCACGCAGAGCCCATGCCGCGCTCGCGCAGTGCGAGCATGAAGCTCCAGACTGCCGGCAGCAGCGAGCCCCACTGGCTCGCGGTGGCGAACGACGGAAGGTTGTCGAGACGGCCGTCGATAGCCGGGATCAACAGCAGAGGAGCCTTCTCGAAGTTCTCCGCGAGGTACGTGGCAGAGTCGCGCACCTTCGGCATGCGCTCGCCGCGCGAGTCGCCCTCGGCGTACTCGCGGCCCGGTGCGTTCGAGTAGATGTCCCAGTTCTTGCGGTAAATGTCGGCAAGGGCCTTCTTCTTCGCTGCGTCCTCGACGATGATCCAGTGCCACCCCTGGCTGTTCGAGCCGGTGGGTGCCTGCAGTGCGATCTCGAGGCACTCCTCGACGATCTCGCGCTCCACGGGTCGGTCGAAATCGAGGCGCTTGCGCACCGACCTCGTTGTCTTCAGTACCTCATCGGCGGAAAGATTCAAATGCATTGGGGAAGTCTGCCACGCCCGCGGTGAGGGACCCGCCCCCGGCGCGTGGCAAGATGACCGCATGAGCGACAGGGTCACCATCTCCATCTCCGACGGCATCGCCGACGTGCGGTTCAACCGCCCGGAGAAGCGCAACGCACTCGACGGCGAGCAGTTCCAGGCGATCGTCGATGCGGGCGAGTCACTGAAGAGCAACAAGAAGGTGCGGGTCGTCGTGGTGTCGGGCGAGGGCGCATCGTTCTGTGCCGGTCTCGACCTGGCGTCGATGGGGGGTATGGCAACGGGTGAGCGACAGAACGGCAATGCCCCGACCGCCGGCGACATGCAGGAGGGCCGCATCACACACCTGGGCCAGCAGTCGGCGTGGGTGTGGCAGGAGGTTCCTGTCCCTGTCATTGCCGCCGTGCACGG
>CAZENK010000069.1:0-1591 GCA_964513585.1 uncultured Bifidobacterium sp. | reverse complement strand
GAAGCGCTCGGTAAAGTCGCCACTCTTGCGTTTCTTCAATCTTGCTAATTAGCGCTGTGCGCCTGTCCATCTGCTCACAAACCAAAAGCAAAAGTTGCGTGTCGGAGTTTCTGGCAATCCAGTTCTGTCCGGTAGTCATTGCTGAATTCCAGAGCTGTTGGCCTGCAAACTCAAGCGGGCGTTGCGGTTCGGTATAGCCACCTTCGACATACTCAAGCGGTTTGGGCATGGCACGCTTGCCTGGGTTGCCTAATTGACGCTTTAGTTCGGCGGGCTTTGGTGGGTTTGGCATGGTGTCCTACATCTAGCGCTTGGGTAGGTTTCAAGCACTAGTTCTAGTGTAACCCCGAAATGGTTTGAACTGCGGAGGTGTAAAGAACAGTAGTTTGGGGGTGACACGGGTTGCAGTCATTTGATGTTTGCCCCCGCCCCCCCAGTATACGGCGGGGGGGTGTGCGTGTGTCAAGTTTCGATTCGTGTTGCGTGATCGTCACTGACTCAACGGCTTGTTGCCTCTTGAACTGTTGCAAGTCTTATGGGCGGGCGCTAGGGGGGATAGGGGGTCACCTGGTATCAGGTGGTCAGCGCTTATCTCATCCCTGTTAGTGAAGGGTTGGTTACATAGGTGGCAGTAGGTGGCTAGTTGTTTGATTGCCCTTGCTTGTTGTCTGTAATCGTTGTTGTAAAGAATTGCTTTGCGTTGGCGTCTATACGGGTTTGACTCTTTGGCTTTGTTTACTCTTGCTCGACAGTCGGCGCACCGCTCACCCTTACCTGTGAATAGTTGCTGACAATCCATGCAAGGTTTAGGGAACATCACTTATCAGTCTTATAGAATCCTGAACCGTTGAAGGTTACAGCGCCGAAGTTGTATAGCCTGACCATCAGCTCCCCGCACTCTAGGCAGGGCTTAGGTTCGCCACCCTCGGATAGGGTGCGTTCTTCAAGTAAGTGTGTCTTGCATTTAGCGCAGCGGTATTCGTAGGTTGGCATTAGAACTTCCTTACTGATCCGTTGAACAGGCTGTGCTTGTCTAGCTCTATTGTCATTATTCCGGTTGTCGAGTCAGAGCCACCCATAGCGTTGCGATACCAGTCCGAACCGTTGTCGCTAGTCGGAGCCTGCACCCAATACTTACTCCCAAGCTCTGAGTGTTCGCCTAGCTCTGTCACTCTGAGGTGGTGGAAGTGCGCAGAGAGTAGCAGATTGACAGCCTGACCGATTGCTTGATTGCCAAAGGATTGCTTCTGCCACCATGTCGGGATACCTTCGGGGCGAGCTGCCTGATGCCCGTGAATGACTCCGACAGTGTTTACCCCATACTGAAACGCAAAGCCTTCGTCGTAAGGCTGTGGGATTAGATACTGAACATCCCAGCCGAGTTCGGTGGTTAGCCTTCGGAGCTGTTGCGTAATAACAATGCCCCAGTCGTCGAGTCCTGGCTTACCTATCTGTTGCCCGTTCATACGGTTTTGGCAGTGGTTAGACGCTACCGAGCCGTAAGTGATAGGGGCTATCTTGACTAACCGCTTGATTAGGTCGAACATTAGGGAAGCTGCTAGGTCTACCTGTTGCATTGGGCTTAGGTCGT
>CAZENK010000068.1:0-1595 GCA_964513585.1 uncultured Bifidobacterium sp. | reverse complement strand
TCTTGTTAATAATGCTGCTTCAACTTCTTCTTTATTTATACCACTACTCCATGTCCAGTTTAAAACTTCAGATTCAGTTAAACTATTATAAGGAATAAAAACACTATCTGTTTGAGGATAAGCAAACCCTACAGAACCAAACTCTGAAACTTTATATTGTCCATCTGTAGCAATACATAACCACCCAGCAGTTAATACAACCTCATCAAAACCTTCTATAGGTTTTTTAGAAACTTCCATCCATTCAATTTTCCATGTAAACATTTTAATTCCTTATGCAATCGCTACTGTTCTTGATGTCTCAATTAAAAAGCTACCGTCAGAAACAAAAGTTATATTGAAATATCGTGCTGAAACTGTACCTGTGGCTAAAGTGCCTGTAGATTTAAATCCTGTACCAAAAGTAATAGTTCTTGATGTGGTGCCTGATGTAAGAATACTTAGTACACATATTGTCCCTGCTGGGGGTACAGTTGTAGTGTATGTAGCACTAGCGTTAGGAGTAACACGAACCACATTATCACTACCAAAAGCCATAGCTGTAGTTCCTGCAGCATGTTCAATATACCCACCATTTACAACACCGCTTGCATTTATATTTGTTGCAGTAACAGTGCCTGTTAAAGTAGGGCTATCGCTTAAGACATTATTTCCTGTACCAGTTGACGTAGTAACACCCGTGCCACCATTAGCAACAGGTAAGGTTCCAGTAACACCAGTAGTTAAAGGCAACCCTGTTGCATTAGTTAAAGTTCCGCTAGAAGGAGTTCCTAAAGCCCCACCATTTACTACAAAAGAGCCAGAAGAGCCTGTATTAACAGCAAGAGCTGTTGCAACACCTGTTCCTAATCCAGAAACACCAGTAGAAATTGGTAAGCCTGTACAGTTAGTTAATGTACCTGAAGTCGGTGTACCTAATAGCGGAGTTACTAAAGTAGGGCTAGTACTTAATACGTTACTACCTGAACCTGTAGAGGTTGTTACTCCAGTTCCTCCACTTGTAACAGCTAAAGCATTCTGTAAAGTTACTGTACCATTTAATGTTGTAGTAGATGTACTTCCTGAAACTGAACTACCAATCGCAATGCTAGTTGTAGAGCCAGAAGTTCCATTTGTGCCTATGTTTATTGTTTTAGTTTCACCTACATCTGTAGCACCTGCTTGTATATTTGTTGTTTGAGAAACAGTAGACCGTCCCAATGTAATGGTATTTGCATCAAATGTATTACCTACTGTAAAGTCATACCCGCTGGTAGAAAATGTTGTAGTAGAGAAAATTAAAAAAGAACTAGGGGAAACAGTAAGCTGTGAGCCAACAATAGTTGTATTTGCGGAAGGAGTATTTCCACCTATTCTAATTGCTGTAGAACCAAAAGTTGAAGCAGAATCAGATTGCCGTGACCCTATATTAATTTCGGTAACATTGTTAAAAGGGGCACTACCTGAAGTTGTTCGTCTTTGAACCCCAATATTGATAGTAGTATTACCGTTACCTGCAGTCCCTACTGGAGCAATGGTAATTGCATTTGCTCCGCTACTCGTAGCATTTGTTGCAATATTTACGGTTTTTGTACCTGTAGTAATAGCACCAGTAG
>CAZENK010000067.1:0-1711 GCA_964513585.1 uncultured Bifidobacterium sp. | reverse complement strand
AGTACATCAGCTTCCCAAGCTGAGAACGCGGGTTCGATTCCCGTCATCCGCTCCAGATGTCAGCGTCGACGTGTGCGACGCACGACAAGTCCGCCGCCGACGGTAACGGCACTGACCAGCGCTGCAATCGGCACGAACCCTGTCTGGGGCAATTCCCGGGGTTTCGTTCCATTCGCCGCAACGGCAGGCGGCTGCGATGTCGTGGTCGTCGTGACAGCCACGACGGTCGTGGGGGGCGACGACGTCGATGTGGTCGGCACGACGTAGGTGCACGACTGCTGCGCATTGTTGACGCGCAGAGTGAACGTGCGGTCGGCCGTCGAAGCGGGCAACTGACGGTCGGAGATTCTCAACGTGAAGGTCGCGTCTTCACACGCGGCCGGGGTACCCGAGATGACACCGCCGCTCAACGAGAGGCCCGCGGGGAGCGACCCGCTCACGAGTGAGTACGAGTAAGCAGGAAGACCATCAGCACCGGCGAGCGCTTGGGTGTAAGCCGCGCCCGTGGTGGCACCCGGCAGCGTCGCAGCCGTCGTCCATCGCACTGCTGGCAGGGGCTCGCGGGTCGCGACCGACAAACCAAGGATGTCGTGGTTGTTGCTCGCACCGCCCGTTGCGGCGACAAAACCGAACTTGAACGACGTCACAGAGCGCAACTCGGCTGGCTGCGCGAAGGTCAGTCTCGGTGTGGAGGTGTCGAGAACGCCGGCGGTCCCGGTGAAGTTCCCGCCAGCGACATCGTCACCGTAGGGATCGTCGAGATACACCTTCACCTGCGGGTTCGCTGCCGTCGACGGATCGATAACGATTCGTGCCGTGCGCTCACGGTTTGCTCGTACCGTCCACGCGTCGGTGCGGTTCTGCTTGTAGTCACCGAAGAAAGACGAACAGGGATTGCTGCTCGAGATCACGTTGTAACCCGACGAACCGGGTCCACGAACAGTGATCGCATCGGCCCACAATCCGAAGCCGAACGAAGTGGAGCAGTCCGACGGTGCACTTCCCGCCGACGGCGCAGCGGTACGGAAACCACCCCACCGATCGAGGCCGATACCGAGCAATGCTCCCTGCCCTCCGGTACCCGTCAGGTTCACATAGCCGAGTCCACCTCCGAGTGCTCCCACTTGAATTGCGCTCGTGGCTCCGTCGACAATCAGGAAGCCGATGCCATCCGCGCCGTCGTTTCCGCCGCCCCACATCTCGAACTGGAACGTGATGTCGAGGCCGCCTGTCGTGGGGAGCGGCTCGTCATACAACGCATAGCCACCTTCTGAGCCGACTGCGCGGGTCAGTCGAAGACGATTGGATGTGTTGCGTGTCTCTACCCTGGGATACCCGGCAGAGACGGTGCTCGCTGCACCACCAAACACCCACGGCGAACCAGGGAGAGAGTCGAACGTTTCGGACAACATCGTCACACTCGACGTCGCTCCGACTCTCGCCGGTTGCGACGCCCCTAATCCGGTGGAAACCACTGCAGCAGACACGAGGAGAGCAACGAAAAATGGCTTTCGAATGTGTCGATTCACTGCGACGAAACTACCCATCCATTCACATCCAGTTAGCCTCGATCGAGTGAATTCCGCACCCGATGCCACCGTGCAACGTCTCGTTGCCGGCGACGATGCCGCGTGGGCGAGTCTGTACGACTCGCTTGCCGCTGACTTGCGCGCCTACATCCGCCGCATCGGTGGTCGCGACCCCGACGACA
>CAZENK010000066.1:0-1945 GCA_964513585.1 uncultured Bifidobacterium sp. | reverse complement strand
ATCACGGTCGTGGGGATCCTCGTTGCGGGTCTCCTTGCCGTCATCACCGGTGGCGACCCCTTCGCCCTCATGATCGCCACTGGCGGCATGAGCGGCATCGGCTACTGGCTGGGTGCCGCCGCGCAGCGCCGCCATGGCTAAACGCGCCAGCACGGCAACCCGCACCAACCGCACCCTGGCCGCGTTGGCTGTGCTCGCCCTGGGCGCAGCCGGAGCCGCCGCCACATGGGGCACAGGGCCGTCTGCCTCGTCACCCGCCACCACGCTGCCCGAGACCCCGGCTGACTCAAGTCGCGTGCCCGGCTCGCGCCCGGCCGAGACAGTCTTCAGCTGGTTCGACCACGGTCTTGCCGTGGAACAGTTCGATTACGAAATGGACAAGCTGTCGTGCGACCTGATCAGCAAGTCGATCACCCCTGACTTCTGCGCGGTTGTCGGCTCGGGCGGCAATGCCTTCATGGCCGTCGGCACCGAGGGATTCTGGGACCCCGAAGACACGTCATCCGATGGCGACGTGTGGGTCCCGATGAACGTCACGATCTTCTCCCTGCGCACCGACAACGGCATGACCCGTGCCGTGGGCGTGCTCGACGGCAAGGTCGAGAAGCAGTACACGAGCAACCGTGTGCGCATCGACGTCTACACGGCGAACATCGGCGGAACCGACTCCCTGGTGATGCACAAGCACCTCTCGGCGCCGGATGCAGACCCTTACGACCTGTTCGACGAGGTGCAGGTCATCGCAGCATCACCCACGGGCGCACCCACTGTTGTCGCGACCTACCGCGGGCCCCAGATCTCTCTGCAGGCCACGACAGACACTCTCGAGATCTCGGCGCTCCGCTACCGCCCCACTGCCGACACACCGAATGCCACGTGGTACAGCCGTGTGAGCCTGTCGTACTCACCCGACTCGTTCGGCATGCTCGAGCGCATCACATCGTCAGACATGCCGGTGTCGAACGGCAGGGGCATGACCAAGGCCGGCGACTACACCTTCCCTGCTGACCGTGGCGCATCTGCTGCGGCCTGACCTGCCGACACTCCCGCGGATAGCCTGCCCCCTATGCCGCAACTGACCGCCCGCGGGCTCACGCTCGACATCTCGCGCCCGCTCATCATGGCGGTCATCAATGCGACCCCCGACTCGTTCAGCGACGCCGGCAAGTACTCGACCGTCGAGGCCCGCATGGAGCGCACGCGCGAGGTCATCGAGCAGGGTGCAGACATTCTCGACATCGGCGGGCAGTCAGCGATCACCGGGGTACCAGAGATCTCCGAGCAGGAAGAGATCGACCGCATCACGCCCGTGATCCAGTGGGTCGCCGCGAACACCAAGGCCATCATGTCGATCGACACGTACCGCCCGCAGGTCGCCGCCGCTGCGCTCGAGGCCGGCGCCCACATCATCAACGACATCAGCGGTCTGCTGCACCCAGAGCTTGCCGCGGTGATCGCCGCGCACAATGCCGGCTACATACTCATGCACAACCGCGGGCGGCCGAAGGTGCGCCTGACCGACGCCAACCTGTACGACGACGTGGTCGCCGACGTAATCGAGTTCATGGACGACCGTTTTGCGCGTCTCGAGGCAGCCGGGGTGACCCGCCAGCAGGTGATCGTCGACCCGGGCCCCGATTTCGCCAAGACCCCTGCACAGACTGTCGAGGTGCTGCGACGCATCGACCAACTGCTCGCCTACGGTCGCCCCGTGCTCTTCCCCGTGTCACGGAAGGACTTCATCGGTGCGATCACCGGCCGGCCGCCACGCGAACGCCTGGCCGGCACGCTCGCCGCAATCGCCCACACGCTCACCCTCACCCGTGCCGGCATCTACCGCGTGCACGACATCGAGGAAGTGCGCAACTTCATCGATGTGTGGGACGTGCTGCAGGGCCACAGTGAGCTGGGAGCTGAGGTGCTCCTCGACCGCTCCCTCTGGCGC
>CAZENK010000065.1:0-2041 GCA_964513585.1 uncultured Bifidobacterium sp. | reverse complement strand
ATGCCTCCTGACGTCTTCTCTCGAATCGAGAAGAAGTGGTTCTGGTAGACACCCATCGCATTGATGCCTCGCTTCATGCGTTCAATCAGATCCGGCTGATATTCCTGGTCGTCGTCTCCAATGAAGACCCAGGCCCCTTTCGGGATTCGGTCGAGGGCTCCGAGATACTTCGACGCAGGACCCTTGTCCTCGCCACGACAGAGTTGAACGTCAGACATCCACGCGGGGAGCTCTCGCATGGGGAATCGCGCATAGGCATCTGGGACCGAAAGGAAGACCTGGTCCACCTGGGGTGCAATCGAGGCAACCGCCAACCGGCAGTCCGTCTCAAATCGAGGTGGAATCGTCGTCAGGCTTGCGACCGTCACCATGAACTCAGGAGGAATGTGGACAAGACTATCCGTGTGATCGCCAGGATACCAGGTAAGACCTGGGATGTCTGCCCGTGCCCAGGTATTCACTTCCCAGGTCAGATGGGGAAGCGCTCGGTAGGCTGCCTGATGCGCCGTATGGAAGTCGAGCAGAGACTGGCGGTCTCCCACAAAGAAGCCTCCACAGAAGCGCCAGTTCACGCGGTCTGTAAAGGTTCCAGGTCCCCAGCACCCGGGAATCAAGAGGCATCGGTCACGCAGACGGGTCTGTCCGAGCATCGACAGGTAGGACAGGGTTCGGGGGACATCACGAAAGACATGGACCACATTGAAGTCAATCCACGCGTAATGGCTTGTCGTTCCCGTCTTCATGGCGCGGGCCACGAGTTCTGTCTTCGCATTCATGAGGCAGAGGAAGTGTTTGGTATCGTGATACGCTGTCCGCTGTGTGGGAAGACCCGGAGGGGCCGTGGTAAAGGTCTCAAGCTCTTCCAGTGAGACCACCTCTCCGCCCAGATGGGCATACTCCGGACTGACGAAGAGGTGAAGCTTGATGCCCGAGGATTCAAGCTGTCGAAAGTGGGCAATCCTGGACTCCATCGACCGATCCTTGGACCGGTCCTCATGGAGGTCGAGGAGAGCTGTCACGAAGGTGATCATATGCCATTGTCTACAAACTTCTGGCCTAAATCGCTAAACCCTGGACGTTGCTTTCCCACGCGCAGGAGGCTGTAGTACCAGCGAGACGTAGGCTGAAGGCGTTTCCAGTATTGATCGTTCGTGTAGAGCCAGTGAGCCCCCGTCTCGAGGAAGCGCGCATAGCCTTCCTCCATGGTCTCGATGAGCGTGTCGTAGAAGCGAGAGTGAACCAGATAGCCCGAGGCCGTCTGGACCTCAAGGGCTCGTCCGAACCTGTCGTTGTAGGGTTCGCTCCGAAGGAGGTTGTACGAGAGCATCACGACATCATAGTCTGGAGGGAGATGCGCAAGGACGTCGGCCCACTCCTCTCGCGTGATGAGGAACTGAAAGTCGTCTTCGAAGATGAGAACTTCGGGGAGGCCTCGTGCCTTCGCGAGCTTGAGAACCTCGAGATGAGAGAGCGCGCATCCGTGGGTCGGGGTGAGGCTCGTCCGAGCTGGGAATCGCTCCACCGGGAGTCCCAGACGGGCACACTCAGCTTCAATCTCGGCTCGACGATCCGTCCGGTACTCCAGATTGATATAGACCGCGTGCATTCCTACAAAAAGGTCGTCTGTCTGTAAAGTAATGCCAGACTGGAAGAGCCAAGCGCGTCAAGATGAATTCGTCCACCTCGTCCTCCCGCGGTCGACTGGAACGTTTCTGGATATCGGGAGTCACGACCCGATCTACATCAACAACACCTATGCCCTCGAGCGTCTCGGGTGGACGGGTTCGCTGTTTGATTGCGACCCCAAATGGAGGGCCCCGACCGAAGCGGCTCGCACGTCTCCCTTCTACTGCGAGGATGTCACCACCTTCGACTGGGTCTCGTTCTTCGGACCCGCGGGGACCACGATTGACTATCTTTCCTTTGACGTCGATGAAGCCTCGCTCAAAACTCTCCGCCGGTTCCCCTTCGATCTCGTGACCTTCAACGTCTGCACGATCGAGCATGACCGCTATCGGTTTGGGGCGGAGGTTGCCGAGGA
>CAZENK010000064.1:0-2046 GCA_964513585.1 uncultured Bifidobacterium sp. | reverse complement strand
CATCGTTCCAATGTTCACGTGAGGCTTGTTGCGCTCAAACTTTGCCTTGCTCATGCTTCTTTCCTGTTTTTCTGGGGATCTGGTGGGTTGTCAATGTTCTCTGTGGAGTGTGTCCGGGGCTACTCGCCGCGGACCCGCTTCACGATTTCCTGTGCGATGACCTCAGGTACCTGCTGGTACGAGTGGAACTGCATCGTGTAGGTGGCACGCCCCTGGGTGCGTGACCGGAGATCGGTACTGTATCCGAACATTTCCGAAAGCGGAACCTGTGCGCGCACGACCTGCGTGTTGCCACGGGCTTCCATTCCCTCGATGCGGCCACGACGGCTGCTGAGGTCACCCATGACGTCGCCCATGTACTCATCGGGCGTCACGACCTCGACACCCATGATGGGCTCGAGCAGCACCGGTGCGGCCTTTCGGGCGGCCTCGCGGAACGCCATCTGGCCGGCGATCTTGAACGCCATTTCCGAGGAGTCGACGTCGTGGTACTGACCGTCGACCAGGCTGACGCGCACGTCCACCGTGGGGTACCCGGCGAGAACGCCGTTGTCGAGCGCTGCCTGGATTCCCTGGTTGGTCGGCTGGATGTACTCGCGGGGAACGCGTCCACCGGTGATCTTGTCAACGAACTCGTAACCGCCGCCGGGGCCCGTGGGCTCGACGGTGATCTTCACGACTGCGAACTGACCCGAACCACCCGACTGCTTGATGTGGCGGTACTCCACCGACTCGACGGCCTTGGTGATGGTCTCGCGGTACGCAACCTGCGGCTTGCCGACGGTTGCCTCCACGTTGAACTCGCGCTGCATGCGGTCGACGAGGATCTCGAGGTGCAGCTCACCCATTCCCGAGATGACGGTCTGGCCGGTCTCTTCGTCGGTGCGCACGCGGAACGTGGGGTCTTCGTCGGACAGCGACTTGAGTGCCTTGCCCAGCTTGTCCTGGTCGTCCTTGGTCTTCGGCTCGATGGCCACGTGGATCACCGGCTCGGGGAACTCCATGCGCTCGAGGATCACGAGGTTGTTGCGGTCGCACAGCGTGTCACCCGTGGTGGTCTCCTTGAAGCCGAGACCGGCGACGATGTCGCCCGCCATCGCCACGTCGAGGTCCTCGCGCTGGTTTGCGTGCATGAGCAGGATGCGACCGAGGCGCTCCTTGCGCTCCTTGGTGCTGTTGTAGATCTCGTCACCCTTGTTGACCGAGCCCGAGTACACGCGGAAGTACGTGAGCTTGCCGAACGGGTCGGACACGATCTTGAACGCGAGCGCGGCGAAGGGGCCGTTCTCGTCGGCGGAACGCTCGACGACCTCGTCGCCCTTGGCATTGGTGCCCTGTGCGGCGGGGATGTCGAGCGGGCTCGGCAGGAAGTCGACGACGGCATCGAGCATCGGCTGCACACCCTTGTTCTTGAATGCAGACCCGCAGAGGATCGGCACGAAGTCGAACGCAAGGGTTCCCTTTCGGATTGCACGCTTGATGTCGGCCTCGGTCACTTCCTCGCCACCGAGGTACTTCTCCATGAACTCGTCATCGCTCGTTGCGATGGTCTCGAGCAACTGGGTGCGGTACTCGTTGGCCTCGTCGACCTGGTCGGCCGGGATGTCGACCTCGTCCCACTTCGCGCCGAGTTCCTCGTCGCGCCAGATCAGGGCCTTCATCTTCACGATGTCGATCAGACCGGCGAAGGGCTTGTTGCTCTCGGGGCCGCCGGCGCCGACGGGGATCTGGATCACGGCAGGAACAGCCTGCAGGCGCTCCTTGACCATGTCGACCGTGCGGTAGAAGTTCGCACCGATGCGGTCCATCTTGTTTATAAAGCACATGCGGGGCACGCGGTACTTGTTGGCCTGGCGCCACACGGTCTCGGTCTGCGGCTCGACACCGGCCACCGAGTCGAACACGGTCACGGCACCGTCGAGGACGCGCAGCGAGCGCTCGACCTCGATCGTGAAGTCCACGTGTCCCGGGGTGTCGATGATGTTGATGCGGTGGTTGTTCCAGATGCAGGTGGTTGCGGCCGACGTGATGGTGATGCCGCGCTCC
>CAZENK010000063.1:0-3629 GCA_964513585.1 uncultured Bifidobacterium sp. | reverse complement strand
GGTGGTGGTGGCCAAGTTGGCGGGGGCCATGGTTCGCACACAGGTCGAGCCGAGCCCGGTGGAAATAACCAGCGCGGCCACGAATCCCAAGCCGCGAAGAACGGTTTCCCCATCGTCCTCGACATGGACCGCGACGGCAAGATTGAGCTGGCGCATAAATCGGCTGGCGCGTTTTTCGATATGGACAATGACGGCATCCGCGATGCGACCGCGTGGGTGGGCAAGGATGACGGGTTGTTGGTGATCGACCTTGCGGCCAATGGCACGGCGGGCGCGGATGGCGTGATCAACCAGTCTTCCGAAGTGGTGTTCACCAATTGGGTGGCCGGTTCCACCTCCGACATGGCGGCGGTGAAGGCGGTGTTTGACTCGAACAAGAACGGGCTGCTCGACGCGGGCGATGCGCGCTTTGCCGAGTTCCGCGTGTGGCAGGACAGGAACGGCGATGGCATCAGCCAGAAGGGCGAGCTGAAAACCCTCACCGAGCTTGGCATCAAGACCATTGACCTCACGCCCACAGGCAAAGCGGTGACGATGAAAGACGGCTCTGTTGTGACAGGCACCAGCACCGTCACCATGACCAACGGCAGCACCATGCTCGCGGGCGACAGCACGTTCAAATATGTGAACACGGGCGAGGGCAAGGCCGTTGAGTATAACGAAGACGGTACGCCCAAGACGCAAGCAGCAACCGAAATCCTCGGCAACAGCGGCAACAACACGCTGAATGGCACGGCGGGGAATGATCTGATCTACGGCGGCAACGGCAAAGACACCATCAACGGCGGCGCGGGCAATGACGTGCTGGTGGGTGGGAATGGCAAGGACAAGCTGTTTGGTGGCGACGGCACTGATAACCTGATCGGGGGTAACGGCAAGGACAAGCTTTATGGCGGATCTGGCAACGACTCTCTGAGTGGCGGCTCTGGCAAAGACAAGTTGTATGGCGGCACTGGCAACGACACGCTGGATGGCGGCTCCGGCAAGGACAAGCTTTATGGGGGATCTGGCAACGACTCTCTGAGTGGCGGTTCTGGCAAGGACAAGTTGTATGGCGGCACAGGCAGTGATGGCTTGAGCGGCGGCTCTGGCAAGGACAAGCTTTATGGGGGCGACGGCAACGATGCCCTTTATGGTGGCTCCGGTAGCGACAAGCTGGATGGTGGCAATGGCGACGATATGTTGTTTGGTGGCAGTGGCTACGATAGCATCTTTGGCGGCGCAGGGTTTGATACTGTCAATTATTCTGGCAGCAGCAGTGGTGTAAGTGTTTATCTTGATGGCAGCTGGGGTGGTACAGATTACGTCACCGGCGTTGAAGGCGTGATCGGTTCTATGCACGACGACACGATCATCGGCAATGCCAGCAACAACAAGCTAGACGGCGGTGACGGTGATGACGTGCTTTCGGGCGGCGCCGGAAATGACACGCTTCTGGGTGGCAAAGGCGATGACGTTCTGTTTGGTGGAACCGGAAATGACACGTTGAATGGTGGCGACGGTTTCGATATTGCTTCCTATGCAGGAGCCACAAAAGCGGTAAGGGTAGACCTGACGAACTCAGCCGCGCAAAACACGGGTGGCGATGGAACCGACACGTTGACGAGCATTGAAGGTGTGTATGGTTCCGGTTTCAACGACACGCTGACCGGCAATGACGAAGCCAATTATCTGGGCGGCGGTGCGGGCAACGACACGCTCAATGGCGGCAAGGGTGATGACTGGCTTTCGGGCGGTTCCGGCAATGACATCATCAATGGCGGCGAGGGAAGCGATACGGTTTCTTATTCGGATTCGAGGTTCGGAGTTACCGTTGATCTCAACAAAACGGGCGCGCAAACTGTCTCGGACGTCACAGTACTTCTGTACAGTTACACAAGAACTTCGGGTCGTGATGGTCAGCATGAAAGGACCATCAATGTTACTGAGCGCCACGTGAATACAGATACAATTACGGGCGTGGAGAATGTAGTTGGTTCTGGTTTCAATGATACCTTGACTGGCAACGCCGACAGCAACCTCCTTTATGGCGGTTCAGGCGCTGATACGATCCGCGCAGGCGCTGGCGATGATCTGGTAAACGGTGGCAGCGGAAATGACAGGCTGTTTGGCGGTGATGGCATCGATACCCTGTCTTATGCCGACAGCGCGTTTGGGGTTACCGTGGATTTGTCCAGAACCACGGCACAAAATGTGGCTACGATTGCCAGAAATACTTTCGAGACGGATACGATCAGCGGCTTCGAAAATCTGATCGGTTCCGGCAAGAATGACGTTTTGACAGGAACATCAGGCGATAACCTGCTCGCAGGTGGTGCCGGAAACGATACGCTCAACGCCGGGGCTGGCAATGACGCCATTTACGGCGGTGATGGCAATGACACTGCGAATGCAGGCACTGGCGATGATCTGGTCTATGGCGGCGCTGGTAATGACACGCTGCATGGGGATGCAGGCAAAGACACTCTCCTTGGCGGCGAAGGCAATGACACCATCCGCGCCGGACAGGACAATGATGTGATCTCTGGTGGTGCCGGGGCCGATGCCCTTTACGGCGATGACGGCAACGACATCATCACCTTCGATGAAAAGGACACGGTTGTTGATGGCGGCAATGGTTATGACATCGGCTTTTTCGAAGGCACAGTCCTCTCCAGTTCGCAGGTCAGAAATATGGAAGCCGTCATGATGAGTGATGGTGCCACAGCCTTTTTCACCCAAGGTGCGGACGGCTCGACCAACATCACCAGCGGCGATGGCAATGATAGTCTAGTTGGGGGCGTCGGCGATGACATCTTCGTTGGCGGAGGCGGCAACGACACGCTGGTTGGCTTGGGTGGTGATGACATTTTGGATGGCGGCACCGGCAATGACAGCATTGCGAGCGGTGCCGGGAACGATCTGTTGTCTGGTGGTGCAGGCTCGGATGCGCTGGATGGCGGCGCGGGCGATGACCTCATCCTGTTCAGTGCCGAAGATAGCTTCCTGAACGGTGGTTCCGGCAACGACGTTGCCATTGCCACCGGAGCCGATGGTGTTGCGCTCGACATGGCGGCCACCAGCATTGAAATGGTGTTCGGCACGCTGGCGGCAGACAAGTTCTTCGGCGGGTCGGATGCGATCACCGTGTTCGCGGGCGGTGGCGATGACGAAGTCTATGGCGGGGCCGGGGATGATCTGGTGTTCGATGGCGATGGCGCTGACATCGTGAATGGCGGTGCCGGAAACGATCTGATCTGGGCTGGCGCGGGCAATGATACGTTCACGGGCGGCGCGGGCCAGGATGTGTTCATTTTCCTCGGCAAGAATGGGCAGGATGTCGTTTCAGACTTCAGCAGTGCCGACAAGGACATGCTTTTGCTCGACAAAGCTGTTTTCAAGGACTTCGATGCCTTGAAGGCGGTGATAAGCGATACGGATCAGGGGCTTTTGCTGAAACTTTCAGCCGAAGACAGCCTGATTTTGAAGGGCGTGAAGTTGGCGGATTTCTCGGAAAAGGACTTCCTGCTCGTCTGATGAAACCTTGATGCATTTGGCAGGCACGGATTTGCGCCCGTGCCTGTTTCCGTTTTCAGCCCCCCTTGCCCTCCACCCCCGCCCGTGGCAATTCCTTGCCCCATGTCTGGAAC
>CAZENK010000062.1:0-5077 GCA_964513585.1 uncultured Bifidobacterium sp. | reverse complement strand
GACCGATGCGGACCTGGTTCTGGATCAACTCGCCCACCGAACGCACGCGACGGTTTGCGAAGTGGTCCTGGTCGTCCAGGCGGTAGCCGGGCTCCTGCTTTACGAGGTGCAGCATGTACGAGATCGCAGCGAGGACCTCGCACTTCGACAGCACGTCCTGGTCCTCGGTCGGCAGGTCGAGCTGGTCCTTCGAGAGACCGAACAGCGACGGGATCTTCTCGAGTTCCTCACCGAGCTTGCGGTTCAGCTTGTAGCGACCGACGCGGCTGAGGTCGTAACGACGGTTCTCGAAGAACGCACCCTCGAAGTACACGCGGGCGGACTCGGCAGTCGCCGGCTCACCGGGGCGCGCGCGACGGTAGATCTCAAGCAACGCCTCTTCGCGGGACTGGTTGGAGGCGCGCTCCTTCTCCCACTGGCCCTCGAGGAAATCGAAGTGGTTCACGAAACGGTCGAGGAAACCGGGTGCACCGGCCTCGTCGTAACCGAGTGCACGCAGCAGCGTGAAGATGCTCATGCGGCGCTTGCGTGCAACGCGGGTGCCGGCGGTGACGTCCTTGCCGGGCTTGTGCTCGACATCGAACTCGAGCCACTCGCCGCGGTACGGGTGCACGGTGCCCTTGACGAGCTGGTGCTTCGCGAGGTTGCGCAGGCGGTAGCGCTCGCCCGGCTCGAAGATGACACCGGGGCTGCGGACCAGCTGCGACACGACGACGCGCTCGGTTCCGTTGATGATGAAGGTTCCCTTGTTGGTCATCTTCGGGAAGTCGCCCATGAAGACGACCTGCTCCTTGATCTCACCGGTCTGACGGTTCGAGAACACGGCACGCACGAAGACGGGCGTCGCGAAGGTCATCTCCTTCTCGCGGCACTCCTCTTCGGTGAACTTCGGCCCGGGGCAGAGGTCCTCGTCGTTCGGGTCGAACTCGAGCTCGAGGCGCAGGTCACCCGAGTAGTCGGTGATGGGAGAGATATCTTCGAAGGTCTCGCGGAGACCTTCCTTCATGAACCACTCGAACGACTCGCGTTGCACGGCAATGAGGTCGGGCAACTCAAGGTGCTCGGAAAGGTTTGCGAACGAATAGCGCTCATGAGACGACGAACGTGGGGCCACGATTACTCCTGACGGGCGGGACGAGGGAGTGCAATGTCACGACCCCCACTGCTGACGAACCGATTTTGGGCAATGCGAAAGCAGGAGAGGTGAGACACGGCAAACGAGTACGCTATCGCCCTTTTTGCCCCATAGGCAACGGGAAACAAGACCCTCCGCCCCGGGGGTCTCGCCGAACTGCGGGCAAAGTACGCCCGATTCGGCCCCGAGTCAAGCACCCCCGCACCCTGTCAGAGCCCGGCTTGCCCCCCAACCCGGCCTATCCCCGCCTGTTTTCCGCTGTTTTGGCCGATTTCTGGCCGAAAATGGCTCGAAAACGACTCAACCCCGCCACCCACAAGGGGTGACGGGGCTGATTCGGATGGTTTGGGCGGCTGAGGCCGCCCGGGATCACTTGAGTTCGACGGTTGCGCCGGCCTCGACCAGCTTGGCCTTTGCCTTCTCGGCGTCGTCCTTGCTGACCTTCTCGAGAACGGGCTTGGGGGCGCCGTCGACGAGGTCCTTGGCTTCCTTCAGGCCAAGGCTGGTGAGCTCGCGCACGACCTTGATGACCTGGATCTTCTGGGCACCACCATCGGCGAGGATGACGTCGAATTCGTCCTTCTCCTCGGCTGCTGCTGCGCCGGCGCCGCCACCAGCGGGGGCTCCCACTGCTGCCACGGCCACGGGGGCCGCTGCGGTCACACCGAACTTCTCCTCGAATGCATCGAGAAGCTCCTTCAGCTCGATAACGGTCAGTGCTGCGATCCCGTCGAGGATCTCTTCCTTTGAAAGAGCCATTGCTCTGTCTCCTTGTGTTGATGTGTCCACAACTCTTCGGTTGTTCTGTGTGTGGACGGTGTACGGATTACTTGTGATGAATTGACGAGAGGTCGCTCACGCGACTTCTTTCTGGTCGATGAGGGCCTTCAGGCCATACGCCATGTTGCGCGGGAGCGCCTGCAGCAGACCTGCGGTCTTGACGAGCGGGCTCTGGAAGAGACCTGCAAGCTGCGACAGCATGACTTCGCGGGGCGGGAGATCCGCAAGAACCTCGATGTCCTTGGCGGAGACGAGCTTTCCAGCAACGGCACCACCCCGGAGAACGAGGAGCGGGTTTCCCTTGGCGTATTCCTTCAGTGACTTCGCGACCGCGGCCACATCGCCGTCGACAAACGTGAGGGCGGTGGGACCGACGAGAAGCGCGTCGAGACCTTCGATGCCTGCTTCGCGGGCAGCGAACCGAGCGAGCGTGTTCTTGTACACGCGGTACTCGGCGCCGTGCTCACGCAACGACAGACGAAGAGTGGCGAGGTTCGGCACGGTGAGACCGCGGTACTCAGTGATGATGACCGCGCTCGATGCCTCGAACTTCGCACGGATCTCGGCGACGACGGATTCCTTTTCGGAACGGACAGTTGACATTTCACCTCCTCTGGTGTCCTGGATGCTTCGCCCGGGGCGCTCGCTTGTGAACGAACGCCACACCGGGCGGATCCGGGGATCCAGAGGTGAAGAGTCCGCCTCGTCTGGTGGGAAAACCCATTATCCGAATTGCTTCGGACCAGATGTCTCTGGCGAGGACCGAGAGAATTTGGTTGTGAGAAAAAGCCTAAGGGCGGAAACGACGAACGCCACCCGCGGCGTCGGTCAGGCCTCGACCACCCGCAGGCGGTTGATGTCGACCTTGACGCCGGGGCCCATTGTCGTGCTCAGACTGATCTTGCGCAGGTACTTGCCCTTTGCTGCGGCCGGCTTGGCGCGCTGCACCTCGTCGAGCACCGCGCGGAAGTTGGCCTCGAGGTCGGCAGCGCTGAACGAAGCCTTCCCGATGCGGACGTGGACGTTGCCGTAGCGGTCGGTGCGGTACTCGACCTTGCCGCCCTTGAACTCACTCACGGCGCGGCCGACGTCGGTGGTCACCGTGCCGGTCTTGGGGTTCGGCATGAGACCACGGGGGCCGAGCACGCGGCCCAGGCGACCGACGAGCGGCATCATGTCGGGGGTTGCGATCATGAGATCGAAATCCATCATGCCCTTCTCGATCTCTGCTGCGAGATCGTCGGCGCCGACGAAGTCAGCACCTGCGGCGCGCGCCTCGTTGGCGGCATCACCTGCGGCGACCACGGCGATGCGCATGGTCTTGCCCGAGCCCGACGGGAGCGCGACGGTTCCGCGCACGTTCTGGTCGGCCTTGCGGGGGTCGACACCCAGACGGATGGCCACATCGACCGACTCGTCGAACTTTGCGCTCGCGGTCTTCTTCACGATGTCGATGGCCTCGGTGGGCGTGTACTGGTTGTCGCGGTCGAACAGCGCGACTGCTGCCTTGTATTTCTTTGAAATCGCCATGATGGCTCCCTCTCACTTTCCTGTGTGATGTGACTCCGCCCTGGTGAGGTGTTCCGTTGGGCGAGAGAACTGTTGCGGACGAAAGATCAGACGATCTTGAGCCCCATGCTGCGTGCAGTGCCGCGGATCTGCTGCTTGGCGGCCTCGAGGTCGTAGGCGTTGAGGTCGGGCATCTTTATGAGTGCGACTGCCTCGATGTCGGCCTCGGTGACGGTGCCGGCAACGGTCTTGCCCGGGGTCTGCGATGCCTTCTCGAGACCGGCCTTCTGGCGCAGGAGCACCGGAGCCGGCGGGGTCTTCAGGATGAAGGTGAAGCTGCGGTCCTCGAAGATGCTGATCTCGACCGGGATGATTGTGCCGGCCTGCGACTCGGTCGCGGCGTTGTACTGCTTCACGAAGTCCATGATCTGCACGCCGTGGGGTCCGAGCGCCGTACCGACCGGCGGTGCGGGCGTTGCCTTTCCTGCGGGGATCTGGATCTTGACGATTGCTGCAAGCTTCTTCTTTGCCATGGTGTTCTTCCTTTGACGACTTTCTTTTCTTCGACCGTTAGAGCTTCGCGACCTGGCTGAAGTCCATCTCGACCAGCGTCTCGCGGCCGAAGATGTTCACGAGCACCTTCAGTTTCATGTGGTCGGTGTTGATCTCGGCCACTGTTCCGTTGAAGTCGGCGAACGGGCCTTCCTTCACGCGCACGCTCTCGCCCTCCGAGTACTCCATCTTCGGGGCCTTGCGCTTCGGTGCCTCGGCTCCGTCACCCTTTGCGGTGAGGAATGTCTCGACTTCCTTGCGTGACAGCGGTGTCGGCTTCTGGCCCTTGTGGCTCTGGCCGACGAAACCGGTGACGCCCGGGGTGTTGCGGATGCAGAACCAGGTGTCGTCATCCATCTCGCAGCGAACAAGCAGGTACCCGGGGAAGACCTTCTTCTGCACGGTCTGCTTGCGGCCGCCCTTGAACTCGACCACGTCCTCCATCGGCACCACGATCTCGTAGATGCTGTCGGACATGTCCATCGAGTCGATGCGGTTCTTGAGGTTGATCTCGACCTTCTTCTCGTAGCCCGACTGCGTGTGCACCACGTACCACTTGCCGGGCTTGGCCCACGCAGGTGTCTCGGTCGGAGTCTCGTCTTCGTCGTCGGAGACGTCGTCGGTCAGGTCGAGCACCACGTCGGGCTCGACTGCATCCGGTGCGTCAGCAACCGTTGCGTCAGTGGGGGTGAAAGTGTCGTCGCTCATTGATCAATCCTTGTAGAGCCAACCGGAGAAAAAGCCGAAAACCGCATCGAGTGCGCCCACGTAGGCGGTGAGCACCACGACGGTCGCGAGAACGATGAGCGAGTACCGGCGGACCTCGGGCCCCTTGGGCCAGGCCACCTTCTTCATCTCGTCGTTGACTTCCCGCATGTACTGAGCGGGGCCGGTGCGCGGTTCGTCATGACCCTTCGTGCGAGACTGCGGCTGCGTACGCACGGGGTTGCCCTGGTCATTCAGGGCCCCCATGCGCTTCAGTGCGCGCTTCTGCTCGCGGTTCAGATCTTGACTTGACATTTCCTGTGTTCTCTCTTGTGTACGTACTCTGCAGGGCAGGAGGGACTCGAACCCCCGACCGTCGGTTTTGGAGACCGATGC
>CAZENK010000061.1:0-6429 GCA_964513585.1 uncultured Bifidobacterium sp. | reverse complement strand
CATGAGCAAGGCAAAGTTTGAGCGCAACAAGCCTCACGTGAACATTGGAACGATGGGTCACATTGACCATGGCAAGACCACGTTGACGGCTGCCATCTCGAAGACGTTGGGTGATCGTGGGTTGGCTGATTACACGCCGTTCGACCAGATCGACAAGGCGCCCGAGGAGAAGGCCCGTGGTATCACGATCTCGATCGCTCACATTGAGTACGAGACCGAGAAGCGTCACTACGCGCACGTGGACATGCCGGGTCACGCTGACTACATCAAGAACATGATCACCGGTGCAGCCCAGGTTGACGGTGCGATCCTGGTGGTGGCTGCGACCGACGGTCCGATGCCCCAGACGCGTGAGCACGTGCTGTTGGCGCGCCAGGTGGGTGTTCCCTACATCGTGGTGGCGTTGAACAAGTCCGACATGGTCGAGGACGAAGAGCTCCTCGAGCTGGTCGAGATGGAAGTTCGTGAGCTCCTGAACGAGTACGAGTTCCCCGGTGACGACGCTCCTGTGGTGCGTGTGTCGGCGTTGAAGGCTCTCGAGGGTGATGCTGCGTGGCAGGAAAAGGTCATGGAGCTGATGACGGCCTGTGACGAGTACATCCCCGAGCCGGCCCGTGACCTGGACAAGCCGTTCCTGATGCCGATCGAGGACGTGTTCACGATCACGGGTCGCGGCACTGTGGTGACCGGCAAGGTCGAGCAGGGCAAGGTCCACACCGGTGACGAGATCGAGATCGTGGGTCTGCGTGACACGCAGAAGACGACCTGCACGGGTGTCGAGATGTTCCGCAAGCTGCTCGATGAGGGCCAGGCCGGTGACAACATCGGTGCGTTGCTGCGCGGCACGAAGAAGGAGGATGTGGAGCGCGGCCAGGTGCTGTGTGCGCCGGGTTCGATCACGCCCCACACGAACTTCGAGGGTCAGGTGTATGTGTTGAAGAAGGAAGAGGGCGGTCGTCACAAGCCTTTCTTCAACAACTACCGTCCGCAGTTCTTCTTCCGCACGACTGACGTGACGGGCACGGTGCAGTTGCCTGCCGGTACCGAGATGGTGATGCCCGGTGACAATGTCACGATGACTGTCGAGTTGGGCAAGCCGATCGCGATGGATGAGGGTCTTCGTTTCGCTATTCGTGAGGGTGGCCGTACTGTCGGTGCCGGTCGCGTCACCAAGATCATCAAGTAACGGATCCGGGACATGGCTACAAACAGCATCCGCATCCGCCTGAAGGCTTTCGATCATGACATCATCGACAAGTCGACCCGCATGATCGTCGAGACGGTGCTGCGCACCAACGCAAAGATCCGTGGACCCATCCCGCTGCCGACCGACAAGCACCGCTTCACGGTCATCCGCGGACCGCACATCGACAAGGACTCCCGTGAGCACTTCGAGATGCGCATCCACAAGCGTCTCATCGACATCGTCGAGCCCAACAACAAGACGATCGATTCGCTCCAGCGGATCGAGCTTCCTGCGGGTGTCGACATCGAGATCAAGATCCAGGGCTGAGAAGTCCTGACAAGGTCGGACGAAAGGGGCGGTCGAGAGACCGCCCCTTTTGCATGCGCCGTGACGGATTCTTAGGAGATTCTTTTCTTGCTGCTTTCCGTCGCGGGCAATTTGGCGAGATACTGAGCGCATGAGCGATTCGCACTGGATCAACACCCCTCCCCAGGTCCCTGCATCGGCGGCGAAGAAGGGCGCCCGCGTCGTGGCCATCGTCGCGATCGTCGGTATCGCCTTCGGCGGCGGTCTCGCCGGCGGTCTCGTCGGGTCGTCGTTGAACGACTCCCCGGGCACGGCCAGCAAGTCCCCGCTCGTGACGGCTGCCCCCGTGAAGTCGGGTGACATCGGGGACTCGAGTGTGGCACAGGCAGCCGAGGTCATTGCGCCGAGTGTCGTGACGATCGACAGCCAGTCGAACACGGGCGCGTCCGTGGGGACCGGCATCATCATCACCTCCGACGGTGAGATCCTCACGAACAACCATGTGGTCGAGGGTTCAGAGACCGCCCGGGTCCGCCTGTTCGGTTCGACCTCGCCGATCATCGCCGATGTGCTCGCCACCGACCCCGGCAACGACATGGCGCTCATAAAGCTGCGCAACACGACCGGGCTGGTTGCTGCCACGTTCGCCGACCCCGAGTCGATCGCCGTGGGCGACCCGGTGGTTGCGGTGGGTTATGCACTCGCTCTCGACGGTGGACCGAGCGTGACCTCGGGAATCATCTCGGCCCTGAACCGCACGCTGCAGCTCGACGGTGACACCTTCCTCAACGCGCTCATCCAGACCGACGCCGCAATCTCGTCCGGGAACTCCGGCGGGCCGCTGATCAACATGAACGGTCAGGTGGTGGGCATCAACACCGCAGTCGCCACCGGCGGGTTCTCGAGCGCGGCGAACAACATCGGATTCGCGATCGGCGTTGCCGAGGTGCAGCGAGTCAACCGCATCCTGCACGAGATCGCCGACGGCACGCCGCGGTCGCAGGGTTTCCTCGGCATCAGTCTCGGCCGCCGTCAGGACGGCGGCGCGGGTGCTGTCATCGGGGAGGTCACGCCGAACTCACCCGCCGACACGGCCGGTGTGCGCGTGAACGACATTGTTCTGTCGATCAACGGCCAGCCGATCATGGGAGACGAAGCGCTCGTGGCGATCATCCGTGACTCGGCGCCGGGTGAGACCATCGAGATCGTGGTCGAACGCGACAGCAGGAAGGTCACACTGAACGCCACTCTTGTCGCACGGCCGAAGGACTGACGCCCCGGCGCTACAGGGCCACGCGCGGGAAACGCGCGTCGTCGAGCACATCACCGTCGGTCAGGCCGTGTGCCTCGAACGGGGGTGATGTCTTCCACGGCCGCGTCACCCAACGCACGTCATCGCCGACGTAGCGGTAGCTCACGATGCGCCGCCTGTGCGGGTGCTGCGACGTGCCGGGTGCCGAATGCAGAGTGCGGAAGTGGAACGCAACCACGTCCCCGGGTTCTGCTTCGCACACGACAGTCTCGCCGAGTGACTCGAGTTCGTGCTGAGAAGGGAACAGTTCGAACCCCTCTGCAATGTCGACGTACGGCGAGTCGTCGACGAATCGATTGGGGATGAACCGGCGCGGCACAAGGTGGCTGCCGCGGATGCACCGCAGTGCGATGCCGGATGGCACCGGGTCGAGCGGCACCCACAGACTCACGTTGCTCATGCCCTCCACCCCGTAGTACGGGTCATCGTGGTGCCAGGGTGTCGGTGTCGCAGTGCCGGGTTCCTTGACCAGCACGTGCTCGTGGAAGAACCGTGGCGTTTCTGTGCCCATGAGTTCGCCTGCGATGCGCGGCAGCACGCCGCCGAGGGCGGTGGTGGCGAACTCGGGGATCCGGGTCCAGTTCACGTAGTCATCGAAGAAGCGACCGCCGCTGTCTGCCGGGGTGTAGTCATTCGACCACTCGCTCGGATGGGAGAGGTTGTGCTCGACCCCGCGTTCGATCGTGGCAAGGACGTCGCCCGGCACCACACCGGGCAACACCACGAAACCGTTGTTGCGGTAGGCAGACACCAGGTCACCGGGCACGATGGGCATGGTTCGATGGTAGGGCTGCCCGACGACCCGGGCCCTTGATGCAGAACGGCCGGGCCGGCATGGCCGCCCACCCCGGTGGGGGTATGTGCTTGGCCGAGAAGATTCCGTGTTTCACAAACGCACAAAGTATGCGGATGACCTCAGGCTGGCCCGACCCGAGTCTGGTGGGTCACCGGATCGAGGGCATCACCCCGAGGCTGAGTGAGTCGCCGCCCGGTTTTTGGGCCTGCGTGGCCCCGTCGGGCCGCCTCGAAATTGGGTCTTCGGCCCTTTGTGGTCGCAGATTTCCCCCGATAGCGTTACCACTCCGTGCGATTCGGGCCTCGGCCCGAAAAGCTAGATCGATCGTCGAAAACACAATCGACGTCCGTGAAGGCCCGGGTGCAGCAGTGCACACAGGAACCACACGGCAAAACCCAGACAGGTGCTCCGTCAACAGAGATGTTGTCGGAGCATTTGCGTGAATAACCAACGAGAAAAAGGGTTGCCGCCATGGCACAAAAAGCGATCGTCGGCGAGAAAGTCGGCATGACACAGGTGTGGGGAGATGACCAACGCGTCATCCCCGTCACGGTTCTGCGCGTCGAGCCGGTGCGCGTCGTCCAGGTCAAGACAAATGACCGCGACGGGTACACCGCTCTGCAAGTCACATACGGAAACAAGGCCGCGAGCAAGTTGAGCAGGCCCGAGCAGGGTCACTTCGCTGCTGCGAACGTCGACGCAGGTCGTCGTCTTGTCGAGCTCCGCCTCGACTCGGTCGACGGCTTCGAGGTCGGTCAGGAACTCGCTGCCGATGTTCTTGCCGCCGGCGAGAAGGTCGACGTGACCGCAGTGAGCCGAGGCAAGGGCTTCGCAGGTGGAATGAAGCGTCACAACTTCAACGGCCAGGGCGCGAGCCACGGCAACCACAAGCACCACCGCGCACCGGGCTCGATCGGTTCGTGCTCGTTCCCCGGACGCGTCTTCAAGGGTCTGCGCATGGCCGGTCACATGGGCCACCAGCAGGTCACCACGTTGAACCTCGAGATCGTGCAGGCCGATGCAGAGCGCGGCCTGTTGCTCGTCAAGGGTTCGGTTCCCGGTCCCAACGGTGGCGTTGTCATCGTCCGCAACGCAGTAAAGGCGAAGTGATTCTCATGGCATCAATCGCACTCAAGAACGCCGCCGGGAAGTCCGCGGGCAACATCGAGGTGGCCGACGATCTCTTCGCCGTGCAGCCGAACGTCCCCGTGATGCACCAGGTCGTCAAGGCACAGCTCGCCGGTCGTCGCGCCGGCACGTCGGCAACGAAGACGCGCGCCGAGGTCTCTGGCACCGGCAAGAAGCCGTTCCGTCAGAAGGGAACCGGCGGTGCCCGTCAGGGTTCGATGCAGGCGCCCCACTACACCGGTGGTGGAATCGCGCACGGACCCCAGCCGCGTTCGTACAGCCAGCGCACACCGCGCAAGATGGTGCGTCTCGCACTTGCATCGGCGCTGTCGGACCGCAACAACGAGGGCCGCGTCGTCGTGCTCGATTCGTGGGGCTTCGATGCACCGAGCACCAAGGCCGCCATCAAGACACTGCAGGCAGTCGGCGCAACGGGCAAGGTGCTCGTCGTGGTCACCCCGCAGGAAGAGAACGCGATCAAGAGCTTCCGCAACCTGCCCGACGTTCATGTTCTCCTCGTCGGTGAGCTGAACGCCTACGACGTGTTGTGCAGTGACTGGGTCGTCTTCTCGCAGGACAGCCTCCCCGGAGCAAAGGACGCGAAGTAATGAAAGATCCGCGTGACATCATCATCCAGCCCGTGGTCTCCGAGAAGAGCTACGCGCTGATGGAAACCGACGTGTACACCTTCCAGGTCCACGTCGACGCGACCAAGCCCGAGATCCACGACGCCATCGAGGCGATCTGGGGGGTCAAGGTGCTCAAGGTCAACACTCTGAATCGCAAGGGCAAGTACCAGCGCACCCGCAATTCGAATCGCATCGGTCAGCGTCCGCACACCAAGCGGGCCATCGTCACCCTCGCAGCGGGAAGCAAGATCCCGTTGTTCGAAAGCTGAGTTCATCATGGCAATCCGCAAGCGCAAGCCAACAAGCCCCGGCCGTCGTTTCCAGACGGTGTCCGACTTCTCCGAGATCACGAAGACGACTCCCGAGAAGACCCTTCTCGCGTCGAAGTCGAACACCGGTGGTCGCAACTCGTACGGTCGCAAGACCGCACGCCACAAGGGCGGTGCACACAAGCGCCAGTACCGCATCATCGACTTCAAGCGCAACAAGGACGGCATCCCCGCCAAGGTCGTCTCCATTGAGTACGACCCGAACCGCACCTGCCGCATCGCACTGCTGCACTACACCGACGGAACCAAGGCGTACATCCTCGCCCCGAAGGGTCTCGAGGTCGGAGCACGCGTCGAGAGCGGCCACGGAGCCGACATCAAGCCGGGCAACGCAATGCAGTTGCGTTTCATCCCGGTCGGTACCGTCGTGCACAACGTCGAGTTGCGCCCCGGACAGGGCGGCAAGATCGGCCGTTCCGCCGGCATGGCCGTGCAGCTGGTCGCCAAGGACGGCGACTTCGCGACACTGCGTCTGCCCTCGACCGAGATGCGCCGCGTGCTGCTCGACTGCCGCGCCACCGTCGGTGAGGTCGGCAACGCCGAGCACGAACTCGTGAAGATCGGCAAGGCCGGACGCAACCGTTGGAAGGGTGTGCGCCCGCAGACCCGCGGTGTGGCCATGAACCCTGTCGACCACCCGCTCGGTGGTGGAGAAGGAAAGACCTCCGGTGGACGCGCACCCGTGTCGCCGTGGGGCAAGCCCGAGGGCCGTACCCGCAACAAGAACAAGCCATCGCAGCAAC
>CAZENK010000060.1:0-6687 GCA_964513585.1 uncultured Bifidobacterium sp. | reverse complement strand
GTCCTGGGTTCGAGCCCCAGAGGGCGCACCACTTCACCGGAGTCGCCATGGCCGTTCTCGAAATTGAGACATTCTCGATCGCACCGGGAATCGATGCCGACGAATTCCGCGCACTCGACGAGGCGATGCAGGAATGGTGCTACCTGAACCGCCCGGGTCTCGCGCGGCGCACCACTGCACGCGGCGACAACGGAACGTACGTGGTCGTCACCCTCTTCGGCGATGCATCCCAGGCCGACGCGCACTACTTCCGTGTGTCGCACGATGTCGTGACGGCATGGAACGCCGCGATCGTCGAATCGAGCCGTTCGGTCGCGGTGTACTCGCTGCTCTAGCGACTACTGCTGCACGAGCGTGATCGGGTTGCCCTCGGGGTCCGTGATGCCCGCGATCGATGCACCACCGGGAATGTCGAACCTGTCCGACGTGATGGTGCCGCCGAGCTCCACCGCCCGTTGGCGCGAGGCCTCGAGGTCCTTCACCTGGATGAACAACGTGACACCGGGTGCATCACCCTGGCGCAGGTGCCCACCGATGCCGTTCTCCGGCCCGCCGATGCCGGCAGGGATCTGACGGATGAACCCCTCGCCGATGTCCCAGTTGAACATGTCGCGATAGAAGCCCGTGAGCAGGTCGGCGTCACGGGCCTGTATCTCGAAGTACACGACAGGTCTTGCCCAGTCGGATGCCATGCGGGTCCCCTATCTGCTGAAGGCCGCGACCACTTCGACGTGGTGCGTCTCGGGGAAGATGTCGAGAACCTCGACCTCTCCGATCTCGTAGCCGGCGTTCACGAGCAGTCGTGCATCACGTGCACCTGCCACGGGGTCACAGCTCACCAGGATCACCGTCGGTGCGCCGGTGTCGATCACAGCGGCGGCACCGTGCTTTCCGAGCCCCGCACGCGACGGATCCGCGATCACCACGTCGGCCTCGGCAGATTCCCAGTTGTCCATGTTCGCCTGCTCGATGACGGCGGCGCACTCGGCGAGGTTCCTCACCGCGTCGCGACAAGCCGACTCCGATGACTCCACCAGCAGTACCTCGTCGAATCGGCCGGCAAACGCCAGGCTGAAGAGTCCGACGCCGCCGTAGGCATCGCACATGAGCCCGCCCTCGATCCCGAGCGTGTCGAGGCGCCGCGACACCGAATCGATCAACAACTCGGCCGCCTCGGGCGACGACTGGAAGAAAGAACCCATCGAGACACGGAACAGATGGTCGCCCACCTGTTCGGTGATGGCCCCGCGCTCCCCGGTCTTGATGCCGGCAGGAAGCGTGCGCGCGAGCTTGCCCTCGTGGGCCCACACGCCGATGTCGCCGGTGCGCGCACCCACGCGGATGGTGACCTCGCCGGCACCCTCGAGCACGGGCGACGCGATGAACTCGTTCACCAACGGGTGCGCGACGTCGCAGCGTGACACGGAGACCATGTCGTGCGATTCGTGCGCACGGAAGCCGAGTTGACCGTCGGCCGTCGACACCATGCGCACCGTGGTGCGACGGGCGTCCTCCGACAGCCGCCTCAGTTGCGGTGTCACGTCGAGCTTTGCGGTTCGCGCATAGGCCTCCTGCACGATGGCGAGCTTGGCCTGCCCCTGCACACGGCGCTCGATGTGCTGCCAGTCGCAGCCGCCGCAGCCCTGTGCCACGTGCGGGCACGGCGGGACACGACGCTGCGGCGACGCCTCGACCACCGACAGCAGTGCACCCCGGCCGAAGTCGACCCGTGACTCGGCCAGTGAGATCTCGACCAGTTCGCCACCGACCACACCAGGCACGAACACCACGCGACCGTCGTCCATGCGGGCGAGCCCGTCACCACCGGCGACCAGCTTCTCGATTCGAACGACGTGGGATGTTGTCACCGTGACAGCGTAGGTCACCCCGCCGCACACCCTCGGGACTCGGCTCATCACCGTTGACTAGGGTGAGTTGCGTGACCTTGCCGATCCAGATTGCCCCGTCCGTGCTCCCCGCCGATTTCTCGAGGTTCGGTGAGGAGATCCGTGCGCTCGACGAGGCAGGGGTCGACATCATCCAGTTCGACGTGATGGACGGCCAGTTCGTGCCGAACCTCACGTTCGGGCCGGATGTGATCGCATCGGTCAGGCCCTACACAACGAAACCGTTCGAGGCACACCTGATGGTGCTGACACCCGACGTGATGGCGCGCCGTTATGTCGAGGCCGGCTGCCAACGCTTGATCGTGCACGCAGAGACCTGCACGCACCTGCACCGCACGCTGGAGAACATCAGGTCGATGGGTGCAACCGCTGCGGTCGCACTCAACCCGCACACCCCGGCCAGCACAGTGGAGCATGTGCTCGATCTTGTGGACATGGTGCTCGTGATGACCGTGAACCCAGGGTTCGGCGGCCAGAGCTACATCTCCACCATGGAGCCGAAGATCCGCGAGGTGCGCGACATGATCACACGGCGCGGTCTCGGCGACTCGGTGCATCTCGAGGTCGACGGCGGCATCTCGCCGGCAACGATCGCAGGTGCGGCACGGGCCGGCGCGAACGTGCTGATCGCGGGCAGCGCGCTTTACCGCGACCCGCTCGGGCTCGCACATGCGGTGTCCGAGCTGCGCGAGCTCGCGACTGCCGCGTTCAGCGCCTGAGACCCCTGCGGAACCACGCCAGGGCGAACAACGCACACAGCACGAGCGCGGGCGGCAGCAGAACCGCGGTCGCGATGCGCCACGGCTGCTCGAAGAACGTGTCGAACATGCCGGTCGGGATCGACGTGCCGTCCGTGTTCAGCGTGCGCGCGGCCGCCTCGAATCTCGGGCACCGTGTCTGCGTGCCGGCGACCTCGGCCCCGCCGAACAACTCGGCCTGGTCGCGCAGCGTCGACCTCAGCCGCAGGGTCACGCTGTCCTGCTCGACACCCACGAGATAGGTCTTCCCCTCGTCGAGATACTTCGCGTCGCTGCCGTAGCGCACCTGGACCCTGTCATCGGCGACGAAGCCCTCGAGCGAGCCGGCACGCATCTGCGTGACCACGAACTCCGCGTTCACCGGGTCGAGAGACGTCACCGTGCCCACGAACACTGCCTGTGCCACGGGCGGCAATGCGCAGCCCTCGGGCACGGTGGTCACGGCGATGGGCAGCGACGTCGTGGTCGTGGGCATGGTCGTGGTGACGGCCGGGTTGATGCACCCAACGACGGGCACCGTTGTTGCACTGCCGTCGCCTGCCGGTGGACACAGAACCGGGACCGTGGTCGTCGGGCTCGAGGGCGTGGTGGTGGTCGTGGCAGAAGCAATCGACAGCGGGAACGCGGCGGCGAATGCGCACGCGACAAGTCCCGCCAGTCCGATGCGCCGCATGGCACCCACGCTAGTCAGCGACAACACGCGACAATCGTCGCTGCGCACGCGATACTTGTGGGCATGGGTTTCAATCCGACGCGCAAGAGAGTCGCGCGCAGCACCGACGTGTGGTTCGTGGTGTCGGCGATCTGCGTCGCTGCCGCACTCGTGGCGTGGGCGTTCCTCGGCTGACATGACAGGCCGCCTGTGGGACGGTGAGCTGCACGGGCCGGTCGAGGTCCGCCGTGTGCAGCCCTACGAGGCCCACAAGGACTACGTGTGCCCCGGATGCAACCGGACAATCCCCTCGGGCACGGGCCATTGCGTGGCCGTCCCGCGCGATGCACCCGACCTGCGCCGCCACTGGCACAACGCGTGCTGGCAGAGACGCACACCGCAGTCGAGGAACTGACTAGAAGAAGTCCTCGAACACCTCGAGCGTGGTTCCGAGCACCGTGGCCACATCGAACCGCAGCCGCACCCCCGTATCGCCGGTCGATGCCTTCCATTCGCGCAGGAACGCGTGACCGGTTCTCTGCACGCGCTGAACCTTCCTCGGCGTGATCGACTCGAGCGGGGATCCGTAGTCCGCGTTGGCACGTGCCTTCACCTCGCACACCACGATCACGTTGTCCCTCATCGCCACCACGTCGAGTTCGCCACCGCGCACCGTCCAGTTGCGAGCGATGATCCGGTAGCCGTTCCGTTCGTACCACGACGCAGCCAGGTTCTCGGCCCATCTCGCCCGCGCGAGACGCGATGCCGCTAGATCGCGTCGGGCGGAAGGATGTCCTCGGACGGGAGTTCCTCGACGTTCACGTCCTTGAAGCTGAGGATCCGGACCGACGGGATGAACCGGGTCTTGCGGTACATGTCCCATACCCATGCGTCTGACAATTCCACTTCGATGAGCGGTCGAGCACTGTCGCCGGTGACGCGCACCGACACGGCGTTGGCCAGGTAGAAACGGCGTTCTGTCTCGACGGCGAACCTGAACATGCCGACGACGTCCTGGTACTCCTGGGCGAGCTTGTACTCGCGCTCTGCCTCGAAGTCCTCGAGATCGTCAGTGTTCACCTGGGAGCCTCGAGGCCCGATACGGACGGACTACGACTCGCGCTTCTCGCGGATCTTCGCAGCCTTGCCGACGCGGTCGCGCAGGTAGTACAGCTTGGCGCGGCGCACGTCGCCATGACGCAGGACCTCGAGCTTGGCCACCGACGGGCTGTGCTTGGGGAACGTGCGCTCGACACCCACGCCGTAGCTCAGCTTGCGGACCGTGTAGGTCTCGGCGATGCCCGAACCCTGGATGGCGATGACGTTGCCCTGGAACACCTGGATGCGCTCCTTGCCGGACTCGACCACGCGCACGTGCACCTTGACCTCGTCACCGGGGAGGAGTGCAGGAATGTCATCGCGCTTGTTCTGGTTGTCGACGATGTCTGTGGTCTTCATGATGATTCCTTGGGCGACTGGAGTGGTCTCGTGAGAGCGGTCTATGTGTGGTCGGCTCGGTGGATGTGGACACCACTAGGGCTGGTCAGGCACGTCCGGAGCGAACAATGAAGGATACGAGGAGAACTCCACCCCTTCCAACAGGGCTTTCTCGGCCTCGGTGAGGCCCCCACGCGCCTCAATCAGGTCCGGGCGCTGCTGCAGGGTGCGCCACAGGGCCTGGGCATGGCGCCAACGGGCGATCCGGGCGTGGTCTCCCCCGCGCAGCACCTCTGGCACCTGCCAACCGCGGAAGTCGGCCGGGCGGGTCCACTGGGGCTCCTCGAGAAGGCCTGACTCACCGAAGCTCTCGGTCACGGGCGAGACCGCATTGCCCATCACGCCGGGCACGAGCCTGGTCACGGCCTCGATCACCAGGCACGCGGCGACCTCGCCACCGGCGAGCACCACATCACCCACCGAGACCTCGTGGTCAACCAGGTGCTCGCGCACGCGCTGGTCGACCCCCTCGTAGCGGCCGCACAGCAGGCTGAACCCGTCACCGGCAGCCAGTGCACTCGCCATCGCCTGGTCGAAGCGCTGCCCACCGGGGCCGAGCAGCAGAAGGGGCCTCGGGGGGCGGACGGCCTCGACCGCCGCGAAGATCGGCTCGGGTCGCATGAGCATCCCGGCACCCCCGCCGAACGGCGTGTCGTCGACGGTCCGGTGCACGTCGGTGGCATGGTCGCGGATGTCGTGGGCGTGCAGATCGATCGCCCCGGTCGAACGCGCACGACCGAGGAGACTGTGCGAACAGAACTGTTCGACCATCTCCGGGAAGATCGAGAACACGTCGATGCGCATGAGGACGACGCTATTCGGGTCGCAGGGCCTCACGGAGACCCTGCGGCGGACGGATGCGGGTGACGGTGCCGTCACAGGACTCCACGAAGGGCAGCGGCACCAGAACGCCGTCCTCGAGTTCGAGCAACTGGTGCGCGGGGTTGTCGATCACTGCGGTGCAGACACCCCACTCCTCGCCCGCATCATCGACCACACGGGAACCGATGAGCTGATGCACCCACAGCGCCGATTCATCGACCACTGGTTCGGCATAGAGGAACTTGTTCGTGAGGTGCTCGGCAGCGTTCCGGTCGTCGACCCCCTCGAAGTGCATGACATGGCGGTCCGCCTGCGGGCGCACCGTGGTGACGCGGAGAGTGCGGGGCTCGTTCGCGACCATGACCACGAACGTGGCGCCGACGCGCCGACGTTGTTCCACGTCAGACGTCAGGGAAACGAAGACATCGCCCTTCACGCCGTGCGGCTTGCCGATTCTCCCCACTTCGAGGAGCCCATCGGGTACACGCGGTGCGTTCAAAAGGGCTTATTCGTCGACGAAGTCAACGTCGACATCGACGTCGTCGTTGGTGGCAGCCGCACGAACGACGGTGCGGATGCTCTGGGCAGTGCGGCCACGACGGCCGATGACACGGCCGAGGTCACCGGGACCGACACGGACCTCGAGGAGGACCTTGTCGCCCTTGCCGGGGCCGGAGGACACCTGCACCGCATCGGCGTCATCGACGATGCTGCGCACGATGTGCGTCAGCACTGCGGTTGCGATGGGCGCCTCAAGCGCGTTTGCGTCGAAGTCGGACACGGGACTACTTGGACTTGGCCGCGGTGAACTGGGCCCACGCGCCGCTGATCTCGAGAAGCTTGCGCACGCGCTCGGTCGGCTGGGCGCCCTGCATCAACCACTTGACAGCCTTGTCGTTGTCGATGGTGATGGTGGACGGCTCGGTGCGGGGGTTGTACTGACCGAGGATCTCGATGAAACGACCGTCGCGTGCACGACGCGAATCGGCTGCGATCACGCGGTACTGCGGTTGCTTGGTCTTGCCAACTCGTGTGAGGCGCAATTTGACTG
>CAZENK010000059.1:0-6823 GCA_964513585.1 uncultured Bifidobacterium sp. | reverse complement strand
TTCCTGCGGTCGATCGACCTGCCCGCCACCCAGCGGATCCCGCCGACCGCCGCGCCCGTCATGGCAAGCGCCATGGTGAACCCGGTGTAGAGCGGTGTGCCCACGTCGCTGCCGGCGGTGAGTGCGTGCACCGCCATGATCGCGTACAGCGGGTACGACAGCATGTGGATGCGCCGCCAAGTGGCGCGACTCAACTTCTTCATCATGAGCGACGTGCCCTGCACCGCCACCAGGGTCCAGAACCCGATCACCCCGAGCGCCACCGGCACCGGGCGGTACGCCGAGGAGAACGGCACCAGCACATCGACGACCGAGAAGTCCACGTAGTTGTCCTGCACGAGCGTTGCCATGTGGATCGCAGTGAACACGACCGTGATCCCCCCGAGCCACGAATGAAGATCGCGCAGCCACGCGGGCCGGTCCATGCCGCGCAGAACGCGAGTGGTGAGCAGCACGCCCCACAGGATGGTGAAGAGGCACAGGCCCCACGCCACGTTGGCCGAGGCCCGTGTGAGGTCCCACCAGATCGAGCTCAGCATCGTTCGAAATCCTTCCATTGCTGTCCGTTTGTCATGGTGCCGTCGGTGAAAAGCACGAGGCCGGCCAGGCCACGTGATTCGACATCGGCAAGCCCCCGGTCGGCGATGGCGAGATGCTTCGCCCACACCTCGGCCCATGCTGCGGTCGATGCGATGACGCTCGCTGTCTCGATGTCAGGGCGCGAGCCGTGAATGTGGTCGGCGATGCCGCGTGTGCCGCGGCGCCGGGCAGAACGCGCCGATGTGGCGATCGCACCGTTGCGGATCGACACGGTCGACAAGGGCGCATCGGTTCCGTTCGGAGCCTGCACGTCGATGGCCCAGTCATGGGTCGAGCCGTGTGCATTGGCGATGCGGATGTCGCCACCGAGGTTCACGCACACGGCGGTCGCCCCACGGTCGAGGGCATGCCCGGCCGCGATGTCAGCGGCGAGGCCCTTGCCGATGCCGCCGGCATCGAGGGTGAGTGTCGGCGGCAGGCTCACGAGGCCGTCCGGGTCGATGGTCACCGCACCAAGCGACTCCCACGGTGCCGCATCCCCGGGTATCGAAGTCACGTGGTCGCCGACAAGTGACCGAGCGTCGCCCAGCGCGATCTGGTCGGGCAGATGGGTGGGGTTGAAGGTGCCGCCGGTCTCGTGCATCGCCGACTTCATCATCGCCACGAGTGTCACGGTGCGTGGGTCGACGCGCACCGGGCGGCCGGGCGAATTGTTCAGGCGTGAGATGTCTGAGTCCGACCGGAACCGGCTCCATTTCCGTTCCAGCTCTGCGACCAGGGCGAAGCACTCATCGAGGAGGATCGGGGCGTTCGGGCCGACGATCTCGATACGGCACTGCACGCCCATGAGCATGCGACAGTCGCGCGCAATGAGGGAGATCATGGGTGTGATCAGCGTGAGCCGCTGCTCGGCTGGGAAGCCCCGCCGTCCCAGTTGTTGCCCGGTTGCGCGGGCGCGGCCTGGGGCACGGGAATCTCGACGACTGTCGGTGGATTCTGTGCGCTGCGTGCCACGGATGTGTCGGGCGCTGCGATGTTCGGTTGTGTCGAAGGTTGGCCAATCGTGGTCGTCGGGTCGGCATCGGCGCCCGTTGCTGCAGTCTCGGTCGTGGGGGTCAGTGTCCCGGTGGGCTGCTCTGTCTTCTTCGCGAGCGCGTAACCCGTGGTGAGACCGAGCATCGCGGTGGTGGCGAGGCCGGTTGCGAGAATCTTCGCCGACATTGCGGGGCTTGGGCGACGGTTCCGCGCTGCCGGGCGGCTTTTTCCTGCGACCGGAGGGTCGGGGAGAAGCGGGTCGTTCAGCATCAGTCGTCGTCCTCTTCGTCGTGGTCGTCTCGGTCATCGTGGTCGTCGTCGTCGTAGTGGTCGTCGTCATCATCATGGCGATCGTCATCGTCGCGGTCGTCGTCATAGGTTGAAGGCGGCGATGACTGCAGCGCCTCGTTTGTCACCTTGGTCACCACTGCGCCGTTGACCATGCGTGCGAGGAATTCGATGCGCTGGGTGCTTGACACGAAATGGACCTTCACTGCGCCGGATGCGTCGGTGCGGGCCGGTTCGCTCGTGAACCCGACGGCCGGGAGAATCCCGATGACCTCGATGGCGCCGTTCGAAGTGTCGATCACGACCGACCCCGCGTTACCGACCTTGTAGGTGGTTGCGGTGCCGTCGACGGAACCCGCCCGGGCGGTGACCACCGCGTTTGGTGCCGTGGCGCCCGGCATTGCAACCGGCGTGGTCCCGGTCCCGGGTGTCGATGTGGAGACGATCGTGACCGGGTCGGCGGTGGCTGATGCCCCGAGCACGCTCGTGTTCACCGCATAGGCGGCCACACCGGCTGCGATGACCCCCGCGATGGAGAGTGTGGTGGCGATTGAGGTCTTCATTGTGTCTCCCGGCTCTAGGCGAAATCCGTTGAGAGTCACCGTAGGGAACCGGTGTCAAGGGAACGTCGAGGCGAAATCCAAGATTCGTCAAAGATTGCGGGGGAGGGGACGTGAAGAGCGCTGTGCCCGGTGCGGTCACGCCACAATGGGCTCGTGAGGATCCTGCTGGTGGAAGACGACCGATCGATCGCCGAGTCGGTGGTCGCATCGTTGACGCTCGCGGGATTGCAGGTGTCGCACGTGGGCACAGGTGCCGAGGGGGTCGCATCGGTGCGCGGGCAGGCACCCGACGCGGTGTTGATGGACCTCGGTCTTCCCGACATGGACGGTCTGGATGCAGCGAGAGAGATCCGCACCTTCTCGAACGTGCCGATCATCATCGTGAGCGCACGCGGCGACGAACTGGACCGTGTGCTCGGGCTCGAGCTCGGGGCCGATGACTACGTGGTGAAGCCGTTCAGCCAGCGTGAGCTGCTCGCGCGCATCCGCGCGGTCACGCGCCGGAACACCGATGTGCCGGCGTCGCCTGTCATTCCTGCGGGCCGTCTGGTGATCGACGAGCGCACGCACTCGGTGACCCTCGACGGTGACGAGATCGCGCTGACCGCCAAGGAGTTCGACCTTCTCGCCTTCCTCGCCGCGGAACCGAACGTGGTGTTCCGGCGCAACGACATCCTCGAGCACGTGTGGGATGTCAACTGGTACGGCACCACCAAGACTCTCGATGCACACGTGGCGTCGATCCGCAAGAAGCTGGGTCACCCCGACTGGATACAGGCCGTGCGTGGTGTGGGGTTCAGGTTCGTGCAGGTCGAGCCGGCATGAGGAAGCGTCTCGCGCTGTCGCTCGTCGCCGTGGCGACGCTGATCCTTCTGGTGTTCAGCATCCCGCTCGCGGGCTTCGTGGCGGGTGTGGAAAGGGACCGGCTCGTCACTGCTCTCGAGCGCGACGCGTTCATCATGGCTGGGCATGCGAAGGAGACCCTCGACACCACGGAGGGTGCCGTGCTGCCGTCGCTGCAGCCCTATCTCGACGACTACGACGCACCCGACGGGCCGCGAGTGGTGGTGATGAACGCGGCGGGCCGGGTGGTGGCCTCGAACGACGGTTCGATCGTGATCGGGGCGGAGTTCTCGAACCGACCGGAAGTGGGCAGGGCCCTGACGGGGGTGCCCGCAGTCGGTGAGCGCGAGTCACGCACGCTGGGCCAGTCCCTGGTGTTCGTCGCGGTCCCTGTGCTGTTGGGAGACGATGTGCTCGGCGTGGTCCGCTTCTCGCACCCCGAGTCGCACATCGACGAGCAGGTCCGCAGGCGGCTCACGGGAATCGCAGTCGCCGGGGCAATCACGTTGCTGGCCGCTGCGATCATCAGCGTGCCCCTGGCGCTCGGCATCGCGCGGCCGATCGAACGGCTCACACGGCGCACCGAGCGGCTGGCCGAGGGCGATTTCTCCGTGCGTGCCGATGATTCCAGTGGGCCGCCCGAGGTGCGCGACCTGTCGAGGTCGTTCAACACGATGGCATCCCGGCTGGGTCTGCTCATCGAAGGGCAGCGACAGTTTGCCGGTGCGGTGTCGCACCAGCTGCGCACACCGCTCACCGCACTGCGGCTCCGCCTGGAACAGGCGCAGGATTCTCTTGATGCTGACAATGTGATCGCCGCCGAGGCCCTCGATGCCTCGCGTGCCGAGGCGGACCGTCTGCAGGAGATGGTGGAGCAGCTGCTCGCCCTCGCCCGCATCGAGGGGCGGGCAGCCGCGACGGTGACAGTCGATGCGGTGTCGGTCGTGCGCGCGCGGCTCGAGATGTGGGCACCGCTCGCATCGGAACGCTCTGTCGACTTCAGGGTCGAGCTGCCGGCAGAGGCGCTGTGCACGGCAATGGACGGAGCGCTCGAACAGATCGTCGACAACTATGTGGACAATGCCCTCGGTGTGGCGCCGGACGGTTCGGTGATCACGTTGCGTGTCTCGCGCGAGGGAGACAACGTGAACATCGACGTGATTGACGAGGGGCCCGGGCTCACGGACGAACAGTTGATGCTCGCCTTCGAGCGTTTCTGGCGCGGGAAGCACACGGAGAACGCCCCCGGCACTGGCCTCGGTCTTGCGATCGTGAGGCAGCTGGCGGTCGCAAGCGGAGGCGAGGCCGTTCTGCTGCGCCGCACCGACGCCACGGGTGTCGTTGCCCGCGTGTCGCTGGCCTCTGCATAGGGTTCGCGTTGCCGCAATCACGCGGCAACCAAGGGGCGGCACAGTACGGTTGGGTCGTGCCGCACTTCGACCGTCATTCTGATGACCGCGACATTCTCGGGTTCCTGCACGATGTTGCCGATGCCGCCGCTGATGTGCTCGACGAGGGCGGGGCCTGGGAGTTCACGGGTGAGCGCGAGGGTCAGTACACAGGCGATGTCGCGGTGGACGAGGTGGTCGTCGACATGTGCGAGGCGGCAGGCTTCTACGTGCTGAGCGAGGAGTCTGGTGCGGGTGATCTCGATTGGCCCCTGACCGGCGACAGGCTGTTGATCGTGGTCGATCCCGTCGACGGATCCACCAACGCAAGCAAGGGTTTCCCCTGGTTCGCCACCAGCCTCTGTGTGGTCGATGCGATGGGGCCGCGTGTCGCATTGGTGGCCGAGCAGTCGGGGAGCGAGACCCGCTATGCGGCAATCCGCGATGCCGGGGCAAACGTTGACGGCATGCGCATCGCAGTGTCGGGCTGCACCGACCCGAGTCGAGCTGTCGTGGCCACGAATGCACTTCCCGCCCCGGGGCACGGGTGGTGGCAGGTGCGCACGCTCGGTGCGGCGGCGCTCGACATCTCGCTCGTTGCACGGGGTGCGGTCGACGGTTTCATCGACTATGACGGGCTCGGTGTGTGGGACTACCTCGCGGCAGTGTTGATCTGTTCCGAGGCCGGCGCCGTGATTGCAGAGGCAAACGACGAGGATCTCATGACGGTCGACCCTGACGCGCGACGCCGCCCCGTGGTGGCTGCATCGCCCGAGATGCTCGAGTCGATGATGCGATCCGGTCGGCAGTAGTCGAACGTGGTGGTCATCTAGTCTGTGGCGGTGCATCTGGCGCTGGTCGAAGAGTCGATTTCGAGAACTATCGCCGAGATAGGCGGCCTCTTCGTGCTTCTGGGTGTGGTTGCCCGGTTGGCGTTCTCCATACGCGTGGCAAGTGCGCCGTTGTTCCTGCTGGTGGGTCTGGGTCTGGGTGTCGGCGGGGTGGTGCAGTTCGACGTCTCGGAGCCGTTCATAGCGGTGTCAGCCGAGGTCGGTGCGCTCTTGTTGCTCCTGTTTCTGGGGCTTGAGTACTCTGCCGAGACCATCGTGCGCGAGACCAGGCTTCACCTGCGCACTGCAGTTGTTGACCTTCTTCTCAATGCAACGCCCGGAGTCGTCGTGGGGCTCTTGCTCGGATGGTCACCGACGATGATTCTCGCCATGGCCGGAGTCACCTATGTCTCGAGCAGCGGAATTGCGACCCAGGTTGCGCGCGAGATGGGATGGCGCAACCGCCCCGAATGGGATTCCCTTGTGTCTGTTCTGGTTCTCGAGGACCTCGTGATGGCTCCCTATCTGCCGATTCTCACGGGTTTGGGGGCTGCAATATCGGTGTGGTCGGGGCTGCTGGGCGTTGGTTTCGGCCTTGCGGTTGTCAGCATCCTGCTGTTTGTGGGGTCGCGCGGGGTGAAGGTGTTCGGCGCGATTCTCTCTGCCAACTCCGGGGCGGCTCTGCTTCTTACGACACTCGGGCTCGCTCTACTCGCCGGAGGGGTCGCCGGACTGTTCGGATTCTCCCCGGTTGTCGCGGCGTTCTTCGTGGGGTTGTTGATCACCGGCGAGGTTGCCGAGATCGTGCGCGCACGAATGTCAGCACTGCGCGATGTCTTTGCGGCCGTGTTCTTCGTGTTCTTCGGCATCCAGACGGACCCCGCCGACATGCTTCCGGCGTTGCCGTTGGCCGTCGTGCTGGTGGTGATCACGTGGGCCACCAAGGTTGCCACCGTGTACTACGCGCTGAGACGTTCGGGCCACGAAGGGGATGATCTGAAGTGGTGTGCCCTGCGGGGAGGGAGCGTGCTGAGTGCACGAGGTGAGTTCAGCATCGCAATCGGAGCGTTGATCGTGGGCTTCGGTATCGCCCCGGAAGAGTGGCAGGGAATTGTTGCTGCCTACGTCATCGTAAGTGCGATTGTCGGGCCAATGGTCGCGCGTGCGGTTGACCGCGGGCGTGCGGTTGCGTGACCGTCGACTGTTGCCTTCGCTCCCTTGCGGTTCATCGGCAGGATCAGTCGCGCAATGAGGGCTGACCGCAGATAGCCTTTTCTTCTCCGGGCGTTTAGCTCAGTTGGCTAGAGCATCTCCCTTACAAGGAGAGGGTCGGGGG
>CAZENK010000058.1:0-6923 GCA_964513585.1 uncultured Bifidobacterium sp. | reverse complement strand
AACCGTCGCGTGCGTTCGGTGGGCGAGTTGATCCAGAACCAGGTCCGCATCGGTCTGTCGCGCATGGAGCGCGTTGTGCGCGAGCGCATGACCACCCAGGACGTCGAGGCGATCACTCCCCAGACACTCATAAACATCCGCCCCGTCGTGGCAGCGATCAAGGAGTTCTTCGGAACGTCGCAGTTGTCGCAGTTCATGGACCAGGTGAACCCGCTGTCGGGTCTCACGCACCGTCGTCGTCTGTCGGCTCTCGGACCCGGTGGTCTGAGCCGTGAGCGCGCTGGCTTCGAGGTCCGTGACGTCCACTTCTCCCACTACGGCCGCATGTGCCCGATCGAGACCCCCGAGGGTCCGAACATCGGTCTGATCGGTGCGTTGTCGTCATATGCACGCGTGAACCAGTTCGGTTTCATCGAGACCCCGTACCTGCGTGTCAAGAACGGCAAGGTCACGAAGGAAATCGTGTACATGGCCGCTGACGAGGAAGAGAAGTACGTCGTCGCCCAGGCGAACACCCCGGTCGACAAGGACGGCTCGCTCAAGGGACCGCGCGTTCTCGTGCGTCGTTCGCCGCAGGCGGCGAGCCTCGACGACCTGCGTCGCATGCTCGAGGCCGAGAGCTTCTTCGGTGCCACCACCGACATCGCATCCGTGACCCCCGAGGAGGTCGACTTCATCGACGTGTCGCCGAAGCAGATCGTGTCCGTCGCGACCGCTCTGATCCCGTTCCTCGAGCACGACGATGCGAACCGTGCCCTGATGGGTGCGAACATGCAGCGTCAGGCAGTGCCGTTGGTGCGCGCCGAGGCCCCGTACGTGGGAACCGGCATCGAGAAGCGTGCAGCGCATGACGGTGCCGACGTGATCCTCGCAGAGGACGACGGAGAGGTTGCCGAGATCACCGGTGACACCATCGTCGTGAAGTACGCGGGCAAGTCGAAGAAGACCGAGCACAAGCTGATGAAGTTCCACCGCTCGAACCAGGACACCTGCATCAACCAGGTCATCCGCGTGCGCGAGGGACAGAAGATCAAGAAGGGCGACCTTCTCGCCGACGGTCCGTCCACCGACGACGGCGAGCTCGCGCTCGGCAAGAACCTTCTCGTGGCTTTCATGCCGTGGGAGGGCTACAACTTCGAGGACGCAATCATCCTGTCCGAGCGCGTGGTGCGCGACGACGTGCTCACGTCGATCCACATCCACAACTACGAGGTCGACGCGCGCGACACGAAGCTCGGTGAGGAAGAGATCTCCCGCGACATCCCGAACCTGTCGGACGACATCGTGCGCGATCTCGACGAGGACGGCATCATCCGCATCGGTGCCGAGGTCGGCCCCGGTGACGTGCTGGTCGGCAAGGTCACCCCGAAGGGTGAGACCGAGCTCACACCGGAAGAGCGCCTGCTGCGCGCGATCTTCGGTGAGAAGGCACGCGAGGTGCGTGACACCTCGCTGAAGGTCCCCCACGGTGAGGGCGGCAAGGTCATCGACGTGAAGGTGTTCTCGCGCGAGGCCGGTGACGAGCTGCCCCCGGGCGTGAACAAGCTGGTCAAGGTCTTCGTTGCGCAGAAGCGCAAGATCTCGGTCGGCGACAAGCTCGCCGGTCGCCACGGCAACAAGGGTGTCATCTCGAAGATCCTCCCCGTCGAGGACATGCCGTACATGGAAGACGGCACCCCTGTCGACATCATCCTGAACCCACTCGGCGTTCCGAGCCGAATGAACGTCGGCCAGGTGCTCGAGTCGCATCTCGGGTACGCCGCACGTTGGGGCTGGCAGGACCCGAAGACCAACAAGGTCGTCGGCGCCGAGCCCGCACGCGGCACCGAGTCGAAGACCCGCGCGGCCACCGAGCCCGCGACCTTTATCGCGACCCCCATCTTCGACGGTGCGCACTGGGACGAAGTGGAAGCCGCAGGCGACCACCCGACCATCAAGGCGATCCTCGAGAACCTGAACCCCGAGGGTGCCGACGGCAAGCGTCTCATCATGAACACCGGCAAGGTGTGGCTGCGCAACGGCCGCACCGGCGAGAAGTACGACAACCCGATCACTGTCGGGTACAAGTACATCCTGAAGCTGCACCACCTTGTTGACGACAAGATCCACGCACGCTCCACCGGCCCGTACAGCATGATCACGCAGCAGCCGCTCGGCGGAAAGGCCCAGTTCGGCGGTCAGCGTTTCGGAGAGATGGAAGTGTGGGCACTCGAGGCCTACGGTGCTGCCTACTGCCTGCAGGAGCTGCTCACCATCAAGTCCGACGACGTTCTCGGCCGCGTGAAGGTCTACGAGGCCATCGTGAAGGGTGACAACATCCCCGAGCCCGGCATCCCGGAATCGTTCAAGGTTCTCATGAAGGAAATGCAGTCGCTCTGCCTGAACGTCGAGGTTCTCGACAACGCAGGCAAGGAGATCGAGATGCACGAATTCGACGACGAGATCTACCGCACCGCCGAGGAACTCGGCATCGACATCAGTCGTCCGGAGCGTGGCTCCGATGACGACGACCGTGAACGCCGTCCCGCACGCGCCTACTGATCCGCCCGACCACCAAGGAAACGACTCCAATGCTCGACGTAAACATGTTCGACCAGCTCCGCATCGGCCTCGCCACTGCGGACCAAATCCGCCTGTGGTCAAAGGGTGAGGTCAAGAAGCCCGAGACCATCAACTACCGCACACTCCGCCCGGAGAAGGACGGACTCTTCTGCGAGAAGATCTTCGGACCCACCCGCGACTGGGAGTGCTACTGCGGCAAGTACAAGCGCGTGCGCTTCAAGGGGATCATCTGTGAGCGCTGTGGCGTCGAGGTCACCCGTTCGAAGGTCCGTCGTGAGCGCATGGGCCACATCGAGCTGGCCGCTCCCGTCGTCCACATCTGGTACCTGCGCGGCACCCGTTCGTGGCTGGCCTACCTGCTGGGTGGGCTCGAGCCGAAGGAAGAGCTGAAGGCCAAGCAGCTCGAGAAGGTGATCTACTTCGCGGCGTACCTGGTGTCGACCGTCGACGTCGACAAGCGCCACGAGGACATGGCACAGCTTGAGGCCGACTTCATCGAGGAGTGCGACGCGATCGTCAAGGACCGCGACAAGACGATGAAGGCCAAGCTCAAGGAGCACGAGACCGAGCTCAAGGCGATGGAGAAGGACGGCGCGAAGGAAGCCGAGATCAAGGCCCGCCAGAAGTCGATGGACAAGGAAGAGCAGTCGCTGCGCGAGCGTTTCGACGCCGAGCTCGACGTGCTGAAGCGTGCATGGGACGAGTTCCGTGACCTCCACCCGCGCAAGATCATCGAGGACGAGGGCCTGTGGCGCGAGATCTTCGACCGCTACCAGGACTACTTCACCGGCGGTACCGGTGCCGATGCCATCAAGATGCTCATCGACTCGATCGACTTCGACGAGGAAGAGATCAAGCTGCGTGATGCAATCGAGAACGGTCTGAAGGGCAAGCCCCTGTCTGCCCAGCGCAAGCAGAAGGCCATCAAGCGCCTGAAGATCGTTGCGTCGTTCAACCAGCGTGACGAAGCCGGTCGCCGCATGAACAGCCCGAAGGCGATGATCCTCGACGCTGTGCCGGTCATCCCGCCCGACCTGCGCCCGATGGTGCAGCTCGAGGGCGGACGTTTCGCGACATCCGACCTGAACGACCTCTACCGCCGCGTCATAAACCGCAACAACCGTCTTCGTCGTCTGCTCGACCTCGGTGCGCCCGAGATCATCGTCAACAACGAGAAGCGCATGCTGCAGGAGGCCGTCGACGCGTTGTTCGACAACGGTCGTCGTGGTCGCCCCGTCACCGGCCCGGGCAACCGCCCGCTGAAGTCGCTGTCGGACATGCTGAAGGGCAAGCAGGGACGTTTCCGTCAGAACCTGCTCGGAAAGCGCGTCGACTACTCGGGTCGTTCGGTCATCGTGGCCGGACCCACGCTGCGTCTGCACCAGTGCGGTCTCCCGAAGTTGATGGCACTCGAGCTGTTCAAGCCCTTCGTGATGAAGCGCCTCGTCGATCTCGAGCTCGCGCAGAACATCAAGAGCGCCAAGCGCATGGTCGAGCGCCGTCGTCCGCAGGTGTGGGATGTCCTCGAGGACGTCATCAAGGAGCACCCGGTCATGTTGAACCGTGCTCCCACGCTGCACCGCCTGGGCATCCAGGCATTCGAGCCGGTGCTGGTCGAGGGCAAGGCCCTGCAGATCCACCCGCTGGTGTGCACCGCGTTCAACGCCGACTTCGACGGGGACCAGATGGCAATCCACCTGCCGCTGTCGACCGAGGCCCAGGCCGAGGCGCGCGTGCTCATGCTGTCGGCAAACAACATCCTGTCGCCCGCATCGGGTCGCCCCATCGTGACCCCCTCGCAGGACCTCATCATCGGTGCGTTCTGGCTGACCGAGTCGGCTGACGGTGCACCCGGTCACGGTCGTGCGTTCTCGCAGCGCTGGGAAGTGTTCCGTGCGCTCGACGAGGGCTCCATCACGTTGCACACGCTGATCCGCATGTTCGACCGCGATGCCGACGGGAAGCGCGTCTCGTTCGAGACCACCGCAGGCCGCCTGCTGTTCGAGGAGACACTGCCCGCCGATTACCCGGCGCAGTTCGGTCACATCACCTCGCCGGTGAAGAAGTCCGAGATGGGCGTGATCGTCGAGCGGTTGTCCGACCACTACGACAAGGGTGTCATCGCGAGCACCCTCGACGCACTGAAGGCCGTGTGCTACCGCTACGCATCGCAGTCCGGTCTCACCGTGTCGATCGAGGACGTCAAGACCCCGAAGAAGAAGCGCGAGATTCTCGACAACTACGAGAAGCAGGCCGACAAGGTCGAGACGCAGTTCCGTCGCGGCATCATCACCGACGGTGAGCGCCGCCAGCAGGAAGTCACGATCTGGACTGATGCAACCGCAGAGGTCCAGGCCGCGATGGTCGAGGAGTTCAAGGCCGACCGCTTCAACCCGATCGACATGATGGTCGGGTCGGGAGCACGCGGAAACATGACGCAGATGCGTCAGATCGCGGGAATGCGCGGCCTCGTGTCGAACCCCCGCGGTGACATGATCCCGCGCCCGATCAAGAGCAACTTCCGCGAGGGCCTCGAGACACTCGAGTACTTCATCGCCACCCCCGGCGCCCGAAAGGGTCTCGTCGACACGGCGCTGCGTACCGCTGACTCGGGTTACCTGACCCGCCGTCTCGTCGACGTGGCCCAGGAGCTCATCGTGCGCGAGGAGGACTGCGGCACGCGTCTCGGTCTCTGGATCGAGAACGTGAAGCCCGACGCCGGTGGCGTGCGTGCGAACCTCGAGACCAAGTTGTTCGGCCGCGCGTTGCTGAACGATGTGCAGTTGTCGGACGGCAAGGTGCTCGCCAAGAACACCCTCGTCGGCGACATCGAGATGGAGGCACTGCGCAACGACCCGAAGATCGACCGAGTGCAGGTCCGCTCGGTCGTGTCGTGCGACGCCGTTCTCGGCGTGTGCGCACTGTGCTACGGCCGTTCGCTCGCGACCGGCAAGAGCATCGAACTCGGCGAGGCCGTCGGCGTCATCGCCGCCCAGTCGATCGGTGAGCCCGGTACCCAGCTGACCATGCGTACGTTCCACACCGGTGGCGTCGCGGGCAAGGACATCGCAGGCGGTCTTCCGCGCGTTGTCGAGTTGTTCGAGGCACGCACACCGAAGGGTTCGGCTCGTCTCGCGAAGGCATCGGGCAAGGTCCGCATCGGCGAGGACGAGGGCAAGGGAATCCCGGTCACGGTCGTTGACGACAAGGGCGACGAGCACTTGATCATGCTCCCGTCGGGCAGCCGCCCGTCCGTTGTCGATGGCCAGAACATCGACGCCGGCCAGCCGGTCACCACCGGTCCGTGGGACCCGAAGGAGATCATGGAGATCCTCGGTATCCGCCAGACCCAGCAGTACCTCATCGAGGAAGTGCAGAAGGTCTACCGCGACCAGGGTGTGTCGATCCACGACAAGCACATCGAACTCATCGTGCGTCAGATGACGCGCCGCGTCGGTGTGCAGGAGACCGGTGACACCAGCTTCCTGCCCGGCGAGCGCGTCGACGCCAAGGTCTTCCGTGACACGAACCGTGCCATGGTCGAGTCGGGCAAGCGCCCCGCCGAGGGTCGCCCCGAGATCATGGGAATCACCAAGGCATCGCTCGCGACCGACTCGTGGTTGTCGGCGGCGTCGTTCCAGGAGACCACCCGCGTGCTGACCGAGGCGGCCATCGACGGCCGCGCCGACAGCCTGATCGGTCTCAAGGAGAACATCATCATCGGCAAGCTGATCCCGGCAGGCACCGGCATGGAGAAGTACCGCTACTTCGACGTTGACGCCCCGGACTACGTGCCCATGGAGTACTTCTCGAGCGACGAGGCCGACCCGGCCGCGTACCTCGCGGGTCTGCAGGGAACCTACGTCGCCAACGACGAGGCCATCTTCGATGACCTCGCGTCGGAGGATGCGATCCTCGAGACCATTGCCACGACTCCGGAGGAGCCCGTGGCCGAGGCCGAGGCAGATGCCGCCGAGGCAGCAGCCGAACTTGCCGGGGAGCCGGCGGGCGAGGTGCCGGCCGACCAGGTCATCAGCGAAGAAGAACCACCAGAATCATCGGCTCTGTGAACCGGTGGCGGGTTGCCACCGGGGAACAGACGCCCCTAGCCTTACATGGTCTTGACGGCCAGCGTCATGAGCCGGGTTCTCCGGTTCTGTGGTCGACAGTCAGATTTTTTAGCAAGAGGTAATTGCGTGCCCACAATCCAGCAGTTGATCCGTCAGGGTCGCAGCAGCAAGACAACGAAGACCAAGACCCCGGCGCTCAAGGGATCGCCGCAGCGTCGTGGCGTCTGCACGCGCGTGTTCACCACCACCCCGAAGAAGCCGAACTCGGCACTTCGCAAGGTGGCCCGCGTG
>CAZENK010000057.1:5177-7034 GCA_964513585.1 uncultured Bifidobacterium sp. | reverse complement strand
CCCCCGCAAATCCACCGGGTCTCACTTCGATTTCATTACAAGGGTTAATAATACCTTTAGGTTCTATGATGTGAGACCGAACCGATACAAAAATAAACGTATTTAGTTAAAAATGGTTGCATTTGTTGATATCTTTGGTAAATGTGAATAAATCCGTGACGCTCCGTGACGCTCCGTGACAATCTTTTTTTTGTTAAATTGCTGTTATTGTGTAAGTTATTAAAAAGCGTGACGGTGACGCTCTAAAAATTTTTTAAATCTCACCAATGATGTGTAACAATGGGCAGCGATAGAATAGACGTCCCGTCATTGCGTCACACCATACATACCCTTTTTAATGTCTTCCTGTATCTTCCTCATCTCCCAAAATGAACCGCACTGAAGCACATCGAGCATCAGATTGCGCTCAACCAAATAGTCCATTGCAGTGTAAGCCTCGAATATTTGACGCAAATCATCGGTAACTCGAAGGAATAGCCTGTCATTTTTCCATCCTTTGGCTTTAGCAATTCCATAAAGAACTGTTGAATGGTGTGCTCCAAAGAGATTGCCTATCTCCACGAGAGTCATCTTGTGCGAGCGCAAAAATGAATACAGGTAGTAACGTTGATACACTTTGTAACGTGCACGATTGTCAGCACCTGGGATGAAATATAGCTCGTGTTTTTTTATCTGCTCATTTACCTCATCAATTATATCGTTCATTGTTTTTTTCATGCTTAAAAATTTTGCTCCACCCATTGGCGGAAGGATTGTTGAATTTCAATTTGTTGTTGGAAGATATCCATGTTGCCACCAGCAAGGATGGTGGCATCTACTTTCTGAATTTCATGAAGCAGCATGGTTGCCTTCTGCTTGATGACTCTCTTGAATACACCTTGATCGTTGAGGTCCTCAATGAAGTCACCGAGTACCGGAAGCACACCGCAGAGTGCGAGAAGTTTTTGTTCCTTTGTCATATCGGACTCACTTTGAATTTACCATCATTGTATCTACCTGTCCAAATTAGTTCACTTTTGTACCAATAGGCGAGAGTTTTGCTGTGGAAGTTCCACTCCTGGACAACCTTGTTGCCGAAGTGGTATGTGAGTTTGAATTTCATATCTCTTGCATTTTGATTTCACAAATTCGGTTGTATAGATCGTGGTCAAATGATGTCCAAAATCGATTGCGTTGGTAGTGGCTAAATGCACCACCACTCGTCATCATCTCTCGGGTCATAGTTGAAGCATTCGAATGCGAACTCGTGGAAGTTCTCTGATGCGTTGTCAACAAGTTCTTGCATTGCCTCATCGCATTCTTTAAGGGTGAGGTCTTTGTGCCATTCGGTTGTGTCAATCTTCCATTCTTCATAGTTGTTTCTTTTATCAAAGTTATAATTGAGTTGAATTGTGCCGATGCGTTCATCATCCTGGAGGGTGTACACATCAACGATGATGCTGTTGGCTGAGGCATTAGATGCGACCTCATCAAACCAATACTTATTTTCCGTACTTTTCATTGTATATTCGATTTGCGTATTTGTAATAAGATTTAGAAAGTTCATAGCTTGCCTCTTGATACGTTTGGTAATCGGTTGAATGGTGGTCAACCACAGGTGGTCGCACTGTTGATACCAACCAAATGAGAAGCATTGCTCCTGTGATAAAAATCACGATACCACCGAACATTTGACATTCATCTTGGTTGAGGTCTGAGAATAGGAATTTAATTGTTTTCATGCTCTTGAATTGTTTCTAAAAGATTATTAATTGCAGCCCATTGCGCAGCTGCGAAGCGTGTTCCTCGGTCATCAGCGCCAAAGCGCTCACGCATATCGAGTAGTTCTTGATACATCTCAGCCTCTTGGCTTCTGAT
>CAZENK010000057.1:0-5077 GCA_964513585.1 uncultured Bifidobacterium sp. | reverse complement strand
ATTTCCTAACAATTAGGCACAAAAAAAGGGGTGTTTCCACCCCCAAAACAATTATGAACTCTCGAATTTACAAAGGAAATTTGATACTATCGATGTTTTTGTAAAGTTTTTTCTGACCATCTTTCTCAATTCGAGCTGATTGGAACATCAAGATGCGACCTCCTGTCGGTTTAACAGGCGCACCACGCTCAACGTGCCAACCTTTTGAGCCATCACCATACTCTTCCTTGTATGTACCGGTAAGCATCAAGTGAATATCCTTGTGCTCGTGGCGGTATCCTGTTTTGCTGTTGAATGAAACGGTATCTCTGACATCATTACGGGCAGCGTTCTCATGGATGTGACCCATCGTGAACACATCGAAGTCCTCATACATCTCAAGCGCCCTGGTGAGGTTCAATGCTCCCTTGGTAACTACACCACCACCGCCTGAGCCATGGAAGTACTTTATTTTGAATGATGATTGCACATTCACGTCAAAGATTTGGCGCACTATTATCCAACCACCATAGCCACCGGTGAACACTTGAGTGCCATTGCGGTAGTTCAGTAGGTCAACAAATCGCTGAAGGATGTCGGTCTCTTGATACTTGATGATTGCGGTCTCATGATTACCATAACCGATGACAGTAAGCAAGTGAGCGTATGGTGACCACCACTCGACAGCTGTTTCAACGATGCTATCCAGGTACTTGGCATTGTTGTGTTCAGGTCGGATGTCCGATTTGTTTCCTCTGCGATCACCCTTGCCTTGCATGAGGCAGAAAAAATCGCCATTTACCATGATGGGAATGTTGTGCTCAACACAATAATCGAGGTCTCTCTTGAGGATGTTCCAATCGCATTTAGGATTGTCCCAATGGAGGTCAGAAAGCATTGCAATCTTGACTTGTTTGCCATCCATTTGTATCTCGTGGATGTTCTTTGCGTGTTTTTTTACTATCATTTATTGATGTTGGAGTACCTGAAGAGGTACATGGTTCCCATTCCTATGACAAAACCAAGAATTAACACCCAAAAAACAGGCTTTTCTTTTTGTGATTTGTACTTTGCCACCTCAACCTTCTGCACTTGGCGAATGGTATCACGCTTGAGGCGGTATTCTATGCGAGTTTGCCACCTTGTCTGAGGCACATAGGATGTCTTATATTGAACGATTGTATCCTTGGTGGTATAGAACCTTTCATAAACGATTTGATTGTCTCTGATGACCGGAAATGAGTCGATAGTTGTGATGCGAATAGTATCACCAACCTCCTCGCACTTGTATCCTTTCTTGATTGCTCTGCGCAGATGATAATTGGCAGAGCATCCTGTCACAATTATTGCCAATATCAGGCTAATGGTTGACAAATGTTTCATGTTTTTCAAGTTATAGGCTTAAAATTCATTTATCAAGCAATAGCTCACTGTCTTTTGACCTTTGGTTGCTCTGATAAACGTGCGATATTTATCCATGTCATTGACCACTTGGCACCCAGCACTCCACCATCCAATGGTTGCACCTGTGTTGTCAGCGTTGATGTTGTATGTGTTTGGATGGAAGTTGATACCGAAGTATCCGGTCTGAACTTTACCGATTGCCTCGCTCTTGTCATCCTTATCGGTATCACGATTGACAGTTATGGATGCACCAAGTTGAAGGAGCGCATCAATTTTACCCTGATGTTTGCCAAACTTCCAAAGATTATAGTACCAAGCATCAGCCACAACCACAGCAGCGCCATCCTTGTTGACCTTTTCAAATTGCTTGAGTGTCGGTGTACCTGGATGTGTGGTACCTGATGCGACTGATACGAACTGTTCACCTTTGAATAGATAAAACTTATCATCAAATCGGTTTGGTGTATCCTCATTAGATCGTACACCAAGTATCCAATGTTCTGAAGGAATGTTCTTGAAGTTGCGCAGCGTTTTAACCTTGTCAAGTAGCTGCTTATCGGTATATGCTCTGACCATAACTTGTATTTAAAGGTACATTTGTCAAGTTTTTTGCGCTATTTACGGGACATTTTAAGTGTTTTAAACCTCAATTAGGTGTTATTCACTTCCAACCATCAAGCTCTTGCTTGGACCTGGTTACAAATCTGCGCATCGCTGCGAGTATATTCTTTCCTGTCACACTTTCATAGCTTTCGTTGATGCTCTTCACCTCAACCACTACGCAGAAAAACGCAACAAATTTGGTCATGATTAATTCAACAGCAATGAAGTTGGCGATGATGTCACCAGCAATGAACTTCTCAATCAGGAATGTGAACACAATGCCACCCGAATACAGCGCAGCCTTGCCAAGTGTGTCACTCAATCTGCGTGACTTGAATGATACCCATCCATTTTTTTTAACTGAGCGCCAAACTCCAAAAATGGTGTCAATGAATATAGCGAGGATGGCAACCAATACCAATGGTTGAACCGGAGCGAGTACTGTGAACAATGATGCGAATATTGCGAGTGTGGTTTGTTTCATCAGATGACGAGAATTTGATTGTTGTAGCCGTTATTGCGTGGATATCCACAGTTCCAGGTGCCATCCATGAAGCAATCACCGATGCACTGATTACATTCGATTTGTGGTCGAAGGTCGGTGTCGCGATTTTCATGGCTGATGAAGATAGGATATTCAGCTCGGTTCTTCACCAGGTATCTGATGAGGCGCATCTCAAAGAATGAAGCCTTCTGAGCATAGTGTTCCATGCCGAATGCTACCTCTGAGCGAGATACACTTGATGAGTTGTCACCAAATTGAGTTTGGAGACCTTTGTTCTTGAGTTGATATGTCAACCCGAATACAGCATCCTCAGCCGAGCGCCATGCGATGACAGGCTGAATGAATGTGACGAGTGTCTCTTCCTCAGGTGTAAGTGTTTGGTCATTGTATGCCTCAAGCAAATGGTTGTAGAATACGGTACCAAGTATCGGCATCACTCTGAGCTGTGCTTGAGTTGCAACGTATGGGAACACATCAGTCACATCCACATTGGCTGTGATGGGTGTGTTGGTCTTGAGATAGTTTTCAGTGATAAAGTACAACATCAGGATTGAGGTGTTTGTGTTTGTGCGGCAGCCGCTTGTGATTGAGTTACATCACCACCTTCAATCGGTGGAAGTGATGCGAGTGCTCTGACCTCATTAACAGTCATCTGCTCGAGGACCTTGGTTGCTACCAATGGACTCATTGCATTGAGTGCATCTGATGTCTTGGAAGCATCACCCTCGATTTCAACAATTGACTCATTGATGATTTGGAAGTTGTTGATGGTGAAATCAGCCACACCCAATTTGGCAATGTGAAGTAATTCATTGAAGATATCTTGCACTTGCTCTCTGAGTGGCATCACTACATTCTTTTCGAAGATGACGTATGCTTGCTTGATATCAGAACCTGAACCGAGTGAGCCGGTTGTGCGAACACCCATGAGTATTGGGTCGATGGTATGTGCAAAACAAATTTGCTCAGTGTTCAATCCGGATGCCTCTTGGAAGAGTTTGTCATTCGAGTTGGTTGGTAAGCTCTCAATCTTCGGCAACTGCTCTGCTGAGTTGGCAAAAAATGCAGCGGTCTTGCCAGCATTGTGCGCACCTTTGAGCTTGTCGATGGTCTGACGCAGTACGTTCTTTTCCTCTTCGCTTTGTGGGCGCTTAGGGAACATGATTGCAAACGATGGGAAGATGCTGTTCTGAATGTTGGACTTTGCAAAGTACGAAAGCTCTCCCGAGAGAAACGCAAAGTTAAGTGCGGAACTGTATTTTGGCAGCGGATACCAATCTTGCCCTAAGCACTCGACCTCATAAACAAAAAGCTGTTCACGATCAGTGCATGATGGATGATGTTTCTTGATTTCTTGGATGTCAATTCGAGTCGACCAATCTTCACAAATGAAATACTGATTTTTGTTGCGACCCTTTCTGACCTTCTCAGGAGATACATTCTCTGCCCTGGTCATTTTCATCTTGTCATCAAAAAACAAACGGAAGTATACTCGGTTGTGTACAATCAATTGCTCGGTTGTAATTCGAGCGGTCTTTTTGAGCTTGATTTTTTTCTCGAATGTATACAGCTCGAGTAAGTCCTTCGGTGTTGCGTTCTTAGTCTTGAGTTCAAATCCACCACCAATGACTGCATTGGTTTTGTAGTCAATAATAGCGCCATGAAGAGGTGAGCTGAACACCATTTGATTGAGCAACTGAGGATACATATCATCCTGACCAAATCTGATTTGGTTGGCGGTAGTGTATCGACCATTGACATATGGGAGTGACAGGTTTGCACCACCAACTTTCAAGAATGGTGTGCTGAAAGCATCATAATTGGATGTAATCATCTCAACTGCTTCCTCTTTTTTTGCTCTAAATCTATCGTACCAAGCCATTTATTAATCGTAAATTGATGAAATTGATGCGCCACTAACAACCATTCTGCCCTCTTCAATGACCACTCCTGTGGTGTCACTGATTTCAGTTGGTGGTATGGTTGACTCGTATACGCTGTATGAGTATTGTCCCTTCATTAGTTCCACATCGATTGGCTCATCCAGGTAAAAGAGATTAAATCTCTCAGGATATGGCGACTCATCGGTGTTGGTGAAGAGAATTGGGTCGGATGTTGGGTTCATTTCGTTCTGAAAAACGAACAAATAATAAGGTGAAGGAAGCGTTGACACCTCTGACAGTGTCACGACAATACTATTCACCTCACCCTTGTTGATGTATATCATTACTTATGTTGCAATTAGCTTAAATTTTGTTCACAATCTTCCATTTTGATATGAGATATGTGGTAGAATTTACCACTTAACGTACAACAAAAGGTAAAATTTGTACATAATATTGTACAAAAAAAGCCACCCCGAAGGATGGCTTCACAACGAACAGAAAGAAAGTTGTTAGATAACTGCTGTGACAGCAGCTGGTTCGATTTCATAAGCAAGAAATTCAACTTCCGATGTCAAGGTAACGGAATATTTAGAACCATCCGCACGAGTCACTCCTGAACCTTCACCTGTTGCGGTGAGTTGGAGTTGTGGGAAGTACCAATACTTGCCGTTCATATCCTTAACAATTGCCACCAAGTACT
>CAZENK010000056.1:0-7521 GCA_964513585.1 uncultured Bifidobacterium sp. | reverse complement strand
CAGCGGCGAACACCATCACGCACAGCGCGGCCATGGCGTACGCCGCCTGGGGCATCACCGTGCCAGGGTGCCCGAGAAGCTGCTGGATGGCGATGGGAATCGTGGTCGTGTCGCTCCGGCTCAGGAACGACGTGGCGCCGAACTCACCGATCGAGATTGCCCCGCACAGCCCCACCGTGCGCATGATCGCGGGCCTCACGATCGGCATCTCGACCCTCCACCATGAACGCCACGGGCCGGCACCGAGCGATGCGGCCGCCTCGCGCACCTGTTGCGGCACGGATCGCACCGCCTCATCGAGCGTGCGTGTGGCGAGCGGAAGAGCCACCACCGCATGGATCACCGGGATCAACCATGTCTCGGCCCGCCACGCGAACGGCGCGGTGTCGAACGTGACGATGATGCCGAGCCCGAGTGCCACCGACGACACCATCAGCGGCAGGGCCGTGAGCGTGGACACAGCGCGCGACGGGTTGCGTGCGAACGCGATCACGGCGGCACACGTCGTCGTGACGATCGCGCACGCCACGGCGAATGACAACGAGGTTGCCATGACCGATGCCGTGTTCACCCCGACACGCTCGGTGGTGCCGTCGAGCAACCATCGGTACCCCTGCAGCGACAGCGAGCCGTCGACGGTGAATGACCGAACGATGATCGCCACCAGTGGTGCGGCCACGATCAGTGTCGGTGCAGCAGCCGCGGTGTACACGAGCCACCGGTCGCGGCGCGACACGTTCCGCGCCCGCACGGTCACCGTCGGTGTGTCGCCGTGTCGCGAACCGCGCGTTCCCAGCGCGAACACGGTCATCACCACGATGGCCTGCAGCACCGAGAGCGACACGGCGGTCCGGGTGTCGCCGAGACGCACGGCTTGGGTGAAGACCTCGGCCTCGACCGTGCGCCGCGAGATGCCGCCGAGTATCGCGATCACGCCGAAACTCGTGAAGCAGAACACGAACACGATCGCGGCTGCACTGCGCAGTGCGTCCGAGATGTGCGGGAACACGACTTTCGTGAACGTGCGCCAACGCGATGCGCCGAGGTCAGCGGCGGTGTCCTCCATTTCCGGGTCCATCAGCGCCCACCGTGGCCCCACGATGCGCACGATGACCGCAACGTTGAACACCACGTGGGCCCACAGGATCGACGGGACGGGTGACTCGGGGATGACGGCCTTCACCCCGGTCGCGATCACCACCGCCGGCATGAAGAACGGCACCGTGACGAGACCCACAATGAACCGGGCGGCACGGAACGAGTACCGCGACACTGCCCATGTGACGGGAAGGCCGATGGCCACCGTGGCCACGGTCGAGGCCGTGGCCTGCCACAGCGTGAACCACCACACCTCGATGAGCGACGGGTCGGTGATCGACTCGACCACCGCGCCCGGGCGTGCGAACCCCGCAACCATCGACAGCACGGGTACGGCGAAGAACACCGCGAGCGCAACGAGCACCAGCATCTGAAGCCGGCGCGCGGTGGCCGTCACGGCGTTCATCGCGGTCGGGTCACAGAACGATTGCTCTCCAGGCGTCGAGCCATGCCTCGCGGTTCTGTTCGATGCGCTTCGGCTCCACGGTGAGGGGATTTGCCGGTCGCACCGCGAAGTCAGTGAACACCTTCGGCAGCTTCGCCTGCGGGTTCACTGGGAAGACGAACAGGGTGAGGGGCATCGACTCCTGGAACGGCGTGTCGAGCAGGTACTCCACCAGCTTCTCTGCGATCTCGGTGTTCTTCGTGCCGCGCAGCACGCCCACGTACTCGGTCTGGCGGAAGCACGTTGCCTCCATCACGCCTGTCGGGGGTTCGTCGATCGGAGTGGCCGAGTAGACGACCTCGGCCGGGGGGCTCGATCCGTACGACACCACGAGCGGGTACTTGCCCTTGCCCGACGACCCGGAGAACTCGACCGTGTAGGCCGCTGTCCAGTCGGACACCACCTTCACGCCGTTGGCCTTCAGCTGCCTCCAGTAGTCCTGCCACTTCCCCTCGCCGAAGTGGGCGATCGTGGCGAGCAGGAACCCGAGACCGGGCGACGACGAGGTGGGGTCCTGGACAACGAGCAGGTTCCGGTATTCGGGCTTTGCGAGATCCTCGAAGGTGGTGGGCACAGCGAGATTGCGCGACGCGAACCAGTTCTTGTCGAAGTTCACGCAGATGTCACCCTCGTCGACGGGTGTGTACGACTCGAGGACATCAGCCTCCTGTGCGCGCGACAGGAACGTGTTGTCGATGCCCCACATCACGTCACCCTCGGGGTTGCCGGCGGTGAGGATGGCCTTGCTGACCATCGTTCCCGTGTCGCCGGCGTTCACCACCTTCACTGCGACACCGGTCTCCTCGGTGAATGCGTCGAAGATGCCCTCGGCAGGCGTGAATGCGTCGTATGCAATCAACACCACCTCGGTGGGGGCGGGTGCGCTCGCCTGCGACGAACACGCGCTCGCGATCATCGCCACGGCTGCCGTGGCCGCGAGCAGGAGTGGATGCTTCTTCTTCATGCTGGGTTTCCTTCCGGTGGGGTTGAGTTGGTGACAACGTGCTGGGGTGTCACGACGAGCGCGAGCACGCCGGTGCGCAGCGTGATCGTCACGGTCTGCGCGAGGGCGATGTTGCTGACACCGCGCGACGAGAAGGCCTTCAGGGACGCGCGCGTGAGGTTCCACCTCAGGCCGGCGGTGGTGACACCCCGTGCGTTGCCGCCCAACGGGATCAGTGAGACCGTGTCGCCGATGCTCACGGAAAGGCGCACGTTCTCGTTCGGGGTCACGATGCGGATGAACGACTCACCCACGTGCGCGGTGATCATCGCCTCCTCGCTGTGGGCGACGAGCGCATGGACCATCGACAGCACATGATCGAAGCGGTCGCCGCCGCCCGTGACGAGGTGGATGTTGTCGTACTTCAGTGAACGGGCGAGCTGCAGCGCGAGTTCGGTGTCGGTGTGGTCCTTGTCGGGGGAGTGCTCGATCACCTCGACGTCCCTCCCGCGGGCATCCGCGAGGTGCGCCGGCGAGATCGAATCCATGTCGCCGACGAGGATCGACGGCACACGGTTCGCTGCGACCGCGTGCTCCCAGCCCGAGTCGGCAGCGATCACGAGTGCATCGGGCTCGGCGTAGTCGAGTGCAGCGACGTGCGGAGGGTCTCCACCGATGAAGATGAGCGCCTGCCGTGCTGTCATGTCCGGTTCCCTCCGCCGGCATTACCCGGATCAGGTTCTCGGGTCGGTGGCCGCGACCACCCTCTCAGCCCGCCGATTCGTGCGAGCTCCCCGTTCGTTGTGTGTTGATGCGAGATTATCGGGGTCCGCCCCCGATGTGAACCTGTGGCCGGAACTAGGTTGGGAAGCCATGGGTTCATTGAGCGGAAAAATCGCGCTCGTCACGGGCGGCGGGCGCGGCATCGGTCGTGCCATCTCCCTGGCGCTGGCGGGCGAGGGTGCCACTGTGGCAATCAACTACCGGCGTGACAGGGAGGCCGCGGAGGAGACGATGCGGCACATCCTCGATGCGGGTGGCTCGGCCACCGTCCACCAGGGCTCGAACGACATCCCCGCGGAGAACGTGGCACTCGTCGAGAGCGTCGTCGCCGCGCACGGCGGCATCGACATCGTTGTGGTCAACGGCGGGGTCGCGTCGCGTGGTCGCAGCGTTGTCGACACCGACGCCGAAGAGCTCTGGAGCCTGGTTGCGACCCACGCGCTCGGGCCGCACCAGCTCTGCCGTGCCTTCCTGCCGCACATGCGGGCGCGGGGCGGGGGTCACGTGGTGTTCATCTCATCGGTTGCCACCTCGGGCATGAGCGCGAACGGGGCGCCGTACAACATGGGCAAGGCGGCGATGGAGGCGCTTGCCCTGACGCTCGCGAAAGAGGAGATGCCCCACAACATCCACGTGAACATCGTGGCCCCGGGACTCGTCGAGACCGACATGGGTGTTCGTCTTGCACGTGCGATCACCGGGCGCCGCGAGATGGGGGACCTGCGGTCCATGGACGCCGATTCGCCGTTCGGCCGCGTGTGCCAGCCGGAGGACGTCGCGAACGCCGTGCTGTTCTTCTGTTCACCGCAGGCCTCGTACCTGACCGGCCAGCGTCTGCAGGTCAACGGCGGCGGCAACAGCCTGCGCGTCGGTCAGTAAACATCCGAACCGATAGCCTTCGGGGCGTGAGCCCACTTGCCCCCCAGAGTTCAGACACGATCATCGAGATCACCGAGGCAGCACTGACCCAGTTGCTGACCCTGAGAGACGAAGAACCCGAGAAGGAGCGCCTCGGCCTGCGCCTCGAGGTCATCGCGACACCGGGCGAGGAGTTCAAGTACGACCTGTCGTTCGAGATCGTGACCCAGGCGGCATTCACCGACGAGGTGCGCACCATCGGCGGGCTGAAGGTGATCATCCCGTTGCAGACCTTCGAGCACATCAACGGCGCGGTGCTCGACTACTCGGACCGCCAGGGTCTGATCATCCGCAACCCCAACAAGCCGCCGGCACCGATTCTCGAGGGCCTGGTCAACGACGACGAACTGTCGGCATCGGTCGAGGCTGTCATCGCCGCCGACATCAACCCGTCGCTCGCCGCACACGGTGGCTTCGTCACGTTCGTCGGCCATGACAACGAGGGCGTTGCCTATCTCACGATGGGCGGGGGCTGCCACGGTTGTTCCATGAGCAAGATGACCATGCTCGAGGGCGTGCAGACCACGCTGGTCGAGCAGGTGCCCGGCATCGAGAAGGTGCGCGACATCACCGACCACGCGACCGGAGCAAACCCGTACTACAGCTGATCCGTGCCATGCTGTGCTGATGAAGGTCGCGCAGCTGTGGTCGTATCCGGTGAAGTCGATGGTTGGCGGAACGGTGCCGTCCGTCGAGATCTCGTCGCTCGGCATCGTGGGTGACAGGCACTGGGCCATCCGTGATCTCGAGCGCGGCGGAATCCGTGGTGCGAAGAAGATCGGCGAACTCATGCAGTTCTCCGCGCACCGTGAGGCGGGCGAGGGCGTGACAATCACCTGCCCGAACGGCGACACGGTCTCGTCGGTCTCGCCGAACGTGAACGAAGTGCTCTCCGCGGCGCTCGGCCGTGCCGTGGCACTCGAGGCTCTCCCCGTCGACGGTGCGCTCGAGCACTTCCGCCGTGGTCCGGGTGACAACGATGACCCGATCGAGGAACTGCGTGGGATCTTCGGCCGTGAACCGCACGAGCCGTTGCCGAACTTCGCGAGTTTCCCGCCCGAGGTTGCAGAGTTCGAGTCGCCCCCGGGCACGCACCACGACTGCTGGCCGTTGATGATCATGACGACCTCGGCAATGGATGCCCTGAGACGAGCGCTCCCCGGATCACGGATCGACGAGCGACGTTTCCGCCCCAGCATCGTGATCGACGGAGCCGAACCCGGTCACCCCGAGTTCGCGTGGAAGGGCCGCACCGCATCGATCGGTGCCGCGGTGGTCGAGTTCCTCGATCCGTGCCCGCGGTGCGTGATGATCACGCGACGCATCAACGACGAACTGCCCGAGGACAGGGCGATCCTGCGGCACGTGGTGCGCGACCTCGACCAGAACGTCGGTGTCTACGCACGTGTCGTCACGCCGGGTGCTGTTGCGGTCGGCGATGCACTCAAGTTTCTGTGAGATGCCGCTTCTAGGACGGTGTCCAGTACAGGGACACCCTGCGGTGAGTGCCGGAGGTGTCTGCGGGTGAATTCACCACGAACCCCTGGTAGTTGATCCACATCAGGAGTCCCTTGCTGGACAGATAGTCGGCCACTGCCTGTGCGCGGAAGTCCGCCAGGTTCTGCAGGTACCTCCGTGTGTCGACTTTGTTGTGCCGCGAGAATCCTGATACCAGGAGGGTTCCGCATTTCCCCTTCATCTCGCGTGCCGCTCTGTCGAGTTGGGCCCTGTCTCCCGCATCAAGGGTGATCTCCGAGGCGGCAAAATCGATCTGCGGCAGCACCAACTGTCCGGCGAGCACGGGGATGTTGCTCTTCCGGTCGACAGTGACGAATGTTCTCCCGGGGCGGACATTGAAACTCCTCGGCGATCCCTCGGAGACGCCGCATTGGTTGGTGGTGATGACCCGGACCCGGGCACCCTTGATCGAGCTGGGGACCACAATTCGTGCGCCCGTGTCGTTGGGGCCGACCTTCACCGTCGCGCGCCGGACAACCTTCCCGTTCCCGTCGTGAACGATGAAGGAGACCGACTGCACCCCGGCCAGAGCTGCCGTGGTGCCGAACCTGACTCGGACGACGTTCTCCAGCCTGTTGATGGTCGGGGTCGGCGCGACCGCTGACCGTGCGACCGTGACCGGGGCACGGCCTGCACTGACGATGATCTGGGTGGGGGGCGATGCGGGGGACGTGTTCCCGGCGAGATCCGACACGGTGGATGTGAGGGCCCAGGTTCCGCTCGTCATCGTGCTCATCTCGCACCAAGTGACAGTGGGGGAGGAGACGAAGGAGCACGAGGAGTTCTCGGCCCTTGGTCCGACCCCGGTGACCGTGGCAATGTCGCCCGGCACGACGCCGGCCACGGAGATGCGGGGTGTTGCGTCGAGAGAGGTTGCGGCGCCGTTGTCCTCGGCATTGAACGGTGCAGCACTCGCGGCCGGGGAAACCGTGTCAATGACGGCGGTCATGACCGGGGTGGGTGCAGACGCGTTCCTCGCCCGGTCCGTGATGATGGCGGACACAGACCAGGTCCCGTCCGTCAGGGTCGGCAGTTCACAACTGCGGCCGGTTGCGGATGCAGTGAACGAGCACTGCAGGGTCTGGCCGTTCGAGACTGCGGAGATGACCACGGTGTCGGTGGGGCTTGCTTCTGCCGCAGTCACGGTGGGGGTGTTGTCGCTCGTCACGCCGTCGGTGGCGCTGGCCCCGGTGTCTGATGCTGTGGTGAACGCCACGGGCCGCGTTGATGTCGGTGCCGTTGTGTCGATGGTGACGGTGAGTTGTTCCGAGGCGGCGACCATGAGGCCGGCAATCAACTGGCGGGCCCTGAACGTCCATGTTCCGTCCGTGAGTGCCGGCGCAGTGCACGTCTCCGTCACGTTCTGGGGCATCAGACTGCACACAACGTTCGCATGACCCGGTCGTGTGAACGTGACTGTTGTGTCCACCGACGGAACCAGGTCCCCGATCGTGACGGTGGGTGTCGAGTCGGAGAGGGGTGCATCATCGATGATGTCGTGGATGGTCGCAGTGATCTCGCGCACTGTGATGTCCCCGCTGGACACTGCCGAGGGGTTCGGGAGATAGTTGCCGGCATCGATCCCTGTGAGCGTGATGCTCGAGATGAAGACCGGCTTGTTCCGACCGAGTTCTGCATCGTCGAAAACCGCTGTGCTGTTGATGGTGAACTGGTCCCCGGCAAGGCGGTTGTCGGAGTAGGAGACGCTCGCTGTGTTCGTTGCGTCGTAGGTCTTGTTGACGGCCACGGGCACCACTGTCAGCGGGCGTTGCGCGATGTTTGCGGTTGTGGTCGCGGTGGTGTTGGGTGTGTAGTT
>CAZENK010000055.1:0-7667 GCA_964513585.1 uncultured Bifidobacterium sp. | reverse complement strand
GAGGTGAGCGCCCGCACCGGTGGGCGTCGCACGACCGGCGAGATGTCGGGCCCGCCGAGCCGTGAGAGGGAAGAGTGGATCGACGAGGGCTCAACGCGACCCACACGTCGACCGACCGGAATTCGTGCAAAGGGAACAGGCCGTGCACAGAAGGGTGGCCGCAAGGAAGTGCGTGCGCTCGACAGTGTGGTCGAGGAGTTCGAACGCACGATCGGCACGAAGGCGTCGGTGCGGGCGCTGAAGAGATACGAGGCTGCTCTGCAGGCGTTCGAGGCAAACCGTTACGACGATGCGCGCAAGATCCTGAACCCCATGGCCAAGGAGTACCCGGACGTGTCGGCGGTTCACGAGATGCTCGGCCTGTGCCTGTACCGCGGCGGCCAATGGAAGCGTGCGCTCGCAGAACTCGAGACGGCCGTGCGGATCAACCCGACATGGATCTTCAATCATGCGGTGCTTGCTGACTGTCACCGGGCACTGGGCAACCATCAGATGGTGGAGAAGTACTGGCGGGAACTCGCCGACGCCTCCCCGCACCCGGAACTGCTTGCCGAGGGGCGCATCGTGATGGCCGGTTCTCTGGCCGACCGCGGTCAACTGCAGGAGGCACTCGACCTGATGGGGAAAGCGGCGGGCGACCAGAAGAGGCCCGCCGAGTACCACCTTCGCCAGTGGTTCGTGATCGCCGACCTGTACGACCGCCAGGGCAACGTCATAAAGGCACGGCAGTTCTTCGAGCGCATTGCATCGTTTGATCCGCAGTTCGTCGACGTTGCTGAACGGCTTTCCACGCTGGGCGCATAGCCGCACTCACTCGCCCCGCAGAACAAGGGGGCGTGATGTCGCAAGAGGTGCAGCAAGGTCTGAATCGAGTGGTGCTGGTCGGTGAGATCAGTTCCGAGCCGGCCGCACGCGAGCTGCCCGACGGAACGATCGTCTCCACGTTCGACATGGTGACGCGCACCGACATGGGTCGTGTTTCCGTTCCGGTGTCGGTCTCGGGGGTTCCGTCGGTTGCCGAGGTCGGCGCGCACGTCGTGGTGATCGGCCATGTGCGCCGGCGATTCTTCCGGTCGGGGGCCTCGGTGGCGAGCCGAACCGAAGTTGTGGCACATGTCATCTGTCCGGCACGCCGCCGCGCACAGGCACGAAAGGCGGTCTCGCGGGTCGTCGAGGATCTCTCGGCGGTAATCGGGGCCTGACTAGTGTTGACCTCGGCGAAAGTACGAGGATTCGATGAACACTGAGCAACTGAACCGCATGCGCGACGGCAAGGGCTTCATTGCCGCACTCGACCAGAGTGGAGGCAGCACCCCGAAGGCACTGAAGCTGTACGGCGTGGACGAGAGCGAGTACTCGGGCGAGGAGCAGATGTTCGACCTGATCCACCAGATGCGCTCGCGCATGATGACGAGCCCGGCCTTCACCGGCGACCGGGTGCTCGGTGCGATCCTCTTCGAGGGGACCATGGACCGCACAGTGGAGGGTCTCGGCGCAGCCGAGTACCTGTGGTCGCAGAAGAAGGTCGTTCCTTTCCTCAAGGTCGACAAGGGACTCGCCGACGAGGAGAACGACGTGCAGGTGATGAAGCCCATGCCCGACCTCGAGGCCCTGCTCGCCAAGGCCGCGTCGAAGGGTGTGTTCGGCACGAAGATGCGTTCGGTCATAAAGGCTGCCAACCAGAAGGGGATCGAGGCAGTTGTCGCCCAGCAGTTCACCGAGGGTCGTCGCATCCTGGCCGCAGGTCTGGTGCCGATCATCGAGCCCGAGGTCGACATCAACAGCACTACAAAGGGCGAAGCCGAGGTGATCCTGAAGAAGGCTCTGCTCGCCGAGCTCGATGCGCAGCCGGCAGACCGCCCGGTGATGCTGAAGCTGACACTGCCGAACATCGACGGCTTCTACGACGAACTGGTGGCCCACAAGAGCGTGCTGCGCGTTGTGGCGCTGTCGGGCGGCTACACGCGCGACGATGCGAACGCAAAGTTGTCGCGCAACAAGGGCATCATTGCCAGTTTCTCGCGTGCCCTCACCGAGGGTCTCTCGGCGAAGCAGTCGGATGCTGAGTTCAACGCGGCACTCGATGCGTCGATCCAGAGCATCTACGACGCCTCGATCAGCTGAGGGCCCGTCGGGTCAGCGCAGTGCGCGCATCAGCATGCCGGTGCGCAGCTTCGGCGTGAAGAACGTCGACTTCGGTGGCATCAGTTCGCCCGTGTCCGCCGTGCGGCGGATCTCCTCGAGCGACACGGGCCGGATGAGGATTGCCGCGCCGTGTGTTCCATTGACAAGTTTCCGCAGAACCTCGTTCACACCGTGCTGGTAGGTGACGGTGTGGGGCAGTGCAGAGAGTGCGTGCTCGAGGCGCGAGCTGTCGAGTGCGCGCACCCCGGAGAACGATGATTCGATCGGCTCCATGAACCTTCCGGTTCCGTCGGGCGCCACCAGGCAGAGTGTGCCGCGGGTGTCCATCTCGGTGATCGTGTGGGGGCCCACCGGGCCTGCATCGGAGAACACGTAGTGGGCCCACAGGGTTGCCTCGAGGGCGTCCGGCGACACGTCGTACAGGCGGTGGATGGCGGCAACGCTCAACTGGTCCTGCACCAGCTCTCCCACGTACGTCATGGTCAGCTCGGCATCCCCGGGCCCGCCGGCCGCACGCGATTCATCGCGGTAGGTGCGGCTGATGGCATATCGATGATGCCCGTCGGCAATGAGCACAGGGGACGATGACACGAGCCTGCGGATGGTGTCGACACGCGCCGGGTCGCTGACGCGCTCGAGCACGTGGTGCACGCCGTCCTCGTCCGTGCACTCGGCGACGCGCTCGGCAGGTTCCCGCAGGGCTTCGGTCAAGCCGGCCGTGAGAGACAGCCCCCACACCGGGCTGAGATTCGCCCGGGTGGCGCGTGTGAGGTCGAGCCGGTCGGTCTTTGCCTTAGGGGTGGTCCGTTCGTGCGGCAGCACGCCCGGCGCGCCCTCATCGACCACCTCGAGTGCACCCACGACTCCGATCGTCGTGCGGGTGCGCCCAGCCTCGTCCGTGAAGGTCATGCGGTAGATCGAGAAGGTCGGCGCGGGATCCTCGACGAGCACGCCGGATTCACGCCAGGAGGCAAGAGTGCCGGCAGCCCGCTCGTACCGTGCGTCTCCGTCGGCCTCGACCGGGTAGTCGACGAGCACGATGTTGTTCGCAGTGCGGGCATAGTCGCCGCGACGGTCCTCGTCGAACACGTCATAGGGGGGAGAGGTCACCGCCGTGATGTCTGTCGAGGCGGAGGTCGCATAGCGCAGGGCAGCAAATGGCTCGAATCGTGGCACGCCTCCAAGGGTGGCAGGATTGACGCTCATGGACAAATTCCCCGACGCGTCCCAGGGTTCATCGTCAGGCACATCGGTGGTGCTGTGCGATCTCGACGGGGTTGTGTGGCTGGCTCACACCCCGATCCACGGTTCGCCGGAGGCGGTGGCCGAGCTTCGTGCGGGCGGGATGCGGGTGATGTTCGTGACGAACAACTCCTTCTCGACCGTCGACGAGCAGGTTGCTGCGCTCGCCGGCGTGGGGATCGAGGCCGAGGGCGACGTGGTCACGTCCGCCATGGCGGCGGCATCGCTGGTGCGCCCGGGATGGCGAGTGATGGTGTGCGGTGGTCGCGGTCTTATCGAGGAAGTGCGTCGTGCCGGTGCCGAGGTGGTGGTTCCGTATGTCGACCGCGGGGCCCCGGGTGGGTTCGATGCCGTGGTTGTCGGGTTCCACCGGGAGTTCGATTTCGGTGTTCTCTCCGACGCCCTGACTGCGGTACGCAACGGTGCCCGTTTGATCGGGTCGAACTCCGACCCGAACTACCCGACACCGTCAGGCCCTATCCCAGGTGGTGGCTCGATACTGGCCGCAGTCGAGAAGGCCACCGGTGTGCCCGCTCTGGTCACGGGAAAGCCGCACCGTCCGATGGCTGAACTGGTGCTGTCGGCGTGTGAGGGGGTGCTCCCGGAATCGATGGTCATGGTCGGTGATCTTCCCGAGACTGACGGCCGTTTCGCCGAGACTCTCGGTTGCCGTTACGCGCTGGTGCTGAGCGGCATGACACCCTCGGCGGACGGCATCACCGCCGACATCGTCGAACCCTCTCTGGCGGGGGTAGCGAGGCGGTTGTTGTCGTGAAGATGAGGCTCGATGCGGCCCTGGTGCATCGCGGGCTCGCCGAGAGCCGCACACTCGCGGCTCGGCTCATCGAATCGGGGCAGGTCACCGTGGCCGGTGTGGTGGCGACCAAGGCGTCGCGGACCGTCAGCGAATCAGATCTTGTGGTTGTCCTGACGACACAGGCATTCGTGAGCCGCGCGGGCGAGAAGCTCGCGCATGCTCTTGCACAGTTCGGCGTGCGCGTGCAGGACAGGTCCGTTCTCGATGCGGGTGCCTCGACGGGCGGTTTCACCGACTGTGTGCTGCAGAACGGGGCGCGGCGCGTGTTCGCCGTCGATGTCGGTCGTGACCAGTTGCACCGGCGCATGAAGGACGACCCGCGTGTGCACTGGCGTGACGGAGTCAATGTGCGGTCAATGTCGGCGGGGGAGATGGAGTTCCCGTGCTCACTGGCCGTGGTTGACTTGTCCTTCATCTCGTTGACAAAGGTGCTGACGTCGCTCTTTGGCCTGGTGTGTGCCGAGGCAGGGTTCGGGACCCCGGAGATGGTCCTGTTGGTGAAACCACAGTTCGAGGCGGGCCGTGTGGAGGTCGCCCGGGGGCAGGGTGTGATCACCGATCCGCGGGTCCACGAGGAGGCGGTCGCATCGGTAGCGGGTGCTGTTCGGGACCTCGGCGGCACCGTGGCGGGGCTGGTTCCGTCACCCATTCTCGGAGCCGACGGCAACACCGAGTTCCTGATGCACGTCGAATGCCACGCCTCTTCCGTAGGTTGTGTGTCATGACTTCGATCGGTCTTGCCGTCCATCGGTTCCGCCCCGATGCTCTCGTGGTCGCGCGCACCGTGGCCGAGTGGGCAGTTGCGCGCGGTATCGCCGTTGTCGCCGACGGGGCAGACCTTGCTGCGATTGACTCGCCCCATGTGCACCCGGGCGATGTTGCCGACGCGGACGTGCTCGTGTCGGTCGGGGGCGACGGAACCATGCTGCGGGCGGTGCGCGCCCTGAACGGTGCCGCGGTGCCGATCATCGGTGTGAACCTCGGCATGCTCGGGTACCTCGCCACGGTCGAGCAGGACTCGATCCTCGAGGCGCTCTCGCGGTGGCACACAGGTACCGAGGGATCGGATTTCCACTTCGACGACCGGATGCTGCTCGAGGTGGCGATCTGGACGAACGGTGCGCGCCGTGCGAACATTCTCGCCCTCAACGAGGTTGTGATCGAGAAGAAAGAGGCAGGTCACACGGTCCGTCTCGGGGTCGACATCGACAGGGTTGCTTTCACCACCTACGCCGCCGACGGGCTGATCATCGCCACGCCCACGGGGTCGACCGCATACTCCATGTCGGCCCGCGGGCCGATTCTTTCTCCGCGCCTGCGTGCGCTGCTGGTCACGCCGGTCTCGCCGCACATGCTGTTCGACAGGTCGATGGTGCTCGACCCCACCGAGGCGGTGCGGGTCGAGGTGCTCGGTCACCGTGAGGTCAACGTGGCCACCGATGGTGGGCTCGTGCACTCATTGCGCCCCGGAGACGTCGTCGAGGTCAGGGCTGCGCGCGAGGTGGCCCGGTTCCTGCGCTTCGAGGAGCAGCGTTTTCATCAGGTGTTGAAGACAAAGTTTGGGTTGAACGATCGCTGATGCTTGTCGAGTTGTCCATCGAGAACCTGGGAATCATCCAGTCGGCACGTCTCACGTTCCACGATGGGTTCACGGTCCTCACCGGTGAGACCGGTGCAGGCAAGACGATGCTGGTCGAGGCGATCAACCTGGTGTGCGGGCGCAGGGCGGAAACCTCGGTCATCCGCGACGGCGCCGACGAGGCCAGTGTCGAGGCCCGTTTCGTGCGCATGGGTGACGACGGCGAGGAAGAGGTCATTCTGTCGCGCACTCTCCATCGCGAGGGGCGCAGCCGGGCGTACATCAACGGCCGCATGGCCACTGTGACCGCACTCGCCGAGATCGGCGACGAGCTCGTCGACATCCACGGCCAGCATGCCCACCAGAGGCTGATGAACGCCGGTGCACAGCGTGACGCTCTCGATGCCTTCGGTCGCGTCGACAAGTCGCGTCTGGTGGCCGCGCGGGAGGCTGTCACCCACATTGACGCAATGCTCGGTGCCCTGGGTGGCGACGAGAAGTCCCGTGCGCGGGAGATCGACTTGCTGTCGTTCCAGTGCGACGAGATCGAGTCGGCCCGCATCACCGGCGCCGACGAGGACGCTGAACTCTCGCGCGAGGAGGATCTGCTCGCCGACGTGGTCCGCCATCAGGAGGCGATCATGCGCGCCGTCGAGGCTCTGTCGGCCGACGGTGGAGCCATCGAGTCCCTCGGGGAGGCGTTGCGGTCGTTGTCGGGAGTTTCCTCTCTCGACGGCCTGCCCGACAGGCTGTCGGCCGTCGTCGCCGAGACCGCAGACATCGTGCACACGCTTCGCAGCGTCGGTGAGTCGATCGAGGAGAACCCCCAACGGCTCGAGGAGATCCGGCTGCGGCGCCAGATGCTGCGGGACCTCATGCGCAAGTACGGTGACACGCTCGCTGACGTGGCTGCGTTCGGTCTTGAGGCGCGGGCGAGGCTCGATGAACTCACGTCGTACGCCGAGAGGGTTGCCCGCCTCGAGGCCGACCGACAGGTGGCCATGCGCGAGTTGCACGAGGCCCAGATACAGGTCGGAAACGCGCGACGGGCGGTGGCAGGGGACCTCGGACGTCTGGTGCAGGAGCGGGTGCGGATGCTCGCGATGCCGCATGCCGAGGTGAAGGTCTCGGTGGGTGATGCGGGCACCGACCCGGCCGGTGAATCGGTGGTGTTCCTGCTGTCGGCGAACCCCGGCAGTGCCCCTCAGCCCCTCTCGAAAGTGGCGAGCGGCGGAGAGCTTGCCCGCGTCATGCTCGCGGTGCGTCTCGTGCTGACCAGTGACCCGGCAACCATGGTGTTCGATGAGGTCGATGCGGGCATCGGAGGTTCCGCTGCGGTGGCGGTTGCGTCGGCACTTCGCGAGCTCGGCGAGGCTCATCAAGTGTTCGCGGTGACCCACCTGGCGCAGGTTGCGGCATCAGCCCATCACCATGTCACGGTGTCGAAGTCGGTCAAGGGTGGCCGCACCTTCGGCACTGCGTCGGTGGTCAATGCCGAAGCCCGACCCGGCGAGATCGCACGGATGCTCTCCGGCGGGGTCGCCGATGATTCGGCCCTTGCGCACGCCAATGATCTGCTGCAGAAACTCGGAACCACGACCAAGTCCGGCAAGCGCAAGAAGTCCTCGACCTGACCGTTGCGGGGGCGGGTCCCCGTGTCGGTTATGCTGAAATCCCGTTAGCAGTTCGAGTTGGCGGGAGAAGCGATGCCAAAGCACATTTTCGTGACAGGTGGCGTTGCAAGCTCGCTCGGCAAGGGTCTCACTGCGTCATCGCTCGGCCGTCTGCTGAAGATGCGCGGTCTCCGTGTGACGATGCAGAAGCTCGACCCGTACATCAACGTCGATCCGGGGACGATGAACCCGTTCGAGCACGGCGAGGTGT
>CAZENK010000054.1:1958-7907 GCA_964513585.1 uncultured Bifidobacterium sp. | reverse complement strand
GCCGACAAGATCAGCGAGTTCGAGAAGACACGCCCCGCCTGGTTGACGAGGTAGCTGCTACCTCTCTGCCGGGACGAAGGGTCAACGGTCCTGCGTCGGCGCGAGATTGTCGAACAACCGACCAGCAAGCCCTGTTGCGCGGCGGATCGGGGTGACCGCCGCCTCATGGAGAATCGCACGTGTGGCAACAAGTGTGAGTTGCGGCTTCGCGCGCGTGATGCCGGTGTACACAAGTTCGCGAGTGATGATGCGCGACGACTTCACGGGGAGCACCACCACCGTGTGTCCGTACTCACTGCCCTGGCTCTTGTGGATGGTGAGAGCGTGCACTGTGGCAACGGGCGGCAGTTTCGACACGGCGATACGCCGGATGCCCTCGTTGCCCGAGAACACGGCAAACCGGTTGTTGTCGGCGTCGGCACAGATGACCCCGATGTCACCGTTCGACAGGTCGTTGACGTAGTCGTTGGTGAGCACGATGACGGGCCGTCCCACGTACCACTGCCCCTTCGCAAGATCACCGAGTCGGCGGTCGACCGTGGAGTTCCAGCCGGACACTCCTAGGTTCCCGCGGCGGTGGGCGCACACCACCTGGAAGGACTCGCGGAAGTCGAGGAGTTGCTGCAGGTCGTCGTCAGAGACTGCAGTGGCGGCACGTTCGCAGATCTGACGGGCGTGCGACACGGCGGCGCGCGCGATGTCGCTCAGACCCTTCTGATCGGACTCGGGGTCGACCCATGCGAAGCCTTGTGTTGAGTCACCGGTCGAGAGCACCGCGTCGAGGCCGACGGTGTCGCCGGAGTTGACTGCGTCGCTCAGCATTGCTACCGGCGAGCCGGCAGGGAAACGGTGCTTGCCCGTCATCGGCTCGACGAACCGCGGGCCCTTGTCGGAAGCCGCACAGATGTCGGCGAGCACGCTGCCCGAGTCGACACTGGCCAGCTGGTCCTTGTCACCCACGAGGTAGAGAATTGCGTCGTCCGCCAGAGCGTCGAGGACACGGGCCATCATCGACAGTGGCATCATCGACACCTCGTCGAGGATCACCACATTGTGCTCGAGTCGCCTGCCGGCATGCCGTCCCCACTGCCGACGACTCGCGGGGTTGAACTTCAGCAGGCGGTGCACGGTGCTCTTCGGCAGGTCGTTGATTCGCTTCGCCACGTTCTCGGTCACTTCGATGCCGAGATGCGGGTTTGCGAGTGCGTTCGCCAGTGCAAACTTCATGCGCTTGGCAGCAAGACCCGTGGGTGCCGCGAGTGCGATGGATTCGTGGGCGACCGCGGGATCAGACAAACGCTCCACGATCCGGCGCGCAATCGATGTCGTCTTGCCTGATCCGGGTCCGCCCGTGATCACATGCAGGCGACCATGCACCAGCATCGTTGCCAGGCGCTCTGCAACCAGGACCTCCTCGGCGTGCGACTTCGACGAATAGACCAGGTCGCCCTCGATCACGAGCGGAACGGGAGGCGCATCAACTCCTCCAACACCGACCGACACCAACGATGTCTGCCCCGTGATGATCGAACGCCACTCGTCGGGTGTCGACGGCCAGTCAGGGAAGTCCGCAGCGGGATCATCGTCTACCGCATCATGGCCCTTTTTCTCCTGCTGGTGCTCCGAGACATCGGACAACCACTGCGACAGGTCACGGAGGGTCACGCAGGAGTTCCCGGTCTCGGGGTTCGCGAGAACCACCGCGGTCACGAAACACACCCACGGGTGCCGCTCAGCCGACACACCGAAACTTCCCATCACGAGATTGGCGGAGACCGCTGCCTCGCGCGACACGAGTCCCGCGCGCACGAAACGGTCCATCGACTCGGGCAGGGCCAGTGCATCAAAAGCGGTGATCATGCCTTCACCCCGGAGAACAAGTCGGACAACCGCGACCAGAGACCGACCGGTGCCTGCCACGTGAAGACGCCGTGGCGGTGATCGTCGGTCTGTGGGGTTTCCGGCCCGACCATGCCACGCACGAAGAAGTAGGCAAAGCCGGCAACGGCAGCATCTGCGTCGATGCCGGGCTGGGCCCAGCGCAGGTACCGGTACACGCTCACGCCGTAGATGATCGCCTGCAACGGGTAGTCGTGCTTCTGCATCTCGTCGAGCATCGAGTGTCTCGCGTACCCGTCGATCATGCTGTTGACACCCTCGAGATCGAGACGGTTGGTCTTGTAGTCGGTGACGAAGTAACGGTCCTCCCCGTTGTTCTTCACCCTCAGCAGTGCGTCGATGGATCCGTTCATGAGACCCACGATCTGCGTGCGGAAAGAGCGCTCGAGGCCCTCGAGGTACGGGACCAGGTCGTCATCGCTGCGGCCGACATCGACAAGTGTCTGCCTCACCAGGGCCGCGACGTCGGACACCGTGACCCCGGCATCTATGCCCGCCAGCCCGATCTCGAAGTTCATCTCGGCGATGCGGTCAGTCGGCGCAATGTCTGCGAGGCGCATGTCGCCGAGCGGCCCACCGAGCGGTGTGCGCAGCGACAGCACCACCCCATCGATGAGCGCGTCTCGGTCGTTCGCCATGGCGCCCACGACTACGGAGTCGATGACTCGTTCGACCTCACCGCGCAGGTCAGCAGCGGTGAAGTCGAGCAGTTCGTACACCTTGTGCATGACCTTGCCGAAGTAGGTGCCCCCCATGAGGCGCGCGAGAGGCATGGACGGCACCCCCGCCTTCACGGAGTCGTCGGAGTACCCGGAGCGGACCGTGATGATCTGGTCGTCATCCTGTTCACCACCGCCGACGGAGTCCAGGGTGTCGACAGGCGTGCTCGAGTCGCCACGGTGATGCTTCGTGATGCCCGAGAACGAGAGGCGCTGGTAGGTCTGGCGAATGGTGCGGGTGACCGGGGCCGCCGCCAGAGCACGCGTGCTCGCCGAACCGGGCGCATACGGCGCAACAGGCGGCGGGGGCGGCTCGATTGCGTATGTCGACCCATCCGCGTGTTCCTCAATGCGGTCGATGATTCCATCTGTGACACGCCCGCTGTCGTCGCCGGCATGAATCAGACTCACATGGTGCTTGGCTCGTGTCATCGCCACGTAGAAGAGACGGCGCGACTCTGCTTGTTCCTCGGCTGATTTCAGGTCGGCACCCGCTTTGTCCGCACGGCCGCTGCCGACCACCCATCCGACGTCGATGACGCGGTGCTTCGTGCCGTCAGGTTCTGTTCGGTGGAAAACCGGAACAGACGGAATCGAGCCTGTCGACTTGTTCATCTTCCAGAGGTCCGCCACCACGACCACCGGGAACTCGAGCCCCTTCGATGCATGCACGGTCATGATCTGCACGGCCGGTCGGTCACTCTCGACACGACGGCTCACCGTTTCGGCTGTCGCCTCGAGTTCGGAGAGCTGTTCGATCGCGGCAAGCACATCGTGCGCGCTGCACCCCTTCCCCTTTGTGGCGGCATGAAGCAGTTCGATCACGTGTGCGAAATCGGTCTCGCGACGCTCCCCCTCACGGCCGGACACCAGACGGGTCATGATCCTCGTGTCGGAGCGCATCGTGTGCGCCCATGCGCCCACACCCTTGCGCCGAAGCACGTTGTTCCAGCCGAGCAGGGTCTGCCCGTGCTTTTGGAGTTCGTCGTCGGAGATGGCACCGATGTCGGTGAGGTCCGCGCCGAGGAACGCCGTCGCAGCAGCCAGACGGAGCCGGGATTCGTTGCTCATCTCTGCCATGGCCTTGACCACCCGCGTCAGGTCCGAGGCCACTACACCGTTCATGACGCTCTCTGTCCCGGAACTCACCGCAGGAATGCGCAGGGCCCTGAGTGCCGCCTCGACCAGCCTCCCGTTGGTGCGACTGCGGACCAGAACGCAGATGTCCTCGGGCAGGAGGCCCCTCATCTTCCCCTGCTTCTCGATCTCCATCCCGTCGAGAAGCTGACGGACCCTCCGGGCAGTGGGGCCGACCAGCGAGCGCGCGTTGGTCTGCTTGCCGAGATTGATGACAGAAAGTGCCGGGAACCCACTGATGCTGGAATCAGGAGCCGTGTCGGGTGTGGTCACGGGCAGGTACTCGATGCCGTCGCCGAATTCGTTGTCGGCGAACACCGCGTTCATAGCCGCAACCAACTGCTTGTCGCTGCGCCAGTTCCGGGCCAGCGTCTGCACCTTCGATTCGTCTCTGTTGGCCAGGTATGCCTGCACATCGGCGCCGCGGAAACGGTAGATGGCCTGCTTCGGGTCTCCGACCGTGATGAGCGCCCGCGAGTCCTCGTCTGCGTCGAATGCGGAGCGGAAGATCTCCCACTGGAGTGCATCGGTGTCCTGGGCCTCGTCAATGACGGCCAGGAGGAAACGCTCTCGGAAAGCCTTGGCAACTGCGGGGTCTCCGTTCGGGCCGTTGCCGAGGATCTCTGCCGTGCGCAGCAACAGGTCGTCAAACGTGGGGTCGGAGGCGGTGAGATCCGCGATGCGCCCGGCCACGGTGCGCACGATGTGACGCGTCTTGCGCCCGATGTCAGCGGACACATCGTCACCGGATTCATCGATCGCACCGTCGACCGACAGTACCGAGCGGGGCGACGACAACAGTTCCTTCACTGCCGCAACGACACGCCGCGAGTACGCGGCAATGTCCCCCGCAGAAGCCACATCTTCCTCCGTGAACTCGGTGACGATGCGCGAGTTGACCTCGGTCGCCACGAGCGACTCGATCTCCGACGACGCACGGCCCTCACCGACCACCGGGAGCCCTGCGATCGTGAGAACGCGCGCGCACACGGAGTGGATCGTGGAGATGGTGGCGGTGTCGAACTCTCTGATGGCGCGGTCAAGACGGGCAGCGCGGGCAGCGCGGTCGTTCTGCGCCAACCAGTTGGCTATCTCGTTGTCCGCGGCAATCGGTTCATCCTCATTGCTGAGCGCTGCATGCAACGACACCAACTGACGACGCACCCGGTCCCGCAGTTCGGCCGCGGCGTTGCGGGTGAACGTCGTGATGAGGATCTGGGATATGCGCAGGTTCTCACGGGTGGCCAACTGAATAGCAACCATGCCGACGACGGAGAATGTCTTTCCGCTGCCGGCGCTCGCCTCGATGGTCAGCCCGTTGAAGATCTTCTCGTTGGCGATCTTGAACTCAGGCCGCTGAACACGAGTCATGAGAACAACCCCCCGTCGACCCTGCCGAACTTCTTCGTCTGGCGCGTGTCGACCAACCCGAAGTACTTGACGAAGAAACTGCTCACCACGGTTCGCGACGGCCCGAACAGGCTGTCGAAGTCCGGGTTGGGTCCGAACACGATCAACTCGCGTGACTTCGGGTAGCCACGCTCGTTGTCCACAAACTCCTCGAAATGCTCCTGCGGCGTCTTCGGTGCACCTCTGCCACCTTCGACGGGTGCGTAAAGCTGACGTGCGGTCCTTCCGAACTGACCGAAGCCAGTTGAGCGCGCGAGCGGTTCGATCTCAACAAGCGCATCGAGAAACCCGAGTGCCCGGGCCTGGTCGAATGAAGGCTGAATCTCGATCTGGCGCAACGAGAGTTTGTTCTCCTTCTCGTGCGGGATGAAGATGTCGACTCGCTGCACCGTGTGGCCCGCCGCAATTGCGGCAATCGTGCGAATGGACATCTCATCGAGCTTCTTCTTGTAGTCATCGGTGGAGAAGGTGACGAATGCAATCGTGTTCTCCGGCGCGTGAAACCGCGGCACCTCACCCACAATCTCGCCACCACCCGGCAACTCGACCTGGATCTTCAACACCTGAGGCGCAGACGGCAGTCGCGTGGCGTACTCGGCGCGGAACTCATCCACCAGATCGAGGGAAGCCTCTGTGACACCCACATCGAACGGGGGCACGGGAAGAACGTCGCCCGCACGCAGAAGCTCGACGGCCTGCTCGCGAGGCATCGCAAGGTCAAAAATCCGGAGACACTGGCTGCCCACTTCGTAGCGGGATGCATCCAATGGCAACGAACCACCGT
>CAZENK010000054.1:0-1858 GCA_964513585.1 uncultured Bifidobacterium sp. | reverse complement strand
ACCGCGTGCTGCGTGCGCGACTGCTGCTCCACCTGCACCACAATCGAGAGAATGCTGACGAGAGAGGTGAGTGCGGCCGTCTCGGATCCGTCGACGAAGGCAAGCGGGCGGACACCGGTTTCGGTCGTGACTGGCTGGTCGTCAACCTGCATGAGCGCACCGAGCAGCGAGCGCTGCAGGGACTGCAACCACGTGTGTGCGTCGAGTGCGGGGGCATAGAGGCCGTGCAGGGCGCGGTGCTGTGCATCGAGACCCCAACGAACGCGGCTGTTCTCGAGATGGCGCATCCACACCGAGATGTCCGACGACCCGGTGCCGAAGTGCCTCGTGACGAGCGGGTGCGTGGCAACGGCCATGAACTGATCGAGATCGAACCGGGACGAGACCAGCTCGAGCAGTGCCGTCACCAGCTCTGCGCCCGGGCTGAGCTCCCGCAGCGAACGGTCGGCCACCACGAGTGGGATACGCACGTGATTCCTGCCGACCTTGATCGACTTGTCGAACACCGCCTCGAGAACCGGGGCGGCCGAGGCCATGTCGGCGCAGAGAATGATGACTTCGTGCGGCTGCAGGTCGGGAAGATCCTCAAACGCATGCAGCAATGCATCGTGGAGCACCTCGACCTGGCGCGACAGGCTGTGGGCACGATGGATGCTCACAGACCGATCGTCGGCAAGCGCGTTCTCCTGACTGGTCTTGTGTGCATCAAGGTGAGCCACACCGTGCTGCAGACGATGCAGCAACGGAGCAGTCGGATCGACAGCCGGAACCGACATGTCGCCGTAGTCGACCCTGTGTCCGTAGGCCGACAGCAGCAACTGCAGGTCGAATGCGCCCTTCATCCATGCGGCAGGCATGCGCAACGGCGTCACCGACGCGTGATCGAACGCCCCCGGAACGGGCAACGATGTGCGGTCGGGGGTGATGGAGGACGCGAGGTCACGCCACAGACCGGCCAGCGCGGGCGATTGATGCACGAACAACAGGTCGATGTCGACAACAGTGCTGAGCGAATCGATGATGTCCATGTACGGGGCCGAGATGCTCTCGAACCCTGCGATCATCAGCCGTGTCGGCAGTGCCGGCTGCGGTTCCCCACTGCGGAGCAACTCGCAGACCTGCGCGTTGACCACGGGCCACGGAGGCGCTGCGATGATGTCTCGAACGCGACGCCACAGCTCGAACTGCCACTCGAACTTGTCGAGAGGCAGCTCGCCGAGTGCCATGACGCCGTTGTCCCACGAACGGATGAGATCGGGACGGTGGGCGGCATAGTCCTCGAAGCGGCCGGCCATCACTCGTGCAGCATTGAGACGACCGTGGTACTTCTGCTCCAGCTTGCCGGTGTGGTGGAAGCCATCGAGTGCCTGCAGCACCGCGAATGTCACCGAGTCGATGTCCCACGGGTCGTTGTCCTGCCCAGCCAGACCGCGGATCATCTTCTGCAGGTGGCTGATGTACTGCACCTGCACATTGGCAACGACACCGTCTCCGAGTGAGGGCGCAGCACCGAGACGAGTCGCCAGTTCGGGCGTGAGCCACGAGCGAACGCCGATGAGGGGCACGATCACTGTCTGGGGAGCAAACGGGTCGAACGGGTCACGGCCCTCGTTCAGGTACTGCTCGACCGGGGCAACGATGTCATCGAGCGTGGGAACGAAGCGAATCTTCAGACTCATGCGGCACCTCCCCGGATATCAACGGACGGGGACACATTACGCACGGGGTGTGTCGTGTCGCGCAACGACACATCGCCTAGGGTTTCGTGGCGCTACGGGCCGACTCCAGCCCGCGGTGCAGTGCTCAGAGGAACTGGTTCAGGTCCTGCAGGCGCTTGTCGTTCGAGAACACCTCGACG
>CAZENK010000053.1:0-8094 GCA_964513585.1 uncultured Bifidobacterium sp. | reverse complement strand
CATTCGATGCTGTGCCGTTCCTCAACCTGCTGGGCGACTACGGCACCCACCACGGACTTCTCGAGATGGGGCCTGGACTCTGGCCGAGCCCCAAGCCCACCGGTCAGCCGGGGTGGGACCGCCCCGTGCGGCGCGCCATCGTTCCCCAGTAACCGACCCAATGCGAACACGTCCGAATAGGTATTCGGACACTCACTGGGTGGGCACGAATTTCGGGAGGAGTCGTTGCGGTGACTCTGTTCTGTTCGATCGTCACTACTGTCGACCCCGTGCCAGACATTGCTGACATCTCACACGGCCGGGATCGGACCGTGCTGCTCGTGGTGGCGCACGCCGATGACCCCACTCTGTTTCTCGGCGGAACCGTCGCCCGTTGGGCCGACGAGGGTTGGCGAGTCGTCGTGGTCCGCGCCACGGACGACCGGTGGGACTCGTGGAACCTCGATGAAGTCACAACCATCGCCCAAAACAAGGAACAGTTCGACGAAGCCATGTCGATTCTCGGGGTCGCGCACGTCGTGGAACTCGGATGGCCGACCGACACCCTCGGCGATGCTCCCGAGACGGTGATCAGAGAACAGATCATCCGCCAGATCCGCACGCACCGCCCCCACTCTCTCGTCACCTTCGACCCGTACGGCCGGTTCGCAGAAGACAACGAAGATCACAAGATGATCGCTCGCGCCACGGACGAAGCGTTCTGGACGAGTCAATTCGACAAGCATCATCCGGAGCACCTGGCAGAGGGACTTGCGCCTCACGGATGTTTCGAACGCTGGTACTTCGGCCGCGGTGTCGGCGAGGTCACGCACGTTGTCGACATCTCCACGACCCTCGAGAAGAAGGTGCAAGCCGCCTGCGCCCACCGTGTGATGATGGTCAACTACGCACACCAACTGCGCCTGCAGGCAGACTCGGGCGGATGGGATGTCGCGCTCCTCGACGAGGTGATCGCCACCGGCAACGTGCGACCGTTGATGGAGCCCCTCCTTCGTGCGGGAGCAGCCCGCACAGGCGAACGCTACGGACTTGCTGCAGCCGAGGAATTTCGCATGGTGCGTTTCGGCGGACTCGGTGCCTGGCTTGAGCGCTTCGGCACCCCTCGTGAGCACTGATTGTCAGCGTGCCGAGTCGTAAGCCTCGCGCACGATCGCCAGTGCCGTGCGACCGACTGCGAGCGACCCGAGTGGGTCGCGCCCAGTAGTACAGGCGTCGACGAAGTCACGGATCTGTTCGGCGTACATCTCGACGCTGCAGTGTCGATAGTCGGAGCCATACGACGCAAAGTCCGGCCAGATCTGGTCTGACCCTTTTGTTCCGAGCACCTGCGTATCGGCCTCGAGTCCACCGAGCGTCGGCTGCCACCATCCGAATTCGACGACGCTGCGCACTCCGTTGTCCCACTCGATGACGACGATTCCGTCGTCGTCGACCGTGGAATCACTGAACTCCCCGATGCCGATCGATGCACTCACCCGAACCGGCGCAGGATCGCCCAGCAGGAAACGCGCGGTGTCGATCGCGTGAATTCCCATGTCGATGAGGGCGCCACCTCCGGCCAACACCGGGTCGGTGAACCAACCCGACGGACCCCACTTCGCATGCACCCCCCACCCATGGGTGCGAACGATGCGGCCGAACGTTCCTGCCGCAATCCGATCGCGCAACGCAATCACCTCTTCACGGTGTCGCCACATGTGGCCGACACCCACCGTCACGTTGCGGGCAGCGGCACGCGCCGCAATCTCGTCGCACTCTTCGAGCGTCACCGTCACCGGCTTCTCCACCAGCACGTGCAGGCCGAGATCGATCGCCGCGAGAGCATCGCTGTGGTGAATCGCGTTCGGACTGCACACCACCAGCGCATCAGCCCCCGAGTCGGCGAGCATCTGGGGCGTGCTCACTGACCATGCCCGACAGCCGTGAGCCTCGGCGAATGCCTTGCACCGGTCCTCGTTCGGCCCGGACACCGCCAAGACCTCGTGCCCGGCACGCACAATCGCGTCGGCGTGCATGCGGGCCGCCCATCCGTACCCCGTGAGCGCGAACTTCACTGTGAACCTCCTGTGCGCGGAAGACTGCACACCGCGCTCCACGCCGCCTCGACCGCAGGAGAATCGAGGGCGTGTTCGTCGATGATGCTGTGGTCGAGTTTCTGCTCTCGCACATAGTCCTTCAGCGAGGCAAAGGTGCGGTCGAAGTCGGCCCGCGTGACGCCGATGTCATCGGGGTGTGCACGCACGCCGCACGACGCGATGAGGTCCCGCCATCGCACCGGATCGTTTCGTTGAATCTCTGTCATCGCAACGACCGCGAAGGCGATGATTTCTCCGTGAACAGGGTGTGCACCCGTGAGCCATTCGAATGCATAGGCCCAGAAGTGTTCCGACCCTTCCTCGAACCTGCTGTGGCCGGCCTCGGCACACGCGGCTCCGATCAACCGGTACGACTGGGCAAGGAAACGAACCCCATCAGGGGTCACATGCTTGATTTCCTCCTGGTTCACCGCCAACTCGGCCAAGAGACTCTCCCCCAGACCCGCAAGAGACGCGTCCCACCGGTGACCGATCCCCTGGGCGGCCGCGAGCCTCCAATCGAACAGACCGGTTGCACACGAGATGATGTCACCGACGCCGGCGCGATTCAGGTGCGCAGGCGCAGAACGCACCAAGTCGATGTCGAGCACCACTGTGTCGGGTCGCACCTTGCCGACGTAGCGGACGTTGCCGTCGACGCGGACCCCGATGGCGTCGGTGAACCCGGCGTCGACCGAGGTGATCGAGGGGACCTGCACGAGGCGTCGACCGGACTTCCACGCAAGAAACTTCGCCGTGTCCATCGCGGTTCCCCCACCGAGCCCCACCACCACGTCTCCTTCCGGCTCGCCGGCAGCGATGTTCTCGAGATGTTCGATGTCCATGTTCCATGCCGACACGACAGAGGCGGGTGGCGGCAGATCATCCACGAGCCGCGACCAGGGAGGGTCGTTCACCACGAGCGCGACCCGACCGAGGTCCTCGAGCGTGGCTGCGAGAGATGCCTCGACGAGCGGGAACGGATCACCGATCTCAGCCACGTGACACGATCTCTTTTGCGTGTGTGCGGATCTTGTCGACTGCACGGACGACATCGCGCGCATCGTCGTCGGTACCCATGAGAACCGCCGTCGTGAACCACAGGGTCGTGTCGGCGAGTCGTTCGCTGACCGGCAAGCGAAGCGACGAGAAGTCCTGCATTCCCTCGCGCGAACGGATGCGCGGTGCGAGCCCCTCCGGGTCGGCGAATAGGTCGAGCCTCGTCAGGGGCGGGTACGCCATGGTGAGCGGTATCCCTTCGGCGATCAGCGCCTCACGCAACGTGTCACGATCGAGGCCGAATTCCTCTTCGTCGACTCTCACCACGTAGCAGTAGTTGCCCTGCGACGTGCACGACGGGAGACGCCCCTGCGGATACACACCCGGGATCGTCGCAAGCTCGCGATTGAGAAGCGCGGCATTCTGTGCTCGTCGAGCCTGTTGGTCGGGGAATCGCTCGAGTTGGGCAAGGAGCACCGCGCCCTGCCATTCCGTCATCCGGTAGTTCCCCCCGAGCAGATAGTGCGAGTAGAACCACTCACCCGGCCGGCGTCCGCAGTCGGAAAAACTCCGGGCGGCGGCGAGAACCTCCGCATGCCGCGACACGATGGCGCCACCCTCGCCCCCTGTCATCAGTTTCGACGACTGGAACGAGTACGAGCCCGCATCCCCGAGCATCCCGACAGGCGTTCCCTTCCACGTCGAGCCGTGTGCATGTGCACAGTCCTCGAGAACGACGAGACCGTGTTCACGGGCAATTGTTCCGAGGGCATCCATGTCTGCGACGCTCCCGGCGATGTGCACGGGAATGATCGCCTTGGTGCGTGGACTCACGGCAGCACGCACGGCAGCCGGGTCGATGCATCCGGTGTCGGGGTCGACGTCGACGAGTACCGGAACAGCATTCACCATCAGGACTGCTGCGACAGTGGCCACGAAGGTCCAGTTCGGCACGATCACCTCGTCACCTGCGCCAACCCCGAGCGCGAGGAGGGCAATCTCGAGCGTGTGCGAGCCGTTGGTGACGGCAATCGACGTCTCTGCGCCGTGGAACTGCGCCCATGCTGCCTCGAACTCCCGCACCTTGGTGCCCTGGGTTGCCCACCATCGTCGACTGTCGAGCACCTCGAGCAGCAACTCCCGCTCCCGCTCATCGGCCGTCGGCCATTCGGGGTAGGCCATTGACCGCAGCGGCGTCCCTCCTGTCAATGCCAGGTGTGCCGTCATCTCCTCATGCCCCTTTCGTCTGGCGGCTACCGCGCGGGGCCGCTGCACGTGCGTTGTGGCCGATACCAACTGCGATGGCACCGGCGAGAATCCGTTGCAGGTCGTGTCGGACGAGCGCAATCGCTCCCCCGATGCCCGCTCTGTTGCCGAGTTGTGAGGTCACGACGTTGACCGGAAATGAGGCAACCTGCGGCAACGCTGCCCGAAGATGGTCGAGCAAGAGTGGATTGGCCCCCAGACCGCCGCCGAGCACCACACGAACCGGATCCAAGACTGCCGCAACGCTCAACACCACTTTGGACAGGTCAACGGCGAACTCCCCGACGATGCGAGAGGCGATTGCGTCGCCGGCCGCGGCCGCTGCGAGGATCTGCTCGGCAGTCGCCCGAGCGGCAAGGGCTGCGTACCGGCGCTCCAGAGCCGGCCCCGAGGCCACGACCTCGGCAGACCCATGTGTACGGACATCAGGATCGTCGAGGTTCCCGAACAGCGGAAGGAACGCAATCTCACCCGCTCGACCGGTGGCACCACGAACGACTCGACCGTCGTGCAGAACAGCCATTCCGAGACCGGTGCCGACACTGATCAACACAAAGGTTCCATTGCCGATCGTCGGATCAGCATCGAGTTCGCCCAGACCCGCGAGGTTCACGTCGTTTTCGACCACGACCGGACATCTCAGATGGCGTCGGAGCAAGGCCCGAACATCTTCCCGCTCAAGGCCGGGGATGTTGTCTCCGTGCATGATCCGACCGGTCTCGTCGATGACCCCGGGAAGCCCCACCACCGCGGACGCAACGGACTTGACCGACACACCTGCCTGGGCGGCGAGGTTCCGACGCATCGCACCGAGCTGCACCGCGAGTCGTTCGGCGTTGCCTGCGGTCGGCTCGAGCATCTCGGAGAGAGTGCGCCCTGCGTAGTCGACGAGTGCAGCCACGGCCTTCGAGCCGCCCACATCTGCCGCAAAACCGACGGCGTGACCTGGATCAATGGAGATCAGCTCAGGACTGCGTCCGGTTGCCCCGAGCGCACGCATCTCGGCGGCGATCATGCCGCGGCTCGCCATTCGGGAGAGGACGTCGACCACAGTGGGACGCGAGAGGCCGGTTGCCGCGCAGATCTGCGCGCGCGTCAGGGCGCTCCCGTCGAGCAACGTCTCGAGCACAACCGCGTCGCTCGACGAGCGCAGCATCTGCCGGATCACTGTCTGCGCCATGCCCTCCCCCTGTCGCTCACATTCCATCTTGTCGCATGAGCACCAGTTTTGTCAAACGCCTTGACAGATCTCATGAGCCTCAGTACGATCCCGCCGATGGCCGACGTCCGTGTCGCCCCGGCAGCCGACTGCGCGCACGACGTAGCCGAACTCGTCATCGACTGCCTCGACACTCCGGAAACAGTCATCGGACTGGCGACAGGACGCTCGACTGTGAGGCTCCATGCGCTCCTCGTGGACGCACACCACACGGGCCGCGTCGATCTCCGACCCGTCCGATGGTTGATGCTCGACGAACTTCTCGACATCGACCACGGCGACCCGCGAGGGTTTCGCGCAGGTCTGATGCGAGATTTCGTCTCGCACTTTGACCCCAGTGGCGCATCTCTCGTGGGGCCCCGTCTCGATGTCGGCGATGCCGACTCCGTCTGTGCAGATTTTCGGCGCGCGGCAGCGGGAATGCGGCCCCGCATCCAGGTGCTCGGCCTCGGGCGGAACGGTCACGTCGGTTTCAATGAACCTGGCTCGCCGCCGGATTCACGGGTGCGAGTTGTGAATCTTGCCGAGAGCACCGTGGCTGATTTTGATGCCAACGACTGGCGCGGCGAAACGCAGCCAACCCGCGCCGTGACGAGAGGCATTGCCGACATCTTCGAGGCCGACACGATCATTCTCGTTGCATTCGGCGACGCAAAGGCACCAGCCGTGAGATCGATGCTTCGCGAGCCGATCTCGACCGACTGCCCCGCCTCGTTGTTGCGCGAGCATCGAGACCTGCGGGTGTTCCTCGACGCAGATGCGGCGCAGATGCTGTGACAACATGAACTCTGAATGCTCATTGGTTGACGAACATCGACACGGGGGGACACCATGATCCGCATCGCAGCAGGGGCCGCGCACCGAGACGTGACTCCCAGTTTTCCGGTCCCGCTCGGCGGGTACGGGCAACGGACCACACCGTCTGAGGGAGTGCTGGATCCCGTCGGCGTCACCGCCCTCGTTCTGGGTGACGACTCCCCCGTCGTCATCGTGACGGCCGACGTGATCTCGACCGCCGGACCGGTGAAGAGCGAGGTGGTCGAACGACTCAGCCGCCACGAATGGTTCGACCCCGGGCATCTCGTGGTCACCGCGACTCACACCCACTCGGGACCGGTCCCCCACGATCCTTCGGGCACGAGCGACGCAACCGCAAAATTCAGCGAGATGTTGGTCGCAGGCATCGTTGCCGCCGTCGAGGAAGCTCACACGTCTAGGCGCGAGGCGATCGTGGTCAGTCGTACGGGCAACGTACGAATTGGCTTCAATCGGTGGCGCCCCGACGACGACTCCATGGTCGACTCACGGATTCCCGTGGTTGCCGTCATCGATGCAAACTCACAGGACACCATCGCCGTGTTGTTCGGAGCGGGTTGTCATCCGACCACGTTCGGCTGGAACAACATGAAGATCTCGGCCGATTATCCGGGAGCGGCCAAGCGGCGGGTGCAAGAAACCCTCCCGGGAGTGATCGCCATGTTCGTGAACACCACCGAGGGCGACGTCGTCCCGCTGACCTCGGAGCGACGGGATGCTCTCGATCCCCGCGGCTACACCGGTGACGACCCTTCGTGTGCCGACCACATCGGACAGTTGCTGGCCGACGAAGTACTACGGACATTGTCGGACATCTCCACGAACCCCGGAGCGAGCGACGGCACCTTGAAGCTCGTCTCGATGGAGATCGATGCGGCTGCCAACAATGCAGGCCTCGACGAAGAGACCGCGCGCGTCCGGCTTGCGGAGAGCACCGCTGTCCTGCGGTCGAGACTCGGCGATGATTTCTCGGAGCGGGTTCCCATGGCGCATCTGTGGGCTGCGTCGTCAGCCGCGGTCGTCGAGGCCGACATGGGCGACGATGACATGCGCGACGTCATGATCGCCTGCTGCTACTACCTCGGGCTCACGGCACGTCTCGCACGCGGATCGAATCCCGCCCCTGTGCAGGCTCCCGTACAGGCGATGGTGCTCGATCATGCGCACATCTTGTTCATGCCCGGCGAGGTACTGGTCGGCGTCGGAGAACTGTGGAGCAATCTCGTTGGTCGACCCGAGTCGTTCACAGTCGGGCTCGCGAACACCCACTTGCGCTACCTGCCTCTTGCGAGCCACTTTGCCGAACCTGGCGCAGATCGCCGCTACGAGACCGTTACCGCCGGACTTGCTCCCGGCGAAGTCGACCGACTCGTGTCACTCGGCGCACAGCAACTCCTGTCCGCCAGCGGTGTCTGAGATCTGACATCGACACGAGGAGGTCATGGGCGCATTTTGACGAGCGTCGCCCGATCAGTTCAGTTTCCGATGGACGCAGAGGCGTAGCGTTCGGTGGTCACAGGACGGCGCCTTCCACTCGCTCGGTTTACGTCGGTAGACTTGAAGTACAATGATGTCTCGTCGGCGCGCCTCAATCTTCGTCAGGGCCATTACTGGCTGTGCTCTGGCTCTGATCCTCGGCACCCCCGCATGGATTGGCCCGGCCTCCCCAGAGGCATTGGCATCGACCGAACTCAAACTCGACGCCTGCACCTACCCGGG
>CAZENK010000052.1:0-8116 GCA_964513585.1 uncultured Bifidobacterium sp. | reverse complement strand
ACTCTTCCATCCACATGCGGGCGCCACCGGCGCCGCAGCACATGCCCTTGGTGCCGTTGCGCGGCATCTCCACGATCTGCAGACCCTTGATCGAGCCCACGACCTTGCGCGGCGCCATGTACACGTCGTTGTGACGGCCGAGGTAGCACGAGTCGTGGTACACGATGCGGTCCTCGAGCGATGCGGTGCGCATGTCGAGCTGGCCGGTCTCGATCAGGTGCTCCAGGAACTCGCTGTGGTGGACCACCTCGTAGTTGCCGCCGAGCTGCGGGTACTCGTTCTTCAGCGTGTTGAAGCAGTGCGGGCACTGGGTGATGATCTTGCGCACACCCATGCCGTTCATCATCTCGATGTTCGGCATCGCCAGCATCTGGAACAGGTACTCGTTGCCCGAACGACGAGCCGAGTCACCGGTGCACATTTCGCTCGGTCCGAGGATCGCCACGTCGACACCGGCGCGCTCGAGCAGCTTCGCCATCGCCTGTGTGACCTTCTTGTTCTTGTCGTCGAACGAACCGGCACAACCCACCCAGTACAGGTACTCGTGGTTGAACGCAGCGCCCGGGTCGACAACCTCGACATTGAGGTCCTTGGCCCAGTCGGCACGGTCGTTCTGGTTCATGCCCCAGGGGTTGCCCTGGTTCTCCATCGCGCGGTAGGCGTTGCCCAGCTCGGCGGGGAAGTTGCTCTCCATCAACGACAGGTAACGACGCATGTCGAGGATCTTGTCCATGATCTCGATGTTCACCGGGCAGATCTCGTCACATGCCTTGCACGTTGTGCACGACCAGATCTCCTCGGAGCTGATGCGCTCGAACAACGAGTTCGCACCGATCGTGATCTCTGCGTCGACCGACAACGGCGGCGACACCTTGCCACCGGGGGCGTGGGACGCGGTTGCGGCCATGACCTCACCGGTCTTGAGCACGATCTCGCGCGGGTCGAGCGGCTTGCCGGTCGCGTGCGCCGGGCACACGCTGGTGCAACGGCCGCACATCGTGCACGCATCGGTGTCGAGCAGCTGCTTCCACGTGAAGTCCTCGACCACAGAGGCACCGAACGACTCGAGAGAGGTCTCGGTCAGGTTCGGCATCGCGCGCATCGCACCCTTCGGGCGGTCACGGTCCTTCAGGTACATGTTCAGCGGCGACGTGAAAATGTGACGCAGCATCGTGATCGGCAGGATCGCCAGGAACGCAATGAACGTGACAACGTGGGCGACCCACATGCCCTGGTGCCAGCCCTCGAGAACACCCACGGAGAGACCGTCGACGGTCTGTGCGAGCGGGTACCCGATGAAGGACCAGACCTCGAAGCCCATGTCCTTCCCGGCGGCCGCCGAGGCGGCGATGCGGAACATCTCCGCTCCGTACCCGGTGAGGCTGATCGCGAGGAGAACACCCAGGATCACGCCGTGCTCGGCCTTTGTCTTGATGCGGATGCGGTAGGGGCGCTGGACGTAGCGGCGGATGATCGCCCACACGACGCCGATGGTGAAAATGAGGCCACCCAGGTCACCGATGAAGGCGTACGCCTGGTACACGCCGCCATGCAGGAACTTCAGCGATTCAGGCAGCACGTGGTCGACCTCGAGCGTCGTGGTGACACCGAGAAGGATCAGGAAGCCGAAGTAGATCATGGAGTGCATGAGCCCGGCGGCGCTGTCACGCAGCAGGGTGCGCATGTAGACACCGGCGCGGTAGTCGGCCAGGCGGCGCTTCACGTTCTTCGGGGTGGTCTTGCGACGGTCGGGGGCACCGCGCTCCCAGTTGCGGATCCGGTCGGCAAAGCGGAAGGAACCCCAGATCAACATCATGGGGATCACGGTGTAGAAGGCAACCTTGAATGCACCGGGGATTCCGCCGAAGACCTCGCGGTGGATCTCTGATGTGCTCTTCCATCCGGTGATGGTGGAGAAGATGCCCGAGAACATGGTGAACGTACCGACACCAACGCCGAGGGCGATGGAGAGCTGGTACGGGCGAAGGCGCTTGCGCCCCTTCTCGGCGGCAGGAGTTGCGTTCGTGCTCATAACAGCACCAACGCTAGTGCCGAGAGGGGTCTGCCCCCTGCCCCGCAGGGTGTGAATGTGCCCGGCCCGGGCGGGGAATCAGCCGTAGTGAGCGCGGTCGAGTTCACGCACGCGGGTTGCGAGCGCCTTGAGGAGCTTGCGCGAGATGGCGGGGATGTTGTCGATCGCGCCCTTCAGTGCGCGCTCGGACACCACCAGCAGTCGCACGTCCGTGTCGGCGATGACCGCAGCGGTGCGCGGACCGTGGTCCAGCAAAGAAAGTTCACCGATGACCGAGCCGGCCTTGGCGCTGCCGATCTTCTTGCCGTTGCGCTTGACGGTGGCCGAACCCTCGAGAATCACGTAGGCCTCGCGACCGGTCTGGCCCTGGTCCATGATGATGGTTCCGGCCTTCAGGACCCGCTCGGAGGAGTTCTTCACGACGAGGCCCAATTCCTTGGTGGAGCACTCTGAGAACAGAGCGATCTTGCGGAGGTGATCAACTGAGGACTTTGCTGCTGCCATGTGAACAAGTGTAGTGACGCCGGATAGGGCGGGTTTTCACTTTCGGCAGGCAGAAATGTTGAGAGGTGTCACATGTGACGCGCACCGGTCGGGTGCTCTCACTTGGCTTTCGCCTGGTTGGCAACCCCTTCGATTGCGGCGCGGATCTTCTCCTGGTCACCCAGGTACGACACCTCGAGAACGTCCAGAGATTCCGACAGTGAATACAGGCGGGGCACCCCTGTCGGGATGTTCAGCTCGGCGATGTCCTCGGCGGAGATCCCCTCGAGTGACATGACGAGGGCCCGCAACGAGTTGCCGTGGGCAGCCACCAGCACATTCATCCCCTGGCGCAACTGGGGCACCACGGTCTCCATGAAGTGGGGCACCACCCGGGAAACCACGTCCTTCAGGCATTCGGTGGCGGGCAACAGTTTCGGGTCAATGAAGCGGTAACGGGGGTCATTGGCGGGGTGTTCCGGGCTCGAGTCCTCCACCGGCGGGGGCGGAACATCGAAGCTGCGCCGCCAGATCTTGGTCTGGTCCTCGCCGTGGCGCTCGGTGGTGGCCTTCTTGTCGAGGCCCTGCAGTGCGCCGTAATGGCGTTCGTTCCACTTCCAGTGGCGCTCCACCGGCAGCCACACCTGGTCCATCTCGTTGAGAGCCAGGTGGCAGGTCATGCAGGCGCGGGTCAATAAAGAGGAATGGGCCACGTCGAAACGAAGACCTGCGGCCTTCATGACCCGGCCCGACTCCACGGCTTCCTGCTCGCCCTGGGCCGACAGGGGCACATCGTGCCAGCCGGTGAAGAGATTCTGTTGGTTCCACGTGCTTTGGCCGTGGCGGAGGAGAACTAGTTGTCCGAGCACGGGCCCATCGTAGAACCGGGCTCCTTTGCGGGCGAATCAACCCGACCCGGCAAAACTTGAGTCGGGTCGTATCAAGATTTCTGTCACATGAGTTGTGATGACCCGTTCGGGACCTTATTCTGACGCCATCTACCCATGCCGGACACGGCTACGAAGAGGAGAACCCCCATGGCAAAGGCAGTCGGAATCGACCTCGGAACCACCAACTCGGTTGTTGCGGTGCTGGAGGCCGGAGACCCGGTCGTGATCCCCAACTCAGAAGGCGCACGGACCACGCCGTCCATCGTTGCGTTCTCGAAGACGGGCGAGGTGCTGGTCGGAGAAGTGGCAAAGCGCCAAGCGATCACCAACCCGGACCGCACGTTCCGCAGCATCAAGAGCCGGATGGGAGAAGGCTGGCAGTCGGACGACATTGACGGCAAGAAGTACACGCCGCAGGAGATCAGCGCACGCACGCTCATGAAGCTGAAGCGCGATGCAGAGGCGTACCTCGGTACCACCGTCACCGACGCGGTGATCACGGTGCCCGCATACTTCGACGACGCACAGCGCACCGCGACAAAGGAAGCCGGCGCCATCGCAGGCCTCAATGTTCTGCGAATCATCAACGAACCGACTGCCGCAGCCCTTGCGTACGGACTCGAGAAGACCGCGGACGACGAGACGATCCTCGTGTTCGACCTCGGCGGCGGAACCTTCGACGTGTCGGTGCTCGAGATAGGCGACGGCGTGTTCGAGGTGAAGAGCACGCACGGTGACACCCACCTCGGTGGTGACGACTGGGACCAGCGAATCATCGACTGGTTGGTGCAGCAGTTCAAGGCGGCACACGGTGTCGACCTTGCGCAGGACCGCATGGCGCTGCAGCGTCTGAAGGAGGCCGCGGAGAAGGCAAAGATCGAGCTGTCACAGACACAGCAGACACAGATCAACCTGCCCTTCATCACCGCGACCGCAGAGGGTCCGTTGCACCTCGACGAGACCCTGTCGCGCGCGAAGTTCCAGGAGATGACCGCCGACCTTGTCGAGCGCTGCCGCGTTGCGTTCGAGAAGGCACTGAAGGACGCCGGTCTCACCAAGAGCCAGATCAACCACGTGATCCTCGTGGGCGGTTCGACCCGCATGCCCGCCGTGCAGGAACTTGTCATGTCGTTGACCGGCAAGGAGCCGAACAAGACGGTGAACCCCGACGAGGTCGTCGCAGTGGGCGCCGCCATCCAGGCCGGCGTGCTGAAGGGCGACGTGAAGGACGTGCTGTTGCTCGACGTGACACCGCTGTCGCTCGGCATCGAGACCAAGGGCGGCGTGATGACCAAGCTCATCGAGCGCAACACCACGATCCCCACCCGCCGCACCGAGGTGTTCACCACAGCCGACGACAACCAGCCGTCGGTCGAGATCAACGTGCTGCAGGGTGAGCGCGAGATGGCGAGCTACAACACCTCGCTCGGCAAGTTCCAGTTGGTCGACCTTCCGCCGGCACCGCGTGGTGTCCCGCAGATCGAGGTCACCTTCGACATCGACGCAAACGGAATCGTGCATGTGTCTGCGAAGGACCGCGCCACGAACAAGGAGCAGTCGATGACCGTCACGAACTCGACATCGCTCAGCAAGGACAAGATCGACCAGATGATCCGCGACGCCGAGGCCCACGCCGAGGAGGACCGTCGTCGTCGCGACGAGGCCGAGGTGCGCAACAACGCCGACTCGCTCGTGTACCAGACCGAGAAGGTGCTCCGCGAGCAGGGCGACAAGGTCTCGGCTGACGAGAAGGCCGCAGTCGAGGGACCGCTGTCTGCGTTGAAGGCAGCGATTGCCGGCAACGACATCGACCAGATCAAGTCGGCGACCGAGACCCTGATGGGCGCGAGCCAGGCGTTCAGCCAGAAGCTGTACGAGACGGCGGCGCGTGACTCCGGGGCCGCAGGTTCGTCGGCATCGGGTGCAAGCCAGTCGAGCGACGACGACATCGTCGACGCCGAGATCGTGGACGAGCAGTAGGCGACATGACCGGGGAAGCATCCGACAACGTGACGAACGACGATCAGGTCGCTCCCGCCGAGGTGGCCCCTGACTCGCCGGCGGAGGAAGTCGCCGCCGATGCAGTCGAGCACGACATCACGTCGTTGCTCGCCGAGCGTGACGAGTTCAAGGACATCGCCCTGCGGCTGCAGGCCGACTTCGAGAACTACAAGAAGCGGGTGGGGCAGGAGAAGTCCGACGAGGTGAACCGGGCGACCGGCCGCCTTGCCGAGGCTCTGCTGCCGGTGCTCGATGCATGCGAGGCGGCCTTCGCGCACGGATCAGACGGCATCGAACCCGTGTGGAAGGCGCTTCTCGGCGCACTGGCCCAGCAGGGCCTGAAGCCCTATGACCTGGTTGACAAGCCCTTCGACCCGATGACCGCCGAGGCGGTCATGCACGAACCCGGTGACGGCGGTGAGCCAGTGGTGGTCGAGGTTCTGCGCACCGGGTACGAGTGGAAGGGCCGCGTGCTGCGGGCCGCCATGGTGAAGGTGAGGGGGTAGGTCTTGACTGCCCAACGCGAGTGGTTCGAGAAGGACTACTACGCCGTGCTCGGCGTGTCGAAGGACGCGTCAGAGAAGGACATCACAAAGGCCTACAGGCGTCTTGCGCGCCAGTATCACCCTGATGCGAACCCGGGCAATGCCGAGGCCGAGGAGAAGTTCAAGCAGATCTCTGCTGCTTATGACGTGATCGGCGACGCGACGAAGCGTGCCGAGTACGACGAGGTCCGTCGTGTCGGCCCGATGGGCGGGTTCGGACCGGGCGGGGGCAGCTTCAACTTCGACATGGGCGGCGACGGGCTCGGCGACATTCTCGGTCAGATGTTCGGTGGCCGTGGTCGTCGCACGGGCGGTGCGGGCGTGGGTCCGCAACGCGGTCGCGACATCGAGTCACAGCTCACCCTTTCGTTCGAAGATGCCGCCCACGGTCTCACCACGTCGCTTCACCTGACGGCGGATGCAACCTGCACGTCGTGCACCGGGTCCGGTGCGCGCCCCGGTACCGCACCGAAGATGTGCAGTGCGTGCGGTGGCCGCGGGTCTGTCGCCGACAACCAGGGCTTCTTCGCCATGTCGTCACCGTGCCGCTCGTGTGGTGGCAACGGCTCGATCATCGAGTACCCATGTGCCACGTGCCGGGGCACGGGCATCGAGCGCAGGCCGCGCGAGGTCAACGTGCGCATCCCCGCAGGTGTCAGCGACGGCCAGCGGATCCGTCTGAAGGGACGCGGTTCGCCCGGTCGCAACGGCGGTCCGGCCGGCGACCTGTTCGTGGAGTGCCGCGTGACGCCGCACCCGGTGTTCCAGCGCGAGGGTCTGAACCTGCTCGTGCGCATACCCGTGTCGTTCACCGAGGCGGTGCTCGGCGCGACCGTGTCGGTGCCCACACTCGACCGCTCCGAGGTCATGCTGCGGCTGAAGCCCGGCACCCAGTCGGGGTCGCGTCACCGCGTGAAGGCAAAGGGCATCGCCACCACGAAGAACACCGGCGACCTCATCGTGACGGTCGATGTTGCTGTGCCCACCGAGTTGTCCGACGAGGAACGTGCTGCCGTCGAGTCACTCCACGCAGTGCTCGTCTCGCCGCGACAGAAGGAGACACGATGACGCGCCAGTTCCACCAAGCCGTGTACGTGATCTCGGTCGCCGCAGAACTCGCGGGCATGCACCCGCAGACGCTGCGCATCTACGAACGCCGTGGCCTCGTGACCCCGGCGCGCACCACCGGGGGAAACCGCCGGTACAGCGATGCAGACATCGCCCGTCTGCGTCGCATCGCCGATCTTGCGTCGAGCGGGATGAACCTGGAGGGAATCCGCCACGTCATGTCGCTGGAGGAAGAGGTGCAACGGCTCCGTCAGGAGGTCGCAGAACTGCGGCAGGGCCTCATGGACGCAGTCAACGCACTCGAGAACAACTCGCGCGGCGCTCTCGTGCCGTTGCGGCAGTCCGTCGCTCTCTTCGGGGAGCGTCCGAGCATCTTCCGAGAGAGTCGCTGAGGAGGGTCACTGTCATGGCAATCGATCCGAAGAAGTGGACAACGAAGACGAACGAGGCGATCGGTGCTGCCGGTGACCTCGCGCGTCGGTACGGCAACCCCGAGGTCACGCCGGACCATGTGCTGTACGCGGTGACCTCGCAGGAGGGCACCATCGTCGCATCGTTCCTGCAGAAGCTGGGTGTCGCTGCGGGCATGCTGCGCACACAGGCAGAGGAAGCGGTGATGGCACTGCCGCGCGTTCAGGGCGGCGTCGAGGCCCGCATGAACCGCGAGCTGAGCAATGTCCTCGAGAATGCAGACAGCGCGCGCAAGGACCTGCACGACGACTATCTGTCGGTGGAGCATCTCGTGCTCGCCATGAACCAGCGTGTGGGCATCGGCAGCGAGGAAATGCTGCAGGCGCTGCGCGAGGTGCGTGGTTCGCACAGGGTCACCACGCCCGACCCCGAGTCGCAGTTCGCTGCACTCGAGAAGTACGGCATGGACCTGACCGCACGCGCACGCGCCGGCAAGATCGACCCGGTGATCGGTCGCGACGAGGAGATCCGTCGCGTCATCCAGGTGTTGTCACGTCGCACGAAGAACAACCCTGTGCTGATGGGTGAGCCCGGCGTGGGCAAGACCGCGTTCGTCGAGGGTCTCGCGCGCCGCAGCGCCGACGGCGACGTGCCGGAGGGCCTGAAGAACAAGCGACTCGTTGCTC
>CAZENK010000051.1:0-8465 GCA_964513585.1 uncultured Bifidobacterium sp. | reverse complement strand
TGATCGTCACCACGACACCCGATCTCTCAATGTACCGCGAGGTGCAGAAGGCACGGAACAACCAGCGTTCGCTGCTTGCCATAGCGGCCCGGAAGAGGGCGATGGCGGTCGAGAGGGAACGCATCGCACGCGGCCTTCACGACACTGTGATCCAGCATCTCTACGCCACATCGCTCGGGTTGTCGATGAGCATGCGAAAGGCCCACCGTGAGGAGGCAAAGGCGATCAGCGCCGCGGTCGACTCGATCGCCGATGTCATCGCTGAGATCCGTCGCGAGATCTTCGACATCGAGACCCGCCGTACTTCACCCCTGAGATTGCTGCTTGAGGATGCCCTGATTCCGGTGCTCCTGCCGACACAGGCCGTGTTGAATCTCACGATCGACGCGCCGGAGTTCTATGACGAGCTGAACCGCCACATTCGTGCGGTGTGCACCGAGGCCACATCGAACGCTGTGCGGCACGGTCACGCGAGAGAAGTCGCCATTGATGTCCGTCTGGCCAACGGCGAGTTGACAGTCACCATCACTGATGACGGTGTCGGCATCCCCGCTGATGCCGTGAACCGAAACGGTCTCCACAACCTGCGCAGCCGCGCCGAATCCCTGGGAGGACACATGGAGATAACGAGCAATGCCGGCACAGGAACCTCCATCAGGTGGTCGATTCCCTGCGGGGGGTGGTGCGCATGATCACGGTTGCGATCTGCGATGACCATGCGATGGTGCGACAGGCCCTGGCCGATGTGATCGAGCACGAGGAGGATGTCCGGGTGGTCGGTGTCAGTGATTCACTCGAGACGACCCGTCAGGTCGTCGCTGAGGACGCACCTGATGTGCTGGTGATGGACGTGAGGCTGAAGGGAGAATCCGGTCTCGATGTCGCCCGTGCGGTCGTTGCCGAGAACCCCGGGATAAAGATCGTGATGCTCACGTCGTTCGACTCCGATGATGCATTGGTGTCCGCCTACGAACTGGGAGCAAGCGCATTCATGCTGAAGTCCGGATCGGCGGAGGAACTCGTGAATGCGATCCGCGACGCTGCATCAGGCGTGAGGTTGATCAACCCCGCAGAGGTGCGCAGCGCCGCCGAGTCGCTCGAGAAGCGCGGCCTCGGCGTGCTGCGGAAGCTCGACGCAAACGACCGGCACATCGCCCGGCTGATTGCGCTCGGGTACTCCGACAAGCAGATCGCAGAGACTGTGTTCCTCGGGCTGCAGACGGTGCGCAACAGGGTGTCGCGCATGCTGTCCCGCTTCGACAAGGAGAACCGCACCCAGTTGGCCCTCTTCTTCTCCGAGTACCAGTCAGAAATCTCTGACATGTGACCCCGGTCGGGCCCTCGGCCCGGTGTGACAAGAGTTGGCGGTCTCTGGTTTGACCGTTTCTCTGCGGTGCGCCTAGATTGTGGATAGTTTCACAAAGTCCTGGATTTCCAGGCTCGCAGAAGGTGCCCCGCGTGAAGTTGATCCCCAAGCCGAAGCCCGTGGCGCTTGATTCAGGGGTGTCGCAGGGGGCAGAGCTCGCCGTCGGGATCCTCACGTTCTTTCTGATCGGACTCGGACTCGACACCTGGCTGGACACACGGCCGGTGTTCATGGTCGCGCTCACCGTGTTCTCGGTGGTGGGTCATTTCGTGCGCATGTACTACTCGTACAACAGCGCCATGCAGAAGCTCGAGAAAGAGCGGGCCTCCATGGCCCGTGGGGACAACGCGTGACCACACCGGACCAATCGCCGTTGGCCATGGCCGCCCAGGGCATGGCTCCCGAGGTGTCGGTGTCTCGTGACCTTGTGAAAAGAGGACTCATGGCGGCGCCCGTCGTGATGGGTGTCGGGGCCATTGCCGCCGGCGCGGACGGGGCATGGTCCTCGGCCTTTGCCCTGGGGCTGATTCTCCTGAATTTCTCGTTCGCTGCGTGGTTGATTTCGGTCACAGCCCGCATCTCTCTCGGCGTGATGATGGGTGCCATCCTGTTCGGCTACATCTTCCGCCTCGGTTTGATCACGATTGCCGTCCTGTTGGTCAAGGACATGTCGTGGGTGTCGATCCCGGTGCTCGGGGTCTCCATCATCGTGACCCACCTGGGTCTTCTCTTCTGGGAGATGAAGTACGTCGCGGCGTCACTTGCATTTCCTGGACTAAAGCCAGATGTAGCAGAATGGCGGGCGTCCCGCGCCCCCGAGAACCACTGAAGAAGAGGATGACAAGTGCTCGCGCTTAAGTTTCCAGAAATCAATCAGCTCCTTCGTTGGAAGGACCTGTTCCCCGGCTTCAACAAGATCGCGATCATCGCGATCCTCGCGACGGTCATCAGCATCGTGTTGTTCATCCTCGCAACGCGTCGTCCGACTGACGACGCACCGAAGGGTGCACGCAACCTCGCAGAGGTCATCGTCGAGTTCATCGAGAACGGCATCATCATGCAGACCATGGGCAAGGAAGGCCTGCCCTGGACACCGTTCCTCCTGACCACGTTCCTCTTCATCTACCTGTGCAACGTGCCGGGCATCATCCCGTTCTTCCAGATGCCCGCAACGGCGCGAATGGGCGTACCGCTGTTCCTTGCATTGCTCGTGTGGGTCGTGTTCAACGCAACAGGAATCAAGCACCAGGGGTTCATCGGCTACTTCAAGAGCGTGCTGTTCCCCCCGGGAGTCCCGAAGGCGCTGTACATCCTCGTGACACCGATCGAGCTCATCTCGGTCTTCTTCGTGCGGCCGTTCTCGCTCGCGGTTCGACTCTTCGCGAACATGCTCGCCGGTCACATTCTTCTCATCACGTTCGCCCTCCTGTCGGAAGCTCTCTTCCAGGCAAAGGACGCCGTGCTGATCCCCGTGGGAATCCTCCCGTTCTTCATGCTGATGTTCATCACATCGTTCGAAGTGCTGGTCGCGTTCCTCCAGGCATACATCTTCGTGATCCTCGCTGCCGTGTACATCGGTGGCGCGGTGCACGCAGAGCACTGACAACCAGGTCTCCCAACCACTACAAACCAACTAGGAGAAAAGAAAAATGGAAGCAATTGCACGGCTCATCGCCGAAGAGACAACACTCGCCGCGGAAGCGGGCATCTCGACCGGTGAGGGTCTCACCGCAATGGGTGCAGGTCTCGCATACGGTTTCGCCGCAATCGGACCAGCTCTGGGCATCGGAAACCTCGTCGGCAAGTCCGTCGAGGCCATGGCCCGCCAGCCCGAAGCAGCCGGCATGGTGCGTACCACCATGTTCCTCGGCATCGCGTTCACCGAGGCGCTCGCGCTCATCGGATTCGTGGTGTTCATTCTTCTCAAGTTCGCCTAAGCCGCAACTGAGTTCTCGTCCGTTTTCTCTCTCCGATGCAGTCGGAGTACAGGAGTTGAAATGCTGACTGCGATAGTCACCAAATCGAGCGATGGAGTCATCGGGGTACGGCTGTCCTCTTCTGACGGCGCGTTCACCGCGCTGGTCCAGAACGAAGACACGGCAACGGATCAACCCGTTGACACCGGTCCGAACCCGATCGCTGCAGAACCGAAGGAAATCCTCTGGCCCGCGGGCGCATTCTTTGTGCTGCTCGTGGCCATGCGGTACTACCTGTTCCCGCGGCTCAAGAAGGGGATGGATCAGCGTTACTCGTCGATCCGCTCCAACATCGAGGGTGCAGATGCGGTCAAGTCGAGTGCCCGTGCGGATGTCGCCGACTACGAGGCTGCGGTTGCGGCGGCTCGCGCCGAGGCAGCAGCCCGGGTCGATGCCGCCCGCCAGACCCTCGACGCCGAGCGCACAGCCCGCCTCGCAGAGGTGAACACCCGTATCGCAGCTGCACGTGCACAGGCCGAGGCGTCGAACGCCGAGGCCCGCGCCGCGGGGAAGGCCCAGGTCGCATCGGCCGTGGCCACCGTGGTGACACGCGCAGCCGAGTTGGCAACCGGTTCCCGCCCGGATCAGTCCGTGGTCGACCAGACCGTGAAGCAAGTCATGGAAAGTGCAGGCAAGTGATGAGCATCATCTCCACACTTCTCGCAGCGGGTGACCCGTCACAGTCGCCCCACTGGTTCATCCCGAAGCGTTTCGAGTTGATCTACGGCGGTCTCGCCTCTGTGATCATCATCAGCGCCCTGGTGAAGTTCGCCGGGCCGATGGCCAAGAAGTCACTGTCGGACCGCACCGAGAGAATCCAGAACGAGATCGACTCGGCCCGCAATGCAAAGGCCTCGGCCGAGCAGGAGGCCGCACAGATCCGCACCGCACTGGGTGACATCTCGTCGGAACGTGCCCGGCTGTTGGCCGAGGCCGACGGCCAGGCCGCAGCTCTCCTCACGGAGGGTCGCGCACGGATCGACTCCGAGATGAAGGACATCGAGGCCAAGGCGCTTGCCGACATCGCGAATGCTTCCTCGCGTGTCGGTGACGAGCTGCGTGCCGAGATCACCCGTCTTTCGGCCGTCGCCATCGAGCGTGTCGTCACGCAGTCGATGAACGACAAGGCCAGGCAGGACCTCATCGAGGGCTTCATCTCGAAGGTGGGGTCTGCACGATGAGCGCTCCCAAGATCGATGCATACGTGAACGCAATCAACGAGATTGCCAATGCCGAGGGCGTGCTCGCCCAGGTCGAGGCGGAGTTCTCCGCTGTCGTCCGTGCGATCGACGCGAACGACTCGCTTCGCAGCAAGCTGAACGACGAACTGCTGCCGATCTCGGTCCGCCAGTCGATCGTCGAGCAGCTGCTCGAGGGCAAGGGTCACCGCGTCACGGCGCAGTGCCTGGCACTCGTGATCGGTGCCGGTCATGCCCGCGACCTGCGCGTCATCGCCGAGCGGATCTCGGCAGGTGTTGCACAGGGTCAGGGTCGCCAGGTCGCGGAGGTGCGCACAGCAGTCGCACTGTCCGAGGACCAGCAGGCCCGTCTGGCGTCGGCTCTCGCCAAGGCGACCGGTTCAGAAGTGAACCTCAAGGTCGTCGTCGATCCCTCGGTCGTCGGTGGTTTGGTTGCCACCGTGGGCGACAAGGTCATCGACGGTTCAGTCCGTCACTCACTCGACCAGCTGAAGAGCCGGTTGTAAAGAATCGCGAAAAAGAAGGAAGAAATGGCAGACATCACATTTTCCGCCAATGACATCGCAGCAGCGATCACCGGTGGTCTTGCCGACTACACGCAGTCGCTCGAGGCGCAGACCGTCGGTCGCGTCGCTGAGGTGGGCGACGGTATCGCCCGCGTGACGGGCCTGCCCGACTGCGCAGTGAACGAGTTGCTCGAGTTCGAGGACGGCACGGTCGGTATCGCGCTGAACCTCGACGAGTCCCTGATCGGTGCGGTGGTCCTCGGTGACGCTGATGCGATCGAAGAGGGTCAGCCCGTGAAGGCAACCGGTCGAATCCTGTCGGTTCCGGTCGGCGACGCTCTGCTCGGCCGCGTGGTCAACGCGCTCGGTGAGCCGATCGACGGCAAGGGTGACATCGTGGGCGCAATCGACCGCCGCGTCGAGATCCAGGCCCCGGGCATCATGGGCCGCAAGCCCGTGCACGAGCCGCTGCAGACCGGCATCAAGTCGATCGACGCGATGACGCCCATCGGTCGTGGCCAGCGCGAGCTGATCATCGGTGACCGCAAGACCGGCAAGACCACGGTCGCGATCGACACCATCATCAACCAGCGCGGCCTCGGTGTGAAGTGCATCTACGTCGCGATCGGCCAGAAGGGCTCGACCGTCGCACAGACAGTGGAGACACTGCGCCAGTACGGCGCACTCGAGTACACGGTCGTCGTTGCGGCGCCCGCGTCCGAGCCCGCACCGTTCAAGTACCTCGCCCCGTACTCGGGCTGCGCCATCGGCCAGCACTGGATGGAGAACGGCGAGCACGCCCTCATCGTGTACGACGACCTGTCGAAGCAGGCCGAGGCCTACCGTCAGATGTCGCTGTTGCTGCGTCGTCCTCCGGGCCGCGAGGCGTACCCCGGCGACGTGTTCTACCTGCACAGTCGCCTTCTCGAGCGCGCAGCAAAGCTGAGCGACGAAAAGGGCGCCGGTTCGCTCACAGCTCTCCCGGTCATCGAGACCAAGGCGGGCGACGTGTCGGCCTACATCCCGACCAACGTGATCTCGATCACCGACGGCCAGGTGTACCTGCAGGACAACCTGTTCAAGTCGGGTGTCCGCCCGGCAGTTGACGTGGGTGTGTCGGTGTCGCGCGTGGGCGGTGCCGCCCAGACAAAGGCGATGAAGAGCGTCTCGGGAACCCTGAAGCTCGACCTTGCCCAGTTCCGTGAGCTCGAGGCATTCGCAACGTTCGGTTCCGAACTCGACGCGGTGTCGAAGGCACAGCTCGAGCGCGGCTACCGCCTGGTCGAACTGCTGAAGCAGGGTCTCAACTCGCCGATGCCGGTGGAGGAGCAGGTCGTGTCGATCTTCGCGGGAACCAAGGGTTACCTCGACGACATCCCGGTGGCAGACGTCCGTCGCTTCGAGAGCGAACTGATCGAGTACGTGCGTGCACGTCACGGCGCGATGCTCGCCGAGCTGCGCACCAACGGCAAGGCCGACGTGCCCTCTGATCTCGGTGACATCGTCACCGCGTTCAAGGCACAGTTCAAGCCCACTGCATCAAGGGCCGGCTCGGTGGATCCCACCGCGACCGACGCCGAGGCACTGGGCGAGGCCGCAAGCAACAAGACCCTCGCGACGGAGTAACCAGTGGCTGGCGGTCAGGAACGCATTCTGCGCGGACGAATCAGGTCCGTGCAGGCGACGAAGAAAATCACACGCGCGATGGAGCTCATTGCTGCATCGCGAATCGTGAAGGCGCAGCAACGCGTCTCCGCCGCCGTTCCCTACAGCGAACTGATCACCGAGGTCGTGCGCGACCTGTCGGCTGCGGGTGCAGGTTCGGAGTCGCCACTGTTGGCGGGCCGCGACACGGTCAAGAACGTGTGCTACGTGGTCCTCACGGCTGACCGTGGTCTGTGCGGCGGGTACAACTCGGGCGTGATGCGTGCCGCCGAGGGCGAGATCAAGGAAGATGCGCTGCAGGGCCGCGGTCACACGATCGTGGCGGTGGGCCGCAAGGCGGAGGGCTACTTCCGGTTCCGCGGGTACAACGTGGCGAAGTCGTTCACCGGTTTCACCGACAACCCCTCGTACTCGATCGCCAAGGAAGTGGGCGAGTACGTGACGGGTCTGTTCACCAACGGTGAGGTAGACCGCGTCGAGCTCGTGTACACGCGCTTCATCTCGGCAGGCAGCCAGGAGGTCGTGCAGCGTCCGTTGGTGCCTCTCGACACCAAGATCGCCGAGGGCGGCGACGGCAAGAACGAGGCCGGCAGCGACTACGAGTTCGAGCCGACCCCCGCCACCATCCTCGAGACACTTCTTCCCCGGTACGTCGAGGCGCGCGTGTACGCCGCCCTGCTGAACGCCGCGGCGTCGGAGCATGCGTTCCGCCAGCGCGCGATGAAGTCAGCGACCGACAACGCCGAGGAACTCATAAAGAACCTTTCACGAATCATGAACCGGGCCCGCCAGGACTCGATCACCACCGAAATCATGGAAATCGTCGGCGGCGCCGAAGCCATGTCGGCAGGGAACTAAGAGCGAACAAACAGGAGAAATCCAGATGAGCATGACAGACACCAAGCAAGACGGACGGGTAGTGGCAATTGCCGGTCCGGTTATCGACGTGGAGTTCCCTCGTGGCGCACTGCCCGAACTGAACACAGCGATCGAGTTCGACATCGTCGTCGACGGCAGCACCACGAAGGTGCTCGCCGAGGTGGCACAGCAGCTGGGTGACAGCCGCGTGCGCGCCGTGTGCCTCAAGCCGACCGACGGTCTGCGCCGCGGCACGCCGGTGCGCAACACCGGCCACGGCATCCAGGTGCCGGTCGGCAACCGCACACTCGGCCACGTGTGGAACGTGTGGGGCGAGGTTCTCGACGGCAACAATGCAGACTTCGCCGACATCGAGCGCTGGGACATCCACCGTTCGGCGCCCGCGTTCGACACCCTCGAGCCGTCGAAGCGCATGTTCGAGACGGGCATCAAGGTCATCGACCTTCTCACCCCGTACCTCGCAGGCGGAAAGATCGGTCTGTTCGGTGGTGCCGGAGTCGGCAAGACGGTTCTCATCACCGAGATGATCAACCGTGTGGCATCGAAGCACGGTGGTGTGTCGGTGTTCGCAGGTGTGGGCGAGCGCACCCGTGAGGGAACCGACCTTCGTCTCGAGATGGAGGAGTCGGGAGTGTTCGAGAAGGCCGCACTCGTGTTCGGCCAGATGGACGAACCACCTGGCGTGCGCCTGCGCGTGGCCCTGTCGGCCCTGACGATGGCGGAGTACTTCCGCGACGTGCAGAACCAGGACGTGCTGTTGTTCATCGACAACATCTTCCGCTTCGTGCAGGCAGGCTCGGAAGTGTCGACGCTGCTCGGCCGCATGCCGTCAGCAGTGGGTTACCAGCCCACACTCGCCGACGAGATGGGTCAG
>CAZENK010000050.1:7261-9243 GCA_964513585.1 uncultured Bifidobacterium sp. | reverse complement strand
CGCCGTGGGGCAAGCCCGAGGGTCGTACCCGCAACAAGAACAAGCCGTCGCAGCAACTCATCGTTCGCCGTCGTCGTGCAGGAAAGGGACGGAGGTAACACATGTCTCGCAGCCTGAAGAAGGGCCCATTCGTCGACGAGCACCTGCTCAAGAAGGTCGACGCAGCCAATGCATCGGGTGACCGCAAGGTCATCAAGACCTGGTCGCGCCGCTCGACCATCGTGCCCGACATGGTGGGTCACACCATCGCCGTGCATGACGGCCGCAAGCACGTGCCCGTGTACGTCACCGAGTCGATGGTCGGCCACAAGCTCGGCGAGTTCTCACCGACCCGCACGTTCCGCTTCCACGCCGGACAAGAGAAGAACGCGAAGAGGTAGTCATGACCGGTCCAAAGCTCAACGAAGCGAACCGCGTTGCCGGCACGAAGAGCGGCAGCAAGGCCAGCGCCAAGTACGTGCGCTCGTCCGCATCGAAGGCCCGCGTGGTGCTGAACCTCGTGCGCAACCAGGACGTCAAGACCGCTGACGAGATCCTGCAGTTCACCGACCGCGAGATGGCTCGCGTGGTGCGCAAGGTTCTCGCTTCGGCAGTCGCCAACGCCACCAACAACGACGATCTCGACGCCGACGAACTGTTCGTCAAGGCGTGCTTCGCCGACGAGGGCCCGACGCTGAAGCGTTTCCGCCCCCGTGCGAAGGGCCGTGCAGGCAAGATCAACAAGCGCACCTGCCACATCACGGTCATCGTCGACCGCATGAGCGACGAACAGCTCGCCGTGCGCGAGGCAAAGACCATGGCGAAGGGTGCGCCGACCAGCAGCCGTCGCGCACGTGTTGCCGCCAGCCGCAAGGCTGCCGCACCGGCAGAAGAGGCACCGGCAGCGGAAGCACCGGCAGAAGATTCCCCAACGACCGAAGAAGCAGGCAACTGATGGGCCAGAAGATCAATCCCTACGGCTTCCGCCTCGGTGTCACCACCGACTGGAAGAGCCGTTGGTTCAGCGAGCGCGAGTACAAGGATTACCTCACCGAGGACTGGAAGATCCGTGAGTACCTCATGACGACCCTCGAGGACGCCGCCGTCAGCCGCGTCGAGGTCGAGCGCACCCGTGACAAGCTCCGCATCGACGTGCACACCGCGCGTCCGGGAATCGTCATCGGTCGCAAGGGCGCCAAGGCAGACGAGCTGCGCGCAGGTCTCGCCCAGATCACCGGCAACAACCGTCTGCAGCTCAACATCGTCGAGATCAAGCAGGCCGAACTCGATGCCGCACTGATCGCCCAGGGCGTGGCTGACCAGTTGGTCAACCGCATCGCCTTCCGCCGAGCGATGAAGCGTGCGGTGCAGAACGCACAAAAGTTCGGCGCACTCGGCATCCGCGTGCAGTGCTCCGGCCGCCTCGGCGGCGCCGAGATGAGCCGCACCGAGTGGTACCGCGAGGGTCGCGTGCCGTTGCACACTCTGCGCGCCGACATCGACTACGGCTTCCGCGAGGCACGCACCGGTTCGGGTCGTGTCGGCGTGAAGGTGTGGCTCTACAAGGGCGACATCGTTCCGTACAAGACCACATCGCAGGACAAGATCTCGCGCGAGGCGGCGATGGCCGTCGGTGACACCTCCGGTTCGACCGTGGCCGAGCAGCCCGCCGCACGCAAGGTCGTGTCGTCGGCCGGTCCGCGCACCGCAGCACCCGAGCAGGCCGATGAGATGGCACCGCTCGTGAAGCCCGCCGATCCCGAGTTCGAGCGCTTGCTCGAGGAGGAAGAGGCAATCGAGCGCCGCCTGCACGAGTCGCACGAGACTCCCAAGCTCCGAGGAGACGACTGATCATGTTGATGCCCCGCAAGGTAAAGCACCGTAAGCACCAGCGCGGTCGCATGACCGGCGTCTCCAAGGGTGGGAACGCACTCGCATTCGGCGAGTACGGCATCCAGGCCCTCGAGCCCGGTTGGATCACCGCGCGCCAGATCGAGGCCGCA
>CAZENK010000050.1:0-7251 GCA_964513585.1 uncultured Bifidobacterium sp. | reverse complement strand
ACGTGTTCCCCGACAAGCCGGTCACGAAGAAGCCTGCCGAGACCCGCATGGGTTCGGGCAAGGGAAACCCGGAGTTCTGGGTCGCCGTCGTCAAGCCCGGCCGCATCCTGTTCGAGCTGTCGTACCCCACACCAGAGATCGCCAAGGCCGCTCTCGAGCGTGCCGTGCAGAAGCTGCCCATCAAGGCTCGCGTCATCAGCCGCGACGAGCAGATCTGATTCGAGAGGAACAGAAAATGGCACGTTCAATCTCCGAACTCCGCGACATGGATCTCGCCGCCCTGGTGGCAGAGCTCCGTGCCAGCAAGCAGGAGTCACTCAACCTGCGATTCCGCAACGCAACAGGCCAGCTCGACAAGCACGACGAGCTGCGCAAGGTGCGTCGTCAGATCGCTCGCATCAACACACTCATCCGTCAGCGCGAGATCGCTGCGGCTGAGGCAGCCGGGAAGTGAGTAGTCACATGGCAGAAGCAACCAACACCGATCGCAACGCGCGCAAGATCCGCGAGGGTCTCGTCGTCTCGAACAAGATGAACCAGACCGCCGTCATCGCGGTGGTGGAGCGCGTGCGTCATGCGAAGTACGACAAGTTCGTGCTCCGCACCAAGAAGCTCTATGCACACGACGAGGCCAACGACGTCAATGTCGGCGACCGCGTGCGTGTCATGGAAGTCCGTCCGATGTCGAAGCTGAAGCGCTGGCGCATCGTTGAGATCCTGGAGCGTGCAAAGTGATCCAGCAAGAATCACGACTCCGTGTCGCTGACAACAGCGGTGCAAAGGAAGTCCTCGTCATCAAGGTCCTCGGTGGAACGCGTCGTCGCTACGCGTCGATCGGCGACGTCTTCATCGGCACCGTCAAGGACGCCATCCCCGGCGCCGGTGTCAAGAAGGGTGAAGTCGTTCGTTGCGTGGTCGTGCGCGTGAAGAAGGAGAAGCGCCGTCCCGACGGCAGCTACATCCGTTTCGACGAGAACGCCGCGGTGCTTATCAAGGAAGACCTCACGCCGCGTGGCACCCGTATCTTCGGGCCCGTTGGTCGTGAACTCCGCGACAAGAAGTTCATGCGAATCGTCTCGCTGGCGCCGGAGGTGCTGTAGTCATGAAGTTCAAGGTGAAGGACGAAGTCCAGATCATCGCCGGCAAGGACGCCGGCAAGCGCGGCACCATCATCAAGGCCCTCCCCAAGGAGAACAAGGTCGTGGTTGAGGGTGCAAACATCGCGAAGCGTCACCGCAAGGCGACAAAGCAGAACCAGAAGTCTGACATCGTCGAGCAGCCGATGCCGATCCATGCATCCAATGTCATGTTGATCGTCGACGGCAAGCCGACCCGCGTCGGGTACAAGGTCAAGGAAGACGGCACGAAGGTGCGCGTCGCCAAGAACTCAGGAAAGGAAGTCTGATGACTGCCGCCACCGCACCGCGCCTGAAGGCACGTTACGAGGCAGAGGTGAAGCAGGCTCTGCTCGCCCAGCTCGGTCTCGAGAACGTGATGCAGGTCCCCAAGCTGGAGAAGATCGTCATCAACATGGGTGTCGGCAAGGCCACCCAGCAGCCCTCGCTGCTCGACAGCGCCGTCGCCGACCTCACGATGATCGCAGGCCAGAAGCCGGTCGTCACCAAGTCACGTGACTCCATCGCCGGTTTCAAGCTCCGCGAGAACCAGGCCATCGGCTGCAAGGTCACCCTCCGCGGCGACCGCATGTGGGAGTTCTTCGACCGTCTCCTCGCGATCGCAATCCCGCGTATCCGTGACTTCCGCGGTCTCCCCGCGCATTCGTGGGACGGTCGCGGGAACTACACGTTCGGGCTCACCGAGCAGACCGTGTTCCCCGAGATCAACTACGACAAGATCGATGCCCCCCAGGGCATGGACATCACGATCGTCACCACGGCGGTCAACGACGAGCAGGGCAAGGCCCTTCTCGACGCATTCGGTTTCCCCTTCAAGCGTGGCAACGAGGGCGGAGCCCCAGCACGCAAGAAGCCAAAGTCCCGCGGCCCGGTCCGTGGCGGCAAGAAGAAGTAGGTAGAGGACAATGGCAAAGAAGTCGCTCATCAACAAGGCGAATGCAAAGCCCAAGTTCAAGGTTCGTGCGTACACGCGCTGCCGCAAGTGCGGCCGTGCGCGTTCGGTGTACCGCAAGTTCGGGCTCTGCCGTGTGTGTCTCCGCGAGATGGCGCACGCAGGCGAGATCCCCGGCGTGACCAAGGCGAGCTGGTGAGGTAACGAACATGATGACTGATCCCATCGCAGACATGCTCACCCGTCTCCGCAACGCGAACACCGCGTTGAAGGAGACCGTGGTCATGCCGTCGTCGAAGCAGAAGATTGCTCTCGCCGAGATCCTGAAGAAGGAGGGCTACATCGCCGATTTCTCCGTCGCACCCGCGACGAAGGGCCCCGGCAACGTGCTCACCGTCAACATGAAGTACTCGAACGACCGCCACCGCACCATCAGCGGTCTCACGCGCGTGTCGACCCCGGGTCTCCGTGTGTACCGCAACTCGAAGGAAGTCCCCCGCGTGCTCGGTGGCCTCGGAGTAGCAGTCCTGTCCACCAGCCAAGGTCTGATGACCGACCGCGAGGCGCGCAAGCGCAAGGTCGGCGGCGAAGTCCTGTGCTTCGTGTGGTGACCAGAGGGCGAAAGTAGGAAACGAAATGTCACGTATCGGAAAAGCTCCCATCACGATCCCGTCAGGGGTCGAGGTCACCATCAACGGCCGCAATGTCGCAGTGAAGGGCCCCAAGGGCTCGCTCTCGCGCGACATCCCCGGTGAGATCGTGGTCCGCAAGGAAGAGAACACCATCGTCGTGGAACGCCCGAACGACGAGCGCCAGAACCGCTCGTTGCACGGCCTGTCGCGCACCCTGGTCAACAACATGATCATCGGTGTCACCGACGGCTTCACCAAGGAACTCGAGATCATCGGCGTGGGTTACCGCGCAGAGGCACAGGGCGCAAACCTGCGTCTTGCGCTCGGGTTCTCGCACCCGGTGATCGTGCCCGCACCTGACGGCATCACCTTCGAGATCCCCGCGCAGACCCGCGTCATCGTCAAGGGAATCGACAAGGAACTCGTCGGCCAGGTCGCGGCGAACATCCGCTCCATCCGCAAGCCCGAGCCCTACAAGGGCAAGGGTGTTCGCTACCTCGGCGAGCGCGTTCTCCGTAAGGCCGGCAAGACCGGCAAGAAGTGATTCGGTAAGGAACTCACCATGCCAAACATCGCAAAAATCCGCCGTGACTCGCGTCTTCGCCGCCATCGTCGCGTGCGCAAGAAGATCCACGGAACCGCCGAGCGTCCGCGCCTCGCGGTGCACCGCACGAACAAGCACTTCAACATGCAGCTGATCAACGACGACCTCGGTCACACCGTTGCTGCTGCGTCATCGGTCGAGACCTCTCTGCGCGGCGACAGCGGCGCAACCGTCGCGGCCGCCACGAAGGTCGGACAATTGATCGCACAGCGCGCCAAGGCAGCGGGTGTCACGGCGGTGGTTTTCGACCGCGGTGGATTCGCATACCACGGTCGTGTTGCCGCCGCGGCAGAAGCCGCCCGTGAAGCAGGACTGGAGTTCTGATGAGCAACGTCATCGCAAATGCAACACCCGAACCGGGTGCACTCCGTGAGTCACGCGTGATTCACATCAACCGCGTGGCAAAGGTGGTGAAGGGCGGACGTCGGTTCTCCTTCACTGCACTCGTCGTCGTCGGCGACGGCAACGGCCGTGTCGGCCTGGGTTACGGAAAGGCGAAGGAAGTTCCCCTCGCCATCCAGAAGGGCACCGAAGAGGCGAAGCGCAACCTGTTCGATGTTGCACTCGCCGGTTCGACCATCACCCACCCCATCCTCGGCATCTCGGGTGCCGGTCGCGTGCTGCTGAAGCCCGCAGCTCCCGGTACCGGAGTCATCGCAGGCGGTGCTGCCCGCATCATCCTCGAAGAGGCCGGCGTCCACGACGTGCTCGCCAAGTCGCTGGGTTCGGCAAACGCGATCAACGTCGCACGCGCCACCATCGAGGGTCTCCGTCAGTTGCAGCGCCCCGACGTGGTGGCAAAGCGCCGCGGCATCCCCGCCGAGTCGTTTGCACCGAAGGGAATGCTCAAGGCATACACCGACCGCAAGAAGGCGGCGGCAGCAGGAGAGGCTCACTGACCATGGCCGAGAAGACCATCACCGTCACGCTGAAGCGTTCGAAGATCGGCTCGAAGCCGAAGACCCGCGGCACCCTCCGTGCACTCGGTCTCAGCAAGATCGGTGACACCAACACCGTCCCCGATCGCCCGGAAATCCGCGGAATGCTCGCTCGCGTCCCGCACCTCGTCGAAGTACAGGAGAACTGATCATGCGCGTGGATGAACTCGCACCAGCACCAGGAAGCGTGAAGCGCGCCAAGCGCGTCGGACGCGGCACCGGTGGCAAGGGCGGCAAGACCGCCGGCCGCGGAACCAAGGGACAGCACGCGCGTGGTCGCGGCAAGGTCGCCCGTGGTTTCGAGGGTGGCCAGATGCCGCTGAAGCAGCGTGTGCCGAAGCTGAAGGGATTCAACAACCCCTTCCGCGTCGAGTACTACGCGGTCAACCTCGATTCGTTGAACGAACTCGGCCTCGCAGAGGTCACGCCGGAGATCCTCGTCGACAAGGGTGTCGCACACAAGGGCACCTACGTCAAGGTCCTCGGCCGTGGCGAGATCTCCATCGCGGTGAAGGTGTCGGCACACGCGGTCTCGAAGTCCGCCGAGAAGGCAATCGTTGCCGCCGGCGGTTCCGTGACCATCCTGCCCCTGCCGTTCAAGGTCCGCCCCGCGGCCAACGGCAACCAGTTCACCAACCGATAGCAACGCCGCGATTCTTCAGCCGGCGTCAGCAAGGAGTACCCCGTGTTCGCAAACGTGATGAACATCTTCAAGGTCGAGGATCTTCGCAAGAAGCTCCTGTTCACCGTGTTGATGATCATGGTCTACCGGTTCGGTTCTGCCATTCGTGTTCCCGGTGTTGATGCAAACGCAGTCGCGCAGTTGCGCGAGGCGGCGAACTCCCAGGGTGCGCTCGGCTTCCTGAACCTGTTCTCGGGCGGGGCGTTCGGATCGTTCTCGATCTTCGCGCTCGGCATCATGCCCTACATCACCTCGAGCATCATCATGCAGGTGCTGAACGTGGTCATCCCGAAGCTGCAGGAGTGGCAGGAGATGGGCGCTGTCGGCCAGCGCAAGATCACCCAGTGGACCCGTTACGTGGCGATCGGCATCGCGCTGCTGCAGGGTTCGGGTCTCACGTTCATCTTCGGCCAGGGCAACGGCTCGGCTTTCATCGGTGCGGCGGCGCAGGCCCCCGACATCGTTCTTCTCGATCCGTTCATGCCGCGGGCTCTCCTCGTCATCCCGTCGCTCGTGGCCGGTACAGCCCTGCTCATGTGGGTGGGTGAGCTCATCAGCCAGCGCGGCATCTCGAACGGAATGTCGGTTCTGATCTTCGCCTCGGTTGTTGCGGGTCTGCCGTACAACTACTACTCGATCCTGCAGAGCAAGAAGTTCGTGGTCTTCACGGTCCTCGTCATCGTGTCGCTCGCGATTCTCGCAGCCGTCGTTCGTGTCGAGCTCGGGCAGCGCCGCATCCCGGTGCAGTTCGCCAAGCGCGTCGTGGGGCGCCGCATGACGGGCGGCCAGACCACCTACATCCCGCTGAAGGTGAACCAGGCCGGAATCGTGCCGATCATCTTTGCGTCGTCGGTCCTGTTGCTCCCGGTTCTGTTCTCGAACATGCTCGGAAGCGCCGAGGGCTGGCGCGGGTCGATCGCGCGTTTCGTGAACGACTACCTGGTGAACAGCCAGAACCTCGTCTACATCGTCGGCTTCTTCCTCCTGATCATCGCCTTCGCCTACTTCTACAACTCGATTGCGTTCGACCCGATCCGTCAGGCGGATCAGTTGCGCAAGCAGGGCGGGTTCATCCCCGGCATCCGTCCCGGTCAGCAGACCGAGAGGTACCTCGCAAAGACGGTGAACCGCATCACGCTGCCGGGCGCAGTGTTCGTCGGTTTCATCGCGATCCTCCCGTACATCATCCTGTGGGTGGGCGACGTGCAGTCGTTCCCGTTCGCAGGAACCACGGTTCTCATTGCGGTCGGTGTCGCGCTCGAGTTCATGCGCCAGATCGACAGTCAATTGATGCTCCGCAACTACGAGGGCTTCTTGAAGTGACCGACATCCGTGAGTGGGTGTTGGTGGTTTCGATCAAGTAGGTGCGCGTCATGATCCCGGGTGCACGAATCGTCTTGCTGGGCCGCCAGGGTGCGGGCAAGGGAACCCAATGTGTTCGCTTGTCGCGCCACTTCGTGGTGCCCCACATCTCCACGGGTGACATGCTGCGCGCCGCCGTGCGCGAGGGCACCGAGCTGGGCAAGATGGCCAAGGCCGTGATCGATGCCGGGCAGCTGGTCGGTGACGACATCATGGTGGGAATCGTGGCCGAGAGGCTCGAGGCCGAGGATGCCCGCGTACGGGGGTACATCCTCGATGGTTTCCCCCGCACGGTGGCCCAGGCCATTGCACTCGACGAGATCACCGCCAAGCGCCCCCTCGACATGGCGATCGATCTCGACGTGCCCCGGGACCTGGTCCTGTCACGGCTGTCGGCCCGCCGGGTCTGCCGGGACTGCGGGGCCAACTTCCAGTCGACCGGGGCCGACCCCAGCCCCTGGACCTGCGAGAACTGCGGGGGAGACGTGGTCCAGCGTGACGACGACACCCCTGCGGCCATCAACCAGCGCCTGGATCTCTACGAGACCCAGACCCAGCCCCTCATCGACTACTACGGCTCGACGGGCCGGATGGTCGCTGTCGACGGGGTTGGCAGCCCCGACGAGGTCTTCGACCGCCTCACCAAGGCGGTCGAACAAAGGCGCTAGGCCCATTGGCGCCCGCAAAATGCGCCGATAGCATTGCCACTCGCCCCTGTCGCAGTTCTGCTAGGGGGCATCTGTTCCATCAATCAAGGAGACCACCCTGGCCAAGCCAAAAGAAGATGCGATCGTGCTCGAGGGCACGATTCTTGAATCTCTGCCGAACGCAATGTTCCGTGTGGAGCTAGAGAACGGCCACAAGGTGCTGGCGCATATCTCAGGAAAGATGCGCATGCACTACATCCGCATCCTCCCGGGTGACAAAGTTCAGGATGAGCTCACCCCGAACGACCTCACACGCGGTCGTATCACATACCGCATCAAGTGAGAACGCAATGAATGT
>CAZENK010000049.1:0-9497 GCA_964513585.1 uncultured Bifidobacterium sp. | reverse complement strand
ACAATTCCTCAAAATCGTCGAGTTTCTCGGGTTCTCCATCGAGAGAAATGGTGAGGACATCGGCCCCGACTGCCAGGACCTTTGCCTCGAAAATACTGGCCAGCTCGACCACCTGGCCGCGCTGGTCACCGTCGGCGCGCACCGTGGCCACCATCAACTCGCGCTCCACGGACTTGCGCGGGTCGAGCTCGGTGATGCGCACCACGTCGATCAACTTGAACAGCTGCTTCACGATCTGCTCGAGGGGCGTGGCCGAGATGTCGACCACGATCGTGATGCGGCTGTAGTCGGCGTCCTCTGTCGGTGCGACAGCGAGCGAGAAGATGTTGTAGCCGCGCCGTGCGAACAGACCCGAGACGCGCGCGAGCACACCGGGCCGGTTCTGCACCAGCACCGAAAGGATGTGGTGGTGGCGCGAGTCGCCGTACGGGTTCGTGGTGTTGATGGTTGTCACTTCAGGAACTCCCTGCGGCTCTCTTGACTCGGGTGCAGCAGCACGTCGTCGTTGCTCGCGCCGGCCGGGACCATGGGGAACACCTTCTCGAACTCCTCGACACGGAACTCGACGACCACGCTGCGGTCGTTGATGCTGTTCGCCTTCTCGATTGCGGCGTCGATCTCCTCGGGCGACTCGACGCGGATGCCGACGCAACCCATCGCCTCTGCCCACTTGACGAAGTCGGGACAACCCGACAGGTCGACTTCCGAGTAGCGCTCGCCGTAGAACATCTCCTGCCACTGGCGCACCATGCCGAGGTACGTGTTGTTCAGGATCGCGATCTTCACGTGGATCCCCTCGGTGCTCGCGGTGACGAGTTCCTGCGCGGTCATCTGGAAGCAACCGTCACCATCGATCGCCCACACGGTCGCATCAGGTCGCGCGGCCTTTGCGCCGATGGCAGCGGGAACAGAGAAGCCCATCGTGCCGAGACCGCCAGAGTTCACCCACGAGTACGGGTGGTTGAAGCGCCAGAACAGGCTCGCCCACATCTGGTGCTGGCCGACGCCGGCCACCAGGATCGTGTTCTCCGGAGCTGCATCGCGCAGTTTCTCGAGGCAGAACTGCGGCTTGAGGCGTGCACCGGGCTCGGACGGCTCGTAGGTGAGCGGGAACTGTTCCTTCCAGCCGTTCACACGGCTGCGCCACGGGGTGATGTCGACCTGCTTCGTGCCCTCTGCGATCAGTTCCTTGACCGCCTTCACGATTTCCTCGACCACCTGGCGGCAGTCACCCACGATCGGCACGTCGGGCTTGCGCACCTTGCCCTGCTCTGCGGGGTCGATGTCGACATGGATGATCTTGGCGTCGGGTGCGAACGTCGACACCTTGCCCGTGACACGGTCGTCGAACCGGGCGCCGAGCGCGCACAACAGGTCGGCCTTCTGCATCGCGGTGATTGCGGTCGCGGTGCCGTGCATTCCCGGCATTCCGTAACACAGCTCGTGGTCGTCGGGGAACGCACCGCGCGCCATGAGGGTGGTGACCACGGGGATCTTCAGCAACTCGGCGAGCTCGCGCACGGCCTCTGCCGCGTGCGCCTTGAGGATGCCGCCACCCAGGTACAGCACCGGGCGCTCGGACGCGAGCAGCAACTTTGCTGCCTCCTTGATCATGCGCGGGTGACCCTTGGTGTTCGGGCGGTACCCCGGCAGTGACTCGAGAACCTCTTCGTCGGTCGGCCAGTGCCATTCCATGGTGTTCTGCAGAACATCCTTCGGAAGGTCGATCAACACCGGACCCGGGCGGCCGGTTGTCGCGATGTGGAACGCCTGGCGCACGGCCATCGGAATGTCCTGCGCGCGCATGACGAGTTCGTTGTGCTTGGTGACGCTGCGCGTGATGCCGACCGTGTCGCATTCCTGGAATGCGTCGGTGCCGATCGCGGTGGTGCTCACCTGGCCGGTGATGCACACCATCGGGATGCTGTCCATGAAGGCATCACACAACGGGGTGACCATGTTGGTGGCGGCGGGGCCGCTCGTGACCATCGCGACGCCCGGGCGACCGGTGACGTGGGCATAGCCCTGCGCCATGTGGCCGGCACCCTGTTCGTGGCGGACCAGTACGTGACGGATGCTCGACTTCAGCAGCGGGTCGTATGCCGGCAGGATGCAACCGCCGGGCAGGCCGAACATGGTCTCGACGTTCTCGAGCTCGAGAGAACGGATGAGGGCCTCGGCCCCGGTCAAGATCTCTTTTTTCGACATCGGGTGTCACCTTTCGGTCTGGCTGTACTAGTGAACAAGGTCTGAGAAACAAAAAAACCACCCGATCGGGTGGTTGACAGCGCGTACGGCAGTGGCCGACGCGCTACGGAACTACTACGAGGGTCTTCAGGCGGCTGGTCTCCGTGGTCACGGGACCTATTTTGGCACCCCCTCGAGAGGGTTCGCAACCCCCAAAAACCGCGGAAGTTCGACCTTCCCGGCAAAGACCAGCACCCCGAGGGTCAATGCCGCCGCGGTCAGCGCCGCGTTCATCTTGAAGGCCGACACGGGGTCGGCCCCCAACAGGTAGAGCCCCGCCCGGGTGCCCCCGCAGCTCGGGCATGCCACCCCGGTGAAGCGCAGGAGCGGGCACATGGTCGGCTGGTGGCTCAGCCACTCGGCCGCCATGCGGGCAGCCGGGCTCGCCGCCGCGAACCCGGCAACGAAAAGGGCAGTCGACCTAACGCTTGACAACCGTGGTTTTGGAGATGTAGTCCCACACGCCCTGGCGGGTGGGTTGGACCAGGATGAGCACGGCGCTCACGAGACCGATGATCCCCGTGATCGACCCGATGATGATCTTGCCGACCAGCTCCCGCAGCAGCATCTGCTGCATGGTGGCAGGGGCGCCCGTGTTCAGGTCCACCACCACGAGGCCGAGCATCTTCTTGGCCGGCGATGTGGACTGACCCCACAGGACGATGCTCCAGATCAACCAGCCGATGCCGCACGTGACGATCGCAAGCACGACATCGAGCGCGAACGCACCGAACCGCACGCCGTTGTCGCAGGGCACGACCCCGGATGACCTGGGCGGCGGGAACGGCGGGTTGGAGAATGGGTTCGTCACAGGAGGCCTCCGTGTTCTGCGGTGTGAATGCACCGTGCTAGGTGAACAGTAGTCCCGGTCGGAATATGGTCGTGACAACGACCGAGAGAAGGGCAGACAGATGAAGAGCGTGCGCACCCCGGACGAACGATTCGCGAAAATTGCCGACTGGCCGTACGAACCCGTGTACACCACGGTGTCTGCAGCCGACGGCACCACCGACACCCTGCGCATCGCGCATTACGAAACGGGCCCGGCAGATGCGGCGAACACGATTCTTGTGATGCACGGTGAGCCCAGCTGGTCGTATCTCTACCGCAAGATGATGACCGAGTTCGTGAAGGCGGGCCACCGAGTGGTCGCGCCCGATCTCGTGGGCTTCGGCCGCAGCGACAAGCCCGTGCAGACCTCTGACTACACCTACGAACGCCATGTCACCTGGATGAACGAATGGCTGCGCACCAACAACTTCTCGAACCTCACTCTCGTGTGCCAGGACTGGGGCGGTCTCATCGGGCTGCGCCTCGCGACCGAGAACCCCGAGCGTTTCGCGCGCATCGTTGTTGCCAACACAGGCCTGCCGCTTGCCGACCGTCAACCTTCCGATGCATTCCGCGCATGGCAGAAGTACTCACAGGAAGTGCCGAACTTCGAGGTGGGCAAGCTCGTGAACGGCGGTTGTGCGACCACGCTGTCACCGGCGGAGATTGCTGCGTACGACGCCCCGTTCCCCGACGACACGTACAAGGCCGGAGCCCGCATCTTCCCTGCGCTGTACCCCGACGGGGCCGACCACCCCTCGAACATCGCCAACGCCAAGGCGTGGACGGTGCTGAAGGCGTGGACCAAGCCGTTCCTGACCGCGTTCAGCGACAAGGACCCGGTCACCGGCGGTGGCCAGCGGGCATTCGAGCGCGAGGTTCCGGGCGCACAGGGCAAGCCGCACGTGATCATCGAGGGTGGCGGGCACTTCCTGCAGGAGGACAAGGGCCCGGAATTCGCCGCGGTCGTCAATGATTTCATCGCCCGTTACCCCGCATAACGGTCAGAATCCGCCGAAATCGGCGTGAAACGCTGACTCGGTCACAGGGTGGGTCCGTTCCCGTCGCCTAGCGTGGGAGCCATGTCTGAAACTCGTTCAATCGCCCCCGCCGAAGGAAAGCTCGGTGTGCTCACCGTCGGACTCGGCGCCGTGGCCTCCACGCTGATTGCCGGCGTCGAACTCGCCAAGCGCGGCCAGGGCCTGCCCATCGGCTCCATGACCCAGATGGGCACCATCCGCCTCGGCAAGCGCACCGACGGCCGCTCCCCCCTCATAAAGGACTTCGTGCCCCTCGCGCGCCTCGAGGACATCGAGTGGGGCGCATGGGACGTCTTCCCCGACGACGCCTACGTGGCCGCCACCCGTGCCGGCGTGCTCGAACAGGGCAAGCACATCGAGTCGATCTCCGACACCCTGCGCGAGATCCGCCCGATGAAGGCCGCCTTCGAGCGCAAGTACGCCCGCAACCTGACCGGCGAGCACGTGATGGGCGAGATCGGCAAGCGCGCGATGCTGAACGGCATCCGCGCCGACATCAACCGCTTCCGCGACGAGAAGAAGGTCGACCGCGTGGTCATGATCTGGTGCGCGAGTACCGAGATCTACATCGAGCCAGGTCCGGCACACCAGACCATCGAATCGCTCGAGGCTGCCATCGACGCGAACGACGAGGCTGTCTCTCCGTCGATCCTCTATGCGTATGCGGCATTGCTCGAGGGCGTTCCGTTCGCGAACGGCTCGCCGAACCTCGCCGTCGACGCACCGGCGCTTCGCCAGTACGCCACCGATCACAACATCCCGATCTCGGGCAAGGACTTCAAGACCGGCCAGACCCTCATGAAGACGGTTCTCGCCCCGATGCTGAAGGCTCGCCAGTTGGGCCTCGCAGGCTGGTACTCGACCAACATCCTCGGCAACCGTGACGGCGAGGTCCTCGATGCACCCGAGAACTTCAAGACGAAGGAAGAGTCGAAGCTGGGCGTGCTGGAGGACATCCTGCGGCCCGACCTGAACCCCGAGCTCTACGGCGACGTGTTCCACAAGGTGCAGATCAACTACTACCCGCCGCGCGGCGACAACAAAGAGGGTTGGGACAACATCGACATCACCGGCTGGATGGGTTACCCCATGCAGATCAAGGTGAACTTCCTGTGCCGCGACTCGATCCTTGCTGCTCCGCTCGCACTCGACCTGATCCTGTACTCCGACCTCGCACAGCGCGCAGGCCTCGGCGGCATCCAGGAGTGGCTGTCGTTCTACTACAAGAGCCCGCAGGTGGCACCCGGCCTGTACCCGGAGCACGACCTGTTCATCCAGCTCGCGAAGCTGAAGAACACGCTGCGCTGGATGATGGGCGAGGACCAGATCACCCACCTGGGCCGCGAGTACTACGACGAGACTGACTGAGTCATCGCGTGAACCGCGACGCCGCACGCGCACTCGCGTTCGATGCCGTGTGCGTGCTGGCGCTCGTGGTCATCGGCACACGCAACCACGACACCGACACCGGTCTCACCGGCGTGCTGTCCGTGGGTGCACCTTTTCTCATCGCACTCGTGCTCGTGCACGGCGTGTTGTTGGCGACCAACAAACAGTCGATGACCGTGGCGGTCTGGCTCGGCACGGTCGGCATCGGGATGCTGCTGCGCAACGTGGTGTTCGGTCGCGGCACTGCCCTTGCGTTCGTGATCGTGGCCACCGTGTTCCTGGGCGCCTCGATGTTCGGCTGGCGCTCCGTGGCGGCTCGCCGCGCTAGATCGAATCCCTGAGCACACTCTCCACGAAGAACCTCGCGGCGAACAGTGCCACGTTCAGGTGAGTGGTGATCGGCACGTCGGGGCCGCATGCGTTCACGGCCTCGCCCATCCGACCGAAGAACTCGGGCTTGAACATGCCGAAGTCGTCGTGGTCGCGCACCGCGTCTCGTGCGCGTTCGAACAGCCAGCTGAGCTCGCGCACGTACGGGGTGACCACATAGAGGTCGTCGCCGAACCATGAGTTCTCGGCGGGCACGGGCGCGGCCTCGAGCACGACGACACCGGCGCCGCCCCACGGGTCAGCAACGCCCCAGTCGCCTGCGGCGATCATGTCGGACAGACGGCGAAGTTCCTCGCGGGCAGTGAGAGTGTTCATTGGGTCTCCTTGTCGGGGTGGTGAGTAACGGAATCTCTGTCGGGTGATGCTCATGGTCACGAAGCGCAGTTCGAGCCGGAGAACAGCGGGAGGAAGACCGTGGTCTCGTGACAGCGGTCGACTGCAGACCTGAACACGCGGACGTGTGATCCGAGGTCGTGCAGTGCCTTCGCGGGGAACTCGATGATGACGCGCACCTCGCCCTCACGCAGCACCACACGCGCACCGTGGAGAGTCTCGTTCAGTGCGTTGATCTCGCGGAACACCTCTGCAGAATCGGGGGTGCCCTTGGTTGCGATGTGGGTCAGACGCACATAGTCGCTGAGACCGTCCTCGTGCACGTGGATCGACGCAAAGCCCGAGCGTCCGTCGAGAGAGAACTCGAGAAAGTCGGGTTCACGGTCGGTCTCGCCGGTGAGGATGTCTGCGCTGGTCTCCTGCAGTTGTTCCCGCAGAACGCTTCCCCAGCGGGAGAGCTCCTCACGCTCAGCCAGGACACGGATGCCCCACTTGTCGCTCGCGAAGTACACGTGGTCGGAGTTCTCCGCATCGACGAACACCCGCACGGTGTCTGTGCCGTCGCGGAACCTCAGCAGACGCGCCACGCCGTAGGGATAGAACGTGAGATACGAATCTCCGTGGGTTCTCGCCTGCACCGAACCGGTGGTGCGCGCACCGTTGAAGCGCCGCCAGTCCATGGTCCACGACAGACGGTTGTCACCGATGGTCATGTTCACGTGCGGGAACAGACGGTTCGCATCTGCGTTCTTCGGGATGTCGAGGACAACCTCGCCGAACAACCCAAGGTCGGACACCTGCAGCTCTGCGATCGCGAAGTGCTCGTTGTGGCCCTGGATGCCACCGAGGTACGGCAGGTCGCTGTGGGTGAAGTGCGCATTCCGCGGGTGGTCTGTCGACACGAAACTGCTGCCGCCCTGGGCGACGATGCTTCCCTCGAACTCGTTGCAGTACAGGTCTGCTCCCCCGTTGCCCGCTGCCACCTCGATCAGGTGATCGAAGAAACTGTCGGGGACCGGGAGTGCGAACAGCGGATCGGACGTCTCGCCGTCCGCCACCACCCATGCGGTGAGGTTGTTCTCGCGGATGATCCACAGACGGGGTCCGTTCGGGACCTTCGTGAGCCACACCGACGATGTGGTGGGTGAGGAGCGGAACATGCACGACAGCATCTTCGACACCTCGACCAGCTCGCCGAGAGTCACGCGGATCTTCCACGACGACTTGTTGGTTTCGAAATCCGGTGCTGTCACTTGCGCACCACCCGAACGTGGGTGCTGGGGACGTAGGTCAGCAGCGCAGCCTCGCCCACGATCGCAGGACCCAGGTCGTGCTGGTACGAGGGACGCGAGAACGACACGTCGTTCGCGTCGTCGACGATGTCGAGCACCTCGTCGAGACGACCGACGAGTGCGAACGCCTTGTCGAACGGGATCGACTCGAGAGCGATCAGGAACTCGTCGTCATCGTTCTTCACGATGTACGCCCAGCTGCCGTCTGCCGACGTGGGACATGCACCCAACAGCGGGACGAGGACGCGGTTGACCTCGCGGACCTTGGGCTCCAGGTCCGAGTAGAGCAGCTCGACTTCTGCGAGCGTCTCGAGGAGAGACCCGTCGGACGACACGAAGTCGTCGTTGAAAGGGGAAGGTGATGCGGACATGCAGATGCTCCTTGTGTGAGAAACGGTTGGTGAAGTTGCGGACAGGACAAATCCGGTATCTGACGATCGGACAAGTTGGTGTCTGAAGGTCAGATGGCCATGTGGCCCATGAACCGTCTCTCGGTCATCTGCTCTCCTTTCATCGTGATCGAGCTGTGTCTGGGGGGATAGAGAGTATGGCAGGTATATAGGGACGTTGCAACTCAATACAAACAAATGTTCGCAGGTTGCATGACGCGACCGGGGCGGATCACAGGACAGCCACCACCAGGTCTTCGACGATCTGCGCCTTGTCGACCAAGTCGACAACTGCCCGGGAGGCCGTGGAGACCGCTGCGACCGGGATGTCAGCCACTGCACGCAGTGCCGTGCCGGAGTGGACCAGCTTGACCGTGGGCCACTTGTCGTTCCATGCGTTGACCTCGGTGGCCAACTGGGGCGACCACTGCACGTCGGACATGATCTCGGTGCTCAGGCGGATGTAGCTGGCCTTGCCGGGCTCACCCTCGGTGATGGTCGCGGTGACGGTGCGTGTGCCAGCCGTGACGACCACGGTGGGGTCCCAGTCGCGACAGGGGCTCTCCTCCACCGTGAGCTCGGCATCGCCGTACTTGAGCGCGAGCTCGAGCGAGGTGCGGTACTGGACCACGTACTCGTGTGCCAGTTCGACGACCATGCCGGCCTCGCCGTTCACGAGCCGCATGATGTTCGGCTCGCCCTCCACGAACTCGAGGCCGACGAGACCTGCATCGAGCCCGATCTCGCTGATCTCGCGGGCGAACACCGGGGCGAACATGGCGAATGACCCGCGGAAATCGCCCCCGGCAGGGGTGCTGACGGTGATCTTCGGCCCGGAATGCTCCGACCAATCACGTGACATGACCAGGTTGTCGCCCTGGTAGTCGAAACGAATGAACGGGGTCGGTTCGGGTTCGTCCGCGTCAATGTCGACGGGGATGCTCTGCAGGAAGAACGCGCACTCCGTGAGGAACCCGCCGTTGACCGTGATGCGTGACGTGCGCTTCGGTCGTGAGTACCCGGTGGTCGACTGCTGGTCGGGCAACGTTGTGGAGAACGAGTTCTGACGGGACGTGGAGGAAAGGGTCCCCGTATCGAGGTCGATGGTGATGTCGACGGAGGGTGCAGCCTCGGTGAGGGACATGCTCAACGACTCGATGAAGTGCACCGGGAGCGTGAACAGCCCGCGGACATGCGCAGCGGCGTCGTCTTCCTCGACGAACTCCGAGAACCAGCTGGTCACGTTCTGCTCCGGGAAGATCCAGGTGCGATGGTCCTCCTCCAGCAAGAGCTGGATGGTGGACGAGCCATGTGGCTCGGTTGCGTGGCGACGCGCCGCGGCGAGCACCGCGACGAACTCCGACACGGGGAGCACGAGCTCGACGCGGCGGCAGTTGGGGGTCAGGTCAGTTGAGAAAGAGTCGTCTTGCATTCGACCCGAAGTAGAGCAAACGGGTGGTGCAGAGTGAGCCGACCCCTTGCAGGACAAGGGTTTCCGGGGACCCGGACCTGTCAGGTGATGTTGGTGATGGCGCCCTTGTCGGCGCCCTGCACGAGCTTGGCGAACTTGCCGAGCACACCTGTGG
>CAZENK010000048.1:0-10278 GCA_964513585.1 uncultured Bifidobacterium sp. | reverse complement strand
CATCATAAACCTCGCTCTCGGGGCTGTCGTCAGACATGTGTGCCGGGCACGCAACGGCAGACGGCGAGGTCGGGAAACGAAAACAGACCCCCGCCCGCAGGCGAGGGTCTGTCTCTCGAAACAACCAACCCGTTGGGCCGGCAGATCTCTAGCGGCCCTTCAGGGCCTCGATGAGCTTCGGCAGCACCTTGTGCACGTCACCCACGATTCCGAGGTCGGCCACACCGAAGATCGGTGCTTCCTTGTCCTTGTTGATCGCGATGATGTTCTTCGAACCCTTCATGCCCACCATGTGCTGGGTGGCACCCGAGATTCCGGCTGCGATGTAGATGTTCGGCTTCACGACCTTGCCGGTCTGGCCCACCTGGTACGAGTACGGCACCCAGCCGGCGTCGACGATTGCACGCGACGCACCGGGCGCACCCTTCAGGATCTGGGCGAGCTCGTCGATCATGCCGAAGCTGGTCGACTCACCGAGACCACGGCCGCCTGCGACCACGATGTCTGCCTCGTCGAGCTTCGGACCGGAGGTCTCCTCGACGTGCACTGCGTGCACCTGCGCACCACCGGTGGTTCCGAGGTCGGGAACTGCCACTGCGGTCACCGCTGCGGCAGCGCCGCCTGCGGACTCTGCTGCGAACGACTTCGGGCGGAAGGCAGCGAGGAACGGTGCCGAACCGGTGAACGTGGTGCTGACCAGCGTGTTGCCACCGAAGATCGGTGTCACCACGGTGACACCGTTGCCGCTGTCGGCAATGTCGATGTTGTTCGTGATGACGGTCTTGTCGAGCTTGACCGACAGGCGCGACATGACATCGCGGCCCTCGTAGTTCTGCGGGAACATGATCAGGTCGGGCGTCTCGCCACCGTCGATGATCGTCTTCATCGCCGAAGCAACTGCCACGCCGGGCAGCGACGAACCGTGGTCGACGGCGTAGACCTTGGTCGCGCCGTACTCACCGAGCGCACCGGCTGCTGCATTGCCGTCGCCACCGAGGATCGCGGTGACGTTCGACGAGAGCGAGCGTGCCTTGGTGAGAAGCTCGAGGGTTGCCGATGTGGGCGCGCCGTTTGCGACCTGCGCGAAGACCCAGATGTTGTTGAGTGCCATGGTGATTCTCCTCTAGTGCCTTCGACTCAGATTGCCTTCAGGTTCTCGAGGAACCCGACGATCTTGCTGAACGACTCGCCGTCGTCCTCGATGATCTCGCCGGCCTGGCGTGCCTCGGCCTGGGCGACATTGGTGATCTGCTGGCCTGCACCGGCCCAGCCGACGGGCGTGACGCCGAGGTCGGCAGCGGTGATCTCCTCGACCGGCTTCGACTTCGCGGCCATGATGCCCTTGAACGACGGGTAACGCGGCTCGACCACACCTGCGGTCACGCTGATAAGCGCGGGCAGCGGGCAGGTGACCTCGTCGTAACCGGCCTCGGTCTGACGGTCGACCTTCAACGTGCCGCCCTCGACAGCGACCTTCTTTGCGAAGGTGACGGAGGGAAGACCGAGGATCTCGGCCATCTGCTCGGGCACGGTGCCGGTGTAACCGTCGGACGACTCGGTCGCACCGATGATCAGGTCGGCTCCACCCATGCGCTTGATCGCTGCGGCGAGGATCTTTGCGGTCGTGAGTGCATCGGAACCCTGCAGTGCGGGATCGGACACGAGCACACCCTTGGCTGCACCCATCGCGAGTGCAGTGCGCAGACCCGATGTCTCGTTGTTCGGCGCCATCGACACGAGGCTGACCTCGCCGCCGCCGGCCTTGTCAACCAACTGAAGCGCCATCTCGACGCCGTAGGCGTCGGAATCGTCGAGGATGAGCTTGCCATCCCGCTTCAGGGTGTTGGTGGCCCCGTCGAGCGCACCGGGCGCCGCGGGGTCGGGGATCTGCTTGACACACACGATCACATTCATGGGACACATTGTTACCGACGAGTCAGCCCCAGACCCAACCCAGAACGGCGTTTTGGGGTGACGTTTGTCGTACCCCGGGCAAAGGGGCGCTGGTACCGTGATTGCCCTTGCGTCTGCTGTTGATCGTCAATTCCTTTGCGTCCTCCGTGACGGCCAAGAACACCGTCACGGTGCACGAGCGGCTGTCCCGCCACCACGACGTGCAGGTGGTGGAGACGAACCGCCGGGGCCACGCAACCCGTTTCGCCGAGGACGCAGCCAGGCGGGGCATCGACGTGGTGGTCGCCTACGGCGGCGACGGCACCCTGAACGAGGTCGCCACGGGCGTGGCCACCACAGACACCGCCCTCGCGGTGCTTCCGGGCGGCTCCACCAACGTGTTCGCCCGCACCCTCGGCATGCCGAACGACGCGGTGCAGGCCGTGGACCTGATCGTCGACGCGCTCGACCGCAACGACATCACCCCCATCGGTCTCGGGCGTGCGAACGGCCGTTACTTCACGTTCCACACCGGAATGGGGTACGACGCGGCCGTGGTGCGCTGGGTGGAACAACGCGCCGCACTGAAGCGGTACGCGGGCCACCCCCTCTTCGTTCTTGCGTCGCTGAAGACGTTCTTCTTCGACTTCGACCGCAAGCGACCGCACTTCTCCCTCGAGTTCGGCGACGGCCACACGGTCGACGATGCGTACTTCTCGGTCGTGATGAACACGAACCCGTACACCTATCTCGGCAACCGACCGCTCGACCTGGTGCCCTCGACGGGTCTCGACTCGGGTCTGTCGGTCGTCACGTTCAAGACGATGAAGCCCACGCACATCCTGCGCACGCTCGCGTCAGCACTGCGCGGGGGCGGCGTGCCCGAGAAGCCGTGGCTCGACGTGCACAACAACGTGTCGTCGGTGACCGCGCGCGACCACCGCGCGTTCCCCTACCAACTCGACGGTGACTACCTGGGCGAGGTGCGCGAGATCCAGTTCGAGCACGTGCCGGATGCGTTGCGTCTGGTGCGCTCGCACCCCTGAGCGGTTGGCCCCGGGCGATCCCTACGCGCGACCGTCGATGACCGACAGCGCAACATCGGGCACGTTGGTGCACAGACCGTCGATGCCCCAGTCGATCAACTCGGCCATCTTCGCGGGGTCGTCGACGGTCCACGAGTTCACCTGCAGGCCGTGGTCGTGGAAGACGCGGATGCACTCCTGCGTCACGTGACCGAAGTACGGGTGCAGTGCCGTGTGCCCCGAATTGGCCAGTGAACGCGCGGTCTTTTCGTAGTCCTCGGGGCGCACGCCCATCGTGAGCCATGCGGTGCGCACTTCTGGCCGCAGCGTGCGCATGGCGTCGACGGTGGGCCGGTGGAAGCACGAGATCAACCACCTGTCGTCGTCGCCGCGCCCTGCCAGGTAACGCGCGACGGTGGCCGCGAGGGTGTCCGTGTCGTCGAAGTCGGGGTCCTGTGGGTAGTTCTTGATCTCGATGTTCACCCACATGCCGGCACACGCATCGAGTGCGGCATCGAGGAACGGGATGTCATCGGGCAACTCGCTTCCGGGTGTCTGAAAGATGAGACGGCCGTCGGCCAGTGCGGCGTCGTGGTGGACTGCCATGAGCCCGTCGGCGGTGCGGCGCACGTCGAGTTCGACAGCGTGTGAACCCATTTCACCTGCACGGCGGAATGCCGCCAGCGTGTTCTCTTTCTCGGCGCGGGATGCGCCCCGGTGGGCGATTACCTGAACGTTTGCCATGTCACAACCTGACTCTCACACCTTCTCGGAAACTCCAGGAAAAATACATCGCTGAACTTTGCCGTCTCCATTGTTACTTGCCGACTTCGCTCGTAGTGTTCTCCTGCGGGTGGTGATCCACCTGCCCGCCGTGCGCCTTGCGCCTGAGACAAACTAAGGAAACCGACGTGTCGATCCTCGCGTCTTCGCTAGCTCTTGGAAATGCCGATTACACGTGGCGAGTGCAGGCGACATGCCGTGACACCGACCCCGAGTTGTTCTTCCCCATCGGCACCACAGGTCAGGCGTTGCTGCAGATCGCAAAGGCAAAGTCGGTGTGCTGCCAGTGCCCCGTGCACGTGGAGTGCCTGCAGTTCGCGCTCGACACGAACCAGGACACCGGCATCTGGGGCGGCACCTCCGAGGACGAGCGCCGTCAGATGCGCCGCGAGGCCGCCGCACGCGACCGTGCGATGCGCCAGCAGCGCACCGCGCTCTAGTCGCTACTCGTTCTCCTCGAGCGGCACCCGCAACGCGATCACGGTGCCCGTGTTGCCCGGCTCGGGCGACAGTTCCACTTCCTCCAGCTCCTGCGCGGTTGCCGGTCGCATCTCGATGGATCCCGCCAGCTCGGTGGTGACCAGGGTGCGCACGATGGAGAGCCCGAGGCCGGTCGCATCGGCGAGCCGGAAGTCGGCGGGGATGCCACGACCGTCGTCGATCACGTGGATCGTGAGCTCGCCGTTCTCCACGTTCAACCGCACCACCACGTTGCCGCCGCCGTTGCCGCCGGTGTAGCCGTGGTCGACTGCGTTCTGCAGCAACTCCGTGAGCACCACCGACAGCGGGGTCACGACTGTTGCCGGCAGACGCCCGCCGTCGCCGATGACCATGAACCGCATCGGGCGGTCGGGTGACTGCAGGCTCTCCTCCACGAGACGGAGCAACGGGCGAACGATCTCGATGAACGCGACATCATCACCGGGTTCGCGCGACAGGGTCTCGTGCACGAGCGCGATGGTCCGTATGCGCCGCACCGACTCCGCCACTGCAGCCTTCGCCTCGACCGACTCGAGACGGCGGCCCTGCAGGCGCAGCAACGACGAGATCGTCTGCAGGTTGTTCTTCACGCGGTGGTGGATCTCGCGGATGGTCGCATCCTTCGACAGGATCAACCGGTCGCGACGGCGCAGTTCGGTCACGTCACGCAGCAGCATCAGTGCACCGGTCACCTGCGCACCCTCGGCTGTGGTGTCGACGATCGGAATGCACCGTGTGAGCAGCGTGACGTCGGTGGTCTGCTCGAACTCCTCGACCACGGGCTGCAGGCGCTCGAAGGCCTGGCGCACCGACGAATCGATGACACCGAGCTCGGCCAGGGTCTGGCCGACTGCGTTCGCACTGATGCCGACACGGTGCAGCGCGGATGTCGCGTTCGGCGAGGCGTAACGCACGCGCGAGTCGGCGTCGAGAACGATCGCGCCGTCACCCACGCGGGGTGCAACGCTCGAGTCGGCCACGCGGCCCACGAACGGGAACGACCCGCGCACGATCATGTCGGCAAAGCGGTCGAACATGTCGAGATACGTGCGCTCGAGCTCGCCGGGCTGGCGGCCCGTGCGCCGCGACCACTCGCGCGTGAGAACCGCAATGGTCGAGCCCTCGTGCACCACGGGGATCGCCATGAGGCGACAGTCGTCATCGACACCCTCGACGAAGATCTCGTCCTCCACGATGGCGCCGGTGCGATGTGCCTCGGTGAGCAGCGACGCACGCGCGCCCTCGGCACGGGTTCCCACCTTGTCGACGATGTAGAGGGTCTGGCCGGTCGCGGCGCGCACCTGGGCCATCACCAGCCACTCGCCGCCCTCCACGGGCACATGGAGCATCAGGTCGGCAAAGCACAGGTCGGCCAACATGCCCCACTCGCTGACCAGGTTCACCAGGTGGGTGGTCTGCTCTTTCGTGAGTTCCGTGTGTTGACGCGCGAGTTCACCGATTGTTGACATTCATGCTCCCTTCCCGGAAGCAAGTCTGCCCCACGGCGCGGGTGCCTGTGCGCCACCTGCGCCGGTGTCGAGTGCGGTCGAGAGAGAGGCTCAGCCGCCGAAGCCGATGCGACGGTCTGCGTCGCCCGAACCGATCTCGACGTAGGCGATCTTTGCCGACGGGATCGCGATGTCGCGGCCCTTCTTGTCGGTGATCCACAGCGTGTCGGTCTCGCCCTTGAGTGCGGCGTTCACTGCGGACTTCAGTGCCTCGCGTGCCTTGGCGTCGTCATCGACCTCCAGTGCGATCTCGCGGGGTGCTTGTGTGATTCCGATGCGAATGTCCACGGTGGTTCCTTTGGTTGTGGTGCGGAAAACGGTACTTGATGCTGCGGTGAATCGCACAGTGAACATCTGCCCACCGTGCGCCGCGACTCGGTCGGCTAGAGAAGCTTCAGGCCCTTGCTGAAGATCTTCTTCGGCTTCATATTGTCGACTTCCTCGGCGAGAGCGTGGAACGCACGGCCGGTCTCAGAGTCGGGTGCGACAGCGGCAATCGGCTTGCCGTCGTCGCCGCCCTCGCGCAGCGCCATGGTGAGCGGTATCTGTGCGAGCAACGGAACGCCGAGTTCGTCGGCGAGTTCCTTTCCGCCGCCGGATCCGAAGAGTTCGTAACGCTTGCCGTCGTCTCCGGTGAACCACGACATGTTCTCGATGACCCCGCGCACCGGCAGGTTCACCTTCTTTGCCATGGCGGCCGACAGTCGCGCCACCTTCTGTGCGGCCTCCTGCGGCGTGGTCACCACCAGCACCTCGGCCTTCGGCAGGTACTGGCTGAGGCTGAGTGCGATGTCGCCGGTGCCCGGCGGCATGTCGATGAGGAGATAGTCGGGTTCGTCCCAGAACACGTCGGTCAGGAACTGCTCGAGCGCCTTGTGCAGCATCGGTCCGCGCCAGATCACGGCCTCGCCCTCGGGCACGAAGTACCCGATCGAGATGCAGCGCACGCCGTGGTTCTCGGGCGGAAGAAGCATGTTGTCGATGATCACGGGCTCACGCTCGGCCCCGAGCATGCGCGGGATGGAGAAGCCGTAGATGTCGGCGTCGACGATGCCCACGGTGTTGCCGCGAGCCGCGAGTGCCACCGCAAGGTTGGTGGTGACGCTGCTCTTGCCCACGCCGCCCTTGCCCGAGGAAATCAGGAGCGGGCGTGTCTTTGAGTCCTTCGCGGCGAACGGGATCGCGCGGCCCTCGGCATGGCCGTGTGCCTGCTGACTGCCCGCGGTGGCGCCGGGGTTGCCGTTCAGCATCTGGCGCACGTTCGCGCGCTGGGCGTCGGTCATCACGCCGAAGTTGATGCTGACGGGCGCGCCGCCCACCAGCGGCGACAGCGCGGTGGTCACGCGGTTCTGGATCTCGTTGCGCATGGGGCAGCCGGGCACGGTCAACGTGATGGTGAGCGACACTCCCTGGCTGGAGACGGCCACGTCGTGCACCATGTCGAGGTCGACGATGGAACGGTGCAGTTCGGGGTCTTCCACCGGGCGAAGAGCCTCGATGACCTGATCGACGGTTGCTGTGGACATGAGGAGTCTCCAAGGGGGGTATTTGCACTACGGCGATAGGTAGAATACCTGCGTGACCGAAGTGACCACCACCCACGTCATGACACCGAAGGCATTCACGGCCACTGTGTCGGCGATCACCTCTGCATTCGGCGACCCCACCCGCCGCGCCATCTATCTCTTCGTGCGCGAGAACCCCGACGGTGTGACCGCCGCCGCAATCGCGAAGAAGTTCGACCTGCACGCCAACGTGGCGCGCCACCACCTCGACAAGCTGGCCGCCGGCGGGTACCTGGAGGTCTCGGTGGCACGTGCCCAGGGTGCAAGCGTGGGCCGCCCGTCGAAGCACTACAAGGTGGCCAGCAAGGAGACCGAGTTCGAGTTTCCCGTGCGCACCGACGACCTGGTTCTCACGCTGCTCGGCAAAGCACTCGCGGCACTCCCCGCGAACGTGGCGCACGACATCGCAGAGCAGGTGGGCAAGGAGTACGGCGAGGCAATGGCCACCGGGCTGACCGGTCACGACACCGCCGTGGGCACGCGCTCGCTTCGCTCGGCGATCCAGGCCGTGGCCGACGCACTGACGGCCCACGGTTTCGCCGCCCACACCGAGAAGAGCGAGAACAAGCTGCGCATCGTGACCAGCCACTGCCCCTTCGGCGATGTTGCCATCGAGCACCCGGTGATCTGCGCGGTCGAGCGCGGCATGGTGAAGGGAATGCTCGGCGCCATCTACGGCGACACGCAGCCCGAGACCGTGGGCACCATCGCAGCCGGCGACACGCTGTGCGTCACCGCAGTGTGAGCACCACAACCTCATCAACCGTCACCTCACTTCACCTCACAGGGAGAACACCATGACCGCAGTGGCCGAACCACACACTGACCTTGCGAACATCCCCGGCATGGTCGCCGGCCTGCGCGCCACCTACAGGTCGGGCCGCACGCGCCCGCTCGAGTGGCGCCGCGCGCAGTTGCACCAGATGATCAAGATGCTCGAGGAGAACGAGGCCGCATTCTGCGATGCGCTGCGTGTCGATCTGGGCAAACCCACCGTGGAGGGGTTCATCACCGACATCGCGTTCGTGACCGGCGAGATCAAGCTGATGCTGAAGAACCTGAAGAAGTGGAACAAGCCGCAGCGCGTGCCGTCGCCCATCGTGACCCAGCCCGCGAAGTCGCGCCTGGTGCCCGAGCCGCTCGGTGTGGTGCTGGTGATTGCGCCGTGGAACTACCCCGTGCAGCTGCTGATGGTGCCTGCCGCGGGCGCAATCGCCGCAGGAAACACGGTGATGCTGAAGCCGTCGGAGGTCTCGAGTGCGACATCGGCAGTGCTGGCGCGCCTGGTGCCCCAGTACCTGGACACCAACGCGGTGAGCCTGGTGCAGGGCGGCGTGGCCGAGACCACTGCCCTGCTCGACCAGCACTTCGACCACATCTTCTACACGGGCAACGGCACGGTGGGCCGCATCGTGATGGCCGCGGCGGCGAAGAACCTGACCCCGGTGACGCTGGAACTGGGCGGCAAGAGCCCCGTGATCGTTGATGAATCGGCCAACGTGCGCGTGGCCGCACGCCGTGTCGCGTGGGGCAAGTGGCTGAACGCGGGCCAGACCTGCGTGGCCCCCGACTACGTGATGGTGCACGAGTCGGTGCGCACGAAGTTCGTCGACGAGCTTCGCGATGCGATCACCGACTTCTACGGCACCGACCCGCATGCGAGCGATAGTTACGGCCGCATCGTGACGCCGCGCCACTTCGACCGCCTGCGTTCGTTGATGAGCGGCGGCACACCGGTGATCGGTGGCGACACGATCGCCGACGACCGCTACATCGCACCGACGGTGCTCGAGAACGTCGACATGTCGTCGCAGCTGATGCACGAGGAGATCTTCGGGCCGTTGCTGCCGGTGATCGGCGTGAAGTCGATTGATGCCGCAATCGACCACATCAACTCACAGCCCCACCCGCTGGCGCTGTACGTGTTCGCGGAGAAGAAGCAGGTGGTGAACAAGGTGCTGGCCGAGACCACCGCCGGCGGTGTGACGGTGAACGGAACGCTGATGCACCTGACCAGCCCGCACCTGCCGTTCGGCGGCATCGGCGAGAGCGGAATGGGCGCGTATCACGGCAAGGCCGGTGTGCGGTTGTTCCAGCACATGAAGCCTGTGCTCGCGCGCGGGACCAAGCTCGACCCCTCGCTCGCCTACCCGCCCTACACAGACCGCAAGGCGAAGATCTTCCGCAAGGTTCTCTAGCGGTCAGTCGCCCCAGTGGCGCTGTTCGAGGAACGGGTCGCCGTACATGTGGTAGCCGTTGCGCTCCCAGAAGCCGGGCTTGTCGCCGTTCATCACTTCGATGCCGCGCAGCCACTTCGGTGACTTCCAGAAGTACAGGTTCGGCACCAGCAACCGCACGGGGCCGCCGTGGATCGGCTCGATGGGCTCGCCCTCGTACTCCCAGACCACCATCGACTCATCGCGCAGCGCATCCTCCAGCGGCAGGTTCGCGGTGTAGCCGTACTCGGCATGACCCATCACGTGGGTCGCATCGGGCGAGAGGCCGGCCCGGTCGAGGAGGTCCTTCAGCTTCACGCCTCGCCACACGGTGTCGAACCTCGACCACTTGGTCACACAGTGAATGTCAGTGGTGAGGGTGACGCTCGGCAGAGCGGTGAGTTCCTCGAACGAGAGCGTGAACGGGTTGTCGACCAGGCCGCCGACGGTCAGGCTCCATTCACCCGGTGCGTATGTGGGCACATCACCCACGTGCAACACAGGGAAACGATCTGTCAGGTACTGCCCCGGCGGGAGACGCGACGGGTCGTAGCCCTTCTCCTCCACCTCTTTGCGGTTGCGATCGAAGAAACCCATGCGCACATTCTGCCCCGCACGCGCCCCGCTACGGTGTGGCCATGCCCCTGTATGTCATACGTCATGCCCATGCCGGAAGCCGTTCGGCATGGCTGGAGGACGACCGCCTGCGGCCGTTGTCGGAGAAGGGCTGGCAGCAGGCCCGGGCGCTTGCCGAGCGCATCGCACCATTGGGGCCGACCGCATTGTTGAGCAGCCCGCACCTGCGGTG
>CAZENK010000047.1:0-10581 GCA_964513585.1 uncultured Bifidobacterium sp. | reverse complement strand
GCACACGCCTGAAAAGCGTGGGGTCACCGGATCGACGCCGGTCTCGACCACCATCAGCATCCCGTGATCCGTTCCGGTCACGCCTCACGCAGACGAACAAGGGTCTCCTGCGCCACCGTGGCCACGTGCGTGCCGTCCTCGTGGAACACGTAACCGAAGGCGAGACCGCGCCCGTTGATGTACGCGTGACAGTTCATCTCGTACAGATGCCATGCACTCGCATCGACATCGCGATGGAACCACACGGTGTGGTCGAGGCTCGCCGAGAAGAACGCGTTCTCGACATCCCACTTCTCGCGCAGTTCGGGGACACCGCGGATGACCGCTCCGGTCGGCAGGTCGTCCGACAGGTACGCCAACGCGCACCGGTTGAGCAGTTGGTCGTTGCCGAAGTTCTCCGTGGTGCGGTACCACCCCATCAGCCGCCCTGACCCGTCGCGGCCGTCGGTCGAGCGAAAGTCGCGCGGGATGTCGCGCTGCTCGATGTATGGCGACCACGTGTCGGCTGCAGGCAGCTCGTGCGGGCGCGGGATGTCGGGCGGCAGCGACACGGCAGAGATCTGCGGCGAGACCTCGGGCAACTGGTAGCTCGCCTCGAGATTCAGGATTGCACCGTTCGACTGTCGTGCAACCACACGACGCGTGCAGAAACTGCGGCCGTTGCGGATCCTGTCGACCTCGTAACGCACTGTCTCTGAGTTGTCGCCGCGACGAATGAAGTAGGCGCGCACGGAATGCGGAAGGAAACCGTCCTCCACCGTGGTCGATGCCGCCCGCAACGACTGGGCGACGATGTGCCCGCCGTACAGGCCACCCCACGGGTACGGGAAACCCTCGCCCACCATCACATCCGTGCCGTGCGTGGTGAGTTCGAAGAGTTTGGCGAGGCTCATGGCTGCACGACCCGCAGTGTCGACACCACGTCACCCGTCTCGTGGCTCTCGATCACGAAGTCCCCCGCACGGGTTGCAGTGAACGAGATCGTTGCGCTCTCGCCCTTCTCGATCGATCCGGTCGTCAGGTCGTAGTCGTGCAGGTGGATCTCGTCATGGCTCGACGGGTTCACCACGGTCAGCACCACTTCGGAGCCCAGCTCGACCTCGATGACCACATCGGTACCGGTGTTCTCGCCGATCGTCATCGTGTGGGTGAACGGGCTCTTCGGTGCCGGCGCGGTTGTGTCCACAGCGTCAACGGGAACCGTCGAATCCGTCGACGTTGACGCTGATCCGCACGCTGTGAGCGACGCGGCCATGGCAAGAACGAGCAGTTTCCTCATGACCAACATTCTCGTCGCGGCGACGGGGAAACCGAAAGCCCTCAGGACCCGAACTCGAAACCGAGATCGGGTGCAGTGAGCAGCGGACGGTACGGGATCCCCGCCTCTGCTGCCATGGCCGCGCAGGTTCCGCCCCGGTCGACGATCACGGTGATCAACACCGGGACCGCGCCGAACGCCCGCACCGCATCGACTGCCTCGAAGATGCTGGTTCCGCGAGTCACCGTGTCCTCCGTGATCACCACGCGGTCGCCCGGCTGAAGTGCACCCGCGATGCGGCCCGTGACGCCATGGTCCTTGGCTTCCTTGCGCACACTGAAACTGCGCAGGTTGTGCCCGCGCGTCGCGCCCACTGCCGCAATGCCGTAGGCAACGGGGTCGGCCCCCATGGTCAGGCCGCCGATCGCGGTGGCATCTGCAGGGATGACCGCGAGTGCCGCCTCGGCGACCGCGAGAACACCGTCGGGTCGACAGACCGTTTGTTTGGTGTCGAGGAACCACGAGCTCTTGCGCCCCGACTTCAGCGTGAAATCGCCGGTCTTCAGCGAATGCTGGAAGACGTGGTCGCGGAGGCGGGCAAGCACCGGGGACAACTCGGGCAAACCTGGGGGCGTGTGTGGGTACTGCTCTGACACCATGGCGACACTAGTTGCGGGCCTGACTCTGAAATCATCCCTTGCTACGAGTAGGTTTTCTGACACTACCGATGAAAATTCGACTAGAGAAGTCGTTTCCTTGTCGGTACCTTCCAGGAAACCCCCCACTATGGCCACGAACACGAAGACGACACGCAACAAATCAACCATGTCCACTGCCCACAAGAAGGCGCTCGCAAACGGGCGCAACGAGGGGCGCATCATCCGTGAGTACCTGGAGATCGTCGAGGCAACCAAGCCGAAGCGGGGCCGTCGCCGCACGCCGGAGTCGATCGCACGACGTCTCTCGACCATCAACGGTGAGTTGAAGGTGGCAGACCCCGTGACCAAGGTGCGGTTGATTCAGGAGCGGTTGAACCTTCGCACCGAGCTTGCGAGCATGAAGACCAAGTCCGAGATTGCCGCCGCCGAGGCGCGGTTCGTGAAGGTGGCAAAGTCGTTCAGCGAACGCAACGACATCACGTTCGATGCGTGGCGCGAGTTCGGCGTGACCCCGGCAGTGCTGAAGCGCGCCGGCATCACCAACGACTAGAGCCGAGCCCCCTGTAGGACATCGCAGCGTCCTGAAGTTCCTGCTCAGCGCGGTGAGCGTGCTGCAGGACCCGGTCGAGGTCGAAGGCGGCATCGAGCTGGGCGGTCGTGAGCTTGACCGACGGATCCTTCTCGAGCACGTTGCGCAGCGGGGTGGATGTCTCGATCGCGGTGCGGGCGGCTGACTGCACGATGCGGTACGCGGTGTCGCGTTCCATGCCGCTCTCGACCATGGCGAGCAGCACGGACTGCGAGAACACCACACCGTGAAGCGAGTCGAGGTTCTTCTTCATCTGTTCCGCATCGACCTCGAGCCACATGACCAGCGTGGCCATGCGGCGCAGCATGTAGACCACCAGCGACACCGAGTCGGGGATCACGATCCGCTCGGCCGACGAATGCGAGATGTCGCGCTCGTGCCACAGCGGCACGTTCTGCAGGGCCACCTGCAGGTTGCCCCGCAACACACGTGACAGGCCCGAGATGGTCTCGGCAGAGATCGGGTTGCGCTTGTGCGGCATCGCGCTCGAGCCCTTCTGGCCGTCGCGGAAGCCCTCGCGCACCTCGTTCACCTCTGTTCTCTGCAGATGGCGCAGTTCGACGGCGATCGCCTCGAGAGTGGTGCCGATCGACGCGCACACGTACAGGAACTCGGCATGACGGTCGCGTGCGACGACCTGTGTGGCCGGCACCGGCACGAGGCCGATTCGGTCGGCGACGGCACGCTCAACGTCAGGAGGGATGTTCGAGTACGTGCCGACGGCGCCCGACAACTTGCAGACCGACACGGCATCGAACGCACGGCCGAGACGCTCCCGGTCACGCACGAGCTGCAGACCGAACAGAGCCGCCTTCATGCCGAAGGTGGTCGGTTCGGCATGGACGCCGTGGGTGCGTCCGATCATCGGCGTGAACCGGTGCGACGACGACCCCTTCAGCAGCATGTGGATGACCTCGGTGAGCCACCTCTCGATGACATGGCATGCATCGCGCATGGCCCAGCAGAGCCCGGTGTCCACGACATCAGTGCTCGTCAGCCCGTAGTGGATCCAGGTCGCGTGCGGGGCACCGATCGATTCCTGCAGCACATCGACGAACGCCGCCACGTCGTGGTTGGTGATCTCCTCGCGTGCCTGCACCCGACGCACGAAATCAGCGTCGATGTGCGGCGCCCGTGCACGGCACTCCCTGGCCGATTCCGGGGGGACCACACCGTGGTTCGCGAGCTCCTCCACCACGCACAGCTCGATCTCGAGCCAGCGCCTCATCTTCGACTCCTCCGAGAACAGCTCGTCGATCTCGGGGACGGAGTACCGCTCGATCACGTGCGCACCACCATCGCGTCGCGCGAGGGCCCGGTGCCGACCATCGACACGGGGATTCCCGTCTCGCGCTCGACGATGCCCACAAGCGCACGTGCACTCTCGGGAAGGTCTGCGAACGCGGTGATTCCCTCGGTGCTCGACTTCCAGCCGGGCAGTGTCTCGTACACCGGCTCGACGAGCGCGAGACGCTCGACGGTGTCGGGGTAATGGCGCACCACCTCACCGTTGATCCTGTAGGCCACGCACACTTTCACTTCCTCGAAGGTATCCAACACGTCGAGTTTGGTGAGTGCAATCTCGGTGAGCGAGTTCACGCGCGTCGCGTGGCGCAGCATGACCGTGTCGAGCCAGCCCGTGCGACGACGACGGCCGGTGACCGTGCCGAACTCCCGGCCGATGTCGACGAGCGCCTCGCCGAGGTGATCCGTGAGTTCGCTGGGGAACGGACCCATTCCCACCCGTGTGGTGTAGGCCTTTGCGATGCCGACCACACGGTCGATGTGGCGCGGACCGAGCCCCGTGCCGACCGCGGCACCGCCGGCAATCGGGTTCGAAGAGGTCACGAACGGGTACGTGCCGTGGTCGACGTCGAGGAAAGTGGCCTGTGCGCCCTCGAGCAGGATGTGCTCGCCGCGCTCACGTGCGTCGTGCAGCAGGTTGACGGTGTCGGCAACGTAGGGCACCAGGCGCTGTGCGTACGCAACGAACTCCGCGACCACTGCATCGACATCGAACGTGTCCCCACCGATGTCACTGACCTCGCGTCGTGCAGCCACTGCCCTCTCGCGAACCTTGGTCCCGAACGTTGCAATGTCGAGCACCTCTCCGACCCGGATGCCGGCGCGCTTCACCTTGTCGACATAGGCAGGGCCGATGCCCTTCAGGGTCGTCCCGATCTTTGCGTCGCCGCGCGCGGACTCGAGGGCCGCATCGATTGCCTGGTGCCAGGGGAAGATGAGATGCGCGAGGCTCGACACCTTGAGCCGTGCAGTCGAGATGCCGCGGGACTCCAGCGAGTCGATCTCCTTGAACAGGGTCGGCAGGTCGACGACCACGCCGTTGCCGATGACCGGGGTGACGGTGTCGTAGAACACTCCGCTCGGGGTCAGTTGCAGTGCGTACTTCTGGTCGCCGATGACGACGGTGTGACCCGCGTTGTGGCCGCCCTGGTAGCGCGCGACGATGGAGTGGGAGGCGGCGAGCAAGTCGATGACTTTGGCTTTGCCTTCGTCACCCCACTGGGTACCTACGACAACGGTGACGGACATGAACGCTCCCCTTTCGGAACGTGAAGTAACTCTACTTGCTTTCGACAATGCCCGACTCTCCCGCGGTGGCTGGCGGGTAGGTTTCTGGGGGTGAGCAGTGTCCTCCGACGCCAGATCTGGTCCGACATGACCCCCGCCCAGCGCGATGACCTGTGCAACCGCGGCATGCACGACATCTTCGACCCCGCACTCCGGGCATCGATCGGTGAACTGATCGAGGATGTCCGCACACGCGGCGACCGGGCGCTGTGCGAGGCCCTCGCCCGCTTCGACGGTGTGCACCTGGAGCCGCACCAGTTGCGCGTGACCCAGGACGAGATCGATTCGGCCAGTGTCGACCCTGCCGTCGAGAACGGCATCCTCGATGCGATCTCGCACCTGCGTGCCTTCAACGACCAGCTCCTCGAGCGGGCGAGCGACTGGAGCATCGAGATCGAGCACGGCCTGACGGCCGGCGAGAAAATCACGCCAATCTCGAGTGTCGGGCTGTTCGTGCCGAGCGGCAAGGCGAGCTATCCGTCGGTTGCGTACCAATTGGGCGTGCCCGCTGTGGTCGCAGGGGTGCCGGAGATCGCACTCATTGTCCCGCCGGTGCCCGGCGGTTCCGGCGAGGTCGATCCCGCTGTCCTGGTGGTGTGCCGCCACCTCGGCATCCGCAACGTGTTCCGCGTGAACGGGCCATCGGGAATCGCCGCACTCGGGTTCGGCACCGAGACTCTGCCGCGGGTGCGCAAGGTCGTCGGCCCGGGCAGCCCGGCCGTGACCATCGCCCAGGTGGAGATGCAGCGGTTCGGCCTGGCCACGATGATGCTGCTCGGTCCGACCGAGAGCATGGTCGTTGCCGACCACACCGCACACGTCGGTCGGCTCGCGGCTGACCTGTTGATCGAGGCCGAGCACGGCACCGACTCGTCCGTCGTGCTGGTCACGACCTCGCCCGAGCTCGTCGATGCACTCGATGAGGAACTGACGATCCAGCTCGCCGACCTTCCCGAGGTCCGTGCCACCGCGGCGCGCGCGTCACTCGGGCCGAACGGCGGTGCGGTGATCGTGCGCAACCTCAACGAGGCAGCCGACGTGGCGAACCTGTACGCACCCGAGCACCTGCAGCTTGCGGTAGATGCGCAGTACGAAGAGGACATGATCGACCTGCTCGTGAACGCGGGCGAGATCCTCGTGGGTCAGCACACGCCGTTCAGCGCAGGCAACTTCGTGATCGGCTGCCCGGCATCGCTGCCCACCAGCGGTTTCGCCCATGTGTCGTCGGGCATCACCGTCGAGGCGTTCCTGAAGCGCACCGCGGTCGCGAAGTCGACGGAGTCGGCACTGCGGCGCATGGCCCCGAGCATCGTTGCGCTCTCGGACCACGAGGGGTTCTCCGCGCACGGCAACGCGATCCGCCGCCGTTTCGGCTGAGTCAGACGGGCGTGTCGCCCATCACCGTGACGCGGTGCCCGTACCGACGGTGCGGCCAGTAGTCCCAGATCGCGCGGTGCTGCGCACAACGGTTGTCCCAGAACGCGATCGAGTTCGGCTCCCAACGGAAGCGACACTGGAAGTTCGGGTGCTCCATGTGGTTGTAGAGGAAGCCGAGGATCGCGTCGCTCTCGTCCCGCGGGACACCGACGATGTGCGTGGTGAACGACCGGTTCACGAACAGGCACTTGCGACCTGTCTCGGGGTGCGTGCGCACGACCGGGTGCTTCGAGCGCGGGTACGAGGGCTTGTCGGCGACACCCGAGTAGAGACCCCTGTACACGTGCTCTCCGTCGTGCACCGCGACCAGGCCGTCGAGGTACGACTTCATCCGGTCGCTCAGCGCGTCGTAAGCGGCGTACATGTTGGCGAACATCGTGTCGCCCCCGCTCGGTGGCACCTCGTGCATGTAGAGGATGCTGCCCATCGGCGGCTGCGGCTGGCACGAGACATCGGAGTGCCACGCTTCCCCGTTGGCGCGGTCGGAGTTCTCGTCGGCCGAGATCACCAGTATCTCTGCGTGGCCCGTGGCGTTCGCCGCGGCCGGGTGAACGTCGAGCTCACCGAAGCGTCGCCCGAACTCGATGTGTTCCTCCACCGTCAGTGTCTGGTTGCGGAAGAACACCACACAGTGTTCTGCCACCGCGCGACGGATCTCGTTGATCGTCTCGTCGTCGATGTCCGCCAGGTCGATGTCGTCGATGGTGACACCGACATTCGGCGTGTAGCGACGGAAGGAGATTCTCGAGTACGGCGCGCCTTCGTTCCACTCTGCCTTTGACCGCGGCCCGCCGCGACGTGTTCCTGCCTCTGCCATGGGGAAATCCTAGGACAGCACTTCAGTCTCGGACACCGACGACGAAACTCGCCACTGTCGACAGCGAACCGCCGATGTTCAGCGTGGCGAACGTGCGTGCACCATCCACCTGTGTGTCGCCGGCGCGTCCCGTGACCTGTCGGACCGCATCGAGCACCATGCGGGCGCCCGTCGCTCCGACCGGGTGACCGCCGCCGATCAAGCCACCGCCCGGGTTGATCGGCAGTCGACCGGTTCGTTCGATGGTGCCGTCCTCGATTGCCTTCCACGACTCGCCCGGGGCCGTGATACCGAAGTGATCGATCGCCATGTACTCGGTTGTGGTGAAGCAGTCGTGGGTCTCGATGCCGTCGAGATCGAACACGTCCTTCACGCCGGCGCGACGGAACGCATCGTTGATGGTGTCGTTCACATGTGGGAACACGAACGGTGCGTCCTTGCTCCGCTCGAGCTTGTCGAGGAACTTGATGCCGGCGTTGCGGTGACCCCATCCGAGTATCTGCGGCAGGGCAGACGGGCGGAGCCCGCGGCGCGCACCCTGGTCGTCGAGGAACCGTTGCGACACCAGGACCACAGCTGCTGCTCCATCCGTGATCTGGCCGCAGTCCTGGCGGCGCGTGCCGGGTTCGATCAGCGGGTTCGCCACGTCATCGTCGGTGAAACTCAGGTCGGTGAACTTCCATGCGCGCGTCTGTGCCAACGGGTTCGACTTTGCGTTCGTGTAGTTGATCTCTGAGATGCGGTTGAGATGTTTGCGGTCGAGCCCATAGCGGTAGGCGTACTCTTCGCCGAGGAGACCGAACACCGCAGGCCACATGAAGGTGCACGAGATGCCCTCTCGCCCCTGCCACGACGCCGCATTCTGCGCCACCGATGATTGATCGCCCGGGAGCGCCTTCTGTTCCTCCACGCCGACAACGAGCGCGCAGTCGTACCGGCCGGCCTCGAGCTCGGCCATTGCGGCCAGGATCGCAAGTGAAGACGATGCGCAGGCACCCTCGTGCCGCATCGCCGGCTTGCCCCACAACCCGGGCACCACCTGCGACGCCATTGCGCCGAGGTGGCCCTGCTGGCGCTGCAGCTCGGAGAACGCATTGCCCACGTGCACCGTGTCGATGTCGGTTGCATCGAGACCGCTGTCGCCGAGCGCGCCCTCGATCGCCTCACGCATCATGTCGGAGATGTCGAGCCCCTCGCGTGCATAACCGCGCGCAAAATCGGTCTGGTACCCGCCCAGCACGTAGATCGGTGTCGCCATGGTGTCCCCCCGCATGATCGCGATGCGGCAACACTATGTGACCTACCCGGCGGACCGCACCTCGAGCGTGCCGTCAACAGCGTCGACCCTCACCGCACCGTCCTCGGACACCGCGCCCTCGAGAATCAACAACGCAGCCTTGTCGGCAATCTCCCGCTGGATCAGCCGCTTCAGGGGCCGGGCACCGAAGATCTCGTCGAATCCCTGGTCCGCGAGCGCGGTGCGTGCCGCCGGCGTGACCTGCAGCGTGATGCGACGGTCCGCCAGACGGTTCACAAGATGCTCCAGCTGGATCTCGACGATCTGTGCCAGGTCGTCGCGTGTCAGTGTCCGGAACCGCACGATCTCGTCGATGCGGTTGACGAACTCGGGGCGGAAGTACTCGATGGGCTCGCCCGGCAGGTTGCTCGTCATGATCAGCACCACGTTCGAGAAATCGACGGTGCGGCCCTGGCCGTCGGTGAGTCGACCGTCGTCGAGCACCTGCAGCAACACGTTGAAGACGTCGGGGTGGGCCTTCTCCACCTCATCGAGCAGCACGACGCTGTACGGGCGGCGGCGCACTGCCTCGGTGAGCTGACCACCCTCGTCGTACCCCACGTACCCGGGTGGGGCGCCGATCAACCTGCTCACCGAGTACTTCTCCATGTACTCGGCCATGTCGATGCGCACCATCGCCTTCTCGTCGTCGAACAGGAACTCGGCGAGCGCCCGCGCGAGTTCGGTCTTGCCCACACCTGTGGGACCGAGGAACATGAAGGACCCGATCGGACGGTTCGGGTCGCTCAAACCTGCACGACTGCGACGGATTGCGTTGGCAACAGCCGAGACGGCAGCCTCCTGACCAACAACACGCTGGTGCAGCAGTGCCTCGAGGTGCACCAGTTTCTGCATCTCGCTCTCGAGCAGCTTGCTGATGGGCACCCCGGTCCACTTCGACACGACCTCTGCGATGTCCTCTGCGTCGACCTCTTCCTTCAGCATGCGGTTGTCCTTCTGCAGAACGTCGAGGTGTGCAGTGGCGGCGTCAATGCGGCGTTCGAGCTCGGGGATGCGGCCGTAGCGCATCTCTGCCGCACGCTCGAGGTCGACCTCTCGCTCGACCGCGATGCGCAGCGACTCGAGCTCCTCCTTCAGGGTGCGGATCGCAGAGATTGCCTCGCGTTCGGCTTCCCAGTGCGACTTCATCGTGTCGACCTGGGCCTGCAGTTCAGCGAGCTCATCATGAAGGGTGCCCAGACGTTCGCGCGACGCGTTGTCGGTCTCCTTCTCGAGTGCGACCTGTTCGATCTCGAGCTGCAGGATGCGTCGCTGCACGACGTCGATCTCCGTCGGCAACGAGTCGATCTCGATGCGCAGCTTGCTCGCCGCCTCGTCGACCAGGTCGATCGCCTTGTCCGGCAGGAACCTGTTCGTGAGGTACCGGTGCGACAGCACGGCAGCGCTCACGAGTGCGGAGTCCTGGATGCGCACACCGTGGTGCACCTCGTAGCGCTCCTTCAGACCACGGAGGATCGCGATCGTGTCCGGCACGGTCGGCTCGCCCACGTAGACCTGCTGGAACCGGCGCTCGAGTGCCGGGTCCTTCTCCACGTACTTCCTGAACTCGTCGAGGGTGGTGGCACCGACCATCCGCAGCTCGCCACGTGCGAGCATCGGCTTGATCATGTTGCCGGCGTCCATCGCTCCCTCGGCACCGCCTGCACCAACAAGTGTGTGCATCTCGTCGACGAAGGTGATGATCTCGCCCTCTGCGTCGGTGATCTCCTTCAGCACAGCCTTCAGGCGCTCCTCGAACTCACCGCGGTACTTCGCCCCGGCGAGCATCGAGGCGAGGTCGAGAGCAACGAGTCGCTTGTTCTTCAGGCCCTCCGGCACGTCGCCGTCGGCGATGCGGCGCGCGAGAACCACGACGATCGCGGTCTTGCCCACGCCGGGCTCACCCATCAGCACAGGGTTGTTCTTCGTGCG
>CAZENK010000046.1:0-10654 GCA_964513585.1 uncultured Bifidobacterium sp. | reverse complement strand
TTTCGCCCTTCTTAGTAGAAGCCACTACCAGGTCAAAGAAAGCGGTGAGTGTGCGTTCGGCATCAGCCTTCGAACACTCTGCTTGCTTTGCTACCTCTTCGATGAGCTCTGCTTTGGTCATTGTTGTTCCTCCTCGGAATCGGAGTGGTACGTACAATCTCAACTGGAATTCACAGCGATTGCAAGCATTCAACTGCTTGCAAATGCAAGTAACGGCCTTTTCGGCAGAAGCACGCTTCCGGTGATCACTCGTTCGGTGTGCTTGCAATCTGCACGGATCAGACACATTGCACTGCGGTCGAACGTGACCCACAACGTGCAGGCTGCATCGACGGGTCGTGCATCATTCCCGGTCGCGATTCCGGGAAACCCAATGATTGCAAGGGTTTGCAGGGATCCCCGGTGCAGTCGCGACTGACGATTCAGACGCGAACGCGAGTGTGATGCATGCACGAGAGTCTCCGCACCCGGCCTGCACACCGGGTCGAGCAACGGTGTTCTGTGAAGCCCCAGCCACGGGTGACCGACGTCATCCGGCGACTCCAAAAAAATTTCGAAAAATTTCCCCCAACACCCCTTTGACCGGCCTCCGCGACGGTTTCCGTCGTGAAAAATTCCGTGCGGGTATCCACCACTTGCCCCGCAACCATGATGAATGATGTGACTCATCGATGGAGTTGCGGAGCGCATCGATGCCGACACCGAGTCGACGACCGACACGGTGACGAGCATCTCGAACGGCTCGACTCCCCTGCGCACGCGCATCGTTCTCGACACATCTGTTCTCGTTGCCGACCCCGGTTGCCTGCACTCGTTCCCCGGCTGCGACATCGTGATCCCTCTCACCGTGGTCGAGGAACTCGACGGTCTGAAGAGCCGCCCCGACGACGTGGGGCGTGCCGCTCGCACCGCGCTCCGCACGATCGAGGACCTTCGCCGGCGCGCCGGTGGATCCATCCACCAGCCGGTCCCCCTCGGGCCCGACCCCGACGGTGGCACCATCCACATCGAGGTGAACGGAATCCAGCGTGACCGCCTTGTCGAGAACGGCCTGAACCCCGAGGTGCCCGACAACCGCATCATCGGGGCGGCCCTCGGTCAGTCGCTCACGGCACCCACCCGGGTCATCTCGAACGATGCGGGCCTGCGCATCAAGGCGGCACACCTCGGCCTGCAGGCTGCCGAGCACCAGCCCGTGGGCCGGGCGGCGCACACGAGACCCATGGGGTGGTTCACCCTCGATGTCGACGGCAACCTCGTCAACGAACTGTACGAACACGGCGAGATCGCGGCCTCGGCGCTCGAGCCTCAGCACGAACTGGTGGTGAACGAGTTCGCAGTCGTGAGGTCAGGGTCACAGTCGGCCCTCGTGCGCTGCACGGGCGAGATGGTCGAGCTTCTCCCGGCAACCTCGCCCGAGGCGTGGGGGCTGCGCGCCCGCTCGAAGGAACAGCGGTTCGCCCTCGAGTTGTTGCTCGACCCCGACGTGAGCGTGGTCGCACTCGACGGCCGCGCGGGCACGGGCAAGACCGTGATGGCGATAGCGGCCGGCCTCGAGCAGGTCGTCGAGTCGCGCACCTACGAACGCCTTGCCGTGTACCGCCCACTCGTGCCGGTCGGTCGTGCAGACGTCGGGTTCCTGCCCGGCGGACTCGACGAGAAACTCGACCCGTGGATGTCCGCAATCCACGACGCCATCGTGGCCCTGACCGACCAGCGCAGCAGCCACGATGCCCGACGGCTGATCGACGACCTGACCGCGCGCGGTCAGCTCTCGCTCGAGTCGGTCACTTTCCTGCGCGGTCGCTCACTGCACCGCCAGTTCGTGGTGGTGGACGAGGCACAGAACCTGGAGCCCACGACACTGAAGACGATCCTCACCCGCATCGGCGAGGGAACAAAGGTGGTCTTCACAGGTGACACAAGCCAGATCGATGCCCCCTACATGGGTGAGTCGAACAACGCGCTTGCGGTGTTGATCCATGCATTCGCCAACCAGTCCTGCTTCGGCCACGTCACGCTCGCCTCGTGTGAGCGGAGCGAAGTGGCGAGCCTCGCTGCCGAACTGCTGTGATCCCCGTGGCACACTGAGTGCCATGACCGAGACACCCGACTCACTCGTACGGACCTTCATCGAACGCCTGGTTGCCCGTGACCTGGACGGCGCCGCCGCGATGGTCTCTGCCGACTTCGAGTACGACAACGTGCCCATGGGCAAGGCCTTCGGCCCGGAGGCCCTCACGGCCACACTGTCGATGTTCTTCGGCATGTGCACGGCAATCGACTGGGAGATCATCCGTCAGACCTCGTCGGGCAATACGTCGCACGGCACCGTGCTGAACGAACGGGACGACCGCGTGGAGATCCACGGACGCTGGGCCACGCTGCCCGTGGCAGGTGTGTTCGAGATCCGTGACGGCAGGATCACTCTGTGGCGCGACTACTTCGACCGCCAGACGATCATCGATGTCATGACGCCACCGACCGAGTGACGCACACGACCCTGCCCCACAGTGACGTGTGCACCACCCCGGGAATAGTGTTTCGGGCATGACCTCTCCACACGACCCGATGCCGAACCGTGACCTGGTCAATCTCTCGTTTGCCGTGGTCGACTGCGAGACAACCGGGGTGAACCCCGAGACCGACCGCATCGTGCAGGTCGCCGCTGTGATCGTGAACGGCACGGGCGAAGTGGTCGACGAGTTCCACACCGTGGTCAAGCCCGAGAGCCCCGACAACTACGTGCACGGCGCCGAGCACATCCACGGCATCTCAGAGGAGCAGGTGCGCAACGGAATGCCCCTGCGCCAGGCCCTCGAGCGACTGTGGAACATCAGCGAGGGCAACGTCTTCACGGCACACAATGCCCGCTTCGACATCAGCTTCCTGAAGGCCGAGTCCGAGCGTGTCGGCATCGCACCGCGCATCGACAACCACATCGACACACTCGCGCTTGCCCGGCGGATCGACACCGAGAAGTCACGACGGCACTCGCTCGAGGCGCTGTGCGAGCACTACGGAATCGAACGCGAACGGGCCCACGACGCGAAGGCCGATGCCACGGCGACCGCCAAGCTGCTGATTCACCTCATGAACGATCTGGGCGTCAACAGCCCAGATCAGCTGCCCGACTTGCTCGCGTAGCGCGCCAGAACGTCGGTCGCGGTGCGGGAGAGAAGGCTCACCACGGCATCCGGGGCCACCACGGTTGCGCCGCCCTCTGCGCGCAGCAGCAGACGGCCGAGCCAGTGGTCGCTGTTCGACACGATCTCGATGCGGAACGAGCCGTCCTCGCGCTCCTCGAGAACCGTGCACGGGTAAGTCTCCACGATCCACGCGGCACGTGGTTCGACCTCGAGCACGGCTCGGGTCTTGTCACCTGCATCAGCGAACCAGCTCGGCACCTCGACCTGCTGGGTCACCACCGGCACGAACTCGCCGGTGTGCACCACCTTGCGGATGCGGTCGACGCGGAAGTGTCGCTGGTCGCCCGACAGGTCGTCATCAGCGGTGATGTACCAGTGACCGCGGTCGGTGAACACCGAGCGCACCGTGACGGTGCGGTCCTTCTCCGAGTTGGCCGCGGGGGTCCAGTAGGTGATCGTGAGGCGTTCACCGGATGTTGCCGCCTCGCTGACCTCGGGCAGGAACCGCGGTGACTCCACGTCGACATCGACGATGCCGTCACCCAGGACCTTGCGCAGCTTCTTGACTGCCGACTTCAGTTCGCGACGGCGGCTGAACCCGGGGATGTCCTCGGCAGCCGCGGCCAGCAGGCTCAGTCCGAAGGCCTCGCTCGCGGTGAGCTCGAGACGGCGCTGGAAGTGCTTGTTGCGCCCGACGTGGATGAAGCCGTCATCGATGAAGACCTCGGTCAACTCGAGAGGCGTGTACGGGGGCGTGCCGCACATTGCCGCGAGCTCGAGATCCTCGATGAGATCGGACTCGCTGATGTTGAACTGGCGTGCCATGTCGGAGATCGCGACCTTCTCGCGCTGCATCAACCACGGCAGCATCACCAACAGACCCCTCACACGGTCCTCGGCCCGGCGTGGACCCCTGCGCCCGCTCATGCTGCACCTCCGGCCATTCTCTGCAGATCGTTGATGATCTCCCGCCGCACGTGATCGGGCGACAGCACCTCTGCGCGGTCGACCATGGCGTACAGCCAGCTCTTGAACGCAGTGCGGTTGCCGCACGCGACCTCGACATCGACCGAGCCGTCGGTGCGGCGTGCGATCACGGCATCGTCGCCCAGTTCCCGGATCGCTGCAGGGGCAACGCGGTGGTCGAGGCGGACAACGGCCACCTCGTCGACGCCGCCGGGAAACTCCTTCGGGTCGCGGGAGAATGCGTTCAACAGGTCGAAATCGTGCGGGCGGACGAATGCGCCCGGCTCCCCGACAGCGACGTCGCCCTCGATGCGGTCGACGCGGTACGTGACCTGCATGCCGCGGGTCGTGTCGTGCGACACCAGGTACCAGAACCCGTTGCGTGCGAGCAGTCCGTACGGGTGCACCACACGCGTCTTGCCGCGGTACACGAACGACACCGACGACGATGCATCGATGGCACGCCACAGCGACGGCAGTGACTGCGACCGTGCATCGACCTTGACCGACGTGGGGGCATCTGCCCGCGACACCTCGCCGCCGAGCCACTGCACCGCCTGCTTGCCCCACGGTGTGCCGATCTGCACCAGCGCCGCGGCCTGCTGCAGTGCGTCGAGTTCGCTGTCAGTGAGGCCGAAGTCGAGCAGCGCGTACTCGGAACGGTTGATCGAGTACGCGGTCTTGCCGGCATCGGCACCGGAGAGAGTCTGCGTGGTGATCGGCAGACCGAGTGCGCGCAACGAACGCTTGTCGCGCTCGAACGCGGTGCGTCGCGCCTCGTCTGCCCCGGGGTACTGACCACGCATGCGGTTCGAGATGTCCTCGAGTGTGAGTGGTCGCGGTGATTCCGTCAACAACGCAACAAGATTGAGCATTCGCTCGGTGGAGTTGACGGTGGTCTTCTTGCTCGCCATTCAGGGCAGGATAGACCCGTCGCGCAGCAATCACATTCACTTCCGCGAGATGTTCTGCTTTCGCTTGATGAACCAATCCACCAGGGGGTGTGTCACTGTTTCGCCCGTCGACGCGGGCCCGTCGGTGATCATCGTGTGGATGTCGCTCGCCATCACCTTGCCCAGCTCGACGCCGTACTGATCGAAGCTGTTGACGCCCATCAGCCAGCCCTGGATTGCTGTCGAATGTTCGTACATTGACACAAGCGCCCCGAGGCACCGCGCATCGAGCCTGTCGAGGAACAACACCGTGCTCGGTCGGTCCCCGGGGAACTCACGGTGCGGGTCGGTGCTCGTCGCACCGACTGCGAGGGCGTGCGACTGGGCCAGCATGTTGGCGATCAGGATGTCGTGCGCAGCCCCGTCATCACCGAGGGGCGACACCGTGCTCACGAACTCGACCGGAACAACCGAGGTGCCCTGGTGGAGCAACTGGAAGAATGCATGCTGGCCGTCGGTGCCCGGCGCTCCCCACACCACAGGGCTCGTCGGCCCGTCAGTGACCTCGCCGTGCAGGGAGACACGCTTGCCGTTGCTCTCCATCACGAGTTGCTGCAGGTGCACCGGGAGCAATGCGAGATCGCTCGCGTACGGGATCACCGCCACGCTCGCGGAACGATGGACGACCGCATTCAGGTACCAGGTCAGTGCGTGCGCCACGGGCAGGTTGCGCCCGGGCTCAGCCGAGGCAACGTGGTCGTCCATGTCGCGCATGCCCTCGAGAAAGGACAGGAACACATCGGGCCCCACTGCGCACATGACCGGGAACCCGATGACCGACGACACCGAGAAGCGACCGCCCACCCATTCTGCAAATTCGTGACAGTGCGCCGGGAGGAATCCCGCCGACACCGCCGCTGCAGGCGACGCCGTGACGGCATGGAAACGCTCTTGCCATGACACGCCGGCATCGGTCAACCACTGCCGGGCACGCTCGGCATTGTGCATGGTCTCGATGGTGGTGAACGTCTTCGACGACACCACGAACACCGTGTGCGCGGGGTCGAGGTCGCTGACCGCGGCATCAAGATCCGCAGCGTCGACATTCGAGACGAACCGCACGAGAGGCCCGTCATGATCTCTCCGCAGGGCACGCACGACCATTGCCGGGCCGAGATGGCTGCCGCCGATGCCGATGTTGACCACCGCCCTGACCGAAGGGTCCGACCGGATCGCAGCCGCCTGGTCCAATGCCGACTGCAGGCGGTCGTGCGCCCATGCTGCCTGTGGCGATGCGGTCGGCAGCGCGCGCAGTGCGGTGTGCAGCGCGGGGCGGTGCTCGGTCTCGTTGACCTGCTCCCCGGCGAACATCGCGGCAATGCGCCCCTGCACGTCCCGCTCGACGGCAAGGCGCATCAACGCCTCCCACATCTCGGTCGACACCCGTTGCCTCGTGAAGTCGGCATGGACACCCGCGACATCGAACGTCAGAGCGTTGTCGCGTGCCGGAGAGCCCGCGACCAGTTCCGCAATCGGGGGCAGACCACGGGCCATCAGGCCCAGTGCATCGGGTGCGTGCGCGTTCACCGGACCCAAACTAGTGGCGCGATGCGGCGCGGATGAGCCGCAGGAATGCATCACCCGCGGCAAGATGGCGGTCCTGGTCTCCGCGCGCGCTCATGCGCCCCAGACCCGCGAGAATCGATGCCAACAGATCGGCGAACGCGCCCGGCGTCGACCCGTGCAGGATCGTGTCGGACTCGGTCGACGTCTCGATCAGGTCGAGTGCCATCGTGCGGAACGCAAGACCGAAGGCCTCGGTGCCGCGCGAGACCTCGGGGTGCCTCTTCACGACGGCAGAGATCCCGGTGATGAACCCGACGATGGACGGCGACGAGGCACCGAGCACGCCCACATGCCCGAACAGTGCGGTCAGGCGCCGCTCGAGAACCGGCGACGCCTGCTTGGCCTGTGAGAACACATCTACGAACACCTCGGTGATCGATTCGCACACCGCCACGTACATGTCGGCCTTCGAGGTGAAGTAGTGGTAGAGCGCCGCACTCGAGATGCCTGCGCGGGCCGCGATCTCCTTGTTGGTGGTTCCCTCGAAGCCCTCGGCCGCGAACACATCGCGCGCGCACCGAACGATGCGGTCGCGCGTGTCGGTCGAATCAGTGTCGGCAGGCCGACCGAGCTTGCGCCCCGGCGTCGATTTCCTGCCCCCCGACACGACTCAATCCGTCAACGCGGCTTTGCGTAGTAGGCGAGCCAGCCGAGCGGGGTGACTGCCGCGGCAAGCGCGATCTTCACCACGTCGCCGACGAGGAACGGGCTGACGCCCATCGAGATTGCGTTCGTGTCACCGGTTGCCAACGGCACGTTCAGCGAGTGCGACAGCCACAGTGCGCCGCAGACATAGATGATCGACGAAGCGAACACCATGCTCGAAAGCGACGACACGTAGTTGCGGTCGCCGCGGCGGTCGGCGAACCAGCCGACCGTTCCTGATGCAAGCACGAACCCGACGAAATACCCGAACGTCGACCCGGTTGCGCTGTCCCAGCCGCCGGAGCCCGACGCATAGAACGGCAGACCGACTGCGCCGAGGGCCCAGTAGAGACCCTGGCTCGCCATGGCACGGCGCGCACCGAGCACACCGCCGACGGTGAGCACGGCAAAGGTCTGGCCGGTGAGAGGCACGGGCGTGAAGCCGAGCGGGATGGACACCTGGGCGCACAGAGCGGTGAACAGGGCGGCGCCGACCACGAGAACGAGGTCGCGCACGCGGGCGCGGTTGGCCACCCGCGGGAGCGGGATCAGATCTGACAGGACGAGGGGGTTTGTCTGGGTCATGGACCCGACTCTACTAGGGAGTAGCAGGCTGGGTCACTGTGGGCGACGGGGCAACCGTTGTCGTGGGCGCGCGGCGGGGCACGGTGGTGCGGGGAACCGTGGTGGTGGGCGAGCTCGTGGTCGTGGTCGTGAAGTTCGGGTCCTTCTTGTCCCACGGCGGGGGCTGCGACCCGTACTCCTCGGGCTCCTTCACGCCGTCGAAGACGTAAACGCGGTCGTTGTAGCGCACCAGGTCCTGGAAGTACTCGGAGATGAAGATGGGGATGCGGATGCATCCGTGGGACGCTGGCTCCTTCGGCACGTTCATGGCCCCGTGAATGGCGATGCCGAAGTTGAAGTACACCGGGTTCCACATGGTGCCGAGCTTGCTCTCGCGCAGGCCGACCTTGCGGTTGTAGAAGTAGTAGAGACCGCCGGGGGTTACCGCACTTCCGCACCATCCCTCGACGAGCGGCTCGGTTCCCCTCTCGTTCCCCTCTTCACCGGGGTCGATGGTCACGACCTCGCACCATTCCTCGCCGGTGCCCGACGAGATGTGGGTGACCAGCACCAGTTCGGGCCCCTTGAACACAGCGAGCACCTGTTCGGGCAGGTACACCTCGGCGTGGTTCGGCGTGCCGGGCTGACGACGGGGCGCGATCACGACGTTGCCGCGCATCTTGTCCCACAGCGCAGGCGTCACGAAGTCGATCTTCTCCTCGCCCTCCAGCCCCAGGGCGATCCCCTGGAAGGCCCACACCGCCATGCGGGTGTCGCCGCCGAAGATGCCGTCGATCTTGCCCGGGTCGAACTTTAGTTCCTTCAGACGGAGCTGCAGTCGTCGCACGTCCTCACCGCGCGTGCCGTTGCGGATCACCCTGTTGAGTGGGAAGCAGGTGACCGGGGATGTCTCGTTGCACACGGGGGCCGCAACGGTCGTGGTGGTCGCTGGAGTCACGGTGCCCGACGAGTCTGCGTTCACTGCGACGACTCCCACGACAGAGGCAAAGACGGCCGCCGCGATCATCGCCGGGCGCCACTGGATCCACCAGGGGACATGAGAAACGGGCTCGTCGAAGTAGCCGTCGGGAGCGCCACGGAACGGGTCATTCATGTCGGGGTCGAATGAGTCGCTCACGAGTACGAAACGCTACCAACGAGCCCGCATACCGGGGTATCGGCCCTACACCACGGGGCAGATGTCGCGGATCTCGCGGCGCAACGAGCGTGCTTCCCGGAGGATCTTCATGATGACGGCCGGGGAACTCAGGGTCGAGACCCCCCTCGTGCGGGGGAAGTAGTCGACCCCGAACTGGATCACCGTGTAGCCGTACTTCTGGGCCTTGACGGCAAGTTCGGCATCGATGAACGAACCCTCACTCTTCAGGGTGACGTGCCGGAAGATCCGGGTGCGGCACAGCTTGAACGCGAAGTTGATGTCGCGCATGCGCACACCGAACAGCACGCGCACCATCATGTTGTAGAAGAACGAGTACACGGTCCGCACGTACCCCTCACCCGTGCGGTCGAACCTGTAGGCACTGACCATGTCGGCGTCGTAGTAGCGCAGCAGACGTATCGCCTTGTGCACGTCGTGCATGTCGAACGGCAGGTCGGCATCGGTGTAGAGCACGAGATCTCCGGTTGCGGCGGCGAATCCCGACTTCATCGACCCGCCGAGCTTGCGGTTCTCGTCGTGACGCACGATGCGCACGCGTGGGTTCTCCGACGCGAGACGTGCAGCGATCTGCGGGGTCGAGTCGGTCGACGCGTCGTCGACGATGATCAACTCGTAGTCGGCGATGTCCCCGCCCGACATGAGATCCTCGCACTCCTCGCGGGCTGCATCGATGGCGCGTTCGATGTAGTCCTGCTCGTTCCACATGGGAAAGAAGACCGAGAGTTTCTCGAAGGGTGCTCTTTCCATGGCGTGAAAGGCTACTGCTGGTCGACGGACAGCAGTCCACGGTACGGTGGGGACATGGAGTTCGATCCCCCGAGAGTCGCTCCGCGCACCCCGAATGAGTTGTCCGACGGTTGGCGCACGGTGTCGTTCGTGACATGGGTACTCGCCGGTGCCGCGCTTCTCGCTGTTGCCATCACGAGCCGCACCATCGGTCGCCCCATCTGGTGGCTCGGACCCCCGAGCGACCCCGCCTCCCCCTTGTTCCTGCTGGTTCCCGTGGCGATCGTGGTGGTTCCCCTCGTCGTCACGTCGAAGCTTCCGCGCTCGATCAACCGCACGAACATCGCATGTTCGGTGCTGCTCACGGCGACCGCTGTCGTCGACATGAACGACTCCCCGGCGGTTGCACTCGCCGTCGCGGTCGTGGGCGCAATGGCGCTCGCGGTATCTGTGTCCCTTCTTTTCGTCGCCCGGCAGTACCGTTGAGGGCATGTCAAAGGTCCTCACAGAACTTCCCCTGGGCGAGCGCGTCGGTATCGCGTTCTCCGGCGGTCTCGACACGTCCGCTGCAGTGGCGTGGATGCGCGAGAAGGGCGCGGTTCCATGCGCCTACACCGCAGATCTCGGGCAGCCCGACGAGACCGACCTGACGGGGATCCCCGGCAAGGCGAAGGAATACGGCGCAGAGATCGCACGGCTCGTCGACTGCCGCGAGGAACTGGTGCACGAGGGCCTCATCGCACTGCAGTGCGGCGCCTTCCACATCACGACAGCGGGCAAGACCTACTTCAACACCACACCGCTCGGCCGCGCCGTGACCGGCACGCTTCTCGTGCGGGCCATGCGCGAGGACGGTGTCGACATCTGGGGTGACGGCAGCACGTACAAGGGCAACGACATCGAGC
>CAZENK010000045.1:0-12028 GCA_964513585.1 uncultured Bifidobacterium sp. | reverse complement strand
ACTTCTAATCCGCAGGTCGCAGGTTCGATTCCTGCCGGGGGCACCAGCTGTGAATCGTGGGATTGACGCTCCCAGCCCTTACAATTGAGGGGTGGATTTCAAGAAGGATGACATCGTCATCTACCCCCAGCACGGAGCCTGCAAGGTGAAAGGCACGAAGAAGCAGGACTTCTTCGGCACGGGGAAGAAAGAGGAGTACCTCATCCTCGAGACCATCATCAACGAGATGACGCTGCGCGTGCCGCTGTCGAAGCTCGACGAGGTCGGGGTGCGCCCGCCCGTGTCACCCGACGAACTCGAGGACCTTGTCGCAGTGCTCTCGAAGGCCGACCCGCGCGTGCCGTCGAACTGGTCGCGCCGGTTCAAGAACCACCAGGAGAAGCTGAAGAGCGGCGACGTGTACCAGGTGGCCGAGGTCGTGCGCAACCTCGCCGCGCGCAACCGCGATGCATCGTTGTCGGCGGCAGAGCGCACCATGTACGAGCGCGCACGCACCAACCTGATCTCCGAGATCCAGCCCGCACTCAAGGTCACCAAGGAAGAGGCCGAGGAGTTCCTGAACAAGGCGCTCGAGAAGGGCGTGCTGAAGCCGGTCAAGGCCGCGAAGAAGAAGGTCGAAGCCGAGAAGAAGCCCGCAGAGGACGCCGACTTCGACGACGACGTCTGACGTCATGACCCGGGTCGGCTTCTGTGGCCTCGGGGTCATGGGTCATCCCATGGCGGGGCATCTTGCGTCCGCGGGGCACGAGGTCGCCGTGTACAACCGCACCGCCGCCCGGGCCCTCGAGTGGGTCGCACTGCACGGTCACCGCGCACTGCCGACACCATCGGAGGTTGCGGCCGCCAGTGATGTCGTGTTCCTGTGCGTGGGCAACGACGACGACGTGCGCCAGGTGATGCTCGGCGACAACGGTGTGCTCGACGGCGCCCATGAGGGTCTCGTGGTGGTCGACCACACGACGACATCGGCACTGCTGGCCCGCGACATGTACGAGAGCTGCTCGGCGCACGGTGTCGTGTATCTCGATGCACCGGTGTCGGGCGGTGAGTCCGGTGCGCAGAACGGCACGCTCACCGTGATGTGCGGGTCCGTCGACGCCGCACACTTCGACGCGGTGAAGGGCATCATGGCCGCGTACTCGCGCTCGTGCGCACGGCTCGGTGGCATCGGCGCCGGACAGTTGACCAAGATGGTGAACCAGATCTGCATCGCCGGTCTCGTGCAGGCACTCTCCGAGGGGCTGGCCTTCGCCGGGAAGTCCGGGCTGAACGCCCACGAGGTGATCGACGTGATCTCGAAGGGCGCCGCGCAGAGCTGGCAGATGGACAACCGCGGTCACACGATGGTCGACGGCGAGTTCGATTTCGGTTTCGCCGTGGAGTGGATGGTCAAGGACCTGAAGTACGCGGTGGACGAGGCGCGTCGCAACGGCGCGAGCGTGCCGGTCGCCGAGACCGTGCTCGGCTTCTACGAGGAACTCGTCGATTCCGGTGATGCCCGCAAGGACACGAGCAGCCTGATCCGCCGTCTGCGCTAGCGGCCGGTCACCACCGACGCGAACACGTCGAGCACCTTTTCCACCTGGGCGTCCTCGATCACCAGCGGCGGACAGAACGCGATCACCCCCGGGATAGCACGTGCGATCACGCCCCGGCGGATCATCTCGTCGCGCACTGCAACTGCGTCGAGTCCCTCGGGCAGTTTGCCCGCCCAGATCGCCCCTGCACCGCGGTACCCGGTCAGCGTGCCGTCCTCCGTCATCGCGCGCAGACCGCTCTCGATCAGCGCGCCCACGTGCACAGCGCGCTCGAGCAGCTTCTCGCGTTCCATGATCTCGAGGTTCTTGAGTGCGGCCGCGCACACGGTCGCATGACCCGAGTAGGTGTAGCCGGTGCGAAGGAAGAACGCCGGGTCGGCCTCGAGCGCACGGTTCACTGCGTCGCCGGTGATGACACCGCCGAGCGGTTGGTAACCGCTCGTGACGCCCTTTGCGAAGGTGATGATGTCGGGCGTGACCCCGTAGTACTGCGCGCCGAACCACGTGCCGAGGCGACCGAACCCGGTGATGACCTCGTCGAAGACGAGGTAGGCACCGTTGTCGTCACAGAGCCGCCGCAGTCGTGAGAGGTACTCGGGTGTGGACGGCCACACCCCGCCGGCGCCCTGCACCGGTTCGGCGATGATCGCTGCGAGCCGTCCCTTGTTCTGCTCGACGGCACGTGCCATGTCCTCGATGTCGTCGGCATCGACCTGGATCACGCCCTCGAGCAGTTCGCCGTAGCCCACCTTGTTCAGGGGCAGACCCTGTGCACTGGTGCCGCCGTAGTTCGTGCCGTGGTACCCGCGGTCGCGGGTGATGATGACGCTGCGCTCGGGGTGGCCCGCCTGGATCTGTGCGGTGCGCGCCAGCTTCATGGCCGTGTCGATGGCCTCGGACCCGCTGCCGCAGAGGAACACCCTCGACCCGGGAACGGGGGACAACGATGCGATGCGCTCGGCCAGCGAGTCAGCGAGCGGGTTCGTGAACGGGTCGAAGGTGGAGTACGTCTCGAGGGTCGAGACCTGGGCGGCGATGGCATCGGCCATCTCGGAGCGGCCATGGCCGATCTGGCAGTACCACAGGCTGCCGATCGCGTCGATGTACTCGTTGCCGTTGTCGTCCCACAGCCGCGCCATGTCGCCGCGCACGATGTTTATGAACGACTCCGACGACGGCTTTGCGAACGAATGCAGGAAACGACCGGGCATGCGTCAACTGTACGCCACCGCCGATTCGGGCGGTGTCTAGATGCGCTCGATGATGGTGGCTGTTCCCATGCCGCCACCGGTGCACATGGTCACGAGACCCGTGGTCTTGTCCTGGCGCTCGAGTTCGTCGATCAGCGTTCCGATGAGCATCGCCCCGGTCGCCCCGATCGGGTGACCGAGGGCCATGGCCCCGCCGTTCACGTTGATCCTCGCGGGGTCCACGCCCGTGTCCTTCAGGAACTTGAGCACCACCGAGGCGAACGCCTCGTTGACCTCGAACAGGTCGATGTCTGCGAACGTCATGCCGGCCTTCTTCAGCACGCGCTCTGCCGCGGGCCCGGGAGCCGTGAGCATGATCACGGGCTCGGTTCCCGCGACTGCGGTCATCACGATGCGCGCGCGCGGCTTCAGACCGTGCGCCCGCGCGTAGTCGGGTGACGCGACCAGCACCGCACCCGCGCCGTCGACCACGCCCGAGGAGTTGCCCCCGTGGTGCACGTGGTTGATCGCCGAAAGCTGCGGGTAGGCCTTCAGTGCGGTCTCGTCGATCGAGAGCCCGTCCGGGTCCTTCCGGTGCGCACCCATCTTCTCGAAACTCGGTGAGAGTTTCGCGAGATCTGCCATCGTGGTGCCCGCGCGCGGGTGCTCGTCGACCGCGAGCGCAAGAGACCCGTCGTCGTGGAAGATGGGGATCAACGACCGGTCGAAGCGACCCTCGGAGATGGCGACAGCTGCACGTCGCTGGCTCTCGACCGCGAGGGCATCACACTGCTCGCGGGTGAACCCCTCGAGCGTGGCGATGAGGTCGGCCGAGATGCCCTGGGGCACCATGTCGAACTGCTCGCGCAGGTGCGCGTTGTTCGCGGTGAAGCCGTCGACATGCATCGGTGAGGGCCGCGACATCGATTCGATTCCGCCGGCGACCACCACGTCCTGCATGCCCGAGAGCACGCCCATGGCGGCGAAGTTCACGGCCTGCTGGCCCGACCCGCAGAACCTGTTCAGTGTCACCCCCGGCGCATCGAGCGACCAGCCCGCGTCGAGTGCGGCCATGCGTGCGATGTCCATCGAGTGGTCGCCGCTGCCGGCGCCGCACCCCATGACCACGTCGTCCACGTCGGATGTGTCGAGACCGACTCGGTCGCGCAGACCGTTCAGAACCTGGGCGAGGATGCGCTGGGGGTGCACGTTGTGCAGAGCGCCGGTCTCCTTGCCCTTCCCGCGCGGTGAGCGCACTGCGTCGATGATCCAGGCTTCGCGTTCCATGTGGGTCTCCTGCGGTGGTTGCCCCGTGTGCGGGGTCGGTGTTGCACTGCGACCAGACCTTATGGCACGGTGGGGAACGCGAAGTCATCGGGGGAGGGGCCATGGCCGGGTTCGAGACGATCGAAGTGGGTGCAACGGGGGCGACGGGACACATCGTGCTGAACCGCCCGGACCGCCTGAATGCGCTGTCGAGACTGACCCTGCAGGAGCTCGCCCGTGCCGCACGGTGGTTCGACGAGCAGCGCGCAGTCAAGGTGGTGGTGGTCTCGGGCAGGGGACGTTCGTTCTCTGCCGGTTTCGACCTGAACGATTTTGCGCACCCTGACCCGGACTACTCGCAGCGCGACGTGGCCGACATCGGGCGACTGATGGCAGAGGCCGTGTCGAACATGACGGCGCTCACCATCGCAGCGATCCACGGGCACTGCATCGGAGGTGGTCTGGTGCTCGCCGCGAGCTGTGACCTGCGCGTGGCGGCCGACAGTGCGGTCTTCTCGATCCCGGAGGTCGACCTGGGGATCCCGCTGGCATGGGGAGGCATCCCGCGCCTCGTGCGCGAGATCGGCCCCGCCGCCACCAAGGAACTCGTGCTCACGTGCCGCAGGTTCGGCCCGGACGAGGCGAAGTCGCTCGGTTTCCTGAACACGGTCGTGGCTGTCGACGCACTCGAATCGACGGTGGCGGAACTTGCCGCATCGCTCGCCGCCAAGCCCGGGTACGCACTGCGCACCACGAAGCAACAGGTCAACGCAGTGACCGAGGAGATGGCGGGCACGGCTCGCAACGCCGCCGATGCGGACGCCCTGGTGTTCGCCACGCGTGATCCCGAGAGCCGCGCCGCGAGCGCCGCTTACCTCGCGTCGAAGAACAAGTCGTGACGGTGCTGACATGACGAAGGTGTTCGTTCACGGCAACCCGGAGACACCGGCAATCTGGTCGCCCCTGCTCGAGCACCTGGCCGACCGGCGCATCACCGACGTGATCTGTCTGTCGCCACCGGGCTTCGGTGCACCCGTGCCGCACGGGTTCGGAGCGACGAGGCGAGAGTACGTGGAATGGCTCGCTGCAGAACTCAAGGCGATCGGTGGCGACATCGACCTGGTCGGGCACGACTGGGGTGCGGGTCACGTGTTCGGCGTGCTGGCGGCCTACCCCGGCATCGTGCGCACGTGGGCCGCCGACTGCACCGGCTTGCTGCACCGCGACTACGTGTGGCACGACGCCGCGCAGGGTTGGCAGACACCACAGGTCGGGGAGCAGATGATGCAGGGCCTCGTCGACATGGACGACGAGTCGTTCGTCGCCGCGTTCGGAGCGCTCGGGTTCACGGAACCGGTCGCACGCGAGATGAAGCAGGGAATCAATGCCGACATGGCGGACTGCGTGGTGCGTCTGTACCGCGACGCGGCCCAGCCGGCGATGCGGCTGCTCGGCGAGCGGTTCGTGGCCGAGAAGCCAAAGCGCGGGCTCGTGGTGATCGCCGAGAACGACCATTACGCCGGGCCCCACGACACGCACGATGAGATCGCCGGTCTCGTCAACGCCAAGGTGTCACGGCTTCAGGGCTGCGGCCACTGGTGGATGATCGAGAAACCCCTCGAGGCCGCCCGCATGCTGGCCTCGCACTGGATTCGCTAGTCGGCCGCTTTCGCCGTGCCGAGGGCGGCCACGATGGGCTCGAGCTCGAGCGGGGTGGCGCCGTGCAGGATCACGCCGTCGCACCCGAGGGCGAACTGGTTGCGGACCGCTCGGGCACACTGCTCGGGTGAACCCTGGGCCGATGGTGCCAGCCACTCATCGGGGATGAGGGGCGCCACACGCTCGAGGTCGGCGGTGGTGCCCTTTGCGTCGAGCGCACCGGGGAAGGTGCGCACGAACTCGTCCTCGCGGAAACGCGCGAGAACGGCGGGGTCCCAACGGTTGGTCGCGACCATCAGGTCGCCGTATGCCTGCAGGTAGGTGGCGAGCCTGCCCACGGTCTTCTTGAGACGCAGTTCCGGTGCGATGTGATCGCCGACCGTGGCAAAGCATGACCACACCTTCACGGTGGCGGGGTCGCGGCCGGCACGTTCGGCTGATTGCTTGACCGTTCGCACGGCACGTTCGGTGGTCTCGTCGGTGAAGAACGTGTGCAGGATCACGTTGTCGTACGTGCGCCCGGCCATCTCGAGGGTCCTGTCGCCGAACACGGTGATGCTGAGCGGGATCGAGTGCGAGAACTCGGGGTCGAGACGCAGCACCGGGTACGTGCCCGTCATGTCGCTCCAGTTCAGGACCGTCTCGCCGTTCCACAGTCGTCTCATCAGGAGTGCGAACTGTTCGAGTGACGCGGTGGTCGCCATCGGCATGCCGTATGCCCTGAACATCGCCTCGATGCCGCGGCCGAGCCCCAGGCTGAAACGGCCCCCGGAGAGAAGGTGCAGCGTGCTGGCCCATGATGCGGTCACGAGCGGGTGCCGCGTGGTGTGGTTGGTGGCCGCGGTGATGATCGACATCGACGACGTTGCCGCGACTGCGGCACCTGTCAGTGCGCCGGCCTCCTTGATGTTGAACCGTTCGGAGACGAATGCCGCGCCGAGGCCGAGGCGTTCTGCGTGAGCGAGCTCGTCGAGCATGTCGCGGGGCGATCGCGGCGCACCGGCGAGCGTGTAGAAGCCGAGCGTCGGGTGTGTCGGGGCGGGCGCCATGGGGAGAGGGTACAACCCGTGAACGAGTAGGTTCACAGGCAGGCGAACACGAGGAGGGTGCCCCATGTCCGATCCGAACCTGCGTCCGCTTGCCGAGAGCGAGGTCGGGTTGATCGACGGCATGCTCACCACCAGGGCAATCCGTCGTTACCTTCCCGAGCCCGTTCCCGATGACGTGCTGCGCGACATCATGTTCGCTGCGACGCGCGCACCGAGCGGGTCGAACAGGCAGCCGTTCCGTTTCATGGTGTTCACGGATTCAGAGCGTGCCGTGCAGGTCAAGTCGTTGATCGCGACCGGAGCGCAGCGGTTGTGGTCGCAGAAGCGGACCTCCGACGGGTACGACGAGGGGTCCGGGTCGGCCACAGACTCACCGAAGGCCCGCATGGCGCGAACCATGCAGCACTACGTCGACGACTTCGCGAACGTGCCCGTGCTGGTGCTCGCATGCCTTGTGCGCTACCGCGAACCGACACCCACCGAGGGGGCGTCGGTGTACCCCGCATGCCAGAACCTCCTGCTTGCTGCCCGCGCGTACGGGTACGGGGGAGTGCTCACGGGGTTCCACGGGTTCGTGGAGCCCGAACTGCGCGACCTGTTGGCGATCCCAGATGACGTGTTTCTCGCGGCCACCATCACCCTCGGAAGGCCCGCGGGTCGACACGGCGCCGTGCGCAGGGTCCCGATGGGCGAGCTCGTGTACGGCGACACCTGGGCAGAGGGGGCACCGTGGGCCGTTGACCCGCCGGGCACGGTCACGATGGAGCGCCGTTTCGGGCCCCGTTGACCCATGAGTCGGTCGGGCGACGGGCGCTGACCTAGTCTCGGGCGAATCGTTTCGCGCATCCCGGAGGAAGCCATGACTCATGACATGACCATTCAGAACCTGTTCTCTGTGAAGGGCAAGGTCGCACTCGTGACGGGCGGGTCACGCGGCATCGGCGAGATGATCGCAGCCGGTCTGCTCGCGAACGGCGCGAAGGTGTACATCTCGTCCCGCAAGGCACAGCAGTGCGACGAGGCCGCGCAGCGCCTTATGGCGAACTACGGGGGCGAGTGCGTGTCGATCCCCGCGAACGTGTCCGACCTGGCCGGCATCGATGATCTCGTTGCGGAGATCTCGAAGCGCGAGAAGCATCTCGACATCCTGGTGAACAATGCCGGCGTGTCATGGGGTGCCTCCATCGACGACTTCCCCGAGGTGGGCTGGGACAAGGTCATGGACACCAACGTGAAGGCGATCTTCTTCCTCACCCAGAAGCTGCTGCCGCTGATGACCTCGCGCGCCACCACCGAGGACCCCTCGCGCATCGTGAACATCGGCTCCATCGACGGCATCGGGACGCCGTCGTTCGAGACCTACTCGTACGGTCCGTCGAAGGCCGCCGTGCACTCGCTGACCAAGATGCTCGCCCTGAGGCTGCGCCCGCGCAACATCGTCGTGAACGCGATCGCACCCGGGCCGTTCCCCACGTGGATGCTCTCGACCGGTGTCGGCACCGGCGGCGACGTCGAGGGAACCGACTGGAACGCAGTGGGTTCGATGAACTGCAGCAAGCGTGTGGGCAGCCCCGAGGACATCGCGGGTCTCACGATCTTCCTGTGTTCGCGTGCCGGTGCGTTCACCGTGGGAGAGGTCATCTCCTGCGACGGTGGAACGCTCCTCGGCCGCTGATCAGTTGACGCGGCGCTCGCGGCCCGCCCAGTAGGGCTCGCGCAGGTCCTTCTTCAGCACCTTGCCGCTCGGGTTGCGCGGCAGCATGTCTGCCCACTGGACCTGGGTGGGGCACTTGAAGCGTGCCAGGCGCTCGCGGGAGAAATCGATGATCTCCTGCTCGGTCACCTCGGCTCCGGGTGCCTTGACCACGACGGCGAGAGCGGTCTCGCCCCACTTCTCGTGCGGCACACCGATGACCGCAACGTCGGCGATGGCCGGGTGCGACATGAGCACGTTCTCGACCTCGGCCGGGTACACGTTCTCGCCGCCCGACACGATCATGTCCTTCACGCGGTCGTGGATGTACACGTAGCCGTCGGCGTCGATGTACCCGGCGTCACCGGTCTTGAACCAACCGTCGGGCGTGATCGCCTTTGCGGTGTCCTCCGGGCGCTTCCAGTAGCCGAGCATGTTCTGCTCCGTGCGGCACCAGATCTCGCCGACCTCGCCGGTCTCGCAGTCGCGGTCGTTGTCGTTGTCGACGATGCGGATCTCGACTCCGGGGCCGGGCAGGCCGCAGCTGCGCAGGCGGTGCTTGTTCTTGCCGTTCGGGTCGTGGTCGGCCGGGGGAAGGTTGCAGATCCCGCCGGTGGTCTCGGTGAGGCCGTAGACCTGCCAGAACTTGCACTTCAGCAGCTTCACGCTCGTGGTGAGAACTTCCTCGCTGATCGGTGATGCTCCGTAGACCATGACCTGGAGGCTCGAGAAGTCGGCATCCTCGACGCCGGGCATCATGTTGATAAACGCGAGCACCGCGGGCACCAGGAACGCGTGCGTGATCCGCTTCTCCCCGAAGAGATTGATCAACTGTGCGGGGTCGAGTGCACGGAGGATGATCGTGTTGCAACCCTTGTACATGCCGGCCATCGACCAACCGCCGCCACCGATGTGGAAGAGGGGCATTGCGGCAAGGTTGACCGAGTCTTCCTTGAGCTCCCAGATCTCCTCGATCATCGGTGCGATGCCGAGGAAGTTCTTGTTGGTGAGCATCACGCCCTTCGGCAGGCCGGTGGTGCCGCTCGAGTAGAGCTGGAATGCGACGTCGTTCGGCCCGCTCGGAACCATGGGGTCACCGAGGGGCTGGCGCTCGACCCATGTGTTCCAGTCCTCGTACTGACCGTGCCCGCCGACCACGAGGATCAGCTTGGTGTGCGTGAGGTTCGGGGCGATTGCATCGAGGATGCCGACGAACTCGGCCCCCACAACCAGGACCTTTGCCTCGGCGTTGTTCACGATGTACTCGACCTCGGGGGCCGCAAGGCGCCAGTTCACGTCGACGCTGACGGCATTCACCATCGCCGCGCCGAATGCGATCTCGAAGTGCGGGATGCCGTTCATGTCGAGCAGTGCGACACGGTCGGTGCTGCCAACCCCGGCGGCCACGAAACCCTGCGCGACACGCTGCGAGCGCTCGTACATCTCTGCCCAGTTGAGCGACCGCGCGCCCTCGGTCAGGCAGGGGTGCTGGGGCCGGTTGGTGCCGTGCACACGGACGATGTCGGCGATGGAGTTGATCGTGGTTGTTGACATGCGCGTGATGGTAGACGAACGCGGGACGTTCGTCACGCTGACGGGCGCAACATTGGTTAGGGTGTCATCAACACGGGGGTGAACATGATTCAACGGATGCGCTGGGCTGCGTACTCATCGATCGGTGCCGGGGTCATCCACGCCATCGCCGTCGGCCTGCACGCAGAGCACGCCCAGGCCGCTCGTGCGTTCTTGTTGTTGGCACTGGTGCAGATCGGCTGGGGAATCGGTGCATTTTTCTCATCTGATTGGCGGCTCAGGCTTGGCGGGGCAGCAGTGGCCGCGGGGGCTATTGCGGGTTGGGTTCTGACCCGCACGACGGGTATCGCGTTCATCGACGGCCTGCAGACCCCGGAGGACCCCCAGGCGGCCGACACCCTGGCGGTCGTGCTGGCTGTCGTCACGCTGGTTGCTGTTGCGTGGGCGACCGTGCGTGGTGATGCGCCTGCGCACCGGGGCACCGGCATGAACGCCGCGTATGCGTGCGTGGTCGTTGCTGTGCTCGGGGCGTGGAGTGCGACCGGTGTGGTGCACGTGCACGGTGAGATGGAACTGGTCGACGGCGGGCTGACCATCGGGGCCGACGGTGTCATCGTGACCCCATCGGACGGCAGCGCCTCGCTTGCAGAAGACGCAACATCAACGACTGTGGCTGCATCCACGGCCGGAACAGTTGCGGGCGGATCGGTCACAGGCCGGCAGTCGAGACCGTCGACCACCTCGTCGACAGTCACGTCGACGACGGTGCACGGTCACGTGCAGACATCGGACCAGGCAAAGGCAGCGGCATCCGGCTGGCCGCGACCGTTCGATCCGGCGCTGCCCGTCAATCTGTCGGGCATCCAGGGCTTCACACCGGAGCAGGCACAGCGTGCACTCGCGCTCATCGAGAACGCCAAACGCGATCTTCCCGCGTTCGCGAGTTACGCAGCGGCGCTCGCTGCGGGATACGTGTCGATCGGGGACGAGTCGTCGGGCTTCGAGCACCTGATCAAGTACTCGCTGCTGAACGACGGCCGGTTCCTCGACACAACAGCACCCGAGTCACTCGTGTACAAGGTGAACGGATCAACGCGGACGCTGGTGTCGGCAATGTTCATCGCGCCGTCGGGCACTGCGATCAACGACACGACCCTCGTCAACTACGCGGGCGGCCTGATCCAGTGGCACGTGCACGACAACCTGTGCTGGCGCAATGTGAACGGTGTGCCGAAGGTGATCGGTGCGATCGACGCGAACGGCAACTGCCCGCCGAACTCGACCCTGCAGAGGGGCGGTGCACCTATGGTGCACGTGTGGATCACGTCGCATCCGTGCGGGCCGTTCGCTGCGCTCGAGGGGATTGCGGCAGGCGTGGCCAATGAGCCCGACAACGTCCGTGTCGACCTCTGCAATGCGGCGCACTGACCCGGCGCCGTTTCGGGTCCGGGGTCAGGGGATCTCGAGGAACACGACCGGGATCTCGCGGTCGGTGCGGTCCTGGTAGCCCGCGTAGCCGCGGTACTTCTCGGTGATGCGCGGCCACAGGGCCGCACGTTCCTCGGGCGACGCGATGCGCGCCCGGCGTTCGTGCTTCGGCCTGCCCTTGGTCTCGACCCACACCGTGGGGTTGTCGCGCAGGTTCAGGAACCACGCAGGGTGGAAGTCGTCGCCGCCACGCGATGCCACGATCACATAGGTGTCGTTCTCCACCACCGGGCACGTGAGCATGCACTCGCGCACCTGTCCACTCTTTCTCCCGGTGGTGAACAGCTTGATCGCGGTCATGCCGGCCGGTTCCCAGCCCCATCTGCCCCCGGTCACGGCAATGCCGACCTTGTGGAGGGTGTTCATCGACTTCAGCATCAGGTTGCTCGGCATGACCCGATGGTATCGGTGGGCGAAGTCCGCGCAGTTGACGGTCGATTGGAGCGGGTGACGGGAATCGAACCCGCATTCTCAGCTTGGGAAGCTGATGTTCTGCCATTGAACTACACCCGCGTGTGACGGGAAAGGCTAGCGGGGCAGTCGTGGCTCACTGCCGTGCCGCAGGAGTTTGCGGCGGGCAGATTCGATGACGAAATGGAGCGGGTGACGGGA
>CAZENK010000044.1:0-12060 GCA_964513585.1 uncultured Bifidobacterium sp. | reverse complement strand
ATGCCCCAGGCGGCGTACGCCATGGCCGCGCTGTGCGTGATGGTGTTCGCCGCTGTCTTCGCCGCCACCGCCTGACCGGGAATGTCCGTCTGCCGAACTGCGTCGGGACGCACGTCGGGAGGGCTGGGCCGTGAGGTCCACCGAGCACAGGGACGAGAGTCAGGGGGGTCTCGGCCGTTGACCAGCGGGAGTCGTGAACCTGAGGGCTCCCCCACGTCGGCGGATGTGACAGGAATCTTCGTCGAGAAATCCCCGATTTCACTAGGTGAATGGAATACGGTTACAGCCATGAAGAAGCGTGAACTCATTCAAGCAGTAGCCCTACACACCGGACTTCCTCCCAAGGACGCCGCAAAAGCCGTCGAGGGAACCATCGACGTCATCCTTGCGAACGTCGCCAAGGGTGAAGTCGTGAACATCTCCGGTTTCGCGAAGTTCGCGAAGATCAAGCGTCCTGCACGCACCGGCCGTAACCCAGCCACGGGTGAGACCATCCAGATCAAGGCGAAGACCGTCGCGAAGATCACCGCTCTCAAGGGATTCAAGGACATCGCACTCGGCGTTGCAGCTGCACCGAAGCTGAACACCAAGCCCGCTGCTCCGGCACCTGCAAAGAAGGCTGCTCCCGCAAAGAAGGCAGCACCGGCCAAGAAGAAGGCAGCCCCCAAGAAGGCCGCACCGAAGAAGGCTGCTGCAAAGAAGACCGTCAAGAAGGCTGCACCGAAGAAGGTCGCCAAGAAGGGCAAGAAGCGCTAGTCCGCTTCGACAACACCGGCAACGACCCGGTGGCCGTGACCGCAAGGTCATGTGCCACCGGGTCGTTTTGTTTGTGCCACCGTTTCCCGGCACGAACCGAACAACTAGCGTGACCCTCGTGACGCACCAGCCTCCTGTCATCGGGTTCATCGGCACCGGCCACATCGCCACGTTCCACTCGAAGATGCTGCGGCGCTGCGGTGTCGACATCGTGCGCGGCGGTTGCCACGACATCGACCCCGCGCGGGCACAGGCCTTTGCCGCGGCATCAGGCAGCACCGTCATGTCGTCGGCGGAGGAGGTCATCGCGTCGAGCGACATGGTGTACATCTGCACGTGGACCAGCGAGCACCAGAGACTGGTGCAGGCCTGCGTCGATTCGCGCAAGCCGTACTTCTGCGAGAAGCCGCTCGGTGTCTCGTTCGAGCAGGCGCGCGCCATGCACGACACCGCCCGGTCGGCGAACGTGACGCACCAGTGCGGGTTGATCCTGCGCCGGTCGCCCGCATACCTGTGGGCGCGCGAGCTCATCACCGACCCCGCCGCCGGCGCGGTGATGTCGGTCGTGTTCCGCGACGACCAGTTCATCCCCATCCAGGGGCACTACAAGTCGACCTGGCGCAGCGACAAGGAGAAGGCAGGTGCGGGCACACTGCTCGAGCACAGCATCCACGACGTCGACATGCTGCGCTTCCTGATCGGTGAGGTGCAGTCGGTGAGCGCACGTGCCACCTACCGGCACGGCCTCGACGGGATCGAGGACTGCGTCGCGGCATCGGTCCTATTCGCGAACGGCGCAATCGGCACGCTCACCACGATCTGGCACGACAACCTGTCACGCCCGAGCCTGCGCCATGTCGAGGTGTTCTGCGAGAACCGCACCGTGATCATCGCCGGCGACGACTGGTTCGGCCCGGTGACTTGGAGCGATGCCGACGGCTCGACAGGATCGCTCGCAGGGGAAGACCTCACCGAGCAGACGGCACCACTGGCCCTGACCGACGCGAACCCCGACGGCGCCTTCGTGCGCAACGCGGTTGCCGGTGAACCGGCTTTCCCCGACTTCTCGGTTGCTCTCGAGGCGCACCGCATCGTCGAGGCCATGTACCGAAGTGCGCGGTCCGGGGGCGACTCGGTCGACGTGGCGAGCGTGCAGTAGCCGATGAGGGTCGAACGGGTCGATCGCGAGCAGATCCGCGACCTTCGCGTGCACGTGCTGCGCAGGAACACGCCCGCCACGCACGCCGACTACGCAGAGGACGAACTCGACGACGTGGTGCATCTTGCGATCCGCCACGAGGGCGTCGCTGTTGCGACGTCCACCTGGTTCTCCAGACCCTGTCCCGGGCGTGAGGGCGAGCCTGCGCTGCAGCTGAAGGGCATGGCGGTGGATGATTCGCTGCAGGCGAGCGGCCACGGTCGCGCCCTGGTCTCTGCGGGGCTCGAACTGGCCCGCGAGCGCGGTGCGCGGTTGGTGTGGGCACGCGCACGCGACTCGGCACTCGGCTTCTACACGAAGTGCGGCTTCGAGACCGTGGGTGAGGGCTTCATCGACGAACCGACGGCGATGCCGCATCACATCGTGGTGCGGCAGGTCTCAGGAGGCTAAGCCGTTGCCTTCTGCCACGGGAACGACCGCGGTGTACAGCAGTGTCGACCGCGTGTCGGGCTTGACGCGGGTCTCCATGGTCCACTCGCCCTCGTAGGCGAACTGCATGATGCCGCTCCAGTGGTTCGGCCCCACTTCCACCAGCTTGACCGGCACCGCGGGGATGCCGCGCGACGGCAGGGTGAACGACATCTTCACGTCCTCCACCGGAGACAGTGCACCACCGGGCGGTGTGAGGTACACGTGCACCTCGGCTGCGCCGACGCGTGTCGGCAGGATCGAGAAGTCGGCCACCACACCGGACTGGATCTGGGTGGAACTGAACGTCGACGAACCCGCGGCGGTCGCCGTCGGCGAGGTGCCCACCATCAGGGCCGAGACCGCGAGAATCGCGACGAGCAGCACGGCTTCCACCGACAGCATGCGGTTCACCGTCGGCTGACCCTTTTTCATCCGCATGCGCAGGCGACCACCGATCGCCAGGCACACCACGACCAGCGCCAGCTTCACGAACAGATATGAACCGTGCCGGGTGTCGAACACCTTCGTCACGCCCCCCGCCAGGTGAACGCTCTGCGCAGCACCGGTGACCACTGCAATCGGCATCGCGACGGTCGCCAGTCGTGACAGCCGCGCGACACCCTCTTCGGTGCGCATGAGTGCCGCGGCGAGGAACGCGCCGACCCACACGCAGACCGCGGTGAAGTGCACCGCATCGACCGTGACGAAGACCGCAGGCAGTGAACCTGCGCTCGCGTGACCCGAGATCGAGAAGGTCACGACCGACACGACAGATGCCGTCGCGAACAACGTCTTCCACCATGCAGCACCGCGACGGTGGAGCGTGAGCACGAGCACCCCCCACACGATGGCCATGGCCAACCGCACTGCCGAAGCGATGCCGAGCCGCGTGGGGAACACATCGGCGAGGAGTCCTGCATCGAAGATGCCTGCCCAGCCGCGCCCGGCCGCGTACGGGCCCTGCATCAACGTGATGCCCACTGCACCGGCGGCGAACGACACCACGGCGGCCTTCATCGCGCGCACGAGCCGGGGTGTCATGCCGACCGCGCCCATGGAGAACACGGTCACCCCCACGAGCGCAACCAGGGCCACGTACGCAAGAAAGCGAGACACCGCGATCGGGGTGCCCAACGGCGACTGCGTGTCGAGACCCCGCAGAACTCTTGTCAACAGTTCGTTCGCATTGACATCCGGGGTGTTGCCCACCTGGAACGGGAACGCACCGCTGACGGGGTGACCGTCGCCGCTGACCGCACGCCACACCACCACGTACACGCCGTCGTCAAGACGCGGCACCGCTGCACGTGCAATCGAGGAGTCCGCCGGGTCGCGCCCGGCATCCCCGATCGACACCTCGGACTGGTCTGCATCGAAAAGCCGGATGGAGAGCAGTGCGGACTCGATGTCCTCGTTGAAGTCGAGGCTGATCCCGGACGGCGACTGCTGCAGCACGGACGACGGGGCAGGTGAGGATTCCAGCAGCACTGCGTGGGCCGATGCAGAACCCGGCCAAGCGACGATGACCAGCACCGTCAGCAGTGCGGTCGCCCACCGCGCGAAACGCAGAATCACAGGCCGAGCCCCTTCGGAAGACCCTCGATGTCGGTGCGCTGCAGCAGCCACGCCAGTCGTTGGTTCTCGGGCAGTTGCATGGCCGCCCTGGGCAGCTGTGTGAGGCCCATTGCGTGACCGGCGGCCCATGCCATCTTCTGGCGGTCGAGCTCGAGCCGCACGTACAGCCCGGGCCAGGTGTCCCAGTCGTGACCCACGTTCATGTCGGTGAGATGCACCACGCACTCCCTCCAGCGCAGGAAGGGCAGCTCATGCATCGCAATGACAGCCCCGGATGCGGTGACACCGGTGCCAAGCCACGCATCATGGGTCGTGTGCGCCCACGCACCCTCCAGTTCGTAGACCGCGGCACGAAGCTGACGAACAGCGAAGTCATGTGGCCATGCGGCGGCCTCGTTGATCGCGCTCTCGCGTGCGGCCGCACCCCCGGGGTACTGCTCGCCGGTCTCGCCACGCGCGGCGCACTGCAGAAGGTGCACATGACTGCGGGCGTTCAGCGCGAGATGCCCGACCACGGTCGCACGGGACCAACCCGGCAACCGTGACTGCGCCGCAAGGTCATCGGTCGACAGCGAGTCGACGACCTGCAGCAGCAACTGGTGCGTGGCAGCGCAACCCTCGACGCAGGCATCGAGCTGTCGTGCATCAAGGGGGCGCGTCACGCCACAACGGTACTAGAACGACCGAGAACCGCGGCCGCGACTAGCGCAGACCCTCGCGGTGCGGAACCACGATGATGGTGCCGTCGGCCTCGCGGTGCACGCGGACCGACACGCCGTAGAACTCACCGAGAGTCTCGGGCCGCAGCACTTCCTCTGCCGTGCCCTGCGCCACACAGTGACCCGCGTGCATGAGCACGAGCCGGTCGCTGTAGATGCCCGCGAGCGTGAGGTCGTGCATCGCGCTGACCACGGTGAGGCCGTGCTCACGGCGCAACCTGTCGACCAGTTCGAGTGCCTGTTGCTGGTGCCCGATGTCGAGCGCACTCGTCGGTTCGTCGAGCAACAGCACGGGGGCCTCCTGTGCGATGGCGCGCGCGATCACGAGGCGCTGGCGTTCGCCGCCAGACAGCGTGTCGACGTCGCGGCGTGCGAGCTCCACGAGATCGAGACGTTCGATGACATCGCGCACCATCGAGTGATCGTGCCCCGACTCACGCCCGAAGTGCGTGACGAAGGGGTTACGACCGAGAAGCACGTATTCCATCCCCGACATGCCCGACGGCAGCACCGGCGACTGGGGCACGTAGGCGATCAACTGCGCGCGGCGCCTCGACGAGCGCGCCGACAACGGCGAGCCATCAACCAGGATCCGTCCGTCATGGCGGGTCACGCCGGCAATGGACCTGAGCAGCGAGGACTTCCCCGCGCCGTTCGGGCCGATGATGCACAGCCACTCCCCCGGCTTCACCGATTCGGAGAACCCTGCAACCGCCGTGCGGCTGTTGTACGAGACGCGAACGTTGTCGAACACGAGTGATGTCATCGAGGCGCCTGCCTGGTGCGGAGGATCAACAGGAAGAACGGCGCACCGAGGAACGCGGTCACGATCCCGATCGGGGTCTCTGCCGGGTTGTCGAGAATGCGACCCGGGATGTCGGCCACGATGAGGAACGCCGCGCCGACGAGAATGCACATGGGCAGCACGATGCGGTACGACGCGCCGACGATCAAGCGCACGGCATGGGGCACGATGATCCCGACGAAGCCGATGAGGCCGCTGACTGCGACCACCGCGGCAGTGCCGAGTGTCGCGGCGATCACCACCACCAGTCGCACGCGCGACACATCGACACCGAGTGCGCTCGCCTCTTCGTCGCCCACGCGAAGCACGTCGAGGAGCCGCCTGTGGAGCAGCAACGCAACGGTCGAGAGAATCACGTACGGCAGCACGAGCCGCACATCGCCCCATGTTGCCGATGAGAGACGGCCAAGGATCCACGAGTACACCTGGCGCACCACGTCAGAGTTGCGCTGCAACAGGAACGTCTGCAGGGCCGTGGTCAGTGAGGTGACCGCGACGCCGGCGAGCACGAGCGTGGTCGACGAGTTCCGCTCGCGCACCGTGGAGCCCACCACGTAGGTCACGAGCACTGCGAGCAGACCGCCCACGAATGCCGCGAGCGGCAACGGGTCGATGATCCACGAACTGCTGCCTGCACGGTTGATGGTGATGACAACGGTTGCCCCCAAACCCGCACCGGCAGCGACACCCAGAAGGTACGGGTCAACGAGCGGGTTGCGGAAGACGCCCTGGTAGCTCGCGCCCGCGAGCGAGAGCGTCGACCCCACGAGGGCCGCGAGCACCACGCGGGGTGCGCGTATGTTCCACACGATCGACCACTCGGTCGGTGTGAGCCCGCTGTCGATCGTGACCAGCGGCAGTCGATCGAGAAGCTCGAGCGGCACGCGCCACCACTCGGGCCCCGCGGGGCCGATCATGACACCGCCCAGCAGTGCACACAGAAGCGCCGCCGCGGAGGCGGGCACCCACCAACGGCTCGCGCCGTGGACGGGGTTCTGCTGCACCGTGCCGGACGGTGCCATGGTCGAGGTCACCTGGTCAGCCCTGCTTCTGCAGTGACTCGTGGGCGGCGGCGAACTGTTCGATCAGCTCGACGATGCGGGGACCCCAGCGCGACGCGATGTCATCGTCGAGTTCCACGACCATGTTGTTCTGCACGGCGGACATGCCGCCCCAGCCCGGGCGTGCGGCGACGGTCTCTGCGCTCTGCTTGCAGCACTTGGTGTCGGCAAGGAAGATGATCGCGGGATCAGCGTCGACGATTGCCTCTGCGCTCAACTGCGGGTAGTCGTTTCCGGCCTCGACGCCGTCAGCAATGCTCTTGAACCCGAACTTGGTGAGCAGGGCACCCACGAACGTGTTCGAGGTGATGCTGTAGTACGTGTCGTCGAGTTCGTAGAACACCTTGACCGGGTCGGTGGGAAGCGTCGCCGGGATGGCCGCGTCGATCCGCTTCTTCATCGAGGCGATGACATCGTCGGCTGCGTCGGCACGGCCGGTCAGGTCACCAAGCTGCGTGATCTGTGCGTACACATCATCGAGCGTTGCAGCGGCGGCACCAGTCCATACCTTGATGTCTGGGTCCGCCGTGGTGAGCTGCTCGGTGATCTTGTTCATGTCGTTCGAGATCAGCACCACGTCGGGCTCGTAGGCGAGGATCGCCTCTGCGCTCGGCTCGTAGGCCGAGATCTTGGTGACCTTCGGTGCGACCTCTGCCGGGTACGTGCTCAGGCTGTCGACTGCGACCACCTGGTCACCGGCACCGATGGCGTACAGCATCTCGGTTGCCGTCGGCGACAGGCTGACGATCTTCAGCGAGTTCTCGGGTGCGGAGGTGTCCGATGACTCGGAACCTCCCCCGCAGGCCGCAAAAAGAACGACGGAGGCCGCAATCAGTGTGGCTGCGCGCCTCCGTAGTGAACGGGTTGTTTTCATGTTGGATCTTCCTCCGAGTACGTGTCTGGAGAAAGAAGAGTGGGTCACAGAATCCGGTGTGTTCCGGTTGCCTCCGCGGACCGCCCTTCCTTCGAGGACTGGTTTTTCGCACACAGAAACCAGGCGACCGGACTCGTCTGGGCCAGGTTTCCCTGACCAGAACCACCGTTGCGGGACAGTGCCGGGATCTCACCGGACTTCGCTGATGTCTGTGCAACACCCCTATCGGGATGCGGTTTTCAAGGTAGCACGACCGGGAGGCGGCGCCGGAAATCCCCCGTCAGGAGGCGCAATGCGTGTCAGGAGACAAGGTCGATGATGCGCTGCACACCCTCGACCAGGTCGTCGTCGCCGAGGGCGAACGAGAACCGGGCGAACCCCGGGGTGCCGAACGCCTCGCCCGGCACGATCGCAACCTGCGCCTCGCCCAGGATGAGGTCGGCGAGCTCGAGCGTGTTCGCAGCCTTCTTGCCGCGGATGTCGCGGTTCAGCAACGCCGAGAAGTTCGGGTAGCAGTAGAACGCCCCCTGCGGCTCCATGCAGGTCACACCGGGGATCGACGTGAGCATCTGGTGCATCTTCTTGCCGCGACGTTCGAACGCCTCGCGCATCATGTGCACCGCAGACAGGTCACCGCTCACCGCGGCCATTGCCGCCACCTGGGCCACGTTCGACACGTTCGACGTGGAGTGCGACTGGAAGTTGATCGAGGCCTTCATGACGTCCTTCGGGCCGATCATCCAGCCCACGCGCCAGCCGGTCATGGCGTAGGTCTTCGCCACACCGTTCAGGATGATGCACTGCTCGGCGAGCTCGGGCACGAGCGTGGGCATCGAGGTGAACGTGTGGCCGCCGTAGGTCAGGTGCTCGTAGATCTCGTCGGTGATGACCCACACCTTGTTGCGCACTGCCCACTCGCCGATCGCCTTCACTTCCTCGGGCGGGTACACCGATCCGCTCGGGTTGTCGGGCGACACGAACAGCAGGGCCTTGGTGCGCGGGGTGAGAGCAGCGTCGAGCTGCTCGATGGTCACACGGAAACCGTTCGCCTCGTCGGTGTCGATGATCCTCGCCACGCCGCCCGCGAGCGTGATGGCCTCGGGGTAGGTGGTCCAGTACGGGGCCGGGCAGATGATCTCGTCACCCGGGTCGCACAGGGCCGCAAAGGCGGTGAACACCGCGTGCTTGCCGCCGTTCGTGACGAGCACCTGGTCGGCAGCGCACGCAAAGCCGCTGTCGCGCAGGGTCTTTGCCGCGATGGCCTCGCGCAGTTCGGGCAGACCGGCCGCGGGCGTGTAGCGGTGGTACTTCACGTCGCTGCATGCCTTGATCGCAGCCTCGACCACGTGGGCAGGGGTGGGAAAATCGGGCTCGCCGGCGCCGAATCCGATGACATTCTGTCCCTGGGCCTTCAGAGCCTTTGCCTTGGCATCGACCGCAAGCGTTGCGGATTCGGCAATGGCGCCGAGGCGGGCGGAAACACGTCGCAATTCTGTTGGACCAGGCATAAATGACAGGATTACAGAGTGAGCGAGAAGAACCAACCCGAATTCCGAATTCCTGCCGAGTTGCTGCCTGTCGACGGCCGGTTCGGGTGCGGTCCGTCAAAGGTTCGCCCCGAGCAGGTGCAGGCCGTCATGTCGCGGGTCACATCGGTGATGGGCACGTCGCACCGCCAGGCACCGGTGAAGAACATCGTGGGCTCGGTGCGCGAGGGGCTCACATCATTGTTCTCGCTGCCGGCCGGCTGGGAGATCGTGATGGGCAACGGTGGCTCGACGGTGTTCTGGGATGTCGCCACGTTCGGGTTGATCCGTGAGCGCAGCCATCACCTCGTGTTCGGTGAGTTCTCGTCGAAGTTCGCAGAGGCCTCCGCCGCCGCACCGCATCTTGCTGACCCGGTGGTCGTTGCATGCGAACCCGGCGCACACCCCACGCCGGAGGACGACGCCACCTGTGACGTGTACGCCTACCCGCACAACGAGACCTCGACCGGTGTTGCCATGACACCGGTGCGCCCCGCCAAGGACGGCCTGGTCGTGGTTGACGCGACATCTGCTGCCGGTGGCCTGGTGTGGGACCCGTCGCAGGTCGACGTGTACTACTTCGCTCCGCAGAAGTGCTTTGCCTCTGACGGCGGACTGTGGATCGCCGCATGCTCGCCCGCCGCGGTCGAGCGCATCAGGGATATCAAGGCAACCAAGCGCTGGATGCCCGCATCGCTCGACCTGTCGATCGCGCTCGACAACTCAGTCGCCAACCAGACCTACAACACTCCTGCACTGGCGACACTGATCATGTTCGACGACCAGGTGCGGTGGATGAACGACAACGGCGGTCTCGCGTGGGCAGCCGCACGCTCGGCCGAGTCTGCGCGCACGATGTACTCGTGGGCGGAATCACGCGACTTTGCGAACCCGTTCGTTACGAACCCCTCGCACCGCTCGAACGTGGTCGCCACCATCGACATCGACGGCGTCGACGCGAACGCGATCAACGCGGTGCTGCGTGCGAACGGCGTGGTCGACACCGACAGCTACCGCAAGCTCGGCCGGAACCAGCTGCGCGTGGGCATGTTCCCGGCGATCGACCCGGCCGATGTCGCCGCACTGACAGCCTGCATCGACGTGGTGGTCGACCATCTTCGTTCGTAGAGTGATGCCCGATGGCGATCACGGTTGACGAGGTTCTGGAGACCTACTGGGACGACATCGCCCCGCTGCGCAACCCGGTGATGCTGGTCGCACTCCGCGGTTTGTTCGACATCGGCGGCGTGGCCACCTCGGCGCTCGACTGGATGCTGAAGGAACGGGACTACAGCATCGTTGCCGACATCGATCCCGACCCCTTCTTCGACTTCACACAGGAACGGCCCGAGGCCTACTTCGACGAGGACGGCGAACGTCAGTTGCGCTGGCCAGAGAACGAGTTCATGGTCATCCGCTACCCGGGGGGTGCCCGTGACATGGTCGTGCTGAACGGTGTGGAGCCGCACGTGTCATGGAACGTGTTCACCCAGTGCGTGGTGCGTGTGGCACGCGGGCTCGGCTGCAACCTTGTGGTGAGTCTCGGTGCGGCGGCGGAACAGGTGCCGCACTCACGCGTGCCGTTCGTGGTCGGCAGCACCACCAACAGCGAACTCGCGGCGCGTCTCGGCCTGTCGCGCCCGCAGTACCAGGGCCCGACCGGTGTGGCAGGCGTGATGCTCGACGCACTCGACCGCGCGTCGATCCCCAGCGTGAGCCTGCGAGTGGGCGTCCCCCACTATCTGATGCACGCACAACACCCGAAGAGCGCTGCCGCCCTGCTGCAGCACCTGCAGCACGTGCTCGGTATTCCCACCGATCATGCGAACCTGCAGAGCGAGATCACGCGGTGGCAGGAACTGCACGACGCAGCAGTCGAGGGAGATCCGCAGGCCGCGGCGTATGTTCACATGCTCGAGCGACGCCACGACCAGATCGTCGAGCGCACGATGCCGAGCGGCGAGGACCTGGCAGCGGAACTCGAGGAGTTCCTGCGCGGCCAGACCGACGACCCCGACTGATCACCGGGTTGCAAGCGGGCCCACGTGAGTGGGCCCCGCAAGACACATGGCAGCGGTTCAGCCGCCGGAGATCTCCGACACCTTCTGCTTGCCGGCCGACAGCCACGGCATCATCGCGCGCAGGCGTGAGCCCACTTCCTCGATGGGGTGCTTGGCGCCGGCCTCACGCAGTGCGTTGAAGTTCTGACGGCCCTCCTCGGACTCCTTGATCCACTCGCGGGCGAACTTGCCGCTCTGGATCTCCTTCAGGATCTTCTGCATCGACTTCTTCGTGGCGGGCGTTATGACGCGCGGACCACGGGTCACGTCGCCGTACTCGGCAGTGTCAGAGATGCTGTAGCGCATGCCGGTGATGCCCTCTTCGTACATCAGGTCGACGATGAGCTTCACCTCGTGGAGGCACTCGAAGTAGGCCATCTCGGGCTGGTACCCGGCCTCGACCAGGGTCTCGAACCCGGCCTGCACGAGCGCCGCGACGCCGCCGCAGAGAACTGCCTGCTCGCCGAACAGGTCGGTCTCGGTCTCCTCGGTGAAGGTGGTCTCGATGACGCCGGAACGTGCACCGCCGATTGCCTCTGCGTACGACAGCGCGAGGTCCTTGGCCTTGCCGGTGAAGTCCTGCTCGACCGCGATGAGGGCCGGCACACCGCCGCCCTCGGTGTAGGTGCGGCGCACCAGGTGACCCGGGCCCTTCGGGGCGATCATGATCACGTCGACGTTCTTCGGCGGGCGGATGCGCTTGAAGCGGATGTTGAAGCCGTGCGCGAAGGCGAGAGCCTTGCCGGCCTTCATGTGGCGCTTGATGTGCTCGTTGTAGGTCGCCTTCTGCTCCGTGTCGGGCATGGTGAGCATGATGACGTCGGCCCACTTGGCGGCATCCGAGATGCTCTTCACGGTGAGACCGGCGGCCTCTGCCTTTGCAGCAGACGCCGAACCCTCACGGAGGCCCACCACGACGGGCACGCCGCTGTCCTTCAGGTTCAGGGCATGGGCATGACCCTGCGAGCCGTAGCCGATGATGGCGACCTTGCGGCCCCGAATGATCGACGGATCGGTGTCCTTCTCGTAGTACATCTTTGCTGCCATCAGCTTG
>CAZENK010000043.1:11527-13076 GCA_964513585.1 uncultured Bifidobacterium sp. | reverse complement strand
CGTTCTCGAGCTTGAGACCGACCTCTTCGCTGATGACCTGGCCACCGGTGAGGATGGCGATGTCCTGCAGCATGGCCTTGCGGCGGTCACCGAAACCGGGTGCCTTCACGGCCACGCTCTTGAACGTGCCGCGGATCTTGTTCACGACCAGGGTCGCGAGGGCCTCGCCCTCGACGTCCTCGGCGATGATCACGAGCGGGCGGCCGCTCTGCATGACCTTCTCGAGCACCGGCAGCATGTCGCGAACGTTCGCGATCTTGCTCGACACGAGCAGGATGTAGGCGTCGTCGAGCGAGGCCTCCATGCGGTCCATGTCGGTGGCGAAGTACGGCGAGATGTAGCCCTTGTCGAAGCGCATGCCCTCGACGAGGTCCATCTCCATGCCGAATGTCTGGCTCTCCTCGACGGTGATGACGCCATCCTTGCCGACCTTGTCGATCGCCTCGGAGATCATCCCGCCGATTTCTGTGTCGGCCGCGGAGATCGAAGCCACCTGGGCGATCTGCTCCTTCGAGTCGACTTCCTTCGCGAGTGCCTTGATGCTGTCGATGGCGGCGGCGACCGCGCCCTCGATGCCCTTCTTCAGCGACATGGGGTTCGCTCCGGCTGCCACGTTGCGCAGACCCTCGCGCACCATCGTCCATGCGAGAACTGTTGCGGTGGTGGTTCCGTCACCGGCCACGTCGTCGGTCTTCTTCGCGACTTCCTTCACCAGCTCCGCGCCGATGCGCTCGTAGGGGTCCTCGAGCTCGATCTCCTTCGCAATCGACACACCGTCGTTGGTGATCGTGGGTGCGCCCCATTGCTTTGCGAGAACGACATTGCGTCCCTTTGGTCCGAGCGTGACACGCACGGCATCGGCCAGTTTGTTCATTCCGGCCTCGAGTCCGCGACGGGCCTCTTCGTCGAAAGCAATCATCTTTGCCATGGGTTTTCCTCCGGTTTGTGGGGATTTGCCTGATTTGGGGGGATTCGCACTCGGGCGAATCGACTGCTAGCACTCTACCGTTGAGACTGCTAACACCACACCTGAGGCTGCCCCCTTCGGACTGGCCAAATTCGGCCGTGGGCCATGGCGGGCGGGGACAAGACTGAAGGGGTGGACCCGTCTCTCACCCCGGCAATGAACGCGGTGAAGGCCGCTGATTCCGTGGCCGACGCAATGACGGCATGCCGTCTTCCCAGGTCAGAGTGGACCCACGAGGCCCACGTGATGGCGGGGCTGTCACTGGTGCTGCGCCAGGGGCCTGACCGTGCCCTGGCCACCCTGCGCGAGGCGATCCCCCGCTACAACGAGAGCACGGGCACACCGAACACCGACACAGGCGGGTACCACGACACGCTCACCGTGTACTACGTGCGGGCAATCGACGAACTGCTGCACCGGGGCATCAGCCCGGAGAACATCGTGGGGCACGATCTGGTGTCACGAGAGGCACCACTGCGCCACTGGACACACGAGGAACTGTTCTCGGTTGAAGCGCGACGGGCCTGGCGCGAACCTTCGACGCCACTCGCCTTTGCGAACTAGAAGCCGCCGGCAACCGCC
>CAZENK010000043.1:0-11427 GCA_964513585.1 uncultured Bifidobacterium sp. | reverse complement strand
GCGCGAACCTTCGACGCCACTCGCCTTTGCGAACTAGAAGCCGCCGGCAACCGCCGGGATGATCGACACGGTGTCGCCGTCCTTGACGGGCGTGTCGAGGCCGTTCAGGTAACGGACATCGTCGTCGGACACGAAGATGTTCACGAACTTGTGCAGCTCACCCGCGTCGTCGAACAGGCGCTCGTTGAAGCCGGCATGGGCGGAGTTCAGTGCACTGAGAACGTCACGCAGGGTCGCGCCCTCGACCTGAACGGTGGATGCACCGCCGGAGATCGGGCGCATTGTGGTGGGGATTCGTACGGTCACGGCCATGTGAAAACCCTACCGATTCACTGGTGATTCACCACCAGTGGCGCCACCCTGTCGCTCCACGGCATCGCAGTCTCGAGCTGCGAAGCAAGCCGCACCAGCACGTCCTCACGGAAGGGAGCGGCAACGAACTGCACGCCCATCGGCAGACCGTCGTTGCTCCAGTGCAACGGCAGGCTCACCGCCGGCTGACCGGTGAGATTGAACTGCGGCGTGTACGCGATGATCTCCACGAGATTCCGCGTGCCGTCGGCACCCGCAAGGTGCCCGATGCGCGGCGGAGGCCCGGCGAGAGTCGGCGTGACCAGAATGTCGAAACCGCGCGATCCGTCGATGGGTTCCCACCACTGCACCACGCTGCGGCACCACGCATGGATCCACTGCATGTTCGACAGGTACGAGTGCGTGGTCACGGACCGCCCGAGTTCGCGCATCAGCAGGTTGTCCGGCTCGAGGTCACCCTCGCCAAGTTCCCTGCCGAGCACACCCTCGAAGTACGACACGTCGGTGTGTGTCCACGCAGCAACGATCGCGGTGAACTTGCCGGCGCACTCCGGGTCCTCGAGTGCGGTGGGCCATGCGACCTGCACGTCGTGCCCGAGTGCCACCAGTGTCTCTGCAGTGCGCCGGATGCTCTCGCGCGACTCGGCGTGGTCCATCTGGTGCGCGAACAACGGGTGGTCGAGGATTCCGATGCGCAGGCGACCCGGGTCGACCCCGAGTTCCTGCACGAGCGGACGCGCAAACGGTGGTGCCGTGTACGGGTCACCGGGTTCGTAACCGCAGATCACATCGAGCACCGCGGCTGTGTCGCGCACCGTGCGTGTCACGCATCCGTCGATCGTGGCACCCATCCAGCTCTCGCCGAGATCGGGCCCCTTGCTCACGCGCCCGCGCGACGGCTTCAGACCGACGAGCCCGCATTCACTGGCCGGCACGCGGATCGACCCGCCGCCGTCGTTTGCATGACCGACCGCGACCACGTGTGACGCCACACTGGCCGCGGAACCGCCCGACGAACCGCCCGTCGAGTGGTCGGTGTTCCACGGGTTGCGCGACGGGCCGTAGCTGAGCGGCTCGGTCGTGATCGTGTTGCCGAACTCGGGCGTGTTCGTGCGCCCGATCACCACGAAGCCTGCATCGCGGAAACGCCGCGTGAGATAACTGTCGCGGGGTGCGATGTAGTTCTCGTTCTTGAGGAAACGCGTGCCCATGTGGTGCGGTTCGCCCGCCATCGGCGCACCGAGATCCTTCAGCACCAGGGGCACACCGGCGAACGGTCCGCTCAACGAAGTTGCCGCCTCGTCACGGGCACGCTCGTAGCGCGGGTGGATGATCGCATTGATCGTGCCGTTCACCCGCTCGGCCTGTGCAATCGCGGCATCGACCAGTTCGCGCGCCGACACTTCCTTGTCTGCGACGAGTCGGGCCTGGGCGGTTGCGTCGAGTGACGTGAGGTTTCCTGACATGGACAGAACCTTACATACGTCTCGTAGGGTGGTCGACGTGCGAGTGCTCGCTGCTGCCGACAAGTTCAAGGGGACCGCGTCTGCCGAGCAGGTGTGTGCAGCGATCGGTCATGCGTGCTGGTCGCTCGACATCGACTGCACGGAGATGCCGCTTGCCGATGGCGGCGAGGGAACACTCGCAGTGCTCGGTGGCGCCAACAGGACCTCCGTCGTCACCGGTCCGCTGGGCACCCCGGTGGAAGCAGCATGGCGCCTTCACCGCGGGGTTGCGGTCATCGAGATGGCACAGGCATCGGGTCTCACGCTCGCCGGTGGAGCTGGTCTGAACGACCCCCTCAACGCGACCACACGGGGCACGGGTGAATTGATCGACCAGGCGCTGAACGGCGGTGCGAAGAAGATCATCGTGTGCCTCGGTGGCTCCGCCACGACCGACGGCGGTCTGGGCGCGATGAAGGCGATCTCGACACCGGCGCGTCTGCGAGCGGTCGAGTTCCTCGTTGCGTGCGATGTCGACACGCTGTTCGTCGATGCGGCGCGTGTGTTCGCACCGCAGAAGGGCGCGAGCCGCGCGCAGGTCGAACTGCTCACGCGCCGGCTGCAGAACCTTGCCGACACGTTCGTGCGCGAGCACGGTGTCGATGTCGCGTCACTTCCCGGGTCGGGTGCTGCTGGCGGTCTGGCCGGGGCGCTCGCCGTTCTCGGTGCGAAGTTGACACCGGGTTTCGACATCGTCGCCGACGAGACCGGCTTCTACGACGCGGTGCACGAGCACGACCTTGTGGTCACCGGCGAGGGTCTGCTCGATGACACCAGTTTCGAGGGCAAGGTCGTCGGCAACGTGTTCGCCCACGCGAGGAAGTCAGGCACGCGCACGCTCGCGATCGTGGGAGATGTCGACGAGAACATCACGTGTGAGCAGGCCGATGAGCTTTCCGTCATCAACCTGACGGAGACATTCGGATCTGAGACGGCGCACACGCACGTGTTGCGGTGCATCGAGGACGCCGCGCGCGGGTACCTGTCGGGTCAGTGACGCGTCAGCCGGCCGGGGCCATCGTGGTGGTGGTTGCGGCCTGTCCGCTTCCGCCACCGGTGGCACCCTGCAGCGGCTTGCCCGCAAGGTCTGTGCCGAGCAGGATCAGCACGCATGCCTCGCCCAGCTCGCCGGTCTCGGTGGGCACGGGCACCGGCATTGCACCGATGTCGACATTGCCGCCGAGCACCTCGGCCACCTTGTTCGCGTTGGTCTCACAACCCGCGGTGTAGAACACGCCCGTCTTCTGTCGCTTGGCTGCGCCCGGGGCCAGGTTCACGGCCGGGCGGGCGATGAAACCGAGGTTCTGCAGCGCAAGCGTCATCGAACCGGCACTGCCGGCCACACCCGATGCATTCGCAACCACGAGCTTGAAGCCGAGCATCGAGAAAGGCACCGTGGTCGCCGTGGCGTTCGGGTCGGTCGTGCCGCCGTCGGGCGTGGTGGCTGCCGGAACCGAGGGTGTGCCGCTGAACGACGAACCGCTCACATCACGCAGCACGAGGAAACCGAGAACGAGGGCGACAACCGCCACGACCGCACCCATGGTGCCGGTGGACGGTGCCGGAAGGCTGGGGCGCTGTGCTCGGGGTCGTTGCTGGCTCATGAAGGTGATCCTCCGTCTGGTTGCAGGGAGTGACTCCACCGTAGTGGGTGGGGTGTTGGCGGTGACGCCACCTTGAAAACACTCGGTTTCTGGGCCCGCGTGGAGCCGGGTGTGGGGGTTGAACCCACGGCCTACGCATTACAAGTGCGTTGCTCTACCACTGAGCTAACCCGGCGAGAACCCTCAGCCTATGCGCGATTGGCCTCGCGCACACGGGTCACCTCGTAGGTGGCGAGGGCCGCGGCGGCGGACACATTGAGTGACGACACCTGCCCGAGCATGGGGATGCTCACGATCGCATCGCACCGTTCCTTCACGAGTCTCGACAGGCCCGATCCCTCGGCACCGAGCACGATGCAGATGCCGTCGTTGGCCAGCTTGCCGATGTCGAACAGGGTGTCACGGCTCGAGTCGTCGAGGCCGACCACCCAGATTCCCTTGTCGCGCATCTGCTGGATGGCGGTCGGGAGACCCGACACGAGGGTCATCGGCACGTGCTCGACGGCACCGGCAGATGTCTTCGCCACCGTCGGTGTCACGTGCACCGCGCGGTGCTTGGGCAGAACGACTCCGGTCACGCCGGCTCCGTCGCAGCAACGCAGCAATGCGCCCAGGTTGCCCGGGTCGGTCACACCGTCGACGGCAACCAGGAACGGCGCGACGCCGTTCTTCGTCTTCAGCATCTCTGCGAACGATGCTTCCTCGAGTTGTGCGGCGAAAGCGATGATGCCCTGAGGCGCCTCGCTGCGTGCGGTCTCCTCGATCTTGCGCCGCGGCACCTCGAGAATCGCCACGCGCTGGGCATGTGCCAGTTCCTCGATGTCGTCGAGGATCGGTGCCGAGTCGATGTCAGATGCGATCCAGATCTCGCGCACCTTCCTCTTCTGACCGATCAACAGCTCTCGCACTGCCTGGCGACCCTCGATCTGCTCACCACCGAGACCCTTCGCCACCGGGGCATTGCGACGCGGCTCGACACCCCGACGTGCGCCTGCACGCGGTGCACTGGTGCGCGCCTTGCCGCGTGTCGGGTCGGGCGTGCCGCTTCCCTTGCGTCGCACCACACCCTTCGGACCGGCCTTCGTGCCACCCGACTTCGAGCCTGACGATGCTGCGTCGGCACGGTTGCGGCTGCCGGTGTTGCGACCACCGGCCTTGCGCCCGGGAGGCCCCAGGTTCACCTTCGGCTTCGATGACTTTCGTGGCGCCATGGCGCTTACTCCTTCGTGATGATCGCCGAGGCGAAACAGGCGATTCCCTCGCCGCGACCGATCGCACCGAGACCCTCGGCGCGACGGCCTTTCACGCTAACGGGGGCACCGACCGCTTCGGTGAGCAACCTCACCATTTCGTCGCGTGCAGGCGCGATCCTCGGCGACTCGCACACCACGCTGCAGTCCGCGTTGCCGATGCTCCAGCCCTGTGCTCGCACCTTCGCGGCGACATCACGCAGAATCCGCAACGAATCGGCACCCTTCCATGCCGGGTCGGTGTCGGGATAATGCTGGCCGATGTCACCGAGACCCGCGGCGCCGAGCAGCGCGTCTGCAACTGCATGGGCGATCACATCGGCATCACTGTGGCCCGCGAGCGCACGCTCGCCGGGGAACACGACGCCACCGAGGACCAACACACGACCCTCGACGGGTTCGTCAACGAACCGGTGGATGTCGAAACCCTGACCGACGCGGAACTCCATGGTCACACCTCTCCGTGCAGCAGACGACCCGCGTGGGCAACTGCCCACTCGAGGTCCTCGCGTGTGGTGATCTTGCGGTTCACCACTTCCCCCTCGACCACGACAACCTCGCCGCCGATCTTCTCTATCAATGTGGCATCGTCGGTGCCCTCTGCACCGGATGCGTGCGCCCTGCGCAGTGACGAGGCGCGGAAGGCCTGCGGTGTCTGCACGGCCCGCAATGTCTCACGGCGGGGCGTGGAGACGACAACATCAGATTCGTTCACCTGTTTGATGGTGTCGACCACGGGGATCCCGGGCACCGCAGCATCTGCTCCGTCGACCACTGCCGAGATCACGCGCTGGTACACCGTGGGGCTCGCGAACGGTCTTGCCGCATCGTGAACACACACGATCGTGGCGTCATCGGGCACCGCGGCAAGGCCCCTGCGAACCGATTCACTGCGGGTGGTTCCGCCCTCGACCTGCCGCGGACCCTCTGCCATTCCCTTTGGCAGCACCACAATCACCCCGGCCGAGTGCTTGGACGCTTCATCCAGGGCCCACTGGACGATGGGTTGGCCGCCGATCACCTCGAACTGCTTCGCACTGCCAAAACGGAGGCCGGACCCCGCCGCCACGACGATGGTCCAGACGGTCTCATTTTCAGCCATGACCGAAGGGTAGTACCGTCAGAATCGCTATGGCACACGAACGCGTACTCGCAGACACCGATTTCTTTGCAGATGCTCCTGCAGAGATGCTCACCAACATCGCTGCGGCGGGAAGGGTGCGCGACCTCGTGCGCGGCGACGTTCTGTTCGACTCCGGCGACGAACCCGACTCTCTCTACGTCGTCCTGACCGGGCGCATCGCGATCGCGATCGGCAACCGCCCGTTCGATCACCGCGAGAGCGTGATCGCACTCATGGACGAGGGCGACCTGTTCGGCGAGATGGGCATGCTCGACACGCGTCCGCGTTCGGCAGGCGCCCGCGCGCTCGAGTCATCGACAGTGCTCGAGATCCCCTACGACGCAGTTCGTGCCCAGCTCGACACGTCGACGCACCTGCTGTGGAACGTGATCCGCATGCTGAGCCAGCGCCTGCGTGCGATGGACCAGGCACTCGCCGACTCCGTCTTCCTCGATGTCACCGGCCGCACCGCGAAGCGTCTCCTCGAACTGTCGGGCGGGAACGACGAGTTCACGCTCCCCGTCACACAGGAAGAGCTCGCCGGCATGGTCGGTGCATCACGCGAGCGCGTGAATAAGGCAATCGCCAGCTTTATAAAGCTGAAGTGGCTCGAGCAGCACGACCGCACGTACCACATCATCGAGCGCGCGAAGCTGCAGCAGCGCGCGATCTAGCGCGTCTGCACTGCCCTGTTGCTCAACGCACCGCGCTGAGCAACCACTCTCGGGCGCGAGAGAACGCATCGGCCGCATCGTCGGCACGGTGGGAGGGTCGCGATGCATCGTGGGCAAAGCCGTGCTCGGCGTCGGGGTAGAACACCACGGTCGCTCCGGTGGCGCGCAGCTGGGCAACGTCTGACTCGGGCGTGTACGGGTCCTCGCCACCGATGATCGCGAGCACATTGTCGCCGTAGCCGTTGATCAGGTTCGCGAGCGGTTCGTCATGACCCGCACCGTGCCATGCGGGCGGCATCACGATCATGCCGTAGAAGCTCGCGATGCGCGTGAAGCGTTCGTCGCGCGCCGCCTTGAAGCAGTACATGCCGCCCATGCAGAACCCCATCAGCCCGGTCACTGCGGTGCCGAGTGCATCGGCTGCTGCGTGAAGGTCTGCGATCACATCGGTGTCGCGCAACCCGGGTATCGCGGCCATGCGCGGCTCGACCTCGGGGCCGAGGCCACGGCCTGGGAACGGCTCGACCGCAATGACCGACATGCTCCATTCGGTCGACAGTCGCTTCACCATGTCGTCGTACAGCGGGCGCAGCCCGAAGATGTCGGGGGCGATCACCAGACCCATGACCGGGTCAGGGTGAGTGGCCAGCTCTGCTTCGGTGCCCGACGGAAGTGTGATGCGCATGCCCCAAGTATTGCCCATGAGGCACCGAGGGTGAGCCGACAGGTGAGACCGGCGGAGAGGCAGCAGGCGAGCCCGCTCCCGCACCGTGTCGCACATGACCAACACACCGCTTGTGTGGAGCACCGTCTCCACCGGACCTGCCCGCGACATCATCGACGAATGGGAGCGCATCCGCACCAGACGACCGACCCTTGCGAAGGTGAACGCATGGCCCTTCATGCCGATGGCAGTCGACGATCTCGACCGGGTTCTCGAACTGTGCGGCTTCGGGCGCGCGGTTGACGACCGCGAGGGTGACCGGTTGCTGTGGCATGTGGTGCGCGAGGCGACCACGTGCGATGTGGCGGCACGCATCGTGCTGCACCGCATACTGCCGGCACTGATGGCGATGGCCAAGCGCCGCGGCCGTCTCGTGCGCGGCGGGATGGATGCCGCGATGACCGACATTCTCGCCACGGCATGGTGCGTGATCCGCGAGTACCCGCACCACCGTCGCCACGACAAGGTCGCGGCGAACCTGGTGCGCGACACCGAGTACCACACCTTCGTGCGGCACCACCGGTTGCGCCATGTGGACGAGACCCAGGTGGGCGACGAGGTGCTGCACAGGTTCATCGAGGCGCACACCGGCAACCCGGACGACGATGTGCAGGAGATGCTGCGCGATGCAGAGGAGATGGGTGTGGAACAGCGTCACATCGATCTGCTGAGGCAGTTCGCGAACGGCCGCACGAACGACGACGTTGCCGCGGACCTCGGGGTGTCGACGCGCACGGTGCGCAACCACAAGCGGCACGCCGTCGAGGCGGTGCGCAGTGCCTACGACACCCTGAACCGGGTGTGACTCAACGCGACAGCGACACGCGCCGCAGGCGCAGGCTGTTCATCACCACGAACACCGACGACGACGCCATCGCAAGACCCGCCCACATGGGGTTCAGACGGCCGCTCGCGGCAAGCGGTATGGCCGCCACGTTGTAGGCGAACGCCCAGAACACATTCGTGCGGATGGTGCGCAACGTGGCACGCGACAGCCGGATTGCATCGGGAACCGAGCGCAGGTCACCGTTCACGATGGTCAGGTCGCTTGCCTGCATCGCGACATCGGTGCCGCCACCCATGGCAATGCCCACGTCGGCCTGCGCGAGCGCGGCGGCGTCGTTCACACCGTCGCCCACCATGGCGACTGCGTAACCGCGGTCCTGCAGGTCCTTCACGATGGCGACCTTCTCGTCGGGCATCACACCTGCATACAGATGGTGCCCGTCGTCATCGATGCCCACGGATTCGGCGATCGCGCGCGCCGTCACCGGGTTGTCGCCGGTGAGGAGCACCGGGGCGAGCCCCATCACCTTCAACTGGGCGATTGCGGCAGCCGAGGTGGGCTTCGGCTGGTCGGCGACACTGATCACTGCCTTTGCCTGGGCATCCCACGCAACCACCACGGCAGTCTCTCCGCGCTCGCGCGATGCGTTTAGTGCCTCGCGCAACGCACCGGGGATGATCACCAATCGCTCGCGGAAGACCTCCTCGCGGCCGACCGTGATGATGATGCCCCCGAGTCGCCCCGTCGCACCGACACCGGGCATTGCCATGAACTCGTCGAGCACGGGCAACGGGCCGACCTCGGACTCTGCCGCGGTCACGATCGCGCGCGCGATGGGGTGCTCACTGCCCTTCTCCACTGCGCCCGCGTAGGTCAGCACATCGTCGCGGGTGACACCCTCTGCACAGTGCACCCCGACAAGGGTCATCGCGCCGGTGGTCACGGTGCCGGTCTTGTCGAGCACCACCGTGTCGATGCGACGCGTGCTCTGCAGCACGTCGATCCCCTTTATCACGATGCCCATCTGTGCGGCACGCCCGCTGCCCACCATCAACGCGGTGGGGGTCGCAAGACCCAACGCGCACGGGCACGCGATGATCAGCACGCTCACTGCGGCGGTGAAGGCCTTCGTCGAGTCACCGTCGAGGAACATCCAGGCAGCCAGCGTGCCGAGGCTGATCACGAACACTGTGGGGACGAACACGCTCGACACCCTGTCGGCGATGCGCTGCACCGGGGCCTTCGTGGACTGGGCCTCGCGCACCAGCTTTGCCATGCGTGCGAACGTGGTCTCCGAGCCCACACGGGTTGCGCGCACCAAGAGCCGACCGTTCTGGTTCACGGTGGCAGAGGTGACAGGGTCCCCCGGCTCGACGTCGACCGGCACACTCTCGCCGGTGATCATGCTCATGTCGATGCTGCTGGTTCCCTCGGTGACCACGCCGTCGGCGGCGATCTTCTCGCCGGGTCGCACCACCAGAATGTCGTCGATGCGCACCACCGATGCGGGGATCGAGACCTCCTCACCGTTGCGCAGCACCGTGGCGTACTTGGCACCCATCGCGAGCAATGCGCGCAGGGCGTTGCCGGCGGAGTCCTTCGCGCGCATCTCGAGGAAACGCCCGAGCAGGATGAACGCGGTGACGGTCGCGCCGACCTCGAAATACACGTGGGCCTGGCCGTCCATTGTCATGGTCATCCCGCCCATGGAATGGGTTTTGTCGAGCGCATCGCCCCACACCATCGCCCACACACTCCATGCGGTGGCCGCGATCACACCCACGCTTATCAGGGTGTCCATGCTGCTGGCGCCGTGCATCGCGTTCTTGAATGCGGTGCGGTGGAACGGCCACGCACACCACGTGACCACCGGTGTCGACAACGCGAGGGCCCACCACTGCCAGCCGCTGAACTGCCATGCGTGCACCATGCTGATCAGCATCACCGGGGTGGAGAGCACGAGCGACACCAGCAGCCGCACGCGCGCGATGCGCATCGACGCGGCAAGGTTCTCGTCGAATGACTCGTCATCGACCGGTCGCGCCGAGTACCCGATTCCGCTGATGGTGCCGAGGACCGTCTCACGGGTTGCGCGGCTCGAGTCGAACGCGACCATCGCAGTCTCGGTGGCGTAGTTGACGGCGGCTTCGATGCCGTCAACATCGTTCAGGGTCTTCTCGATGCGCGCTGCACACGCCGCGCAGGTCATTCCCTGCACGGCCAGTTCGAGTTCGACGATCGAGTCGGGGGGAACCGTGTTGGTCATCGCCCTACTACCTATCACCAAAGTCGGGCGGGCGCTTTGCCAGGAAGGCGGCAATGCCCTCTTGTGCCACATCTGACACGGCTGCATCGGCCATGACCGCACTTGCGAACGAATAGGCATCAGGGACATTCATGTCGACCTGTGAGTAGAAGGTTCTCTTTCCCAGTGCTTTCGACTCGCGCGACCCCCTTGTGGCCCGGGCAAGAAGTTCGGCGACGGCACTGTCGAGCTGGTCGTCGTCGACCACTTCGTTCACGAAGCCCCACTCGGCCGCAGTCTCGGCGCTGATCGTGTCGCCGGTGAGCGCCATCTCGAGTGCGCGCTTCGGCGGCAACGAGCGCGCGATCGCCACGAGCGGCGTGTGACAGAACAAGCCGCCCTTGCCGCCGGGCAGGGCGAAGGCCGCCGAGCGTGCAGCCACGGCAAGGTCGCACGTGGCAACGAGCTGGCACCCGGCCGCGGTGGCGAGTGCATGCACGCGTGCAACTATGGGCTGCGGCACCGAGTGCATGAGCTGCATCATGTCGGAGCACACGGTGAAGAGCTCGAGTGCCTTGTCGCGCGAGGCCCCCGCCATGTCGCCGAAGTTGTGCCCGGCCGAGAACACCGGGCCCTCGGCGGCAAGGACGATGCCGCGGGCATTCGACTCGCCGGCCCGGGAGAAAGCCACGGTGAGATCACGCAGCACGTCGAGCGACAGCGAGTTCCGCTTCGCGGCGTTGCAGAGCGTGATGGTGACCGTGTCGCCGGTGCGCCCTGTTCTGACCCCGTCCGTCATGGAATCGAAGTTACTCCCGGAACCAATCGACTGGTACTGCGAGCAATCGAGGCCGACCTTCAGACATACGGAACAACCGAACTCTGCGACCAGGGGTCAACCACACCCACGCCCGCGCTTTCGGTTCATGACGCACACTGAACCAGCCCATACACCTGCCCCTACCAAGGTCAGTGCCACCGATTTTCCAGCTCAGCATCGCGAGCACCTCGGCTGCGTCGATCTCCACATCGGAGACAACCAGATCCCCGGACACGACAATGTCGCGAGGTGCCAAGGAGACAAATCGTGCCCAGCCGCGGGGCCGCACAATCAATTGCGTGTCCGAGATTCGGGCTGAGGACTTCATAGTGATTGTGCGCCCTCTGGGGCTCGAACCCAGGACCCACGGATTAAAAGTCCGC
>CAZENK010000042.1:0-13479 GCA_964513585.1 uncultured Bifidobacterium sp. | reverse complement strand
GTGACGGAAGACGTCACCGGGGACGAAATCCTCGAGGTAGCGACCAAAGGGGCGTTCATGTGTTGTCATGACCCCAAACGCTACTCAGACCGCGGCGAACCACCCGTATCGTCATCGTCGCCCGAATACTCGACGTCACTCGGGTCGAACTTCGGCATCGGGTGCTGGCCCGTGCGGTCCTTCGGGGCGAACTTCTCGACCCAGTCGACCGTCGTGAGCCCGCGTTCGGTCTGGGTCTGGGCGAGTTTGGGAAGCGACGCGAGCCTCCGCTTGCGGTCGATGGACCACGGCCCGAACTGCAGCGACACGTAACACGCCCAACCGACGAGGATCGGCAACCAGTACTGCGCAACGCGGTACGACAGGATCCCCACCGTCGCGGTGCGCCGCCCGAGACCGAACCCGACGAGCATCGGGATGTAGATGCCCTCGACGATGCCGAGACCGCCCGGGGTGATGGGGATCACCGAGAACACGTTCGCGATGCCGAACGCGACGATCAACCCGTCGATTGCCACGTTGCCGCCGAACGCACGCAGGAAGACATAGAGGGAAACCGCGTCGAGCACCCAGTTGACGGTCGCCCACCCGACCACGCGCTTCAGCAACTGCTTGTCGCGGTACAGCTCCTCGATGCGCACACCGAGGTGGGCCAGCACGTCCGCCGCGTGCTGCTCGTCGAACCGGAGACGACGTGCGATCGCCCTGACCAGACGCTCTGATCTTCCCTGGCCCTCGACAAGACCGAAGATGAGGAATGCAGCGAACGTCATGAGGATCACACCGACCACCGCGGCGGTGCCGTAGGCCGGGTTGACGCCACGGAACGGGATCGACACGATCAGTCCGAACCACAGGATCAGGTTCAGCACGACGGCCGAACCGATGCCGGCAGTTGCGAGCGCGAACGCCGCGTCGGTGCCTTTCGCGCCGGCCATGGTGATCAACTTGTACCCGAGTGCCGAACTGGCCGCGCTTCCGCCGGGAACGATGTTGCCGAGCGCCTTGGTGCTCAGCTGGATCCGGTACAACCTCAGCACGCTGATGTTGGCACCGCTCTCGCCGAGCGCGGCACGTGTAAGGAACGAGTACGCCAGCAGCGAGAACGCCTGCAGACCGATGCCGATGAAGAGGAACTCGGGCCTGATCTTGTTGAGGTCGTTGACAGCGTCACGGAACCCCGGGATGAGCGGAAGGACGAAGAAGTAGACCACGGCACCCGCGAGCACGATCTGAATCGGCCGCAGGAACACCGGGCGTTTCTTCTTCTTCTTCGGGGAATCCATCGCTTCCATCGTGTCGCACTGCCCGCCGTCAGGCGGGGAATTCCCCGACGATCCGCTCGAGCCCGGCCCGCAACGCAACTGCGTGCTCGGCGGGGGTTCTCCCGAGGTGCACCAGCACCAGGTCGCGGCGCGGCGACACCCACACCAATTGTCCCTCGTACCCGTGCGCGATCATCGAGCCGTCATCAGTCGGCCATGTCCACCAGTGCATGCCGTACCCCATGCCCGATGCGTCCTCCACCGCATGGGACACCCCGCACTCGCGGACCCAGCCCTCGGGAAGGAGCCGCGTGCCGTTCCACACTCCGTCGTTCAGGTACAGCGCACCGAACCGGGCAAAGTCGCGTGCGGTGGCGAACACGTACGACGACCCCACGAACGTGCCGGCGCTGTCGAACTTCGGGACAGCACGCATGCCGATGGGGCCGAAGAGACGCGTGCGCATGAAGGTCTCGACCCTGTCACTGGACCCGTGCGGATCACCGAGGGCCTCTGCAAGCAGCCGGGCAACGATGTTCGTGGTGCCCGACGAGTACTCCCAGAACGAACCCGGTTCGTGCTCGAGCGGCTTCGAAGCTGCGTACGCGGCGTGGTCGCCCGTGTGATCCGACTCACCGAAGAGCATCTCGATCACGTCTGAAGCCGTGTCGTCCACGTAGTCCTCGATCCACGCGAGCCCGCTGCGCATCATGAGCAGGTCGCGCAGGGTGATCCGCGACCGGTCGTCGTTGCGCCACTCGGGCAGGAGGTCGGCCCGGTGCGGGTCGAGCAGGCCGTCACCGACTGCGATGCCGACGAGTGCATGCGTGATGCTCTTGGCCACCGACCAGGAGATGTGGGTCGAGGCCGCCGTGAACGAGTCCCCGTACCACTCGGTCACGATGCGACCGCCGGCCGCCAGCACGAGCGCGTTCGTCACGCCCCGGGAAGCCGGCCGAGACACCAGGTCCCCCACCGCCGAGGCGAGCCGGGTGGCGTCAACCCCGTGAGGGGCCGGCCCCGCCTCCCACTCGTCAGCCATGAGCCATGCAGATGCCACGACTGGACACTAGGCGCACCACCCGGGCGCGGTCAGCGGAAAGCGTGACCAAATACCACCTACCCTGCGCCCTTACCGGCCCGCGAATCGGCCGACGAATAAGCCAACCACGGGCCCTTCTCACTAGCGTTTCGGTCATGACTACCGCCCCAGACCTCCAGACAGCCGCTTCGGTGATCGCAACCGCCCGCACGATGGTCGACACCGCCGTGAAGACCCTCATCGCAAAGGGCGGCCCTGACAGGAACCAGACACTGGCGTACGACATCGCACACGTCGCTGCGGCGGTTGAGACTGCCCGCTCGCTGCTCGACTACGGCGCGAAGGGCACGGTCGAGGGGAACATCACCTGTGCGTTCACTGCCGACATGGTGCACGACTTCGTCACGAGGTTGATCGGTCGCGAGAGCCTGTGGGGCGTCGACCCGGCTGCATTCTCGGGCGCACATGAGTTCGTGTCGACCTACCGCGACCCGGCGTTTCTCGCCTCGCTCGCGGACGTGCAGGGACCGCGCCACCTCGCAGACGAGTTCGAGATGGTGCAGGACACCTTCCGCTCCTACGCCGCCAAGGTGATCGCACCGAAGGCCGAGCACGTGCACCGCCACAACGGCGATGTCCCCGAGGAGGTCATCTCGGGTCTCGCAGAGATCGGCGCATTCGGTCTCAGCGTGCCGGTCGAGTACGAAGGCTTCTCCGAGGGCGGCGAGGGCGAGTACATGGCGTCCGTGATCGCCACCGAGGAACTGTCGAAGGCATCACTCGGAATCGGCGGTTCGCTGATCACACGCCCCGAGATCCTCACGCGCGCACTGGTCAAGGGCGGCACCGAGGCGCAGAAGCACGAATGGCTGCCGAAGCTCGCGAGCGCAGAGGTCCTGTCGGCTGTTGCGGTCACCGAGCCCGACTACGGCTCCGACGTGGCCGGCCTGAAGACCACCGCGGTCGAGGCAGCGGGCCCGAACGGTGAGGCCGGTTGGTTGATCAACGGCGTGAAGACATGGTGCACGTTCGGCGCACGAGCGAACGTGCTCATGCTGCTGGCACGCACCGACCCGGACCGCTCGAAGACGCACCGCGGACTCTCGTTGTTCATCGTGCCGAAGCCGATCGGCGATGCACACGGTTTCGTGTTCACCCAGGACGGCGGCGGAAAGATGGAGGGTCGCCCGATCGACACCATCGGTTACCGCGGCATGCACAGCTACGAGATCGCCATCGAGAACTGGTGGGTCCCCGAGTCGAACCTGATCGGCGAGCGCGACGGCCTCGGCAAGGGCTTCTACCTGCAGATGGCCGGCTTCGAGAACGGTCGCCTGCAGACTGCCGCCCGCGCCGTGGGCGTGATGCAGGCCGCCTACGAGTCCGCCCTCGACTACGCACAGAACCGCGTGGTGTTCGGGTCGCCGATCAGCGATTACGAACTCACCCGCGTGAAGCTCGGGCGCATGGCGGTCATCACGCAGGCATCGCGCCAGTTCTCCTACGCCGTCGCCCGCCTGATGGGCAAGGGCGAGGGGGCGATGGAAGCCAGCATGGTGAAGGCCTACGTGTGCAAGGCCGCCGAATGGGTCGCACGCGAGGCGATGCAGATCCACGGCGGGTACGGGTACGCCGAGGAGTACAGCGTCAGCCGTCTCTATGTCGACGCACGCGTGCTGTCGATCTTCGAGGGTGCCGACGAGACCCTGTGCCTCAAGGTCATCGCCAAGAACCTCTGCGACGCGGCGAAGTAGGAACCGCACATGCGTTCAGCAAAGGACTTCTTCAAGCCCCTCGCCGCCGGTGCGCCCGCACCGTTGCACGAGATCCCGTTCAGGCCGTCACGCGTCATCCACTTCTTCCCGCCGCACAACGAGAAGATGGTGGCGAAGCTGCCGGAGACCATCCCGACAGTCGACATCATCCTCGGCAACCTCGAGGATGCGATCCCGATGGCCGACAAGGAGGCAGCGCGAGCCGGCCTGATAAAGGTCGCGAACGAGCTCGACTTCGGCACCACCCAGTTGTGGACTCGCGTGAACAGCCTCGACTCGCCGTGGTTCCTCGATGACCTGATCGAGATCGTGACCAAGGCGGGCGACAAGTTCGACGTGATCATGATCCCGAAGGTCGAGGGACCCGAGGACATCCACTACGTCGACCGTCTGCTCGCACAGCTCGAGGCGCGTGCGGGACTGAAGAAGCCGCTGTTGCTGCATGCGATCCTCGAGACGGCGCGGGGCGTCGCGAACGTGGAGGAGATCTGCGGCGCATCACCGCGCATGCAGGGCATCTCGCTCGGACCTGCCGACCTCGCCGCGAACCGTCGCATGAAGACCACCCGCGTCGGCGGCGGCCACCCCGACTACGTGGTGCGCCAGGACCCGCAGGGCGACGACTACCAGGGTGCACGCACCACCTACCAGCAGGACCTGTGGCACTACACCATGGCCCGCATGGTCGATGCGTGCGTGATGCACGGCGTTCTCCCCTTCTACGGCCCCTTCGGCGACATCAAGGACGTCGTGGCCTGCGAGGACCAGTTCCGCAATGCCTACCTGCTCGGCTGTGTCGGCGCATGGAGCCTGCACCCCGTGCAGATCGAGATCGCCAAGCGCGTGTTCAGCCCCCGCCCGGAGGACGTGAAGCAGGCGCAACGCGTGATCGACGCGATGGGAGACGGCACGGGCGCCATCATGCTCGACGGCAAGATGGAGGACGACGCCTCGGTGAAGCAGTGCAAGGTCGTGGTCGAACTCGCCCGCCAGCTCGCGGCGCGCGACCCCGAGCTCAGCGCCCTGTACGGTTTCTGAACCATCCCGCAAGAAAGGCACACCATGAGTTCCCTGCGCCCCCGTCGGTCCGCCCTGTACATGCCCGCCGCGAACGAGCGTGCACTCGAGAAGGCGAAGGGAATCGCGACCGACGCGATCATCTTCGACCTGGAGGACGCCGTGTCCCCCGACTCGAAGGAACTCGCCCGGGCCCAGGCCGTGGCCGCGGTGAACAGCGGCGAGTACGGGAAGCGCGAGCTCACCATCCGCTGCAACGCACTCGCCACGCCGTGGGGCCGTGACGACGTGGCGGCCGCCGCAAAGGCATGCGTGTCGGCAGTCGTGATCCCGAAGATCAACTCGGTGGCCGAGGTCGACGAGGTGTCGGCTGCGCTCGACGCCGCGGGCGCCCCCAAGGAGATGATGATCTGGGCGATGATCGAGACGCCGACCGCGATCATGGACTGCCGTGCGATCGCAGCGCACCCGCGGGTCGCCGTGCTGGTGATGGGCACGAACGATCTCGCCAAGGAACTGCGCGCCGCACAGGTTCCCGGCCGCGCACCGCTCGTGCACAGCCTGCACATGGCGCTGCTCGCAGCACGCGAGGCCGGGAAGGTGATCCTCGACGGCGTCTACAACGACATCAAGAATGCCGACGGGTTCCGCGATGAATGCACGCAGGGCCAGACCATGGGCTTCGACGGCAAGACACTGATCCACCCGGACCAGGTCGCGATCGCGAACGACGCGTGGTCACCGTCGGAGGCCGAGGTTGCGCATGCACGCGAGGTCATCGCCGCCTTCGACGAGGCGCTCGCCGCCGGCAAGGGCGTGGTGCAGCTGAACGGCCGCATGATCGAGAACCTGCACGTGGACAACGCACGGCGCGCGATTGCGATCGCCGAGGCGATCGCCGAGCTGGCCTGATTGCCGCGAGGGTGACCGCTACAGGTTCGCCCTGAAGAGTTCGACAGTGCGTCGCCACGCGACGGCCGACGCATCGGCGTCGTGGACCTCCGGGCGCGTGTCGTTGAAGAATGCGTGGTGCGTGCCCGGGTACACGTGGAACGTTGCCTGCTTGCCGAGTGCGCGCAACTGCGTCTCCGTTTCCTTGATCGCATCGGGCGCGGCATTGCCCCTGTCGTTCTCTGCGTAGTGCCCCTCGACGACAGCGGCCATGTTCCCCCAGTCGATCGGCGTGTCGGGGCGCATGCCCCCGTAGAACGGCGCGGCAGCCGCAACCGCATCGGGCCTCTGGCATGCAACCATCAACGTGAGACCACCGCCCATGCAGAAACCTGTGACACCGACCCTTGTCCGTCCGGTTCTCTGCTGCAGAAGATCGATTGCTCCGCTCAGGTCCTTCGCCGCGGTCGCCAGGTTCATGCTCATGAGCAACTTTCCTGCGTCATCGGGCTCGGTGGTGACCACCCCGTGGTACAGATCGGGCGCGAGCGCGACGAACCCCTCCGCGGCGAACCTGTCGACGATGTCCTTGATGTGATCGTTCAGGCCCCACCATTCCTGGATCACCACGACGCCGGGTCCGGTCGACCCCGCGAGATACCCGGAACAGGTCCCGCCGTTGCTCGCAAACTCAACCGTCTCACCCATGACCCGTGTCCTTCTTCCCGGGGTGCTGTTGCCCCTGTCGACCCCAACATAGACCCGCATTCGTGACGGTTGTCCGTCGGACGAGGGTTCTCCCGCGGCACCGTCACGCACTAGCGTGAAGGGCGTGGCAAGTGCATCTCTCCCCAACCCCAGCCTCGACCTCACGCTCACCCCTCTCACCGGCGGCGGTCGGACCCTGCGCGAGTGGCTCACCACGTTCCACGTCGCCTCCGTTGTGCTCGACCCGTACACGAACGAGAGCTCGTGGATCCTCGACACAGCCGTTCGCATCATGCGCCAGTTCGCCGGCGCCGCTGTCCGCGTCAACTTCATCGTGACCTGCGACGAGGAGGGTGCCCGCACCTTCCTCGGGCCGTATGCCGACGAGTTCCTCGTGTACTGCGACCCGGACCGCACCGCCGTGAAGGCTCTCGGCCTCACAGAGCTGCCCGCATTCGTGCTGGTGCAGTCGAACGGCACCATCCCCGTGGCAGCCCAGGGCTGGAACGCTGCCGACTGGAAGGACGTGGCGTCTGCCATCGCCAAGCTGACCGCATGGTCACGGCCGACGATTCCCGCGCCGGGCGACCCTGGTGCGTTCCGCGGCACGCCCGCGCTTGTCTGACCGGCTTCCCGCCACAGAGCTTCCCGTAGAGGAGGCAGTACCGGCTCTGCGTGATGCCCTTGCGTCGAACAACGGCGCAGTTCTCGTGGCACCCCCGGGAGCAGGCAAGACCACCCTGGTTCCGCTTCGACTCATCGACGAACCCTGGGTAGACGGACGCCGCATCATCATGCTCGAGCCGCGTCGCCTCGCGGCACGCGCGGCCGCACAGCGCATGGCAGCCATGCTCGGCGAGAAGGTCGGCGAGACAGTGGGGTTCCAGACACGCGACGAACGACGCATCGGTGCGGCAACCCGCATCGAGGTCCTCACCGAGGGCATCCTCACTCGCCGCCTCCAGAGCGACCCGTCGCTCGAGTCCACCGCGCTCGTGATCTTCGACGAGATCCACGAGCGCAACCTGCCCACCGATCTCGGTCTTGCGCTGCTGCTCGATGCACGGCGCACGCTGCAGGGCGACGTGCGCGTGCTCGCGATGTCGGCCACGGCGCAGGCGGAGAAGTTCGCCGCTGTGCTCGGGTCGGGATCCGGACCTGCACCCATCGTCACATCGCTCGGCCGCACCTTCCCTGTGGATGTGCGGCACGTGCCCCGCCAGCGCGACGACAGACTCGAGAACGCCGTCGCAGAGACGGTGCTGCATGCACTGCGCAACGACGACGGCGACATCCTCGTGTTCCTGCCGGGCATCGGCGAGATCAACCGCACACGCACCGTGCTCACCGAACGGGTGCCCGCAGGCGTCGACGTGCTGCGACTGGCAGGTGCGTTGCCGTTCGCCGAGCAGGATGCTGCGCTCACAGCCAGCGCGGCCGGGCGCCGGCGCGTGGTGCTGTCGACCGACATCGCAGAGACGTCACTCACGGTCGAGGGGATCCATGTGGTTGTCGATGCCGGCCTCACCAGAGCGCCGAGGCTCGACCCGCGCACGGGACTGACAGAGCTCGTCACGGTCACGTCATCACGCGCGTCCGCCGACCAGCGCAGCGGCCGCGCGGGACGCGTGCGCGAGGGTGTCGCGTACCGACTGTGGAGCCGCATCGAGGACTCCACCAGGCTCGCGCACCTGCCGCCCGAGATCTCGCAGACCGATCTCACGTCGCTCGCACTCGACGTGGTCTCGTGGGGCACCCCAGTGGACGAGCTGCCGTTCCTCGATGCCCCGCCGCAGCGCACGTTCGCGATGGCCATGGACACGCTGTCGATGCTGCATCTTGTTGACGAGCGCGGTGCGGTCACCCCGCTCGGACGCGAGGTGCTGAGACTGCCCCTGCACCCGCGCCTGGGCGCGATGGTCGCACGCAATGCCGACCACCGCGAACGGGCATGGCTCTCGTGCGTGGTGGCCGCGCTCCTCGAGGAACGCGACATCATGCGCGGGCGGCCCGAGTCGCTTCCTGCCGACCTTGCCCTGCGCGTGCGCGTGGTGCTCGACCTGGAGCGTCACGACCTGGTCGACCGCGGTGCGCTGCAGAGGGTCCGTGATGCGGCCCGCGACATCGCCCGGCGCGCAGGGATCTCGGGCGACGTCCACCTCCCCGCCGAGGTCGTCGACTCATCCACCGGCACGGTGCTGCTCGCGGCGTACCCCGACCGGTTGGCAATGCGCCGGTCCAGCCCCGGGCAGTTCGTGATGCGCGAGGGCGGTGCCGTGTCGTGCGACAGCAAGGACTCCGTCGCACGGGAGCAGTTCGTGGTGGCAGCAGATGTCGATGCGCGCCGCGGCGCATCGCGTTTGCGCCGTGCCGCGGCTGTCGACCTCGACGTGATCGCCCTCGTGCTCGGCGACGACGTCGAGGTCGATGCACACCTCGTGTGGGACAAGTCGCGCGACGACCTGGTGCACCGCGTGGCACGCAAGGTCGGCAGCATCCGCATCGACGAACGCGACCTCGAGCCCGTGCCGGGACCCGAAACCACCGAGGCCCTGCTCGAGAGGGTGCGCGCGACCCAACTGCGCGTGCTGGGCGACGGCCCGGCCGCAGAGATGCGACAGCGCATCGCGTTCCTTCGTCACCATCTCGGCGACGACTGGCCCGACACCTCGCAGTCACACCTTCTCGCAACGCTCGACGAATGGCTCACGCCGTACCTTGCAGGTGCCACGGGTCGCACGCACCTGGCCCAGGTCAGCCTCACGATGGTTCTCGAGACCCAGCTCGGCTGGGACAAGAGCGCAAGACTCGCAGAACTCGCACCCGCAACCTTCGCGCCCCCGCGCGGCCGTCCCGTTGCCGTGAACTACGCGGACCCCGATGCACCCACCATCGCGATACGCGTGCAGCACCTGTACGGGGTGCGCACACACCCCACGGTTCTCGACGGGGCCGTGCCGTTGCGTGTGCAGCTGCTGTCGCCCGCGGACAGACCCATACAGATCACCTCGGACATCCCCGCGTTCTGGTCCGGCTCGTGGGCCGAGGTACGAAAAGACATGGCGGGGCGCTACCCGAAGCACGACTGGCCCGTCGACCCCGGCGCATAGGGCCCCTGCGCGCGGCGCGCCCTAGCCTTGCGCCATGGCAGATTTTGCGTTCACTGAGATCCTCCCCCTCGGCCCGGACACCACCGAGTACCGGCTCATCGGCACCGACGGCGTGTCACAGGTCGAGACACCGCTCGGCACCTTCCTGAAGGTCGAGCCGGAGGCGATCACGCTGCTCACCCAGACCGCGATGCGCGACATCGCGCACCTTCTGCGTGCGGGCCACCTGCAGCAGCTCGCGAACATCCTCGATGACCCCGAGGCGAGCCCCAACGACAGGTTCGTCGCGCTCGACCTGCTGAAGAACGCCGGTATCGCGGCCGGCGGCGTGCTTCCCATGTGCCAGGACACCGGCACCGCGATCGTGAAGGCGAAGAAGGGCCAGTTCGTGATGACGGGCGGGAACGACGAGCAGGCCATCGCGCGCGGCGTGTACAACACCTACCTCACGAGCAACCTGCGCTACAGCCAGATGGCGCCCCTGAACATGTACGACGAGAAGAACACCGGCAACAACCTGCCGGCCGAGATCAAGATCGCGGCCGTGGACGGAGACGCGTACAAGTTCCTGTTCATGGCAAAGGGCGGCGGATCAGCCAACAAGAGCTACCTGTTCCAGGAGACCAAGGCGCTGCTCAACGAAAAGACCCTGTTGCCGTGGGTGTTCGAGAAGATGGTCACGCTCGGCACCGCAGCATGCCCGCCGTACCACCTCGCAGTCGTCATCGGCGGCACGTCGGCGGAGCAGGCCGTCGAGACCGCGAAGCTCGCCAGTGCCAGGTACCTCGACTCGCTGCCCACGACCGGCAGCGAGCTCGGCAACGGCTTCCGCGACCTCGAGCTCGAGCAGAAGATCCTGAAGCTGTCGCAGCAGACCGGCATCGGTGCACAGTTCGGCGGCAAGTACTTCTGCCACGACGTGCGTGTCATCCGCCTGCCCCGTCACGGCGCGAGCTGCCCGGTTGCCTTCGCGGTGTCGTGCAGTGCCGACCGCCAGGCTCTCGGGAAGATCACGAAGGACGGAATCTTCATCGAGGCACTCGAGACCGACCCTGCGCGATTCCTGCCCGACGTGACCCACGAGGAACTGAGTGACGAGGTCGTGCAGATCGACCTCACGCAGCCGATGGACCAGATCCGCGCGACGCTCAGCAGGTACCCGGTGAAGACCCGCGTGATGCTCACCGGTCCGATGGTGGTGGCACGCGACATCGCACACGCCAAGCTCAAGGAACGCCTCGATGCGGGCCAGGGCCTGCCGCAGTACATGAAGGACCACTGCGTGTACTACGCGGGACCCGCCAAGACCCCCGAGGGAATGGCATCGGGTTCGTTCGGCCCGACCACGGCCGGGCGCATGGACAGCTACGTCGCCGACTTCCAGGCCGCGGGTGGTTCGTTCGTGATGCTCGCCAAGGGCAACCGCTCGCGCCAGGTCACCGAGGCATGCAGGACGCACGGGGGCTTCTATCTCGGCTCGATCGGCGGGCCGGCGGCGCGCCTGGCCCAGGACTGCATCACGAAAGTCGAGGTTCTCGAGTACGCAGAGCTCGGCATGGAGGCGGTCTGGAGGATCGAGGTGCAGGACTTCCCCGCGTTCATCGTCGTCGACGACAAGGGCAACGACTTCTTCGACCAGGTCGGCGGCACGGGCACCCCCGTGCACCTTCACTAGTCGCCGGCGAACCCCGGCCAGTTGCCCATGTAACCGATGAAGAGGTCGCTCAGACCCTCTTCGCGCAGCGTGGCACGCGGAACAGGAAGCTCGCGCATCGCGAACCCGGGGTTGCGTGCCGCCTGGTTGGGGAAGTCATGGTTCGTGATTGCCGCGCGGCCGACAGCAACGATGTCGGCTCCTGCATCGATTGCACGGGCCATGTCGGGTGCGTTGTAGAGCTTTCCCGCCACGGCGAGGCGCACGTTGCCGCGCTCGAGGTTGGCAAAGACGTCGATGAGCCGGCGGTCGGCGAATGCGTCCTCGGCCCCTGTCTTGAACACATCCCACAGCGACATGTCGATCATGTCGACGTTGCCCTCGCCGACCAGACGCTCGTACACGCCCACGATCTCTGCGGTGCTCATGCCGAAACGCTCGGGCGAGAGTCTCACGCCCAGGTGGAAGTCGGGTCCGCATTCGGCACGGATGCCCGCGATGATGTCGAACAGCACCCGCTGGCGGTTCTCGAACGAACCGCCGTATCGGTCGGATCTCCGGTTCAGTTCTGCGTTCAGGAACTGACAGATCAGGTAGTCGTGCGCACCGTGCAGCTCCACGCCGTGGAAACCGGCCTTTTCGACACGCACGGCAGCAGCAACGAAATCGGCGACGGTCTGCTCGACCTCGGCCGTGGTCATGGCACGGGCACCCATCTTCTCGTCGTCACCGGCGCTCACCGGTTGCGTGCCGATGAGATCGGCCGGCGACCGACGACCGGCATGGTGCAGCTGCACGATCGCCACGGAGTCGTTCGCACGGATCGCACCGGCAAGACGCTCGAGGCCGGCGATGTGCCTGTCGTCGAAGCACCCGAGCTGCCCGGCGAAGCCCTGCCCGACCGCCTGCACGTGCGATGCACATGTCATCGTGAGACCGAAACCGCCCTCGGCGCGCATGGTGAGCCAGTGGAACTCGTCGTCGGACAGCGTGCCGTCGGCATGGCTCTGCTGGTTGGTGAGCGGCGCCAGCATGAAGCGGTTCTTCATCGCCGGGCCACGATGGAACCGGACCTGGTCGAAGAGCGTGCTCATGGGAGCAGTGCCTTCAGGGCCTCCCGGGTCTCTGAGATCTCGTCGGGCGTGGCACCGAACTCCACCGCCGCGAAGTCGGTGACACCGATGCCGGCAAGTGCGGCGACACGGTCCTGCACCTCGGCGACCGAACCGGTGATCGCGATGTCGGCCGGACCTGCGGCGCCCTCCTTGTCGAGCATCGCGCGGTAGCTCGGCAGCGTGCCGTACACCGCGAACACCTTGGCCGCACGCTCGGCTGCTGCCTGCTTGTCCTGCGTGACACACACGGGAAGCGCGGCGATCACGCGCGGCGCGGGGCGGCCGAACTCCTCGGCTGCCTTCGTGATGGTGGGGATGGTGTGCGACGAGAGGGTTGCGGGCCCGGTGCACCAGGTCAACGTGCCGTCGGCCATGGCCGCGGTCACGCGCAGCATCTGCTCGCCGAGAGCGGCGACGACGACGCCGAAGCCGTTCGAGCCCTTTGCCGCGATGCCGCCGTGCACGCGGTAGGTCTCGCCGTCGAAGTTCGCGGGTTCGTTGCGCGACAGCGGCATGAGCACGCTCAGGTACTCCTTCAGGTGGCGCACCGGCTTCTCGTACGACATGCCGAGCATGTTCTCGATCACGATCTTGTGGCTCAGGCCGATGCCGAGCGTGAGACGGTTGCCCGACGCGGCCGCCACCGTGTGGCACTGCTGGGCGATTGCGTGCGGGTGACGCGGGTACGTGGGCACGACCGAGGTGCCGAGCTCGATGCGCGGAACCTCACGGCCGACGATCGCCAGGCTCGTCAGCGCATCGTGCCCGAAGATGTTCGGGGCCCAATAACTGGCGAACCCGTCGTTCTCCGCCGACCGCGCCTCGGCGACGACATCGTCCACCGTTCCGTCGTTGACTGCCCCACCGAAAATGCCGTATCTCATGGGGAGAGACGGTATCAG
>CAZENK010000041.1:7333-13949 GCA_964513585.1 uncultured Bifidobacterium sp. | reverse complement strand
AGACGATCACCGAGTACGACGATCATCTCTTCTGCATGATCACGATGAACCATCACCCGCTCCACACGAACGACTGGTTCGCGAAGGAGAGCGTGCAGGGCCGCAACGTTGTGGTGGGCAACCTGGTCTACTCGCTGGTGCTCGGCATGAGCGTTCCCGACGTGAGCGGTGCCGCGATCGCGAACCTCGAGGTCGAGACGCTCCAGCACAAGTTCCCCACCTTCCATGGCGACACGATCCACGCCGAGACCCGGGTTCTCGAGGTGGCAGAGAGCAAGTCGAAGAACGACCGCGGGATCGTCACCGTCGAGACGAAGGGCTTCAACCAGGACGGCAAGGAAGTGTGCTACTTCCGTCGTCGTGTCATGGTGTGGAAGCGCGAGTTCGCCCCCGACCGCCGTCGCCCGTACGACGGCCAGGACGTGTGGGCCGACTGACCCGCAACGACCGCATTGCGGTCGCATTGTTGACATGGGGAGCAGGTTCGCTCCGCGACCTTCCGTGGAGGCGGACACGCGACCCCTGGCGGGTGCTCGTGAGCGAGGTGATGCTGCAGCAGACCTCCGTCGCGCGCGTGCTGCCGAAGTTCGAGGCCTTCATCGACGAGTTCCCCACGCCGTCGGCACTCGCACAGGCCCCGCTCGGTGACGCGCTGAGACTGTGGTCAGGGCTCGGGTACCCGCGCAGGTGCCGCAACCTGCGCGAGGCTGCGATCGCGATCACCGACGAGCACGGAGGTGTCTTCCCGGCAACGCTCGACACATTGATGCATCTGCCGGGTGTGGGTGGCTACACCGCGCGTGCTGTGCTGGCGTTCGCGTTCGACCACGACGTGGCGGTGGTCGACACGAACGTGTCGCGCGTTCTCTCGCGTCTGCAGGGCGAACCAATGGGTGCACGTGCCCTGCAGTCACTGGCCGACGACCTCGTCCCGGCCGGCATGGGGTGGGAGTGGAACCAGGTCATGATGGACTTCGGCGCCCGCTGGTGCACTGCGCGTGCACCGCGCTGCGGCGAGTGCGAGCTGTCGCGCCTCTGCAGGTGGCGCGGAGTCGGACAGGATCCCGCACCGCGTTCGGCAGGTGCCAGCAGACCACAGGCGCGTTTCGAGGGATCGGACCGTCAGGCGCGCGGGCGTGCGATGCGCGCTGTCGGGGACGGTGTCACCGTGCAGGCCGACGTGGTGCGCGCCATGGGCTTGGCCGATGACGCACGCGCCGTCGCATTGATCGATGCGCTGGTGGGTGAGGGCTTGTTGAAGCGCCGCGGTGACCGGCTCAGCCTGCCGTGACCCAGTCGACGATCAACGAGTTGACCTCGGCCGGCTTCTCGAGCTGGAGAAAGTGGCCCGCGCCCTCGACGATGCGCAGCGTGGCCCACGGTGCGAACGTGGTGATCGACTCTGCAACCTCGCGACCGATGCAGCCGTCGTTCGCGCCGTGCAGGTACAGCGTCGGCTGCGTCAGTTCCGTGCCGCCGGCCGCCTGGATCGCGTCGTAGCGCTCCGACCGCGGCCCCGCACCGAGGGTGCACCGGTAGTAGGCGAGTGCGGCAGACAGATGTGCCGGGTCACGAAGGCACGCCTTGCAGTTCTCTGAGTCTTCTGCGCCGGGGTAGCCGGGCGACCAGTCGTTCCACAGCATGTCGATGAACGCAAGGTCATTGCTCGGCACCACAAGATCGGACAGCCCGTGCTGGAAGAAGAACATGTACCAGCTGCGCTTCAACTGGTCGGGGTTCGTCACGAACGCGACGTTCATCGCTCCGCCCGGGGGCACCGCCATGCCCACCACACGCTTCCATCGATCGGGTTCTGACCCCGCAGCACCGTAGACCGACGGAGCTCCCCAGTCGTGCCCGATGATGACGGCGTCACCGTCGCCCCCGAGCGCCTCGTGAATCGCATTGGCGTCGGCAGACAGGGCGCCCGTCTGGTACATGCCGTCGGCCGCCAGTGACGTGGGGGCATACCCGCGGGTGAACGGTGCAACCGCCCGGTAACCGGCCTCTGCGAGCGCGGGCAACAGGTGGCGCCAACTGTGCGGCGAGTCGGGAAAGCCGTGGAGACACAGTGCGAGCGGGCCGGTGCCGCACTCGAGATACGTGAAGTCGATCCCGTTCGCCGTGACCGTGTTCGTCGTGATGGGTGATGCCATGGCAGCACCGTAGTCGTTGTGGTGCGACAGGCGTCACCTGCGCCGACGCTGTCGTGCGGGGGTGTTGTTCCGTAGCGTTCCTGTCCATGGGGGCAAGGCCATGCTGACAGTGACATTCCACGGCGTCCGTGGTTCGACGCCGTGCCATGGTCCGTCCACCGCAAAGTACGGCGGCAACACATCGTGCGTGTCCGTGCGCGCGGCAGGCCGTCGCCCGATCCTGCTCGACCTCGGCACCGGTCTGCGCTACTTCGGCAAGCAGTACACCGCGGGCACCGAGACACCGCTCAACGCGATCGCACTCGTGACGCACCTTCATTGGGATCACGTGCAGGGTCTGCCGTTCTTCACACCGATGCTCCGCCAGGGAGCGCGTCTGCAGATCTTCGGTCCGGCGCAGGGCGAGGGGCACACGTTCGAGAGTGCGATGCACGAGGCAGTGTCGCCGCCGACGTTCCCCGTCGGTCTGAAGGACTTCCCCGGCAACTTCTCGTTCACGGACGTGGGCGATCTCGACTGGGAGATGGACGACTACCGCATCATGTCGCGCTTCGTGCCGCACATCGGCCCCACGGTGGGCTACCGCATCGAGTTCAACGGTTCGTCGATTGCCTACATCTCCGACCATCAGCAGCCCCTCGACGGATCGTTCCGGCTCCCTGACGGAGTGCGCGAGCTCGCCGAGAACGTGGACCTCTTGATCCATGACTCGCAGTACACGCCGCAGGAGTTCGCGGTGAAGGCCCACTGGGGGCACTGCACCGCCGAGTTCGCCATCGACATTGCGAAGGCAACCGGCGCAAAACGCCTGGCTCTGTACCACCACGACCCAGACCGCACGGACGCCGCGATCGACGCAATGTCGTCCTGCGGTGCGGGACAGCCTCTCGACGTGTTCTTTGCCCGCGAGGGCGCAACGATCTCGGTCTGAACCGCGTCGTCTACTGTGGGCGCGTGAGTTCGTCCATCGATCCTTCCCAGTTCCGGGCCGTGCTCGGGCACGCCCCGACATCGGTCGTTGTCGTGACCGGCCACGATGCAGCAGGTGCACCGCACGGCATCACCATCGGCTCGTTCGTCTCGGTGTCGCTCGACCCGCCGCTCGTCGGGTTCTTCCCGGGCACGGCGTCACGCTCGTGGGCGGCGATCCGTGAGTCGGGTCGTTTCTGCGTGAACGTGCTGTCAGCGAAGCAGGAGGATCTCTGCTGGAGGTTCGCCAAGGAGGGGGACGACAAGTTCGCAGGTGTCGCGCACTCCACCTCGGGGGCCGGCAACCCGGTGCTCGAGGGTTGCATCGCCACGATCGAGTGCGCCGTCGAATCCGAGCACGAGGTCGGGGACCACAGTTTCGTCGTCGGCCGTGTCTCGTCGCTCTCGCATGCCGCCGAAGCACCCGATGCCATGGTCTTCTTCCGCGGCAAGGTGGTGGCGGCGAACTACCCGTCGGCCTGATGGTCTCCCGCATCCTCGCCGCGGTCGTCGGAGTGGTTTTTCTCTACGCCGGGGCCATGAAGGTCACGGGTTTCGAGCAATGGAAGGCCGACGCGCGGGCGCAGGGTCTGTGGCCCGCCGTTGCGTTCGTGCTGCCCGCTGCCGAACTGATTCTCGGTGGCGCACTGGTGGTTCTCGAACCGAATGCGTTCGTGTTCGGGCTCGCCACGCTCCTGCTGCTCGTCTTCACCACGTTCCTGATGGTCATGGTCATGACCGGGTCACAAGTGCCGTGTGCGTGCTTCGGGGCCAGGTTCTCGAGGCCCCCGTCGTGGCGTCACGTGCTGCGGAACCTGGGGCTGATGGGTGCGCTGTTCGTGTCGGCCGCGTTCATGTAGCGCACGACAACGCAAAGGTGATCGCGCGTGCTTCGTCGCGCCACTGGTCGTAGCGCCCCGACGGCCCCCCGTGCCCGGCGCCCATCTCGCACTTGAAGACGACGGTGGTGCCGGGTGAGTCGTGGCGGATCCTCGCCACCCACTTTGCGGGCTCGTGGTAACTGACGCGAGGGTCGTTCAGCCCGGCGGTCACGTACAGATCGGGGTAGCGAACGTTCGTCGTGTTGTCGTACGGCGAGTACGACGCGATGTACGACGCATACGGTTCGCTCCGGGGGTCGCCCCATTCCTCCCACTCGGTCACCGTGAGCGGCAGGGTCGGGTCGCTCATGGTGCTGACCACGTCGACGAACGGCACCTCGGCGATCGCGCCGGCAAAGCGTTCGGGGGACATGGTGATGCACGCACCGACAAGGAGCCCGCCCGCACTGCCGCCGCGCAGCACCATCTTCTCCGCGTCGCACACGCGGGTGGCCGCGAGGTGTGCGGCCGCATCGATGGTGTCGGTGAACGTGTTCCGCTTGTTGAGCAGCTTCCCGTCGAGGTACCAGGCACGGCCCATCTCTCCGCCGCCGCGTGGGTGCACGAGAGCCCACACCCACCCGCGGTCGAGCAACGAGAGCCGCGCGACGGAGAACCACGGCGCCAGCGAGATCTCGTAAGCGCCGTATGCGTACAGAAGCGCCGGGGCAGTGCCGTCGAGCAGTGTGTCGCGGTGGTGCACGATGTCGACGGGCACGCGCGTGCCGTCTGCGGCCTGTGCCCACACCCGCGATGACACGTACCTCGACACGTCACAGTTCGGGACCTCTGTCTGTTTGAGGGTGGTGAGGGTGCCGTCGCGCACCGACCACCACGCGGTGGTGGCAGGAACCGTCAAGGATTGGTAGGCGACCCGCAGCCCGTCGGTGTCGTAATCGGGGTTCGAGTCGAGCTCGAGTTCGTGGGGCTCCGGCGACACCTGCACGGGCGTGAGGGTGCCGTCGCGCGCCACGAGCGAGATGGTCTGCTGGGCGTTCTCCCAGCGCGCGATCGCGGCAAAATCACGGAAGCACTCGAACTGCACGATGCGTTGCGAGGGCGAGTGCGGCACGAGCTCTGTCCACGCGCCGCCCTCGACCGGGACCGTCATGACTCGGAAGTCGACCGCGTCACGGTTCGTGGTGACCGCAAACACATCACCCCAGTGGTCGATCTGGTACTCGACATTGTCGGTGCGCGGCGCGATCGAACGTGGTGGGTCGCCGGGGGAGCGCGCATCGATGACCCAGCATTCGCTCGATGTCTTGCTGGACGACTCGATGATGATCCAGTCTCCCGAGCGCGAGGTGCCGACGCCCACGAAGAAGCGCTCGTCGGTCTCGTCGAGCACGAGCACGTCGTCGCTCGTGGGCGTGCCGAGGGTGTGCCTCCAGACCTTGCAGGGCCGCATCGCCTCGTCGGGGGTCACGTAGAAGAGGTGGGCGCTGTCGGCCGACCATGCGACGCCACCCCAGGTGGTGCCGGGGATCAGATCGTCGAGATCACGCGAGGTTTCGGTGTCCCTGATGCGGATGGTGTACATCTCGCTGCCGTCCGTGTCGCTCGACCATGCCAGCAGGCGCCCGTCGTGCGACACATCGAGGGCGCTCAGCGAGAAGTAGTCGCTGTCGCCGGCCTCGACGTTCTCGTCGAGAAGAACCCTGTCGTGTGCGGCCGATACGGAGGTGCCACGGGTATGGATCGCATACGACTTCCCGGTCTCGGTGCGCGAGGCGTACCACCATGCGCCGTGGCGCACGGGGTACGACGAGTCATCTTCCTTGATGCGCCGCTTGATCTCGTTGAAGACGGACTCCACTGTTCCGGCGTGCCCCGAGAACCATGAATCGGCATGGCTGTTCTCGGCGGCGAGATAGGCAAGCGTGTCGGGGTCCTGCTTGTCGCGCAGCCAGGCGTAGGGGTCCTGAACGACGCCGCCGGGGCGTTGCCATGAGTGGGGGCGCCGCGGGGCCGACGGCGTGGCAGAAGTCATGACCCGAAGGCTATGGCTGCTGCGCGGGTACCGTGAGCGCGTGCGCGTGTGGATCGACCAGGACCTGTGTACGGGTGACGGACTGTGTGTCGATCACTGCCCGGACGTGTTCGTGCAGCTCGAGGACGGCATCGCCTATGTGGCCGAGCGGGGGGAACCCCTGAACGACCCGGGCGGGTCCGGCTCGCTGGCGATCGTGCCCGAGCGGGACATCGCCGCAGTGGTGCAGGCCGCTGATGTGTGCCCGGGTGAATGTATTTTCATTGAGATCGAGCCCGTATTTGAGGAAATGACAGGGGCGTAATTCCTCAAATGTGCCACACCCATCACTTAGGGTGGCGCCCCATGACACCTCGGAAGAACTTCGACCACATTCCCAACGGTCTGGCGCGCGCACTGTCGATCGTGGGTGAGTGGTGGACGCCCCTGATCATCCATTCGATCCACGAGGGCAACCAGCGGTTCGAGGAGATCCAGGCGAGCCTCGGTATCGCGCGCAACATTCTCACCGACCGCCTCGTCACTCTGGTCAGCAACGGGGTCGTGAGCCGCAACGAGTACAACTCGCGTCCGCAGCGTTACGAGTACCGGCTCACCGAGTCGGGTGAGGAGCTGAT
>CAZENK010000041.1:0-7233 GCA_964513585.1 uncultured Bifidobacterium sp. | reverse complement strand
CGCGCAGAACCTCCACCACCGTCCGGAACAGGGTCTCGACATCGGTCCCGCCGAAGGGTGCAGTGGCCAGGCCGGCCATCTCGGTACTGGCCTCGATCCCGCGCGTGCGCGAACGCCCGCAGGGTTACGACAGGGACCTATTCAGGCATTGGTCCGATGACGACGGCGACGGCTGCAACACGCGCGAAGAAGTGCTGATCGCCGAGTCGCGCACCCCTGCGCAGGTCGACAGGTTCGGCTGCAAGGTGATCGAAGGTGACTGGTTCTCCGAGTATGACGGCGTCATGCACACGAATCCGTCGGCTCTCGATGTTGACCATGTCGTGGCACTGAAAGAGGCGTGGGATTCCGGGGCATGGGCCTGGTCGGCGTCACAGCGCCAGCGTTTCGCCAATGACCTCTCGGACAGTCGTTCGCTGATCGCCGTCAGTGCAGGTGCAAACCGTTCGAAGAGCGACAAGGACCCCTCGAACTGGATACCGCGGCGCACCGAGGCTGTCTGTGGTTACATCTCGAACTGGGTCGCGATCAAGGCCCGGTGGAAACTCTCGATGGACGAGAGCGAGTGGGGCAGGGTGCGCAACATCCTGCGCAACAACTGTCCGAATGCCGCCATCGCACCCTGGGGAACACGTGCCACCTCATCGTCCGGTCCCGTGGGCACGATTGCCCCGGCCGACACCCGGGCTCCGGTCACGAGCCCATCTGCCGCACCGGGGTCCCCGGCTGCCCCGGGTCTGCCGCAGGTCACCCCCCGCAGGCGCTGCAAGGGTGCCGAGTTCGGCCAACTCGGCCAGGCCGACGGTGTCACCTATGTCTGCACCAACCGAAAGTCGGACGGCACCCCCTCGGCTCCGGGCTACCTCTACTGGCAGCCGGCACCCTGACCGGGGCGGTGGGGCGGGCATGAGCGCCCGATAGCATCGTCTCCTATGTCGAAGAAGACCAAGAAGCGCAAGGCGCGCATGCGCCGCTCAAAGGCCAACCACGGCAAGCGTCCGAACATGGGTCGCGGCTGAGCCGTCCTTCCTTCGCATGGCCCGCCTCGTCGAACTGACTGCAGGCGGCCAACGCTCACCTTGGCAATCAATCGGGCTCACGTGCTCTGATTCGTCGTGTCACGTCGCCGATGTCGTGGTCAGGTTCGACCCTGATGCAGCAGGTCTCGCCGGCTGGGTTTTCGAGTCCGACCGTGATGCAGAGGTGTCCATCGACGGGATCCCGACCCGAATCGTTCGCTCCGCACCCGTGGTCACAGACGACCAGCGAATCGGCGGCCAGCGCATGGTGTCCCTCGACCACGTGGTGGTGTTCACCGACGACATCGACCGCACCTGCGGGGCCATCACCGGTGAACTGGGTCTCGAGGTGCGCCGGGAACGCGATCTCGGCGATGCGGGCGTGCAGCGGTTTCACAAACTCGACAACACCATCATCGAGGTGGTGAGCGGGCCGCGGGTCCGCGTCACGGGTGCGTCGCTGTGGGGGTTCGTGGTCACCGTCGATGATCTGTTCGACTACTGCGAGCAGACGGGTGACGGGATCGTGTCGCCACCGCGCAAGGCGGTTCAGCCCGGTCGTTACATCTCGACGGTCCGCGACAGTGTCGGTCTGGGCGTGGCTGTTGCGATGATGACCCCGCACGTGTCCGCGGGTTAGTCCTCGTCTTCGTCGCCGGCGAGCTGCCTGAGGTGGCGCGCGCCTTCCTCGCACTGATCGTTCACGGGGCACCACCGGCACTGGAACCCGGGCCTGCGTTCGGGTGACCGGGTCTTGAGCGCCAGGTCCGCGATGAGCAGTGTGGCATTGGCGGTGCGCCGGACCGCGGCCTGCAGGAGCCCCTCGGTGACGTGCTCGTCGTCGAGGCGCGCCGAATCGAGCGAGTACGAGCCCAGGCTTCTCGGTGGCTGGCGGCTGCGCAGTGTCTCGACGAGCGCATAGAAACGCAGGTCATCACGGTGCGTCGGGGTGAGCCGCCCCGTCTTCAGGTCGATGATGACCTTGCGCCCCGGGCCCCCGAGCACGAGGTCCATGCGCGACGACAGGATCACCGAGTTGCCGAAGAGCGAGTACGAGGCCGAGTACTCGACCATCGGGCGCCACTGCGGCTTGATGGGGGGAAAGCACTCGATGAAGTTCGTGACCGCTGACAGCACGTTGCCCCGCAGTTCGGCGAGTTCGTGTGCGGGCAACGACACGATGAACCCGGATGCACTCTCGCGCGGGTTCTCCGCAACGCTCGTGATCGCGGCGTCGACGATCTCTGCGGGCACGATCGGCCCGCGCCAGTTGAGCATGAGCTCGATGCCCTTGTGGGCGATCGTGCCGCGCACTGTGTTGATGTTCCACGCGAACGGCTGCGCCCGGTTCAGCACGTGGTACTCCTCGCAGCCGAGCACTGTGGCGATGTGGTGCTTGCTGACGCGCAGCGGCGACTCGGCGGTGAAGAGCCCCTCGATGGGGGCGAGCGCCTCGGTGAGCTGGCGCTCGATGTCGGTGACGATGTGGTCGGGCAGGGGTTCCCAGTCGGGGGGAACACCGAGCGAGTCGATGATTGCTTGTTGCAGGGGGTTCAGCTCGATCTCCACGTTGCCGTCAACAATAGGTGCGACGCGTGTCATGCCCGGGTTGACTGAAACACCCCTCTGGCACACTCTCGGCATGTCCACATCGGCCACCTCGAAGTTCACGTCAGCCGCGAGGGTTCTCGCGCAGCGCGTCGCCGAACTCGACCTGGTCGTCCCCGGGTTCCGCAGCCCCCCGCGGATCGTCGGCGTGAACCGCACCGTGCGTCGTGCCCGCGACGGCGAGGGCGGTGTCGTTGCGGTCCGCATTGCCGACCGGCCGTTCACCGCAACCGTCGGCGACATGATCGAGGGCGTGATCGTCGTGAACAACCTGTCGCCCACCGAGGCCGACCGTGTGCGCACCCTGCTGTGGCGCACCATGCTGCAGTTCACTGTGGAAACCAGCACCGCACGACCGTCATCGCGCGTAGCCTGACTGCGTTCCCGCCCGGATGGCGGAACTGGCAAACGCAGGGGGCTTAAACCCCCCGGGTGGAAACATCTTGCGGGTTCGACTCCCGCTCCGGGCACTCATCGTTCTCCGGTCGCGTCCGGCGCATCTGTCTGGCCAGGAATGCCGATTCGGCCCCGATCACCGCGAACAACTGCGGCAGGAACAACATCGCGAGCAGGGTGGAGTTCTTCTCGATGCTCACGGCGACTGCGGCCGCCACCGACATGGGCATCATCGTGCCGATCAGCTGGTCCTCGGTGACCACCCAGTGATCCTCGACCCGGTTCGCATCGCCTTTCGTGCGGAACAGCCTGCGCATCGTGCCGCTCGGGTCACGCGCAGTCCACGAGCGTGTCACCCGGTGTGTGGTGCGGTGGCGGTCGTACACGTACGTGATCACGTCGCCGACCTGCGGCGTGATCCCGGGGTGCACCGCAATCACGTCGCCGACCTCGAGGGTGGGCATCATCGACCCGCCCTCGATCCGGACGAGAACGTCGTCACCCCGGCCGGTCAGCGCCGTGGCCCCGAGGAAGACCAGGGAGACCACGATGCCGACCGCCGCGAGCGAGTTCGCCACCCGCCGCCAGGTCACAGCAGCTGCTGCGAGGCCACGGTCAACGTGACGGTGGCGGCCTTGCCGGCGATGCCGTTCGGTGTCGACGACGGCAGGGTCATGCGCAGGCACACGGTTTCGGAGGTTCCCGCCGAGAGATTCGGGTTCGTCGCGTTGAGCGTGGTCAGCGATGACGAAGTGGTCATGCGTGTGCCGCCCTGGTGTCCGGCGGCGGTGCAGGCTTCCGCGTTTGCTGTCTTCCATGCCTCGACCTGCACGGCGTCAACCAGCGGTGCGCCGGTGCCCGACGGGCGCGATGCGGTCATTGCATAGCTGAAGTCGAGTGACCCGACATTCGCCACGTTGATCGCGCGGAAGAAGACATCGCCCGGCTTGATGTTCGACAGCGACACGACGGTGCTGCCGCCGAGTGCGACGTCGACCCAGCCGGACGACACGTCCATGCTGGCCGCGTCGCTGTCGTCGAACAGTGCCGTCGATGACAGCGTGTACACGCCGGTGCTCGCGACAACGAGTGTCGCAAACGATGCGATGAGGTTTCCGATGCGTGATCTTGCGTGATGTGATTTCTTCATGTCGACACTCGAGCACGACGGTGCAACGAATGCGAGAGCTGAATGTCCCGCGTGCGGGTGACGTGAGTTGTCAATGTGTCATGCCACTGACATGATGAGAACGTATGCGCATCACCGAGGTGACCTCCGTCCGGGTACCCATGTCCCTCGTTGATCCGTTGCGCACGTCCCACGGTGTGCATGCATCGCGCACCGCGAGTCTTGTTCGCGTCACGGCAGACGACGGGTCCGTCGGATGGGGAGAAGATGTCGCCCCGGTGGGTGTGCAGTACGTGGGGGAGAGCGCAGAGCAGTCAGTCGCATCTCTGGTTCGACTTGCACCGTCGATCGGTGCGAGGGATGTGGATCCCCACGAGATCTCGTGCGATTCGTGGTGGGGTTCAGACGGAGCGCGGTTCGCCAAGCATGCTCTCGAGTCGGCGGTGTGGGATGCCTGGTGCCGGTCGCAGGGTGTATCGCTCGCCCGCGCCCTCGGCGGCGAGCCCCGTTCCGTTGAGCCGGGAATCGTGATCGGGGTCCACGAGAGCGTGGCCGACACGGTCAAGTCTGTGCTCACGCGCGCGGGCGAGGGGTACCGGCGGGTGAAACTGAAGATCGAACCCGGTCGCGACATCGAGACAGTGCGTGCAGTCCGGGCCGAGCTCGGCGGGGCATTCGTACTGCAGGTTGACGCAAACGGCGCGTATGTCGCTGACGACATCGGGCACCTGCTGCAGCTCGATCAGTTCGGTCTGCAGTTCATCGAGCAGCCTTTCGCAGCCCACGACATCGCGACACATGCCGAGTTCGCCCGCCGCGCGGGCACACCGGTGTGCCTTGACGAATCAATCGTGACCCACATTGATCTGCAGAGGGCGATCGATGCGGGTGCATGCAGTGTCGTCAACGTGAAGCCCTCGCGGGTGGGCGGTCTCTGCGATGCGGTTGCCATGCACGACGTGTTGTTCGCCGCCGGTGTCGATGCATGGGTCGGGGGCATGCTCGAGACGGGCATCGGCCGTGCCTCGGGTCTCGCACTGGCGACACTTCCCGGGTTCACCCTCACCACCGACCTGGGTGCATCGAACCGGTACTTCGCCCGGGACGTGACCGAGCCGTTCGTGCTCCGCGACGGGGCACTGGCGGTCCCCGATGGTCCCGGAACCGGGGTCGAGCCGTTGCCGTGGGTGCTCGAGGATCCCGCGACGGCTATCGAGACCCTGTTCCGGGCCTAGTTCGTGGCACGATTGCCGCATGGTCTCAGTGCAGCAGTTCAGTCTCGACGACATGGTCCGGGATGTCCGGTGTCTGGTCGAGGCCGAGTCACCGTCACGCGACATCGAGCGTCTCACGGCTCACGCGGCACTGGTGGGCGACATGATGGAGCGCCTGCTCGGGTCGCGACCGACGATCATCGAATCACCGGTGGGGCCGCACATCCACTGGGTCGGCGGGCCTGATCCGCGGGTGTTGATCCTGGGTCATCACGACACCGTGCACCCGGTGGGGACTCTCGCGCGTCTGCCGTTCACCGACGAGTCGGGCATCCTGCGGGGTCCGGGCGTGTTCGACATGAAGGCCGGCATCGTGCAGGCCCTGCATGCGGTGGCGGCCCTGCCCGACAGGTCGCGTGTGGAGATTCTGCTCACCGCCGACGAAGAGATCGGGTCGCGCGCATCGAAGGACCTGTTGGAGCAGAGGGCGCGCGCATGCGGCGCGGTGCTCGTGCTCGAGCCGAGTGCCGACGGCGGCGCGCTGAAGATCGGCCGCAAGGGGACCGGCACCTTCGTCGTGTCGATCGAGGGTCGTGCATCGCACGCCGGTCTCGAACCGGAGAAGGGCATCAACTCTCTCGTGGAGCTCGCCCACGTGATCCCCCAGGTCGTGGCGATAGCGGCACCGGAGGTGGGCACCACGGTGACCCCCACGCTCGCGTCATCGGGAACCGCAGACAACGTGGTGCCTGCGTCGACCACCATGTCGGTCGACGTGCGCGTGGCGGTGCCCCATGAGAAGCCCCGCGTGGAGGAGGCATTCGCACGGCTCGTGTCCCACGTGGACGGAACACGCATCACGGTCACCGGCGGCATCGGCCGGCCGCCCATGCACGAGTCAGCCGCCGCCGAGCTGTTCGAGATGGCGCGCCGCATCGCACCTGCTGTCGGGCTCGACATCATCGACGGTGTCGTCGTGGGCGGTGGTTCGGACGGAAACTTCACGGCCGCAATCGGCGTGCAGACACTCGACGGCCTCGGGGCCGTGGGTGGCGGTGCTCACGGCGACGACGAACATGTGGTGTCCTCGACGATGCCGTCACGGGCCGCCCTGATCGCGGGTCTGTGTCAGGAGTTGTCTTCGATGGCCAGGAGGCCGCCGCTCGGAAGCGTTCCCGCCGACCGGTAGACCTCGAGCTTGCTGCGGCTGTCGTCGATGTCGAGGTTGCGCATCGTGAGCTGGCCGATGCGGTCGAGCGGGCCAAACGCGGCATCCTCCACGCGTTCCATGCTGAGTCGCTCGGGCGCATACGTCAGGTTCGGGCTCGTGGTGTCGAGGATGCTGTAGTCGTCACCGCGGCGCAGCCGCACGGTGACCTCGCCGGTCACGGCGGTGCCGACCCATCGCATGAGAGGTTCGCGCAGCATCAGGGACTGCGGGTCGAACCAGCGCCCCTCGTACAGCAGGCGGCCCAACCGGCGGCCCATCGTGCGGTAGTTCTCCATGGTGGCCTCGTTGTGGATGCCCGACACCAGGCGTTCGTACGCGATGTGCAGCAGGGCGAGGCCGGGTGACTCGTAGATGCCGCGGCTCTTTGCCTCGATGATGCGGTTCTCGATCTGGTCGCTCATGCCGAGCCCGTGACGGCCGCCGATGGTGTTCGCCTCCATCACGAGGTCGACCTGCGTGGCGAACTCGCGCCCGTTGATCGCAACGGGGAATCCCTCGTGGAAGCGCACCGACACGACCTCGGCCTCCACCTTCACGTCGTCGCGCCAGTGCGCAACGCCCATGATCGGCTCCACGATGACCATGCAGTTGTTCAGTTCCTCGAGCAGCTTCGCCTCGATGGTCGCACCCCAGATG
>CAZENK010000040.1:0-15917 GCA_964513585.1 uncultured Bifidobacterium sp. | reverse complement strand
GTTCGATCTTCGTGCCTCCCCCATCATCCGACAGTCCGCTGCCGCTCCCGACTACCCCGAGAACCTACGGCCGACCCCCTGTGGATTGGAAGTGGACATCCGTGTGAATTGAAGTTTTTTCTTGGGGAAACCCAATGTTTTTCGGTGGATTTCGTTGTGGGTCGACTGTGGAGAAACAGCCCCCGCCTGGGGAGAACCCTCAGGCCAGGGCCTCGACCGTGACCGGAATCGCGTTCAGCACCGCATTGCCCGACAGGGGGTCCATCTCCCTGTCGTCGGTGAGGATGTTCGAGTTCACACCGGCCTTCTCGGCCGCCACGCTCATGCGGGTGCCCGGCACCCCGTGACCCCACCCGTGGGGCACGCTCACGACCCCCGGTCGGACCGAATCAGTGACCTCGACGGGCACCTCGATCGAGCCCACACGGCTCGTGATCCGGACCGGCGATCCGTGGGCCACACCGAGGCGGGCTGCGTCGTCCGGGTGCAGGTGTGCGGTGCACGACAGCGACCCCTTGGTGAGCACCTTGATGTTGTGCATCCACGAGTTGTTCGACTTCAGCTCGCGACGGCCGATGAGCACCATGCCCTGCGACGACATCGGGGCAATCGAATCACGCAGTCTCTGCATGTCCTCGATCAACGACGGCGGAGAGAGTTCGATCCGACCTGACGGTGTGCGCAGAACCTCCGGCACCCGCGGCTCGAGAGGCCCCATGTCGACCCCGTGCGGGTTCGCGAGCAGCACGTCGAGAGACACACCGTTCGCGTTCGCGCCGAACGCCGCGCCGTACGGGCCCGTCTGCAGGATGAAGTCGAGCATGCGTGCCGTGCCGCGACGGCCGTCCTTCGACAACAGCGCGACGATCTCGTCGGCATCGCGACCGGACACCGGCGATGCGCTGTTGCCCACTGCCGACGACACCATCGCGGTGATCATCATGTCGTCCATCGCGGCAACGTCGGCCCCTGCGCCGAGCCCCTGCAGGATCCCCGCGAGCTTGAGGAGGATCTCCCACTCGTCGGGCTGTGACGGGTCCTTCGCGAGCACGGGCTCGCTGTAGTTGCCCACGTTGCGCACTGCGTACGCGTACAGCCCGATGTCGTAGTGATCCTTCTCGAGTGCCGAGGGTGGCGGCAGGATCACGTCTGCGTGCCGCGTTGTCTCGTTCAGGTAGATGTCGACCGACACCATGAACTCGAGCTGCGACAGTGCGTCATCGAGCTGCACCGAGTGCGGTGTCGACACCACGGGATTTCCTCCCACGGTGACCGTCGCCCGTATCTGGTTCTCGCCCGGCGTGAGGATCTCCTCGGCCAGCACTGCGACTGGGTACTCACCGAGCGCCTCGGGGCGCCCGCTCACACGGCTGAAACCGCGACCCGTCGAGAACCCCTTGCCGCGGCCGGGTTCACCGCGCGTCGTGGCGCTGCCGGCGACCGGCGTGGTGAACATCGCACCGCCGCGGCGGTCGAAGTTGCCGGTCACGATGTTCAGCACGTTCACCAGCCACGCATTCGTGGTGCCGAACGACACGGTGTGCACACCGATGCGCCCGTACACGGCAGCGGTGGGTGCCGCGCACAACTCGCGTGCGATGCGCACGATGTCATCGGCGCTGATCCCCGTTGCATCGGCAACCGCATCGGGTGCGAACGGCGCGACAGCAGCGCGGAGTTCATCGACTCCGTTCAGGTGCTGGGCGATGCGCGGTTCGATCCTGTCGATTCCCTCGGCGAACATCACGTGCAGCAACGACGACATGAAGAGCCCGTCGGTGCCCGGGCGGATCGACACCCACTCGTCCGACTCCTCCGCCGTCTTCGTGCGCCTCGGGTCAACCACCACGACCTTGCCGCCGCGCGAACGGATCGCCTGGATGCGGCCCGGGTAGTCGGGAGCGGTGCAGAGACTGCCGTTCGACGCATACGGGTTCGCCCCGAGCATCAACAGGTAGTCGGTGTGGTCGAGGTCGGGCACCGGGATGCTCTGTGCAGTGCCGAACATGAACCCACCGGAGACGTGCATGGGCATCTGGTCGACGGTCGACGCACTGAAGATGTTGCGCGACCCCAACGACTTCAGCATCGCGCTCCCGTACAGCTGCGGCCCCAGGTTGTGCGCATTCGGGTTGCCGAGGTAAGCCGAGAGCGCCCCGCGACCGTGACGTTCGATCACGCCCGTGAGCCCATTTTCCACCTCGCGCCAGGCTTCGTCCCACGAGACCTCGACATGCACGCCGTTGCGCTTCACCAACGGTGCGCGCAGACGGTCCGGGTCCTCGTGCAGCTGCTTCAGTGTGCTCCCCTTCGGGCAGATGTAGCCGTGGCTGAACACGTCCTTCTGGTCACCGCGGATGCGCACGACCTGCTCCTGTGGACCCACCGTGATCTCGAGACCGCACGTGGCCTCGCACAACGGGCAGGTACGGAACACGGTGCGGTTGGCTGTCTCGCTCATGCCTTCACTCTGCCACGCCACGACAGTTGTGTCAGCAGCGTTCGTACACTTGCTGCGATGGCCCACCGCGTGGAGATATGCATGATCACGACCGCAGACGGCGCGATCGATGTGGACGGCCGTTCGCGCCCGCTCGGTGGCCCGGCCGACCAGCAGCACCTCGTGGCGCTGCGGTCGCGGGCCAGCGTGGTCATGGTGGGTGCGGGAACCATCCGCGCTGAGCCCTACGGCCCGCCCTCGCGCATGGGCTTGAGGATCGGCGTGGTCACGCGCTCGTGCGACATCGACTTCTCGTCGTCGCTGTTCACCTCGGGTGCCGGTTTCGTCATGACCGCGCTCGACTCACCTCAGGTGCCGGTTGACAGCATCCGTGCCGGCACCGGCGACATTGACCTTGCAGGGGCAATCGCGCAACTGCCGCACGGAACGGTTCACGTGGAGGGCGGGCCGCACCTGAATGCTGCTCTGCTCTCGGCAGACCTGGTCGATGCAATCAACCTCACGTTCTCACCGTGGCTCACCGGCGCACGTGGTGTCTCGATCGCTGCAGCGCCGCACATCGCCCGCAGGTTCTCGCTTGCGCACCAGGAGGTGCGGGAGAACTTCGTGTTCGCGCGTTACGAGAGAACTACGACTGCTTCAGCAACGCAAGCTCGCGGCTGAAGTCCGACGTGTCATCGAAGTTCTTGTACACACTCGCGAACCGCACATAAGCGACCTTGTCGAGATCGCGCAGGCGCTCGAGCACCGCGTGCCCGACAGTCGACGAGGTGATCTCCGTTCCGGCCACCTGGGCGAGCCTCATGTCGTCTTCCACCATCTCGGCAAGTGCATCGATCTGCTCGGCCTCGACAGGCCTGCCCTTGCATGCAGACCGCACACCGAACACAACCTTTGCCCGGTCGAACGGCTGTCGCACGCCTGACCGCTTCAGGACCATCAGCGGTGCACTCTCGAGCCGCTCGTAGGTGGTGAACCGGTACGTGCACTCGGGGCACGAACGGCGGCGACGGATGGCCGAGCCGTCCTCAGTGGAACGGGAATCGATCACCTTGGTGTCGTCGTGTCGGCATACGGGGCAATGCACGAACCATGACTCTAAATGACCCGCGCTTTACTTTCTGTCAGTTTCGGGCGAAAACCGATCGCCCGGCCCGGACCGAGTTCGATCAGGGAATGCGGATGATCTGGCCGGGCTCGATGTGGGTGCCGTTCACACGAACCATCTCGCTGACCAGGTCGGCCACGCTGCCCTGGGGAACGATCGTGCGGGCGATGTCCCACAGCGTGTCGCCCGACTTGGCGACCACGGTGCGCGGGATGACCTGGTCGGCCGGCTCGGGGTTCGAGGCGAATGCCCCGGAGGTGATGGCCACCGATGCCACGGCAAAGATGCCGAGGGCTGCCACGACCCGGCGGCGACGACGGAAGGTCGCCTCGGTCGGACGGCGGCGGGTCGAACGGGCCAGCTGGGCCGAACGGGCCGCTGATGCGCTGGGGACGAACAGGAGGGGATCAATGGTGGTGGCCATGGGATTGTCCTTTCTGGAGTGGGGTTTCGGGACCGGGCGGTCTGTGTGTTGACTGGTTGTGGTTGCACCGTAGCGAACGGGTGTTCGTAAGTTTGCCCGAACACCTGTTCGGTGTCAACCCCCGAGACGAACATTTGTTTCCCGAACAGGTGTTTGACCCGGGTGGCGAACACCTGTACGCTCCCAGGCATGTCAGAGACCCTCACCGAGCGCCAGCGCCAGATCCTCCACGTCATCGAAAAGAGCATGCAGGAGCGTGGCTACCCACCGAGCGTGCGGGAGATCGGCGAGGCAGTGGGGCTGAACTCCCCCTCCACGGTCCACAACCACCTGGCCACCCTGCAGAAGATGGGCTTCCTGCGTCGTGACCCCACCAAGCCCCGCGCCATCGAGGTGCGCTTCGACACCAACTCCGAGGTCGCCATGGAGCGCCGGCCCTCGCGCCACGTGCCACTGGTCGGCGATGTCGCCGCCGGCACGAACGTGCTGGCCCAGCAGAACGTGGAAGACCTGATCCCGCTCCCCACCGATTTCACCGGCGAGGGTGACCTGTTCATGCTCCGTGTGCGCGGCGACTCAATGATCGATGCCGGCATTCTCGACGGCGACTACGTGGTCGCACGCCAGCAGAACGTTGCCGACAACGGCGACATCGTGGTCGCCGGCATTCCCGGCGAGGAAGCCACGGTCAAGACATTCAAGAAGTCGGGCGCAAAGATCACACTGGTGCCGGCCAACTCGACCATGCAGCCCATGGTGTTCGCCGCCGACGAGGTCACCGTGTTCGGCAAGGTCGTCACGGTGATGCGTTCGCTCAAGTAGCGACCGGCAGCCCCGCTTCCCTCCACGCGATCATCCCGCCGCTCATGTTCACGGCGCGGTAGCCGTTGTTCAGGAGCCAGGCAGCCACCTTTCCCGAGCGGTTCCCGCTGCGGCACACGCAGATGATCTCGCGCGACGCGTCGAGCTCGCTCACGCGCCCCGGCAGTTCGATCATCGGGATCAACACGGCGCCGTCAATGTGGGACTCGTTCCATTCTTCGGGCTCGCGACAGTCGAGCAGCACTGCATCGGTGTGCGACGCAACATCACGCACGTCAACAGTCGGCAGGTGCGCAGGGATGTTGCTGGTCGCCCACGCGTTGTAGCCACCTATCAGGTCCGACACATCAGTGAACCCGTGCGAACGCAACAGGCTCGATGCAATGGAACTTCTGTAGCCGCCGGCACAGTTCACCACCACGGGCGCTGTCGGGTCGAGACCGGGAATCGAGTTCAGCAGTGCCGGCAACGGGATGTTGCGGGCGCCGGGGAGCATGCCGAGAGCCGTCTCGCCCTCGTTGCGCACATCGATCACGACCAGGTCGCGCACGGATGCCATGCGCTCGGCGAGTGCCTCGACAGAGAGCCGCGACATCTTCTCCACGTGCTCGGGGTGCTGGAACATTGCCTCGATCGGGTTGCGCAGTGCACCCAGAACGTTGTCGAAACCGATGCGCGCCAGACGCGTGCGCGATTCCTGTTCCTTCCCCTCGTCGGTCACGAGCACGATCGGGGTTCCGGGCGTCATCACCACGCCCACGTACTCGGCGAACCGGCCGCCGAGCCCCACGTTCACCGAACCGCGCACGTGACCCACCGCAAACGCCAGGTCGTCGCGCGAGTCGATCACAACGGCGCCGTTCTCCTGCAATGACAGCACCTCGTTGAGCGAGAGTTCGATGACCGGTGCGTCGTCGTCGAGAAGTGGCCGTGCCTGCCTGTTGCGGTTCGCCGCGAACGGGAAGTACAGCGGCGCCACGTTCTGGCCCTCGGTCACGATCTCGACGAAATCGTCGACGACCATCGGTGCGAGCGCGTAGTTGGTGCGGCGCTGCTCCCCGATCGTCGACACGGTCTCGCTCGACAGCTGCTTGCCGCACGACGAACCCGCGCCGTGTGCCGGGTACACCAGCGTGGAGTCGGGCAGAGCGAGCAGTTTCGTGTGCAGCGACTCGTACAGGTCGTGCGCCAGGTCGTCGGCCGTGACACCGACCGACACGAGCAGGTCGGGGCGCCCGACATCACCGATGAACAGCGTGTCGCCGGTGAGCACGGCATGCGGCGTGTCATCGGGGCCTTTCGCGCGCACCACCACACTGATGCTCTCGGGCGTGTGGCCCGGTGTCTCGAGGAACTCGAGGTCGACCGTACCGAGTGACAGGTGTTCGCCGTGCCCCACGTAGACGGCCGGGAACTCGACGCGTCCGCGCGCGGCATTGCCGTACACGATGGTCGCCCCGGTGGCTTCGGCGAGCTCGAGATGGCCCGAGAGAAAGTCAGCGTGGAAGTGTGTCTCGATCACGGTGGTGATGGTCAGTCCGTTCGCCTGCGCGTCGTCGAGGTACTGGGCGATGTCGCGCTGCGGGTCGACCACCACTGCCCTGCCGGCGGCAATGTCACCGACCATGTAACTCGCGTGGGAGAGGCACTCTAGGTAGTACTGCTGGAAGAACATGTTGTTGACTCCTTGACGAGTTCACGATACCCTATGGGGTATGTGTAGGCAAGTGACATGCAAGAACTGCGGGCGCCCGTCATGGGCCGGATGCGGGGCCCACGTGGAACAGGTGCTCGGCCATGTGCCCGAGCACGATCGGTGCCGCTGCCGGGAGGTGGCACAATCATCCCCGAGAAAGCGTCGCTTTTTCGGAGCACGGAAGGGCTGACACATGAAGATCGAGGACAACGTCAAGGCTGACCTGCACACGCGTCTCCGGCGGATCGAGGGTCAGGTGCGCGGCATCCAGAACATGATCGAAGAGGACCGCGAGTGCCGCGACATTGTCACCCAGATCGCCGCGGTCACGAAGGCCATGGAGCAGGTCGGGTTCCGCATGCTGGCCTCGGGTCTCACGCACTGCCTGCAGAACCCGGATGAATCAGCCGCCAGCGGCTATTCGGTCGAGGACGTCGAGAAGATGTTCCTCAAGCTGTCCTAGACCGTCGCGCGACAGTCGACCAACCGGCTACTGCGCCAGGCGTTCTGCCACGAGCGCGAGTTTTGCATCCGGTTGCACCACAGCGACACGCACGAACTTCTCGGCAGCGGGGCCGTAGAACTCTCCCGGGCTCACGAGTGCACCTCCCTCGCGTGCGAGTCGCTCGGTGAAGCCCCATGCATCATCAGTGGGGATCCACAGATAGAAGCCACCATCCGGAAGCGGGATGTCCTGGCCCGACCATCGCGACAGCATCCTTGCGGTGAACTCGAGGCGCGTGCGGTACCTGTCGCGTTGCACGACCACATGGTCGTCATCATCGAGTGCGGCGATGGCGGCGGCCTGAGCGGGTCCCGGAACCATGAACCCTGCGTGCTTTCGCACTTCCTTCAGGTAGTCGACGACCTCTGCGTCACCGGCGTAGAAGCCGACGCGCACGCCCGCGAGGTTCGAGCGCTTCGACAACGAATGCACCGCCACCACACCGTCGAGACCGTGCTGCAGGATCGACTGCGCCGATGTGGCCCACGTGAACTCGGTGTAGCACTCGTCGCTGAAGACGGGGATGCCGTGCGAGCGACCCCAGTTGGCCGCGTACTTCAGGTCGTCGAGACCGCCGGTGGGGTTGCTCGGGCTGTTCACCCAGATCATGAGCGCACGCTCGATGTCGTCGGCCGACAATGATGCGAAGTCCATGTGGCCCTCGGCATTCATCGGCACCGCCAACGGGCGCAGACCCGCGAGGATCGCACCCATCTCGTAGGTCGGATAGGCCACTGCCGGGTAGATGACGGTGTCTCGGTTCGGACGGCGCAGTTTCATGTACTGGGGTGTGGTGGCCACGAACTCCTTCGTGCCGATGCATGCCGCGATGCGCGACACCGGCACGTCGATGGCGAACCTCCGGCCCATCCAACGTGCGATCGACCGCCGCAGGGCCTCGGTGCCGATCGATGCCGGGTATCCCCTCTCGGCACCCGACCGGCTCAGAGCCTCGACCACCGCAGGCGGTGGCGGGTCGCACGGTGTGCCGATCGACAGATCGACGATGCCACCCTCGTGACCAGCCGCGATCTTCTGGTACGCGTCGAGACGGTCGAAGGGGTACGGCGGAGGCTCGAACCCCACCTGGTCGCGCGGATGATCAGACATGATTCGTCAAGTTTCCACCATGCGGTGCGTCGACGACGAACTCTCGCAGGCGGCCGGCCGACGCCTGTGACAGGCGCGCCCGGATGCGCAGGCCCGACTCGTCCTCCTCGATCGAGACCACCTCGCCCTCGCGGTGGATCGACGCCACGATGTCGCCGCGGTCGAAGGGAACGAGCATCTCGGTCACCTGGGTGATCGCTCGCATGCGGTCGGAGAGGCGGCGCAGGAACACATCGAGCCCGCGTCGTTCCATGGCCGACACTGCCACCGAACCCTGGTGCATCTCCACGAGGGATGCACCACCGTCATCGAGGCGGTCGGCCTTGTTGAACACGAGGAACTCGGGCACCGAGTCGGCACCGATCTCGGCGAGCACCTCGCGAACGGCGGTGATCTGGTGCTCGGGGTGTGCCGCACTGCCGTCGACAACGTGCACCAGCATGTCCGCCTCTGATGCGACCTCGAGGGTGCTCTTGAACGACTCGATCAGGCCGTGGGGCAACTGGCGGATGAACCCGACGGTGTCGGTGAGCAGCACCGGCTCACCGCCGGGCAGCGACAAGCGTCGCGTGGTCGGGTCGAGCGTGGCGAACAGTCTGTCCTCGGCCAGCACGCCCGCACTCGTGAGGGCGTTCAGCAGGGTGCTCTTGCCGGCGTTCGTGTACCCCACTATCACCACTGACGCCAGACCGCTGCGGCTGCGTCCCTTTCGTTGCGTGTGCCGCGTGCGCTGCAGGTCCTTCAGGTCGCGCTCCAGCTTCTCGATACGGCGCATGATGCGACGACGGTCGACCTCGAGACGGGTCTCGCCCGGGCCGCGCGTACCGATGCCCGCACCCTGCTGGGACATGGCGGCCTTTGCGCCACGACGCAGGCGCGGCAGTCGGTACCGCAGCATGGCGAGCTCGACCTGGGCCTTGCCCTCCTGGGTGTGAGCGTTCTGGGCAAAGATGTCGAGGATCACCGCAGTGCGGTCGAGCGCGGTTCGACCGAGGGCCTTCTCCAGGTTGTACTGCTGGGCCGGGGTGAGTTCGTTGTCGAACACCACGGTGTCGGCGTCGATCGCCAGACACACCTCGCGCAGTTCATCCACCTTGCCCTTGCCGATGTAGAAGGCCGGATCGGGCACGTCGCGTCGTTGCGTGACGCGCGCGGCCTCGTCGGCCCCCGCCGTGTCGATCAACAATGACAGCTCGTCGAGACCCTCCTCGGTCTCGTCGTCGGTGTGGCCCGAGAGGGTCACGCCCACGAGCACGATTCGCTCCCGGAAGGTTCTCTCGATCAGCGTCTGACCGAGTGCCTCCTGGTACGGGTTGCTCACGTGTCCACCACGATCTCTGCCACGTACGTGGCGGGGCCGGTCAGCGTTGCGATGTTGCGGCCGTCGATGTGCACGCGGGCGACACCGCCGTCCATGTGGACCACCACTTCATCGGTGGTCGGGGGCACGACGCCCCACTTCAGCGCCGAGAACGCCGCGGCGCATGCACCGGTTCCGCACGCGCGGGTGATGCCCGCCCCGCGCTCGTGCACGCGCATCGTGATCGCGTTGTTGCCCGGACCCGGCTCGATGATCTCGAGATTGACCTGTGGCACGAGCCCGCCGAGGCGCACCAGGTCCACCATCGACACGTCCTCCACGCACACGACGGAGTGGGGGTTGCCGAGCGACACGTGGGTCACCGGGCGCATCGGGTCGCACTCGAGCGACTCCCAACCGTCGGGCTCGGGCAGGTCAGTGACCTCCCCCATGTCCACGCGGATGTGCACGGTGTCGTCGACCTCGGTGTCGACCACGGTCACACAACGCACGCCGGCATCGGTGCGCACCTCGTACTCGGCACCGTGGGTGCCGCCCGTCATGCGGTGCGCCGCGAACACGAGACACCTGATCCCGTTGCCGCTCATCTCGGCCACGCTGCCGTCGGCGTTGTACAGCCGCATCGTGAGGGTGCGGGCGTCGAGCACCTCGAGAAGCAACAGACCGTCAGCCCCGACACCGGTACTGCGCGCGCACCACCGCCGTGCGAGTTCGGGCCATGCCCCGGCAGGGCTGCCCTGTGCGAGGTCATAGACGAGAAAGTCGTTCTCCAGACCGTGGAACTTCGAGAGAGTCGCGTGCATTGCCTGAGAGACTATGCCAGTGCCGCCACCACATGAGGGGTGACTTCTGCGATTGGGTCGTTACGTACCTGCACCCAGGTGATTCTCGGGTCACGGCGGAACCACCTCTCCTGGCGCACCGCAAACTGGCCGGTGCGCAGCGCGATGGTGTCGATCATCTGCTGTTCGCTCCAGCCGGCCTCGAGACCCTCGACGACCTCCTTGTAGCCGAGCGCCTGCAGCGCCGTCCGCGACGGGCGCACCGGGGCATTCAGCAGCGTGCGCACCTCGTCGACGAGACCCTCCCCCATCATCCGCACCACACGCGCGGTGATGCGTTCGCGCAGCACCGCACGGTCCCACTGCAGACCGATCAACCTGGTCGGGGTGCCCGGGAAGCTCGACACGCCCTCGCCGAACGAACTGAACCTCTCTCCGCTGCCCCGGCACACCTCGAGCGCACGGATGATGCGTCGGCGGTTGTTCGGCTCCATTCGCGATGCGGCCAACGGGTCGCGCTCGCACAGCTCTGCATACAGCGCCGCCGTGTCGGGGTCAGCCTCGAGTTCCTCACGGATGTCTGGCCATTGCCCGGGCATGGTCAGTCCGTCGACGAGTGCCGTCACGTACAGCCCGGTGCCGCCCACGATCAACTCGCGTGCGCCCGATGCCCGCATCTCCCCACGGGCCAGAGCGATCGACTCCATGTACTGGGCGACGGAGAAGTCCTCGTGAGGGTCGACCAGGTCGAGACCGTGATGCACCACCCGTTCGCGGTCGATGGGGGTCGGCTTTGCCGTGCCGATGTCCATTCCCCGGTACACCTGCATCGAGTCGGCTGCAACGATGTGCACACCGCCGGCTGCGAGGGCCGCGGCCATCGCCACGTCGCTCTTTCCGCTCGCAGTGGGCCCGAGCACCACCACCGACGGGTGTGCGGTCACACGTTCACCGTTGCGACGGGGATCCGGATCTTGTGTGTCGCCTCGTGCAACACCTCGACGAAGCGTCCCTCGAGGAAGTGCGGGGCGCCGCGCGTGATCTCGACCGTTGCGTAGGTCCCGGGGCGCAACGGCTGCGGCGAAGTGAAGTGCACCAGTTTGTTCTGGCGTGTGCGCCCGGTCGTCACCGAGGCGTCACGACGGCTCGGTCCCTCGATCACGACTTCCTCCACGCGCCCGACCCGGGCCTGGTGCCGCAGGAGTGCCGACCTCTCGACCACGGCACGCAGCCGTTCGAACCGTTCGGCCACGACGGCAGGGTCGACGAAATGATCAACCATCGTGGCGGCCTCGGTGCCGTCCCTCGGCGAGAAGATGAAGGTGTACGCAGAGTCGAAGTCGGCAGCAGCAGACACCTCGAGCGTGTGCACGAAGTCATCCTCGGTCTCGCCGGGGAATCCCACGATGATGTCGGTGGTGACCGCCAGGTCCGGCATGAGACGGCGCGCCTCTGCGAGCCGCTCGAGATAGCGCACACCCGTGTAGCCGCGGTGCATCAGCGACAGCACACGGTCTGACCCCGACTGCAACGGATAGTGCAGGTGCTCGCACACTGCAGGTGTCTCGGCCATGGCGCGGAGCACGTCGATGCGCATGTCCTTCGGGTGCGGGCTGGTGTAGCGCACACGGCGGATCCCCTTCACCGCGCCCACATCGCGCAGCAACTGCGCGAACTGCGGGGACGCCGACACGTCCTCGCCGTCGCGACGCGCCGCAAGCGACAGGTCACGGCCGTAGCTGTTCACGTTCTGCCCGAGCAGGGTCACCTCGGTGACACCCTGCGCTGCGAGGTGCTCGACCTCTGCCACGATGTCGGCGAACGGCCGGCTGATCTCCTTGCCGCGCACGGCGGGCACGATGCAGTACGCGCATGTGTTGTCACAACCGATCTGGATCGTGACCCACGCGTTGTAGGTGGTCTCGCGACGCGCCGGGAGCGCACTCGGGAACAGCGCGTGGTCGTCGATCACCGCTTCCTCGAGGATCTCGGTGATGGGTCCGTGCTCGATTGCATGTGCCAGCAGGTCGGTGGTGCGGTGCACGTTGTGGGTGCCCATGACCACGTCGACCCACGGTGCTCGGCTCTGCACGGTGTCCTTGTCCTTCTGCGACAGGCACCCACCCACGACGATGCGGCGGCCGTCCTTGGCGTCCTTCCATGTCTTCAGGTGACCGAGGGTGCCGTAGAGCTTGTTGTCGGCGTTCTCGCGGATGCAGCAGGTGTTCAGCACGACCACATCGGCGTCGTCATCGGAGTCGGCGCGGCGCAGACCGTCCGACTCGAGCAGGCCGGCGATGCGCTCCGAGTCGTGCTCGTTCATCTGGCACCCGAAGGTGCGCACGACGTACGACTCTGGTGCCTTCTCGATCACGGAGGAAAGGCTACCGAGAGAAAAGTAGGGGTCTCAGAGATGCCGAAAGGCCAGCCCCCACACCGGGGACTGGCCTTCAGACGAGTGGCAACTCGAAGTGGCGTGGCTCAGTCGAGCTCGATCGGCTCTTCGTCCTTCTCGGAGAACTCGGCATCACCGTTGAGGCCGGCGGCGGCACGGATCTTCTGCTCCATGTCGACCATGAGTTCGGGGTGCTCGCGCAGGAAGTTCTTGGCGTTCTCGCGTCCCTGCCCGAGCTGCTCACCCTCGTAGGTGAACCATGCGCCCGACTTCTTTGCGATGGACATCTCGACGGCCAGGTCGAGCAGTGCGCCCTCGCGACTGATGCCCTGCCCGTACATGATGTCGAACTCTGCCTGACGGAAGGGCGGTGCGACCTTGTTCTTCACCACCTTCACGCGGGTGCGCGACCCGGTGACCTCGGCGCCGTCCTTGATGGACTCGATACGACGGATGTCGAGACGCACCGACGAGTAGAACTTGAGCGCACGGCCACCGGGGGTGGTCTCGGGCGATCCGAACATGACACCGATCTTCTCGCGCAGCTGGTTGATGAAGATGCAGATGGTGTTCGACTTGTTCAGGTTGGCGGTGAGCTTGCGCAGCGCCTGGCTCATGAGGCGGGCCTGCAGACCCACGTGGCTGTCACCCATGTCGCCCTCGATCTCGGCACGGGGCGTGAGTGCTGCCACCGAGTCGATGACGACCACGTCGAGTGCACCGGAGCGGATCAGCATGTCGGCGATCTCGAGTGCCTGCTCACCGGTGTCGGGCTGGGAGATCAGCAGCTGGTCGATGTCGACGCCGATTGCCTTGGCGTAGACAGGATCCATCGCGTGCTCGGCGTCGACGTAGGCACAGATGCCGCCGTTGCGCTGGGCCTCGGCCACGACGTGCATGGCGAGGGTGGACTTACCCGAGGACTCGGGACCGTAGATCTCGACCACGCGGCCGCGGGGCAGGCCCCCGACTCCGAGTGCGAGGTCGAGCGGCAGGGCGCCGGTGGGGATGGCCTCGATGGCCATCGAGCCCTTCTCGCCCATCCGCATGATGGAGCCTTTGCCGTACTGCTTGTCGATCTGGGCAAGGGCCGCGTCGAGGGCCTTGTCGCGTTCGGGGCTTGGAGTGGTCATGGTGTGTGCCTTTCGGGTTTTTCCGCCGTTTCCCTTGGAAAACCCTGGGGTTTCCGTGTGGGAGTGGGGACTGTACGCAATGGGTGTGTTCGAACAACAACACTGTAACTACGAACAGGTGTTCGGTCAAGCATTGTGACGGCCCAATGTGCACGGCAGGCCCCATGGCCCGGCACACGACCCGGTTACTGGGGCTTGTTGCCCGCCAGCCAGGCCTCTGCGGCGCTGATGTCCTCGTCTGACGGCGCGCGCAGGAACAGATCGACGCCCTGCCACACCGTGTAGGTCAGGGGGTACCCCAGGATCGGCACACCGACCGCAAGAGCACCGGCCACGACCAGCAGCGGCACCAGCGGCACGTGCGCAACCACCGACACGACCATCCAGAAGATGATCGAGCCGAAAGTGAGGAACACGCCCATGGTCGCGGCGCCGAGTTCGTAGCCCTCGTAGCCGCGCTCCCACGCGATGCCGCATGTCTGGCAGTTGTCGGCCTTGCCGTACCACGAGGTGAAGAACGAGCCTCTCCCCCCGCACCACGCGCACCTGCGGACCAGGCCGCGCGCGATCATGCGCGGCAGTGCCGGACGGGGATGATCATGCAACGAGCTCTTCAACGAATTCTCCAAACACAGACGCATACCGGAGTGCCTCTTCCTCCGAGTGCATCACCGAGATTAGCCACTGCTCGTCGAGTCCCGGTGGAAGCAGGATGCCGCGGTTGACACCGTGGATCCACTGCGCGTATGCGATGTCGAAATCCGTTGCCTTGTAGTCGCGGTAGTTGCGGATCGGCTCCTCGCTCCACGTGATGCAGCCCTTCGCACCGAACTGCACCGTGTGCGCGGGGATGCCCGCGCGCGCGATGATGTCATCACATTCGGCGATCAGCGTCGCGTTGCGTGCGATGGTTGCGTTCGTGGTCTCGGGCGTGCAGACCTGCGACAGCACCGCCACCGCGGCCGCCATGACGAGCGGGTTGCCGTTGTAGGTGCCCATGTGCACCACACGACCGTTGCTGATGTGCTGCATGCACTCGAGGGTGCCGCCGAAGGCACCGAGCGGCAGGCCGCCGCCGATGCTCTTTGCGAGGCACACCAGATCGGGAACCACGCCGAGCGCGCCGGTGGCGCCGCCCCACCCGGCCGTGATGCCGGTCTTGACCTCGTCGAAGATCAACATGGTGCCGTGCTCGCGCGTGATGCGGCGGACGTCCTGCAGGTAGCCGTTCTCGGGCATGCAGATTCCGATGTTCTCCATCACCGGCTCGACGATGAACGCGGCGACATCGTTGCCCTTCAGTGCCTCCTCGAGAGCGGCTGCATCGTTGTACGGGATCACGATCGTGTCGGCCACTGCCGAACGCGCCACGCCCGCGGTCGAGGGAACCGAGTTCGGATGGTCGGCAGGCCCGGCCGCATCGAGCGGCGGCTTCATCGACACCATCACCGTGTCGTGGTGGCCGTGGTAGCCACCCTCGACCTTCACGACCTTGTCGCGGCCGGTTGCACCGCGTGCCACACGGATCGCATCCATGGTCGCCTCGGTGCCCGAGTTGGTGAAGCGCCACAGGGGCAGACCGAAACGAGCCGCGAGCAGTTCGCCGACATCGGCAGTGATCTCGGCGGGAGTCACGTAGAGCGTGCCGTCGTTCATCTGGCGCTCGATGGCGGCGCGCACGAAGGGATTGACGTGACCGGCGAACAACGCACCGAAGCCCATGTTGTAGTCGACGTACTCGTTGCCGTCGACGTCGATCATGCGGGCGCCGGCAGCGTGGCGCACCACCACCGGGTGCGGGTCGTAGTACTGGAGACTGGAGGGAACACCGAGAGGCAGCACCTGTTTTGCTCTCGCGGTTGCCGCTTGCGAACCAGTCGTTCGCTCGGCATATTTCTGCAGCTCTCGCCGCGTGATTTCCTTGGCTCTGTCTGCCAGGTTGTGGTGCAACGTACGGTTCGTTGCTGACATGGATAACACCCCGCTTAACGGTCTGTGCTCATGCTACCCGAGCCGTGTCACGGCCGAACCCGCCCCGACTGCGTGTTTTCGGTGTTGGGAGTTCCCCCCGTGCGTGGCAAACTGAAAGGACCGCATGGTGGTCGTAGCTCAGCCCGGTTAGAGCGCCAGGTTGTGGCCCTGGAGGTCGGGGGTTCAAGT
>CAZENK010000039.1:0-16115 GCA_964513585.1 uncultured Bifidobacterium sp. | reverse complement strand
CACCGACATCGCCAACTACACACTGACCCAGCCCACCACCACCGCCAACATCACCCGCAAGAACCTCACGATCGTGGGGATCACGGCGAACAACAAGACCTACGACGGGAGCACCGATGCAACCGCACAGTTGGTCAAGACCAACGCCGCAGTGAGCGGCGTGGTGCAGGGCGACACCGTCACCCTCAACCACTCGCAGGCGACAGCGGTGTTCTCCAGCCGGAACGTGGGTTCGGGTCTCACTGTCACGATCTCGGGCATCACCGTGTCGGGTGACACCGCCAACTACACACTGCTGCAGCCCACCACAACCGCCGACATCACGAGGAAGACCCTCACCGTCAGCGGCATCACCGCCAACAACAAGGTCTACGACCGCACGACCGATGCGACCTCGCTGCTGAACCGGGCATCAGCCGCACTGGTGGGCCGCGTGTCGGGCGATGACGTGTCCCTCAACACCGCATCCGCAACAGGCACGTTCACCAACCGCAACGTCGGCACCGGGCGCACGATCAACATCGGCGGGCTGACCATCTCGGGCACTGATGCCGGCAACTACGAACTCACACAGCCCACCACGACCGCAAACATCACGAGGCGACCGCTGACCGTCACCGGCATCACAGCGGCACACAAGGTGTTCGACGGCGGGGCCGGTGCGACACTGTCGACCACGAACGGCGCCCTCACCGGCGTGCTGAACCTCGACGACGTGTCGCTCGATGCCACCAACGCCGCGGGAACCTTCCTGGTGACCAGTGTGGGCACCGCGCGCACCGTCTCGGTGTCGGGCCTCGCGCTGTCGGGTGCAGATGCCGGCAACTACTCGATCGACCCCTACACCACCACCGCCGACATCCTGACTGCGTCGCCGGGGCTCACGTGGACCAACCCGTCGTCGATCGTGTACGGCACCCTGCTCGGCTCCACGCAGCTCAACGCGAGCGCATCGATTCCCGGAACGTTCACGTACTCACCGGCTGCGGGCACCCGGCTCCCCGTCGGCACACACACCCTGAGCGTCACTTTCACCCCCACCAGCAACCAGTACGACACCGAGACCACCACGGTCTCGATCGTGGTCACCGTGAAGACCATCACCATGAGCGGCCTCGTGACAGTCAGCCGCGCCTACGACGGCACGTCGACAGCCACCAGCCTCGTGAACACCGGGAACGCAACCCTGGTCGGGGTGGAATCGAACGACACAGTGTCATTCGATTCCACGAACTTGAACGCCACGTTCGCCAATGCGAACGTCGGCACCAACAAGCCGCTCACCATCACGGGCATCACCCTGACCGGCACCCACGCACCGAACTACGTGCTCACCCAGCCGTCGGCCACCGCCACGATCACGCGACTGCCGATCACCGTCGCAGGTGTCAACGGCGTCGCCAAGACCTATGACGGCACCAACGCCGCCACCCTGTCGGCACCGTCCCCCAGCTTCGAGGGCCTCATCAGCGGCGACGTGGTCACGGTCGACATGTCGGGCGCATCAGCGGTGTTCACCAACCCGAACGCCGGTGCCAACAGGCCGATCACCGTGTCGGGCATCACCGCATCGGGTGCACGTGCGGCCAACTACGTGGTGGTGCAGCCCTCGACGTCGGCGAACATCGCGAAGAAGACCCTCACCGTCAGCGGCATCACCGCCAACAACAAGACCTACGACGGCTCGAACTCGGCCACCGCACAGCTCGTCACGAACTCGGCCGCACTCGTCGGCGTGGTGGGCGCAGACAACGTGTCGCTGAACACCGGCAGTGCCACTGCGACCTTCAACTCACGGAACGTGGGCAACGGCCGCACGGTCACCGTGGCGGGGCTCACCCTCTCGGGCAACGACATCGCCAACTACGACCTCACACAGCCCACCACCACCGCCAGCATCACCCGCAAGATGCTCACCGTCAGCGGCATCACCGCCAACAACAAGACCTACGACGGCTCGAACTCGGCCACCGCACAGCTCGTCACGAACTCGGCCGCACTCGTCGGCGTGGTGGGCGCAGACAACGTGTCGCTGAACACCGGCAGTGCCACTGCGACCTTCAACTCACGGAACGTGGGCAACGGCCGCACGGTCACCGTGGCGGGGCTCACCCTCTCGGGCAACGACATCGCCAACTACGACCTCACACAGCCCACCACCACCGCCAGCATCACCCGGCGTGCACTGACGGTGTCGGGCATCTCCGCCTCGAACAAGGTGTTCGACGGCCTCGCGGCGGCCGTCATCTCGACAACCAACGCAGCAGTGTCGGGCGTGGTCAGCCCTGACAGCGTCACTCTCGACACATCGAATGCAGTCGGCACGTTCCTCGTGACCAGTGTCGGCCCGGCCCGCACGGTCTCGGTGACGGGACTTGCCCTCGGCGGCAATGATGCCGCCAACTACTCGATCACCCCGTACACCACCACCGCCGACATCCTCATTGCGCCTGCTGGGCTCGCGTGGTCGAACCCGTCGTCGATCGTGTACGGAACGCTCCTCGGCTCGACCCAACTGAACGCCACCGCATCGGTGGGCGGCACCTTCGTGTACTCCCCCGCAGCGGGCACACGGTTGAACGTGGGCACGCACACCCTGAGCGTGACCTTCACCCCCACGAGCGACCAGTACAGCGTCGAGACCACGACAGTCACGGTCTCGGTGACCCAGAAGACCGTGACGATGACAGGCGTGACGACCGTCAGCCGCGTGTACAACGCCGGAACATCGGCAACCGCCCTGGTCAACACCGCAGGTGCATCCATCGTCGGCCTCGAGCAGAACGACATCGTCGGGTTCGATGCGACGAACCTGTCCGCCTCGTTCGCCAATGCGAACGTCGGCACCAACAAGCCGCTCACCATCACGGGCATCACCCTGACCGGCACCCACGCACCGAACTACGTGCTCACCCAGCCGTCGGCCACCGCCACGATCACCTCCAGGCCCGTCACCGTGCTCGGTGTGAGCGGCGTGAACAAGACCTATGACGGCACAAACGCCGCCACGCTGTCGGCACCCTCGCCGTCGTTCGACGGTCTGGCGGTCGGCGACAACGTCACCGTCAACATGACCGGTGCGACGGCCGTGTTCACCGACGTCAACGCGGGCGCGAACCGCCCGATCACCGTGTCGGGGATCACAGCATCGGGTGCAGCGGCCGGCAACTACACGGTGATCCAGCCGACCACGTCGGCCACCATCACGCAGGCATCGGCCGGCCTTGCATGGTCGAGCCCTGCCGCCATCACCTTCGGGGACTCGCTCGGCGCTTCGCAGCTGAATGCAACCGCCGCCCAGACAGGCTCGTTCTCGTACTCGCCACCGGCCGGCACCGGCCTTGCCGCCGGCTCGCACACCCTCAGTGTCACGTTCACGCCCACCAGCGCCAACTATGCGGTTGCGACCACGACCGTGTCGATCACGGTCCAGAAGAAGGCCCTCACGGTCGCCGCGCAGGCCGAGACCATCACGTTCGGCAGCGCGGTGTCGTCTCAGTTCACCACGACGGGCCTCGTGGGCTCGGACTCCGCGTCGGCGGTCACGTACACCTATGCGGGCACGGGGGGCACCACCTACCCGGCGTCGACGACCGCACCGACACAGGCAGGCACGTACTCGGTGACGCCGTCGGCGCTGGTCATGGGGCTCGGTTCGACGGACAACTACCAGATCACCTACACCGCATCCACGCTCACCATCAACAAGGCCGCGCAGGTCCCCTTGCTGCTGTCGGCATCGACCACCTCGGTGACATACGCGCCCTCACCGGGCCAGCCCACGATCACGCTGTCGACCACGAACGGAAGCGGCACGGGCGCGGTGACCTACACGGTCACGAGCCCGGCGGGCATCTGCTCGCTCAACGGCACGACGATCACCGCCCTCACGGCCGGCACCTGCACCGTCACCGCGACAAAGGCGGGGGACAACAACCATCTGTCGCGCACGTCCTCCCCCGTCAGCATCACCATCAACAAGGCCGCCCAGGAACTCTCGTTCGCCCCGATCACCCAGAAGACCTACGGCGACCCCGACTTCTCGGCGGGCATCACCACCACCTCGCTGCTCGCACCCACCGTCACGGCCACACCGGGCACCGTGTGCCAGGTCGTCACCGGCACGACCATCCGCATCATCTCGGTCGGCGTGTGCACGGTGACCGCGTCGCAGACCGGTGACGGCAACTACCTGGCCGCCTCCGTCGCCGACGGCTCATCGGACACGCGCTCGTTCACCGTGGTCCCGAAGGTCCTCACGATCTCGGGCGCGACCGCACAGTCGCGCCCGTACGACGCCACGGCATCGGCAACCTCACTCGTGTCGCTCGGCTCGGCCACGCTGGTTGGTGTCGTGGGCGGGGACGACGTGACCATCAACGCCGCACAGATGTCCGCGTCCTTCGCCAACAAGAACGTGGGCACGGCCAAGCCGATCACCGTCGCCGGCATCACCCTGGGCGGACAGCAGGCCGCCCGCTACGTGGTGACACAGCCGTCGTACCTCTCCGCGAACGTCATTGCGGTGCCGCTCACGCTGTCGGGCATCTCGGTGGTGACCCGCGCCTTCGACGGCACCACGACCGCCACGCTCAACACCTCGTCGTACACCTTCAACGGCGTGATCGGTGACGACTCGGTCACGCTCGACACCGCCGGCACCGTCGCAACCTTCGCGAACTCGACCGCCGGTGCGGGCAAGTTGGTCACGGTGTCGGGGCTGGTCCTCATCGGCGGTGACGCACAGAACTACGTGCTCACCCAGCCCACCCTGCAAGGAACCATCCTGAAGGCAGCGGCGACAGTATCGTTCGGCCCCGCTCTGTCGGCTGTCTACAACGGGTCACCGCGCGCCATCGCCACCGCCACCCAGCCGTCGTCGCTGTCGCTGATCATGTCGTACTCGGGCGCACAGGGCACCGTCTACGGACCCTCGTCGGGTGCACCCACGGATGCAGGCTCGTACTCGGTGTCGGCCACCGTGAACGACGTGAACTACGCCGGCTCGGGAACATCGGGCTGGACCATCCAGAAGATGACGATCGACGTCACGATTGACAATGCATCACTCGCACAGACGTTCAACGGCTCGCCGCGCCGTGCCACCGCCGCGACCCAGCCGAGCGGCAAGGTCGTGCAGATCGAGTACGTCGGCATCAACGAGACTTCGTACGGATCGCAATGGCCGCCCACCAACGCCGGCACCTACTCGGTGACCGCCACCGTCGTCGAGAACAACTTCCAGGGCGCAACGACCCGCACCCTCGTGGTCGACAGGGCGCCGCAGTCGGCCATCAGCATCGTGAGCGGGGCATCCATGCGCTACGGCACCGCGCACCGTCTGGTGGCCATGGGCGGCTCGGGTACCAGCTCTCTCGCCTACGCCGCAACAACGGGCCCCTGCACCGTCGATGCAGCCACCGGGATCGTGACCGCAACAGGTGTCGGCACCTGTGTCGTGACTGCATCGCGTGCCGCCAGCACCAACTTCCTGCAGGCCACCAGCCAGCCACAGAGCATCACCGTCGCCCAGGGGACCCAGACCGTGGCGTTCACGTCGCTGATCCCCTCCAGCCCGACCGCGGGTTCGACCTACCAGCCGACGGCGACATCGACCTCGGGCCTGACCCCGACGGTTGCCGTGACCACCGGGGCGGGGTCGGTGTGCACGTTCGTGAACGGAACCGTGACGTTCGTCGGTTCGGGGATCTGTGCACTGACCGCATCGCAGCCGGGCAACGACAACTGGCTCGCCGCGACACCGGTGACCCAGATCATCGAGATCGGCAAGCTGAGCCAGGCGATCACCTTCCCGCAACCGGCCCCGAAGGAACACGGCCAGCCCGACTTCGCCCTTGATGCATCGGCCTCGAGCGGCCTGGCACTGACCTACAGCGTCACCAACGGCGGCTCGGTGTGCTCGGTGTCGTCGACGGGAATCGTCTCGCTGGCATCTGTCGGCACGTGCACCATCGAGACCGCACAGGCCGGGGACTCCGTGTTCGCAGCCGCAAGCCCCGTGTCGCGCACCATCACCGTGCTGCCGACCGCGCCGACCGCGCCGCACATCACGTCGGTGAGCGCGGGCGACGGCACCATCTCCCTCGGCTTCACCGCCCCCGCCAGCAACGGCGGCAGCCCGGTGCTCGCGTATGCCCTGACTGCGCGTTCGTCGACGGCACCCACCATCACGCGCGCCGACTGCCCCGCCAACTCGCTGTCCTGCACGCTCGTGGGTCTCGTGAACGGCGCCTCGTACACGGTCACGGTTGCGGCGATCAACGCACGCGGCAAGGGAATCGAGTCCGAGTCCGCAGAGGTGCTGGTGCCGCTGCCAACGCTCTCGGCCCCACGCAACGTGGTCGGCACCAGGGCCGACACCACGCTCGATGTCTCGTGGGAGGACCCGAACACCTACGGCCCCGGCACCTTCGTGCACTACGAGGTCTACCTGCGCCCGCAGGGTGGCTCGTTCGGTGCGCCCGTGACCGTGCAGTCCACGGGACGCATCGTGCGCGCCCTCACGACCCAGACACGGTCGGCGCAGTTCACGCAGCTCGACCCGTCGCGCAAGTACGAGTCGAAGATCGTGACCATCACCTCCACCGCCAACGTCGAGACCTCGAGCAACACTGCAGTCGCCCTCGTGATGCCGCTGAGCAACCCGTCTGCGCCGCGCAACCTCACGGTCGAGTCCCCGAACGGCACCACGGCACACGTGTCCTGGCGCACGCCCGAGAGCCACGGCGGCACGGCCATCACCTCGTACTCGGTGACCACGAACTCGGGCACATGCACCCTTGCCTCCCCGCTCGCCACGTCGTGCACCGTCACCGGGCTCACGCGCGGCGCCTCGTTCACCGTGTCGGTGCGCGCGGTCAACAGTGTCGGCCAGTCGGTTGCCGCCACCAGCACACTGTCGATGCCGAACACGCCGGGTGCACCGACCGTGACCGTGGTGGCCCCGCTCACCACGTCTGCCACCGTGTCGTGGAGCGCGCCGGCATCGAACGGTGGTCGCGCGGTCACGTCGTACATGGTCGAGGCGACGGAGGTGAACCAGCCGTCGCAGACACGCATGTGCTCGTCGTCGGGTCTGTCGTGCACCGTCACGAACCTGAAGCCGTCCACTGCCTATTCGTTCACCGTGCGCGCGGTCAACAGTGTGGGCACCGGCCCCGTGTCGGCCGCAGTTGCCATGCAGACACTGCGCCCGGCATCGAACGAATGGGAGTCCTTCCGCACGACATCACCGGCGTCGCTGTCCTCGGAACTGCGCCTGCCCCCGGCCCCCGCCAGGGTCACTGCCCAGCGCGTGGGCAGCCGCCGCACACAGGTCACCGCCATCCGCGCCGCACGTGATGCCGCGATCCCCGTCACCCACGCGCTCATCTCTGTCACAGACCGGTCGAACAAGCTGCTCGCGCGCATCAGGGTGCAGGTCGACCCGCAGAACCCCGCAACGACGGTGTCGGTGCCGTTCGCAAGTTCCCGTGTGAGGGTCACTGTGCAGTTCGCCAACGAGATCGGCCTCTCCCCCGGCGGCCCCGCAGGCGTGAACATCTCAGAGGGCAGCACGGTCGAGTGGACGACCGTGGCCGGCACGGTGTCGGTCGTGGGAACCCCGGTCCCGGGCGGCGTGTACTTCGCACGTGGTTCGGCCCAGCTCACCTACGCAACCCAGCAGACCCTGCGCAAGATGGCCACGACCGCGCGCAGGAACGGCGGCCTGGTCTATGTCACCGGCTTTGCGCAGCGCGGCGAGACACGCAGCGCCTGGAACCTCGAGCCTCTGGCGCGCGCACGCGCCGAGGCTGTGGCCAAGTACCTGTCGCGACTTGGCGTGCGCCAGTGGATCACGTTCCATGGCACGACCGCCAAGGCCACGAGCGGCTGGAAGCCGCTGACCGACCGCAGGGTCGTGGTCACTACCGTGTTCCCCAGCGAAACTTCGCCTAGCGTGTCATCCTGACCGAAAGAGACCATCAACCGACATGTCGAATCCCGTGACCAACCGCCCGAGGCGCCTGAAGGCCGCATTCGCCGTGATCGCCCTGACGGCGTCTCTCCTCGCGGTGGGCGCCCCCCGTGTCACCGCATCAGAGGCCGGACCGAACGGGGTCAACATCGGCTTTGACTTCTCGTGGGACGACGCCGGTGCACCGGCAGGCCACTCGGCCTCGTTCCTCGAGGTCGACGGCACCACGGCCAACAACTGTTCCGGTGGCGCCTTGACCCCCACGACCCGCACGTGCAACTTCGTGTTCGACTACCGCATCAACGGTGCGCTGCAGAAGTCGACCAGCCATGCGGCCAGATGGATCCGGTGGGCAAACGTGTCGTCGTACGCCGGCGGCAAGCCCGTGGGCAGCACGGGCTGCAGCTCGCCCACCCGCCAGTCGGGCAACCTTCCGAAGGCTCCTCTCACCCTGTTCGACTGCTTCAACGCGAGCAGCTTCGGCCAGGTCTTCCGGCCCGCCACCAGCGGCACGCTCACCCAGTTCCGCATGTCGATGACATGCCTGGCCCCGAGCGGCGTGCCGCGCTTCGAGTTGTTCGCCCTGCTCTACGAGCTCACGGCCGACGGCGGGTCGATCGTGGGCAGCACACCGATCGGCACGAACCTGGTGAACCTGTCGCGCTGCCCCACTGCCACATCGTGGAACGGCAAGACCTTCAGCGCCGCGAACTTCGCACGCATCCCGATGACCTTCGGCTCGGCACAGGTCACCGCAGGCAAGTTCTACGGCGTGTACCTCACCGGCACCGGCGTGCCGGGGTCGCCCCCTCCCGGTGCCGCGGCCGCCATGGCAGCAGCGAAAAACGCGAGCACCACCACCACGACGAGCACCACCACCACGACCGTGGCGCCCACGACCACCACACCCTGGTCGGCCTACCGGGGGGACTCGCGCTCCACCAGCGGTGGCGCCACGACGTCGACCTTCACCATGACCGACGTGGGTGGCTCGAACATCGCGATGTCGGCGGTGCGCCTGATCACCGAGGCCCAGTCCCGCAGGTTCTTTATCAATCCGCTGACCCCGAAGGTCTGTCTCGGCTCGGGCACGAGCCTTGCGTTCATCGCCAAGGGGCGCTGCACGTTCCAGGTGCTGAGGCGCAGCAACGGCCGCGTCATGTCGACCAAGTCGACCCGTGTCGTCGAGGGAACCGTGACCCCGAGCGACATCGTGGTGGCGCTGGCCCCGCCGACTGTCGTCTACTTCGAGGGCGGCACGGCACGGTTGAAGCCACCGTCGAGGAGGGCGGTCAACGAGCTCGCCGCCAGTGCGCGCACCGCGAGCTCGGTCATCGTGGCCGGGCACTCGGGCAACATGGGCGGCGAGAGCTCTGACCTCGTGGTTCTGTCCCAGCGGCGTGCGAGCACGGTGCGTTCACTGCTGCGAGGCCGCGGCGTGAACCGCACCATCTCGATCTGGAGCTTCGGCGCGACAGACCCGGTCACGAACTCGAAGTCGAACGCGAAGCAGGACCAGAACCGCCGCGCAGAGATCTACCTGATCCCCTAGCGCACACGGCCGGGGCCCACGAACCGCATGACACCGTCGTCGACGGGCGCGTTCCGGAACAGTTTCTTGTCGCGCTTGTAGTTCTGCGGGTTGATCCAGGGTTCGCGGTCACCCTGCCTCGGGAAGAGATGCATGACACGCTGCATGTAGCCGGCGGAGAAATTGTCGATCCACGGCCGCTCGGGCATGTCTGCATCGGAATCCCGCAGCGTGGGCACGCACGTCGATGCGCCGACGGCATCCATGTGGTTCAGCAGACGGCACACGTACTCGCACGTGAGGTCGGCGCGCAGGGTCCACGAGGCGTTGATGTACCCGAAGCTCGATGCCAGGTTGGGCACGCCCGAGTAGGCACACCCCTTGTACGACCAGGTGCGCGAGAAGTCGACCGGCGCCCCGTCCACCTCGAAGGACATCTCGCCGAGGGTCACGAGCTGTAGACCTGTCGCCGTGACGATGATGTCGACATCGATGCGGGCACCCGACTCGAGAGCGATGCCCGCGGAGTCGAAGGTCTCGATGCGGTCGGTCACCACCGATGCCGCGCCCGCCTTGATCGACTCGAACAGGTCACCGTTCGGCACCAGGCACAGTCGCTGGTCCCACGGGTCGTACGCGGGAGTGAAGTGCGTGTCGATGTCGTAGTCGGGCCCGAGCGACTCGCGCACGCCCTTCAACAGCGCCTCTCTCACCTGCTGCGGGTGCGTGCGCGTGCGCCGGTACACGAACTGCTGCATCGTCGTGTTCTTCCAGCGTGTGACCGCGTACGCCCACCGTTCGGGCATCACGCGGCGCAGGAACGAGGCCACTGCGTCGCGGTCGGGCCGCGAGACCACGTAGGTGGGTGACCGCTGCAGCATCGTCACGTGCGCAGCCGACCTCGCCAGTGCGGGCACCAGAGTCATGGCCGTGGCCCCCGACCCGATCACCACGACCCTCTTGCCCGACCAGTCGAGATTCCCGGGCCACTGCTGCGGGTGCACGACGGTCCCGGCGAAGTCGCTGATGCCGGGGAACTCGGGCGTGTAGCCAGCTGTGTACGAGTAGTACCCCGAGCACATGTACAGGAACGAGCACGTGTAGGTCACCGTTGCGCCGGTCCTGCAATCGGTTCCCGTCAGGGTCCACCGTGCCGTGTCGCCCGACCAACTGGCGTGCGTCATCCGCGTGCCGAAGCGGATGTGACGGCGCAGGTCGTGCTCGTCGACTGTCTCGTTCAGGTACCCGAGGATTGCCGGTCCGTCGGCGATCGACTTCTCGGCCTTCCACGGCTTGAACGAGTACCCGAGCGTGTGCATGTCGCTGTCGGAGCGCACACCGGGGTAACGGAACAGGTCCCACGTGCCGCCGATGGACTCGCGCGCCTCGAGAATCGCGAACGACTTCCCCGGGCAGTCACGCTTCAGGAAGTACCCCGCGCCGATGCCGGAGATGCCAGCGCCGATCACGACGACGTCGAAATGCTCCATGACCGCAGGCTACGCCAGGTCGGTGACCGCGCCCGAGAACTGTGACTGGTACAGCCTGTGGTAGGCGCCCTTCGCCGCGATGAGGCTGTCGTGGTCGCCCTGCTCGACGATGCGCCCGGCCTCCATCACGAGGATCACGCTCGCATCACGGATGGTCGACAGACGGTGCGCGATCACGAAACTCGTGCGCTGGCTGCGCAGAGCGACCATTGCCTTCTGGATCAGCACCTCGGTCCTCGTGTCGACCGAACTGGTTGCCTCGTCGAGAATGAGGATCTGGGGGTCGGCCAGGAACGCGCGCGCGATGGTGAGCAGCTGCTTCTCGCCCGCACTCACCGCCCCTCCCTCGTTGTCGAGGACGGTGTCGTAGCCCTGCGGGAGGGAGTGCACGAAACGGTCGACATAGGCGGCCTTGGCCGCGGCGCGGATCTGCTCCTCGGTCGCACGGGGGTTCCCGTATGCGATGTTCTCGCGGATCGTGCCACCGAACAGCCACGTGTCCTGTAGAACCATGCCCACGTGCCCCCTGAGTTCCCTGCGCGGGATCGATGCGATGTCCACACCGTCGAGGGTGATGCGCCCGCCCTGCAGGTCGTAGAACCGCATGATCAGGTTCACCAGCGTCGTCTTTCCCGCACCCGTGGGACCCACGATGGCGACCGTGGCCCCGGGCTCGGCCACGAACGACAGATCCTCGATCAACGGGCGGTCGGGGTCGTAACTGAACGACACGTTCTCGAACGCGATGCGCCCGTGCACGGTGTCGAGCCCGGACGACGGTGGCTCCGGGCTCTCGGTATCGGCGTCGAGAACCTCGAACACACGCTCAGCAGATGCCACGCCCGACTGCAGCACGTTCATCATCGATGCGGTCTGGGTGAGCGGCTGCGTGAACTGGCGCGAGTACTGGATGAATGCCTGCACGTCACCGAGCCCCATGGAACCCGATGCCACGCGCAACCCGCCCACGAGCGCGATGGCCACGTAGTTCAGGTTGCCCACGAACATCATGGCGGGCTGGATCGACCCGGACATGAACTGCGCCGAGAACCCGGCCTCGAACAGTTTCTCGTTCGTGGCGGCGAAGCGCTCCTCGACCTCGGCCTGCCGGCCGAAGGTCTTGACCACTGCGTGACCGGTGAACGTCTCCTCGATCAACCCGTTCAGTGCGCCCGTGTGCGTCCACTGCGCAAGGAAGCGCTTCTTCGACCGGTTGGCGATCTGTTTCATCGAGAGAGCCGACAGCGGCACGGTGATGATGGCGATCAGGGCGAGCAGGGGCGACACCACCACCATCATGAACAGCACGCCGATGATGGTGAGCATCGAGGTGATCAACTGGCTGAGCGACTGCTGCAGACTCTGCGAGATGTTGTCGATGTCGTTCGTGACGCGGCTCAGCAGGTCACCGCGGGAATGCCGGTCGAGATACGACAGCGGCAGACGGTGGATCTTTTCCTCCACGTCGGAGCGCAGCGAGTACATGGTGCGCTGCACCACGCCCGCCAGCAGGTAGGTCTGCATGTAGGCGAGCGCAAATGACGCGGCATAGATGAAGACCGCCCACCACAGCGTCCGGTGGAGCTCGTCGAAGTCGACCCCGGCCCGTCCGTTGCGGCGTGTCAGGCCGTCGAACAGAATGTCGGTGGCGTGACCGAGCACGCGCGGGCCCGACACCACGAGAGCCACGCTCGCCACCGCGAGGAACAGGATGAGCGCGACGAGGTACCTCTCCCCCGCCATGCGCCCCAGGATCCGTCGTGTCGTGCCGGTGAAGTCCTCCGACTTCTCGACGGGCATGCCGACCACGTGCATGCGACTGCTGCGCAGTTCCGACCCGGGCATGTGCTGCGGTTTCTTGTCGCTCACACCGTCTCCTCGGTCGCTGTCGCCTGCGACGACACGATCTCCTGGTAGGTGGCGCAGTCATGCAGCAGTTCGTCGTGGGTGCCGAGGCCGACGCACTCGCCGTCCTCCAGCACCATGATGCGCGTGGCATGGCGGATGGTGGAGACGCGCTGTGCCACCACGATCACGACCGACTTCTTCACCCACGGCTCGAGCGCCGCACGCAGCCGGGCGTCGGTGGCAAGGTCGAGCGCGGAGAACGAATCATCGAACAGGTAGATCTCGGGCTGACGGATCAGGGCACGTGCGATTGCGAGGCGCTGGCGCTGGCCGCCCGACACATTGGTGCCACCCTGTGCGATCGAGGCATCGAGACCGCCGGGCATCGCGCGCACGAAGTCATCGGCCTGGGCGATGCGCAGTGCCTCCCACATCTCGGCCTCGGTCGCGTCTTCCTTTCCGTATCTCAGGTTGCTCGCGATGGTCCCCGAGAACAGGTACGGCTTCTGGGGCACCATCCCCACCCTCGACCACAGTGCCTCCGGTGCAAGATCGCGCACGTCGACACCGTCGATCGCCACTGTCCCGTCGGTTGCATCGAACATGCGGGCCGCGAGGTTCACGAAGGTGGTCTTGCCCGCACCGGTGCTGCCGACGATCGCCAGGGTCTCGCCAGCCCTCACCTCGACCGAAATGCCGTGCAGAACCGGGGACTCCGCGCCCGGGTACCGGAAGCCGACCCCCGAGAACTGCAGGTTGGCGACCGCGCCGATGTCGCGCACCGGGTTCTGCGAGATCACCACGGAGGTCGAGGTGTCGAGCACCTCGACGATGCGCTCGGCACTCACCGCCGACCTCGGGATCAGTGCGGCCATCCACGTTGTCATCATCACCGACATCAGGATCTGGGTGAGATAGGTGAGGAACGCAATCAGGGCACCCGGCTTCATCAGGCCCTCGCTCAGGCGGTCCGACCCGAACCACACCACTGCCACGCTCGAGAAGTTCACGATCAGGGTCGCCGTGGGGAACATGAGGGCCTGCAGCCGTCCGCCGCGCAGGGCGGTGGCCGTCAGTGCGGCGTTCGCATCGGCGAAGCGCTCACGCTCCTCCGGCTCGCGCGCGAATGCGCGCACCACCCTGATGCCGGTGAGCTGCTCGCGCAGGATCTCGTTGATGCGGTCGATGCGCTCCTGCATGCGCCGGAACGTGGGCACCATGCTCGAGATGATGAGACCGAGCAGGACCGCGAGGATCGGGATCGACACCATCAGGATGCGCGAGAGACCGAGGTCCTGGTGCATGGCCATCGCCACGCCGCCGATCGCGGTGAACGGTGCCCCGAGAATCAGCGTGCAGGTCATGAGGACGAGCATCTGCACCTGCTGCACGTCGTTCGTGATGCGGGTGATCAGCGACGGTGCGCCGAACCTGGCGACCTCGCGCGACGAGAACGTGTTGACCTGGCGGAAGAGCGCCTCACGCACATCGCGCCCGAACCCCATCGCGACCCTCGAGCCGACGTAGACCGCAGCCACCGAGAACGCGACCTGCACCAGCGTCACGGCGAGCATGAACCCGCCCATCCGCCAGATGTAGCCCACGTCGTTTTTCACCACGCCGTTGTTGATGATGTCGGAGTTCAGGGTCGGGAGGAAGAGACCCGCCATGGCCTGCACGAACTGGAACCCGATCACGAGCCAGAGGAGCCACTTGTACCGCGCCAGGACGGTGGACAGGAGGCGCTTCAGCATGACCCTGCAAGGCTAGTGCCCGCCTCTCGGGTGCTCACGAGGCGAAGAAGAGGGTCACGAACCCGCCCGGGCGAACGCCCTAACATCGAACGGGTGATTGACTGGGCAACCGACGTAATTGACTCGATCGGCCTGGTCGGCGTGGCCTTGCTGGTCGCGCTGGAGAACGTGTTCCCCCCGATCCCGTCGGAGCTGATCCTGCTCCTCACCGGCTTCAACGTGAGCCAGGGGCGCTTCGACGTGGTCAGCGGCATCATTGCCGCGACTGTGGGGTCGGTCGTCGGTGCCTACTTCCTCTATGCGATCGGTCGACTGCTCGACGACGAACGGCTCGAGAGGTTCCTCACCGTCATCGGGCGGTTCGTCGGACTGAAGCAGTCGGACGTGCACAAGGGGTTCGTGTGGTTCGAGCGCCACGGCAACAAGGTCGTTCTCTTCGGCCGACTGATCCCGGTCGTGAGGTCGGTTGTCTCGATTCCTGCCGGCGGCGACAGGATGCCGCTCGTGAAGTTCACACTGCTGACCGCAGCCGGTTCGCTCGTGTGGAACACCGTGTGGGTGATGCTCGGCTGGGGTCTCGGCGACCAGTGGAAGAAGGCCGGCACCTGGGGCGACTACCTGCAGTACGCCGTCGTCGCAGCCGTCATCATCGGCCTCGCGGTGATCGTGGTGCGCGCACGCCGCCGACGCTCCCCCGCCTGACCGCGCGCATCACTGCGGCCGCAGGCGCGGCGCGAACATCTCTGCCACCAACCCGAACAACGAGGGGTCAGCCTTTGAGGGCGAACCACTGTCGAAGGGCGGCTGGGGGTCGTACTCGATCGCGAGCTGCACGGCCCGGGCCATCTCCTCCCCGGCGAGTTCGGCCACGAGCGTGAGCCCCATGTCGATGCCGGATGACACTCCTGCTGCCGTGATCACCTTGCCCGAGCGCACGACACGCGACGAAGTCGGCCGGGCACCGAGAGCCTCGAGCCGCGCATACGCGGCCCAGTGCGTCGTTGCCTCCAGGTCCTGTAGAACACCCGCGGCGGCGAGGAACACCGACCCCGTGCACACGCTCGTGGTCCAGGCCGTCGCCGGGTGCACGCGCCGCACGAAACCGACCACGGGGTCGTCGTCATGAAGGTCAGCATCGGCAAAGCCGCCGGGCACCACCACGACATCGAGTGCATCAATCTCGTCGAAAGCACGCGTTGCCTGCATCGTGAGCAGTCCCGTGTGGTCCGTGACAGGGCCGACCTGCTCTGCGACGAAAAAGACATCGAGCCCGGGCACATCAACGAGCGCCTGGAACGGCCCCACGATGTCGAGCGCCGTGAAGCGCGGGTACAGAACCAATCCGACCGTTTTCACGCCGAAACCCTAACCCTTGCCCGCGGTGTCCGCGCCGTAGCCCGGGTCCGACGGCCATGACATCTGGGTGCGCCCTGCGGCCCCCGTCGGTACAATGGGCATCCACATACGCGGGTGTAGCTCAATGGCTAGAGTTCCAGCCTTCCAAGCTGGCTATG
>CAZENK010000038.1:440-16410 GCA_964513585.1 uncultured Bifidobacterium sp. | reverse complement strand
CACATGCACAGCAAGCGCAGGCTCCGCGAGGAGATGCTGCCCGCGGTGCAGGCCGGTGTCGTCAAGGACGACGACGGCTGGAAGAAGACCTTCCTCTAGACGGCCCCTAGTCGACGAGCCGCAGACCGCTCGGCGCGATCGACTGGTCGACGAACGGAAGATCCACCACGAACTCGGTGCGGTGCGCCGGGAAGACATGCCGCGAGAACAGCACGGTCCTTCCGGCGACGCTCTTGGTCGTGCGCAGGCAACGCAGCACAGGCGAGCCGGCGGGGACCTTCAGCAATGCTGCCTCGTCCGACGTCGCCGCGTCTGCGCCGATCGTCTGCGTCGCACCGGAGAGCGGCACATCGAGCAGTTCGTAGAACGGCGACCGCTCCACATCAGCGCGCGACAGGTGCTGACCGAGCTCAGCCGGGCACCACACAGTGACGATCGCGAACGGCTCGCCGTCGGCCAGGTTCACACGACGCACGCGCAGCACCTGCGTGGTTCCGAGGGACGCCGCAACGTCGTTCGGTGCCGACTCGAAGGCGAACTCGAGCACACGGCGCTCCGGTGCGGCACCGGAGTCACGCATCTGTTCCTCGATCGTCGAGAGGCGTGCGAGTGGTTGCCTCACCGTGTCGCCGGCCACGAACCAGCCGAAACCCTGGCGCGAGTCGATCAGACCCTCATCGCGCAGCACGTCGAGCGCCTTTCGCACGGTGACCCGGCTGACCTCGAACTCCGCGGACAGCTCTGATTCGCTCGGCATGATGCGCCCGGCCGCGTACGCACCCGACATGATGCGCACCCTGATCTCGTCGGCAATTCGGTGATAGCGGATGGTGCGCACTTGTATTACAGTTGTATACACAGAGACAAAAAGCAAGCCCACCGCTTGCCTCGAGGAAAGGTTGCCCCATGGCCGTGACTGCCGGAACCCCCATCGCCCTCGTCGAAGGCGTGTACTCGCGCCTCGTCGCGAACGCCGAGCTCGGGCGCAAGCGCCTCGGCCGGCCCCTCACGCTCGCAGAGAAGATCCTCATCAACCATCTCGTCGACCCGGTGAACCAGGAGATGGAGCGCGGCCGCAGCTACGCCGACTTCAACCCCGACCGCGTCGCGATGCAGGACGCCACCGCACAGATGGCACTGCTCCAGTTCATGACCGCAGGTCTCCCCACCACCGCGGTGCCCTCGACCGTCCACTGTGATCACCTCATCCTCGCCAAGGTCGGCGCAAAGCTCGACCTGCGCGACGCAAACGACGTGAACCGCGAGGTGTACGACTTCCTGCGCTCGGTGAGCGCGAAGTACGGCGTCGGTTTCTGGGGACCCGGCAGCGGCATCATCCACCAGGTGGTGCTCGAGAACTACGCGTTCCCCGGCGGCATGATGATCGGCACCGACAGCCACACGCCGAATGCGGGCGGACTCGGGATGGTCGCAATCGGCGTCGGTGGCGCCGACGCGGTCGACGTGATGACCGGGTTCCCGTTCAATGTCCGTTGGCCGAAGGTGATCGGCATCAAGCTCACCGGCGAGCTGAGCGGATGGAGCAGCCCGAAGGACGTGATCCTCGAGGTTGCGCGGCAGCTCACCGTCGAGGGCGGAACCGGAGCAATCGCCGAGTACTTCGGCCCCGGCGCCGACACGATCTCTGCAACAGGCAAGGCCACGATCTGCAACATGGGAGCAGAGATCGGCGCCACCTGCTCGGTGTTCGGTTACGACGCGAACATGGCCACGTACCTGCGTGCCACGGGCCGTGCAGAGATTGCGGCGGCGGCCGATGCAGTCGCCTCCGACCTGCGACCTGACGACGGCGCTCTCTACGACCAGGTGATCGAGATCGACCTCTCGGCACTCACGCCGTTGATCAACGGACCCCACTCCCCCGACCGCGCTCACAAGATCGGCAAGGACGGCGTGGGCAAGGCGGCACGCGAGAACGAGTGGCCGATGGATGTGTCGGCCGCCCTGATCGGATCCTGCACGAACTCGTCGTACGAGGACATCACGCGCGCGGCGTCGATCGCACGCCAGGCCGCGGCCAAGGGACTGAAGGCGAAGACCGAGCTTCTCATCTCGCCCGGGAGCGAGCAGATCCGCGCAACCATCGAGCGCGACGGTCTTCTCGCCGACCTCGAGGCAGTCGGGGCAACCGTGCTCGCGAACGCATGCGGTCCGTGCATCGGACAGTGGGAACGCGCGGCCGACAAGACAGCGAAGCCGAACAGCATCGTGAACTCGTTCAACCGCAACTTCCCCAAGCGTGCGGACGGCTCGGCAAACACGCTTTCGTTCGTGACCAGCCCCGACACCGTCATGGCGATCGCGCTCGCCGGTCGTCTCGACTTCGACCCGCGCGTCGACAGCATCACTGCGCCCGACGGAACCGAGGTCATGCTCGACGCACCCGAGGGCGAGATCATCCCGGAACGCGGCTACGACCCGGGTGTCGACACCTTCACTCCTCCCCCGGCCGACGGAAGCAACGTCGTCGTCGAGGTCAGCCCCACGAGCGAGCGCCTCCAGTTGCTCGAGCCGTTCCCCGCGTGGGACGGCAACGACTACGTCGAGCTGCCGATCCTCATGAAGGCACAGGGCAAGTGCACCACCGACCACATCTCGGCCGCGGGCAAGTGGCTCACGTACCGCGGGCATCTCGAGAACATCTCGGGCAACCTGTTCATCGGCGCGGTCAATGCGTTCGGCGGCGCCGTGGGAGAGGGTCTCGACATCACCGACGGTGCCCGTCGCAGCTACCCCGACATCGCCAAGCGCTACAGCGAGGCCGGCATCCGTTGGTGCGCGATCGGTGACCAGAACTACGGCGAGGGTTCCTCCCGCGAGCACGCGGCGATGGAGCCGAGGTTCCGCGGCGGCGTCGTGATCTTCGCACGCTCGTTCGCGCGCATCCACGAGACCAACCTGAAGAAGCAGGGCCTCGTGCCGCTCACGTTCAGCGACCCGGCGACCTATGACCTCATCGAGGAGACGGACCGCATCAGTGTCCTGAACCTTCCGCCGGTTCCCGACCAGCCGATGAAGTGCCGCATCACGAAGGCTGACGGCAGCACCGTCGATTTCGAGGCGAAGCACACGTTCAGCCCCGAACAGGTCGAGTGGTTCAAGGCCGGCAGCGCACTGAACATCGTGCGACAGAAGGTCGCGAACGCAAAGTAACTAGTCGGTCCCCGGGCGTCGGTCATCCTCGGCGCCCGGGTCCCCGGTGTAGTTCGACGGGTAACTGCGCCGCAGTTCATCTGCTGTCGGTTCGCGGTGCTCGCGCCCCTCGGGCGGCAACAGCGCGCTGATCGCGTCCATGATCGCGCGCGTGTCGGCATCGGGGTCGACCAGCCCGAGCACAACCGGTCTGCCGACAGTCACGATGACCTCGGGGGGCGACGTCACGTTCGTGATGTTCGGCAGCTTCGCGTTCCGCGGCCACACCTTCTCGGTGCCCCAGATCCCCACCGGGATCACCTGTGCCCCGGTCTGCGCAGCGAGCCGCGCAGCGCCCCATCGGCCCTTCAACTGAGGATCGAAGAACGCACGGCCGCGCGGGATCGTCCCCTGGGGCATGATCGCCACGAGGTCACCGGCCTGAAGTGATTCGCTGGCTGCCTGCAGCGGTTCGTCGCTGCCGGTTCCACGCTCCACTCGGATGCCGCCGAGCGCCGTGGCGAGCGGGCCGATCACGGGCGCATCGAACACTTCCTTCTTGCCGAGGAACCGGACCGCACGCCCGGTCTTTGCAACCGCAAGCGACACCGCCGCGATGTCGAAGTAGCTGCGGTGGTTGGCACAGATGATCGCGGCAGAGTCCAACGGGATGTTCTCTGTTCCCGTGATGCGGAAACGCGCGTACGGGAACACCTCGGGACGCGCGAACTTCATCAGGGCCTGTTGCGCCTCGAGCCCGACAACGGGGATCTTCGCGACACCGGCGGGAACATCGAGATGCATCACGGGCCAGCGCCGTGCGGCAGCCATCAGGCGAAGCCGCCAGTCGGGGTTCACGCACACCGGGTTCCCCACCATCGTCAGCAACGGCTCGTCGAACACGCTGTCGCTGTAGGCGAACGAACCACTGAGGTCGACCGCGTTGTCCTCGCTCCACGCCCTGACCGCATCGCGCTTCCCGCGCGACCACACGTACGGTCCCTCGAGCTCGCCCGTGTAGACACCTTCTGCGTCGACCCCGTACGTGGTGGCGATGACCGCGTCGAATCCCATGAGCTCCGCGAACGGTTCGATGAGGTCGCGCGGTGTGGTCGTCGCGAGCACCACCTTGAGCCCGTTCGCGCGGTGTTCGTCCATCACCTTGCGCGCGTACGGCTGCACCATGTCGACCAGGTCGGGTGCCGCCGTTGCCGCGGCTTCCCGCACGTGCGACCGTGCATGACCGCGCATCGCGAGCACCGCCTGTCGACCGAGAACCATCGACGGCAGGTTCTCCCCGAATGTCTCGAACACCTGGTAGAGCAACGACTCCCCGGGAATCGAGCGCGACACCACGCCGGTCTCGCGCAGCACCCGGCTCACCACGTGCGCAGACGCACCCTTCAGGATGGTGCGATCGAGATCGAAGAACGCGGCGTGGCTCACGCGCGCACACTACGCCCCCGATGTCGAGGTGTGAAGAGGGCTCGAGCGACCCAGATGTTCCCGGGAAAGGGAGAAGCCCCGCAGGGGGTGCGGGGCCTCTCAACCGAAACCCGATGGTGGGGGACCATCTTTGTGGGTTCTTTCGGCCGGCCAATGGGGGGCATTGCCGGCGCGATTTATGTAAGTGAAATTATGCACGTGAATGCGTGAACACTCAAGTCGAACGGGATGATAGTTGCTATCGTTTTTGGTGATAAGTGTCACGGAGGCAGCACAGCCATGGAAATCAAGCAACTCCAGAGCCTGGTTGCCATCTCGGAGCACGGCTCGTTCTCGGCCGCGGCAAAGGCCCTCGACACTGTCCAGTCGAATGTGTCGGCCCACATCGCCCGGCTCGAGAAGGCCCTCGGCGCCACGCTGATCGACCGGGCATCGAGCACCCTCACCGACGAGGGCGAGATGGTGCTGGCCCGGGCCAGACGGATCCTGCACGAGGTGGAGGACATCGATGCAGACATCCACTCGCTCGGTGAGACAGCCACAGGTGACTGCCGCATCGGCACGCTCGGCACCACCGCACGCTGGCTCATGCCCCCTCTGCTCAACTCATTGGTGCGCCACCACCCCGGTGTGCGGCCCGCGATCATCGAGGGTGCGACAAGTGCGTTGCTGCTGCGGCTCACGAGCGGCGAGATCGACGCGGCCATCGTGCACTTCCCCATTGCAGAGCCTGCAATCGACACGAAGGAACTCTTCGCCGAGGAACTCCTTCTCCTCGCCCCGACGAAGCATGTTCTCGCCTCGCGCACGAGCATCGGTCTCGAGGAACTGTCGGAGCATCCGCTGTTGCTGGCACCGCGCGGCACTGCACAGCGCCGCATCATCGACCGTGCAGCCGCCGCACGCGGCGTTGCGCTGCGCTCGCAGGCAGAGATCGACGGTGTGCGACTGATGGCCTCGCTCGTGTTCGAGGGCTTCGGCCCGGCGATCGTGCCCGCGAGCGCGGCACCGGGCTGGCTGAAGGGCGACTTCGTGCGCATCAGCGTGCCCGACCTGCCGCGACGTGTGGTGGGCTGGGCGCAACGGGAGCGACCCCGCCCGAACCGCGCCACTCTTGCGGTGCGTGACCGCGTCATCGAGGTGGTGAAGCGCCATGCGCCGCGCCAGCCCGGCATCTCGCTCGATGTCGCCCCTCACCACCCGAGAGGACTGCGCCATCACCCCTCCGTCTAATCTGAGTCGGTGACCGACGCGAGTTCCCCCGCCAGAGAGATCGTGGTGGAACTGCAGAACAGTGTCCCCGGCGCGGCCACTGCTGCCATCGTCCGTCTCGCCACTGGCCGCACCGTGGTCTGGTTGCAGGTCGACGGCGAGCACCACAAGGGTGCGCTCTCGGCCGATGCATCACACGTGATCGCCACCGCGGCCGACACGGCACGGTCGAAGGGTCTGCCGTTGGTCCTCGAGATCGAGTCGTCGGGCGCCGACATCCTCGAGGGCATCCCGGCCCTGCATGGTTGGGGCCGGGCCGCCAAGGCGCTGGCGGACTGCTCGGGACACGTTCCGACCGTCAGCATCGTGACCGGCCCCGCTGTCTCTGGCCCAGCGCTTCTCATCGGCCTCTCTGACTTCGTGGTGATGACCGAGGATTCGTACGCATTCGTGAGCGGTCCCACGATGGTTGCAGAGTTCACCGGGATCTCGGTCAGCACCGATGAACTCGGTGGCGCATCCACGCACGCACGACACAGCGGCGCTGCGTCCGTGGTGGTCCCCGACCGGGTGGCCGCGCAGGCTTGGGTCGAGGACCTTCTCGAGTTCCTGCCGGACAACGTGAACGAGCTCCCCGCACCGCTCGACACCGACGACCCCGATGACAGGGGCACACCCGAGGCAGGGAGACTCGTTCCCGAGTCCTCGACGGGCAGTTACGACGTGCGCAAGGTGATCGAATCGATCGTCGATGACGGTGCGTACATGGAGGTGCGTTCGCGGTGGGCAGGCAACGTCATCACCGCGTTCGCGCACATGGCGGGCCACTCGGTCGGCATCGTCGCGAACCAACCGATCAACCTCGCCGGCACCCTCGACATCCCCGCGTCACAGAAGGCTGCGCGGTTCGTCGCGTTCTGTGACGCGTTCAACATCCCCGTCGTGACGCTCGTCGACACGCCGGGTTTCTACCCCGGCAAGGACCTCGAATGGCGGGGGATGATCCGCCACGGCGCACAACTCGTGTTTGCGTATGCCCGCGCGACCGTGCCGCGCATCTGCGTCATCCTGCGCAAGTCGTACGGCGGTGCGTACATCGTGATGGACTCGAAGGAGATGGGCAACGACCTGTGCCTTGCCTGGCCGTGGGCCGAACTCGCCGTGATGGGCGCCGGACAGGCGGCTGCGATCCTGCAGCGCAGGGCCACGGACGAAGAGCGGGCGGCGTTCGAGGCCGACTACTCCGCACGGTTGCTCAACCCCTACATCGCAGCCGAGCGCGGCTATGTCGACGCTGTCATTGACCCGGCCGACACCCGTCGCGAGATATGTGCAGCACTTCACATGTTGCGGGACAAGCGCGAGAAACTCGTGTCCCGCAAGCACGACAACACCCCCCTGTGACCCGTACCGGGGGAAGTGGGAGCCGCCGAGCCGGGTGGTCTAACCTTGACCGTGGGGGAAAAAAGCCCTCGCGACATGTCCCGTCAGCAGTCAAGGAGATCCCACATGGCTGACACCATCACCATCATCGACGACCGAACAGGAAAGAAGGTCACGGTGCCCATCCAGGGCGGGACTTTCTCGTCCTCGGCCCTCCGGGAGCTCGACCCGAGCCTCTTCATGTACGACCCGGCGTACCTCTCGACCGCGGCCTGCGCGTCTGCCATCACCTACCTCGACGGCGACAACGGCATCCTGCGCTACCGCGGCTACCCGATCGAGCAGCTCGCCGAGCATTCGTCGTTCCTCGAGGTGGCGTACCTGTTGCTGAACGGCGAACTGCCCAACGACGAGGAACTGAAGCGCTGGCAGCACAACGTCACGCACCACACGATGATCCACGAGAACATGCGCAAGCGTTTCGTCGACGGGTTCCACTACGACGCGCACCCGATGGGAATGTTCATCTCGGCGACCGCCGCACTCGGCACGTTCTACGAGGACGCAAAGGACATCTTCGACAAGGACTCCTACGACAAGCAGGTCATGAGGCTCGTGGCGAAGGTGCCGACCATCGCCGCCATGTGCTACCGCTTCAGCCAGGGTCTCCCCTTCGTCTCACCCAACAACTCGCTCTCGTACGGCGAGAACTTCCTCAACATGATGTTCCGCATCGGCGAGGACTACCGGGTCGACCCCGTTCTCGCCCGGGCGATGGACGTTCTCTTCATCCTGCACGCCGACCACGAACAGAACTGCGGCACCACCGCAATGCGCGTGGTGAGCTCGGCACACTCCGACCCCTACACCTCGGTGGCCGCCGCGGCCTCGGCCCTGTACGGACCGCTGCACGGCGGTGCCAACGAGGCAGTGGTGCGCATGCTCGCCGAGATCGGCGACGTGAAGAACGTGCCCGCCTTCATCGAAGGTGTCAAGGGCGGCGACGGGCGTCTCATGGGCTTCGGTCACCGTGTGTACAAGAACTTCGACCCACGCGCCACGCTGATAAAGAAGACGGCCTACGAGGTCTTCGAGGTCACCGGCACGAACCCACTGCTCGACGTGGCACTCGAACTCGAGAAGGTCGCACTGAACGACGAGTACTTCGTGAAGCGCAAGCTCTACCCGAACGTCGACTTCTACTCCGGCCTCATCTACCAGGCGCTCGGGTTCCCCGTCGACATGTTCACCGTGCTGTTCGCCATCCCCCGCACCGTCGGCTGGTTGGCGCACATGCAGGAGCTGTTGGCTGACAAGGAACAGAAGATCAGCCGTCCGCGCCAGTGGTACATCGGTGCCGACGAGCGCGACTACGTGCCGATCAACAAGCGTTAGTCGACTGCGGAGACCCGCACCACGATCTTGCCCACGTTCGCGTTCGACGCCATGTGCTCGTGGGCGCGCGCGATGTCGTCCAGGTCGTACACCGTGTCGATCACCGGGGCGAGGCGACCCTGTGCGAACAACGGCAGCATCTCGGCTGCGAACCGCTGCGTGACCGCGATCTTCTCCTCGAGCGGACGCGCCCGCAGCACCGTGCCCGTGATCGAGGCACGCTTTGCCAGCAGCGCCCCCACATTGAACGGCACCGGCTTGCCGGCCATGACACCGACCTGGATGATGCGGCCCTTCGTGGCCAGTGACGCCACGTTGCGCTCGACGTAGTCGCCGCCGATCACATCGAGCACCACATCGACGCCTGCGCCGTCGGTGGCCGTGCGCACCTCGTCGACGAAGTCACGGCTGCCGTAGTCGACTGCGACGTCTGCCCCCAGGTCGAGACACGCCTGCACCTTGCCGGCCGAGCACGTGACGATCACCCGCGCACCGATGGCCCTGCAGATCTGGATGGCGGCAGTGCCGACACCGGATGCGCCCGCGTGAACGAGGGCCCACCGGCCGGACGTGAGGCCGCCCTGCACCACGAGGGCGTCCCACGCGGTGATGAACACCTCGGGGACCGCGGCCGCATCGACCAGCGACAGGTGCGAAGGAACGCGCATCGCCTGGCGCTCGTGCAGCACGAGTTCCTCTGCGTATGCACCTCCACTGACGATGCCCATCACGCGGTCGCCCGCACGCCATTGCGTGACTCGCTCGCCCACCGCCGACACCACGCCGGCAAACTCGAGGCCGGGGATCTCGGGCCCCTGAGGGTGGGGGTTCGGGTAGAGACCCATCCGCTGCAGCAGGTCGGCACGGTTCATCGCCGTGGCGGCCACCGCGACACGGATCTCCTCTGCACCCATCACGGGTGCATCGACCTCCTCGATCGAGAGGACCTCGGGCCCGCCGTACGACCGCAGGACCACGGCCTTCATCGTCGTCACGCCATCTTCTGCTGCAGACGACGGTCGAGCGCGGCGAGGTAGTCCTCGGTGGTCAACCAGGGCTGGTCCTTCGAGATCAGGATCGCGAGGTCCTTCGTCATCTCCCCGCCCTCGACGCTCTCGACGCACACACGCTCGAGGTTCTCGGCGAAACCGACGAGCTCCTTGTTGTTGTCGAGCTTGCCGCGGTGCTTGAGCCCGCCGGTCCACGCGTACACCGAGGCGATCGGGTTGGTCGATGTCTTGTTGCCCTTCTGGTGCTCGCGGTAGTGGCGCGTCACCGTGCCGTGCGCAGCCTCTGCCTCGACAGTGCGGCCGTCGGGCGTCATCAGCACCGACGTCATCAGACCGAGCGAACCGTAGCCCTGTGCCACCGTGTCGGACTGCACGTCGCCGTCGTAGTTCTTGCACGCCCACACGTAGCCGCCCTCCCACTTCATGGCGCAGGCGACCATGTCGTCGATGAGGCGGTGCTCGTAGGTGAGGCCGGCCTTGTCGAACTCGGCCTTGAACTCGTTCTGGAACACCTCCTCGAACAGGTCCTTGAACTGGCCGTCGTAGGCCTTCAAAATCGTGTTCTTCGTGCTCATGTACACCGGGTAGTTGCGCGCGAGACCGTAACGGAAGGATGCACGGGCGAAGTCGCGGATGCTGACGTTGAAGTTGTACATGCCCATGGCGACGCCACCGTCCTTGCCGAACTGGGCGACATCGAACTGCATCGGTTCGCTGCCGTCGGCCGGCGTGAACGTCATGGTCACGGTTCCCTCACCGGGAACCTTGAAGTCGGTTGCCTTGTACTGGTCGCCGTGCGCATGACGGCCGATCACGATCGGCTTGGTCCAGCCCGGCACCAGGCGCGGGATGTTGCTGCAGATGATGGGCTCGCGGAACACGACACCGCCGAGGATGTTGCGGATCGTGCCGTTCGGCGACTTCCACATCTTCTTCAGGCCGAACTCCTCGACGCGGGCCTCGTCGGGTGTGATGGTGGCGCACTTCACACCGACACCGTGCTTCAGCATCGCGTGGGCGGAATCGATCGTGACCTGGTCATCGGTGGCATCGCGGTTCTCCATGCCGAGGTCGTAGTACTCGAGGTTCACGTCGAGGTACGGCAGGATCAGGCGGTCCTTGATGAACTGCCAGATGATGCGGGTCATCTCGTCGCCGTCGAGCTCCACGACCGGATTGTCCACCTTGATCTTCGCCATTGGATTCCCTTTCGACTGTGGCCCGGGCACCCCACGACCAATGTCACTTGTATCTGACTTGTACACAATAGCGCACCCCGTCGAGGCGCCCCCTACCATCACTGTCGTTATGGATTTCGCATGGACCCCCGAACAGATCGAGCTGCGCCGAGAGGCTGCCGAGGTGGCCGCTGATGCAGTGAAACGGTACGGCCGGCACAACGTGACGTGGATGAACGGGTACTCGAAGGAGTTCTCGCGTGAGCTGGCCGAGCGCGGCTGGATCGGCATGGTCTGGCCGAAGGAGTTCGGCGGCGGCGGTCGCCCCCCGATCGACCGTCTGATCGTCGGTGAGGAGATGATCAAGGCAGGCGCACCGATCGCTGCGAGCTGGTTCGGCGACCGCCAGATGGGGCCTGCCCTCATCCAGTACGGCACCACCGAACAACAGGAGAAGTTCCTGCCGGGAATCCTCGCTGGCGAGACCACCTGGTGCATCGGCATGAGCGAACCGAACTCCGGCAGCGACCTTGCCTCGCTCAAGACCTCCGCAGTGCTTGACGGTGACGAGTGGGTGCTGAACGGCCAGAAGATCTGGACCAGCTTCGGCGCGCACGCCGACTACTGCTATCTCATCTGCCGCACCAACAACGAGGGCCCGCCGCACGCGGGCATCAGCGAGATCATCGTGCCGATGGACACCCCCGGCATCGAGGTGCGCCAGATCACCGACATGACCACGAACCGGCACTTCTGCGAGGTGTTCTTCACCGACGCGCGGGTGCCGAAGGAAAACCTGGTCGGCCAGCCGGGAGCAGCGTTCGGCCAGACCATGCGGCAGCTCGAGCACGAACGCGGCGGCATCGACCGTCTCGTGTCGAACTACGCCCAGTTCCAGTACGCCGTGTCGCGTGCGGACACGGCGAACCCGCTTGTGCGCCAGGAGATCGCCTCGCTCGAGATGAACTACCGCATCGGGCGCATCCTCGTGATCCGCGAGGTGCTCCGGCAGGCGCCGGCGGGGTTCTCCGCGGCAACCAAGTGTTTCTGCACGGAGCACCAGCAGCGCGTCGACGACTTCGTGTACCGGACCCTGGGCGCAGAGGCCATGTTGTGGGACGATTGGACCCAGGGCCTCGCCTACGGACCGGGATACACGATCATGGGCGGAACCTCGAACGTGATGCGCAACATCCTGGGCGAGCGGGTTCTCGGGCTGGCCAAGGGCTGACCGCACACACAACACCAGAACAAATGGGGGCACACAATGGCTGATCTCATCGGTCTCAGCACGCGCATCGTCGACTCGGGCGTTGCGGACGAACCCGTGAACCGCACCACCGGCGAACTCTCGGAGATCGCGGAGAACCTCGCGATGGTCGAGTCGTTCAGCCATGTGGTCGTGTGGGACTCCGGCGACGGGCTCGTGTGTTTCGACACCAGCCACAAGAACACCGGCAAGCAGGTGGTGGAGTCGATCCGCGGATGGTCCGCTGATCCTTTCGCCGCACTCGTGTACACGCACGGCCACTCCGACCACGTCGGAGGCAGCGTCGACTTCGGTGCCGATGCAAAGTCGAGGGGGCACGATGCCCCGCGCGTGATCGCGCACAAGAACGTGCAGCGCCGTTTCGACCGCTACCGCTACACCGACCAGTGGAACCGGCTCATAAACGCCCGGCAGTTCGGCGGCATCCGCGGGGACCTGAACGAGGTCATGACCGACCTGCGGCCGGCGGCCGGCGGACCGCGTCCGACGAGCTTCATCCCGCACGACACGCTGCAGGCCACCGAGACAGTCGACCGTTTCTCCACCTCCGTGTTCGGCAACACCACGGTCGAGTTCCACCACGGTCGCGGCGAGACCGACGACCACCTGTGGTCGTGGTTCCCCGAGCAGAAGTGGGTGGCCACCGGTGACTTCGTGATCTGGAACTTCCCCAATGCGGGCAACCCCCAGAAGGTGCAGCGCTGGCCGATCGAGTGGGCCGAGGCTCTCCGGGCGATCATCGCGAAGGGCCCCGAGCTCCTGTTGCCCGCCCACGGGCTTCCGATCGCGGGCAAGGAGCGCATCGCCCGCGTGCTCGATGAGATCGCATCGGCTCTCGAGTACCTGGTGTCATCGACGGTCGAGATGATGAACGCAGGCGAGACCCTGAACACGATCATCCACAGTGTGCGCATCCCCGAGGCCACCCTGGGCAAGCCGTACCTGCGGCCGCTGTATGACGAGCCCGAGTTCGTGGTGCGCAACATCTGGCGCCAGTTCGGCGGCTGGTGGGACGGCGCACCGTCGCGGCTGAAGCCATCACCCGACGAGGTTCTCGCAACCGAACTCGCGCGGCTCGTGGGCGGCGCTGACGTGCTCGTCATGCGCGCGAGAGATCTCGCTGCATCGGGCGATCTCCGCCTCGCCTGCCACCTGGCCGACTTCGCCGGCTGGGCCGCACCCGACGACCCCGACGTGCACAAGGCACGTGCCGAGATCTACGAGACCCGTCGCAAGAGCGAGTCTTCGCTGATGGCCAAGGGAATCTTCAAGGGCGCAACACGCGAGTCAGAGGCCGTTGTGCGAGCCGCACTCGGCGAGTGACACCCCGTTACGACAGCGAGATCAGCACCAACGCGACAGCGGCACACCCGAGGCCCACGGCCTGGGAGCGGTGTATCCGTTCCCGGTCGAGCTTCGTGGCCAGCAACAACGTGCTCGCCGGGTAGAACGAGTTGATGGTCGCCACCACGCTCATGAGTCCCTCGCGGACCGCCAGCAGGTAGAGCGCATTCGCCGAACTGTCGAGGATGCCCGATGCGGCCACCACGCGAAGGTTTGCACGTGCCTCGGAGACACGGCGCCTCATCACGCGCATCACGATGAACATGTAAGGAACCGACGTGACGCGCATTGCGACCACCGGCCAGAGCCCGCTGCCGTCGTGCGTGTGCCCGAGGATCACGAACAATGACCCGAACACGGAACCGGCCGCGAACGCCATCGCCACGACCGACACCGGCGCACGCCGGTGGTGCGGCCCGAGCGCATCGCTCACGAGTGCGATCGCCACGAGAGCGAACGGGATACCGACGAGGGCAAGGACACCGGGCCTCTCCCCCGTCATGAGCCCCACCACCACGGGCACTGCGGTCGCGGTCACTGCCGACACCGGTGCGACCGTGGTCATGAACCCGCTGCCCATCGCCCTGTAGAACATCAACAGACCCGTGGATCCGGCGATGCCCCCGAGACCCGCCCAGAACCAGTCGCTAGCCGGCGGGGTCGGTGCACCCGATGCGAGCACCAGCATCAACAGCAATGCGAAGCCGAACGACTGACCGACGAACGTGACCGTGATGGCAGACACCGAGCGTGATGCACGACCGCCGCAGTAGTCGGCGACCCCGTACACGGTGGCGGCACACAGCGCGAGAATGATGTCCATCGGGGGAAGAAACCTTCTGAGGGGCGAGTTCGCACAGCGTGCACTCTCGTGGTGGGCACGACGGGACTCGAACCCGGGACCTCTACCGTGTCATGGTAGCGCTCTAACCAACTGAGCTACGCGCCCATTTCTGGACGGTGGTCAGTCTATCGGCGGCTTCAGACGGAGACTCACGTCGTTGGCGAGCAGCCTGCCGTTGCGGGTCAGAACCACCCTGTCCCCCGTCACGGTGACCAGACCCTCGAGGGCATCCGTGTCGAGAACGCCGACCGGAACCCCGCGCGATGTTCTCAACGACAACTCGAGTGCCTCCCGTGCCCGGGTCGCATCGTCGAGCACCTCGTCGGAAGCCTCGACCGACTCACCCGCGGACACACACGCGATGTATCGCTCGGGCGTGCGCACGTTCCACCAGCGGCGGCCGTCCTGGTGCGAGTGTGCGGCGCAACCGAACCCCGTGTAGTTGCCCTGCATCCAGTAGACCATGTTGTGTCGGCACTCGTGACCGGGCAGCGACCAGTTCGAGATCTCGTAGTTCGTGAACCCCGCGGCGGTCAGCACCTCGTCGGCAACGACGTACTTGTCGGCCTGGTCGTCATCGTCCGGGTGGCGCGACGGATCAAGTGCCAGTGGTGTGCCCGCCTCGACGGTGAGCCCGTAGGCGGACACGTGCGTGGGGCCGAGCGCGACCGCCGCCTGCACCGTGTCGCGCCAGTCCTGCAGAGACTCACCGTGGGCGCCGTACATCAGGTCGAGGTTGATCGACACGATGCCCGCGCGTCGTGCACTCTCGATTGCCCTCTCGACGTTCGACGGGGTGTGCGAGCGACCGAGGGACACCAGCACGTGGTCGACCATCGCCTGCACGCCGATGCTCACCCGGTTCACGCCGGCCCCGGCGAAGACCTGCATCATCGCGTCGGTCACGTCGTCAGGGTTGCACTCGACGGTGATCTCTGCCGACGCCGAGGTCGGTATCGCACCGACGATGCGCGCGATGTGCCCGGCCGGCACGCGGGTGGGCGTGCCGCCCCCGAAGAACACCGTGTCGGCCGTGGGCATCCCGCCGGCAACGTGACGCCTCACGTCCTCCACGACCGCGTCGACATAGGCGTCAGCAAGATGGTCGCGGTCGGTCCATGTGGCGAATGCGCAGTAGTCACACCGGTGCCGGCAGAACGGGATGTGCACGTACACCCCGTACTCGGTGGCGGTCATGTCGCCGGCGGCACGAACAACAGGCCCAGCTCGCCGAGCTTGTCACCCACGCTGTCGACCGGCACGTCGAGCATCACCGCGATTGCACGGGTGTCATGGGCGCGCACGGTGATCACCTTGCCGTTGAAGTCCTGGCGCTGCACCTGGATCATGCGCAGGAAACGCTCGAGCATCTCGAACTGCTGCCCTGCCATCGTCGACAGCTTGGCCACGTCGATGCGCAGCTTCCGCGGTGCACCGTCGGCAACGGTGCCGGCGTCATCGACACGTTGCGAGTCCCGTGGCAGCAACTGGTCGACACTGACCCCGTAGAAGCGCGCGAGACGTTCGAGCCGGGGAACCGAGATGGCACGCTCGCCGCGCTCGTAGGCCCCGAGCACGGACGCCTTGAACTCGGCATCACTGCGGGCCTCGACGTCGGAGAGTGACCACTGCTTCTGCTGGCGGATGCGTCGGAGACGCTCGCCGACCAGGCGGGTGAAGGGTGAATCCCTGAGCAGTTCGTCGTCGGATAATGCAGGCATGTCACCACACAGTG
>CAZENK010000038.1:0-430 GCA_964513585.1 uncultured Bifidobacterium sp. | reverse complement strand
TGTGGTGCATTCAACGCCGCCAGTGTGCGACCATCCGCGCGGCCGCCACCAGGGCAGCCGTCTCGGCCCGCAGGACATGGGGCCCCAGGTCGACGGAGTGCCCGAAGACGGCCTTCTCGCGCTCCGTGAACCCTCCCTCGGGCCCGATCACCACAGTGGTGATCTCGTCCCAGTCAGTGACCCCGTCGGGTTCGGCCACCGCTGCCCGCGCAGTCGATATCGACTCGAGTGCAACCGGACCGGTGACCGCGGGCAGGTACACCCGCCGTGACTGCATGGCGGCTGCCCGGACGATGCGCCGGTACCTCCCCATCACATGGTCGACCTTGTCGGGGGCCCACCGCACCACGCTGCGTTCGACGGGCGCGAGCATCACGATCTCGTCGATGCCGATCTCGACCAGCTTCTCGACCACGAGGTCGGTCCTGTC
>CAZENK010000037.1:0-16450 GCA_964513585.1 uncultured Bifidobacterium sp. | reverse complement strand
CCGCTATGGCAAGCAGCGAACGCTGGTTGTTCCGTGCCTTCTGCATTTCTTGGTTCATCGAGAGATCGGGTGTCGTGGTGACGATCACATCGCCGATCCGCTGCCAACGAGTCCAGAAATCGGTGCCCTCGAGTTCGGCAGCCTGGTGATACCGGCGGTTCAGCTCGGGAGTGATTGCCAGTGACTGCAAGGACTGTCCGTCCTCCCACGCCACCAGCAGATGGGCGATTGCCGATTCCGGGAAGACACAGATGTCGCTCAGCAACTGCCCCGCCTCAACAACGTCCCGACGAGCCCCCTGGTACGCACTGTTCCACCACACCAAACGACCGTCCACGAGGCTGCCGAATTCGTCGAACACCGGTTCACATACGGACACCGGGTCCTTCAGGTCTCGTAAGAAAACCCCGAGCTGTTCGGTGGACACCCCGTCAAACAACTTCTGTGAGTACTCGACGTTTGTCATGAACGAAAGGTAACGACAATCAGAAAGAACTTCCCTACTTATGCGGATTTATTCGGCGTACTTTCATCCTCTTTCTTGCGCTCGAGATCGGGGTGCAGAACCGTGTACAGGAACAGGACCAAACCGAGCAGACCGAACGGTGCGTAGTTGGTCGTGGTTCGATTGAACGCCGGGTACAGAACGAACGCCGAGAGAAGCGCAGTCCACAACCACAGGATCGCAACAGCACGGCGTGGTCCGTGCCCGAGAGCGATCAGCCGGTGGTGCAGGTGCCCCTTGTCGGCCGTGGCGAATCCCTGGCGCTTGCGCACACGGCGGATGATCGCGAACAGAACATCGAACACCGGCACACCGAGAATGATCAACGGGATCGCGATCGGTGCGAGGAAGAAATAGGTCTGGCCGCTGAAGGCCTGCGTGGTGGGGTCGGCGCGGCCACCGACCACGCTTGTCGACACGGCCACCAGAAACCCCAGCAGATAGGCGCCGCCGTCACCCATGAAGATGCTGGCACCGTTGAAGTTGAACGGCAGGAACCCGATGCACACCCCCACCGTGATGATGGCGATCAACGGACCGATGTTCGGCTCGGACAACAGGCCGAGACCCGACAGGTGACGTGAATAGATGAAGAAGGCCATCGACCCGATGGCCACGATGCCCGCAGCAAGGCCGTCAAGTCCGTCGATCAGGTTCACGGCCTGGGTCATTGCGAGCAGCCACACCACCGTGACGATCGGCACCCAGTCGTTCGACAGCTGCAGAACCCCGACGAACGGGATGCGGAAGTAGAACATGGTCACGCCGAACCACACCAGGATCATGCCTGTCGCGATGGTCGCAACGACACGTGCCGGCGCCGAGATCTCTCGAACGTCGTCGACGACCCCCACCATGAGTATCAGGGCAGCCCCGAGCAGCACCCCGACCGACTCACTGTTGCCCTCGAACAGGCCGCTGAAGCGGTCCATGCGCCATGCGAGGGCGAGTGCCACCACCACGCCGGCGAACATGGCAATGCCACCCACATCGGGGGTCGGCACGGTGTGCACCTTGCGCTCGCTCGGCATCGCCACCCAGTTGCGTGCACGGGCGAAGGCCCTGACCACGGGCGTGGTCGCGAAGGTGACCAGCATGGCGCACGCGCCGATGATCAGGTAGCCGGTCGTGTCCCCCATTACGGAGAGAGCCTAGGAGAGTTCGGGGAAGCCGATTGGTCTAGAACGGCTCGGGATACACCGGGAAGCGAGCGCACAGTTCGGCGACCTTCGCGCGCACTGCCGCGACAGCCGACGCATCATCGCGATTCCTCAGCGCCTCGGCGATCAGTGACGCGATGACGGGCATCTCGGCCTCGGTCATTCCCTGGGTCGTGACGCTCGGCGTGCCGATCCGCACGCCGGAGGTGACGAACGGACTGCGCGGGTCGTCGGGCACGGTGTTCTTGTTCAGGGTGATGCCGGCGTCGTCGAGCACGAGCTGGGCCACCTTGCCGGTGCACTCAGCATCAAACGGGCGCAGGTCGACGACCATCAGGTGGTTGTCGGTGCCGCCGCTGACGAGACGGAAACCCTCGTTCGCCAGCGCAGCCGCCAGAGCCGTCGCGTTCTTCACGATCTGCTGCGCATACGCCTTGAACGACGGGTCGAGTGCCTCGCGGAATGCAACTGCCTTCGCTGCGACCACGTGCTCGAGCGGGCCGCCCTGGCTGCCGGGGAACACAGCCTTGTCGATCGCCTGTGCGTGCTCGGCCTTCGACAGAATGCAGCCGCCGCGCGGACCGCGCAGCGTCTTGTGCGTGGTGAACGTGACCACGTCGGCGTAGGGCACGGGGTTCGGGTGCGCGCCGCCGGCAACGAGACCGGCGAGGTGAGCAATGTCGAACATGAGCAATGCGCCGATCTCGTCAGCAATCGCCCTGAACGGCTCGGGGTCGAGCCTGCGCGGGTAGCTGGTGGTGCCCGCCACGATCATCTTCGGCCGGTGCTTCAGAGCGAGCTCGCGCACGTTGTCGAAGTCGATGCGCTCGTCACCCGGCGTGACACCGTAGGACTTGAAGTCATAGAGAATGCCGCTCGCGTTGACGGGCGAGCCGTGCGTGAGGTGACCACCGTGGTCGAGGCTCAACCCGAGGATGGTGTCGCCGGGGTTCAAGAGGCCCAGGTACACCGACATGTTCGCGCTCGCGCCCGAGTGGGGCTGCACGTTCGCGTGCTCCGCGCCGAACAACTGCTTCACCCGCGAGATTGCGAGCGCCTCGATCTCGTCGACGTGCACGTTGCCGCCGTAGTAGCGCTTGCCGGGGTATCCCTCGCTGTACTTGTTCGTCAGGATCGACCCGGTGGCCTTCATGACCGCCGGCGACGTGAAGTTCTCGCTCGCGATGAGCTGCAGCCCCGTGGTCTGGCGGATGCGCTCCTTCTCGAGAAGGTCGAACACCTCGGTGTCGGGATTGGAGTCAGAGGGGAATGGCATCAGTTGCTCGCTTCTTGTTGCTCGATCTCGGCCAGCTGCGCCACGCGACGCTCGTGCCGGCCCGCCTCGAAGGGGGTTGAGAGGAACGTGGCGAGGATCTCCTCGGCAAGGCCCTCACCGACGACTCGCGCACCCATGGAGAGCACGTTCGCGTTGTTGTGGGCCCGGGCCATGCGTGCGGTGTAGAGGTCGTTGCAGAGAGCAGCGCGGACGCCACGGACCTTGTTCGCTGCCAGTTGCTCGCCCTGGCCGCTGCCACCGAGAACGATGCCGAGATCGGCCTGTCCGTCGCGCACACGGCGCCCCACTGCGGCGCAGATCGGTGGGTAGTCGCAGCTCTCGGTCGAATGCGTGCCGAGATCGTCAACATCATGACCCTGGTTGGTGAGCACCTCGATCAGGTGTTGCTTCAGGACGTAGCCGGCGTGGTCTGCGCCAATTGCGATGCGTGACATTCCGTTCAGAGTAGTAGGGGCACCCCGCGCACGACCTAGCGTCGAGGGCATGACTCTTGACCCACGCACCCCCGTTCTCATCGGTACAGGCCAGGTCGTCCAGCGTGCCGAGGGGCTCGATGATGCACGCGACCCCGTTGCCCTGATGGTCGAGGCCGTCGAACTGGCCCACGCCGATGCGGGGGTCCCCACCGGCACCCACCAGCCCGACGCGATCCGCGTGGTCAGCCTGCTCTCGTGGAAGTACGGCAACCCGGCGGAACTGATCGCCGGCGACCTGGGGATGACCCCACGGGAGACCGGCTACTCGGCGATGGGCGGCAACACGCCGCAGACCCTCGTGAACGCGGCATGCCGCCAGATCCAGGCGGGCGAGATCGATCACGTGATCCTGACCGGCGGCGAGACCACCCGCACCCGCGCGAGGTACCGCAAGGCGGGAATCGAGCCGGACTGGCGCACCACGGACTCGACACCGGTGCTCGTGTCGGAGGACCTGCGCATGAACATGCAGGAAGAGATCGACCGCAAGATCGTCATGCCCATCCAGATCTACCCCATGTTCGAGACCGCACTGCGCGCACGTGCCGGTCGCGGGATTGCCGAGCACCAGGTGCACATCAGCGAACTGTGGTCCCGGTTCAGCCACGTGGCCGCCGGCAACCCGTACGCATGGTCACGCACGCCCCGCACACCGGAGGAGATCCGCACGCCGAGCGTCGACAACCGCATGATCGGGTTCCCCTACACCAAGTACATGAACTCGAACAACGACGTCGACATGGCAGCCGCGCTCCTCCTGTGCTCGGTCGAACGCGCCGAGGCCATGGGGGTGCCGCGCGACCGGTGGATCTTCCCGCAGTCAGGCAGCGACGCACACGAGCACCCGTTCGTGTCGCACCGCAATCACTTCTACGAGACCCCGGCAATCGAACTGGCCGGACGGCGCGTGCTCGAGCTGGCCGGGCTCGGCATCAACGACATCGACATAGTCGACCTGTACTCGTGCTTCCCCTCGGCGGTGCAGCTCGGTGCGGCGTCACTCGGCCTCGACCTGGACTCGCAGCTCACACGCACCGGCGGCCTGCCGTTCGCCGGTGGCCCGTGGAACAACTACGTGATGCATGCAATCGCAACGGTGGCACGCGAACTGCGCGACGGTGTCGGCACCACCGGGCTCGTGTGGGCGAACGGCGGCTACACCACGAAGCACGCATTCGGCGTGTACTCCACGCAGCCGCCTCGGAGCGGCTTCGCCTACGACTACCCGCAGGACCAGATCGATGCGCTGCCGAGCCGCGAACTCGCATCGCCCGCCGATGCAGCCGGCGACGTGGTTGTCGAGGCGTACTCGGTGATGCACGACCGCGACGGCAACCCGGAGCGTTCGATCCTGTCGTGCCTGCTGGCCGACGGCCGCCGCGCATGGGCCGACACCACCGACGCATCTGTCGGTCGCGACATGTGCGACAACGAATGGGTCGGCCGGGCGGTGCGCATCGACGCCTCGGGTACTCTTCTCGCGTGAGCGACACCTTCCCCCGTCAGTACGCACGCACCCAGCGCCTGAGCCTGGGGGAACCACGCAACTTCGTTGTCTCCCCCGACACGAACCGGATCGTTTTCGCGCGATCGCGGGCAGGCAACGACTCAGTGAACTCACTATGGGCACTCGATGTCACCGGCGGCGAGGAGAGGGAGGTTCTTGACCCGCGCACGATCGGGGCGAACCTGCATGACCTGACCGACGAGGAACTCCGGCGGCGCGAGCGCGCTCGCGAGGGTGCCGGCGGTGTCGTCACGTATTCGACCGACGCCACCGTGTCGAGAGCGGTGACCGTGCTCGGCGGGCAGGTGGTGCTCGTCGACCTGGCGACCGGCTCCGTGTCGTTGCCGGCCCTCGCACCCGGCGCATTCGACGTGCGCCTGTCGCCCGACGGGAACCTGATCTCGTTCGTGCGCGGGCGCGACCTGTGCATGAGCGATCTCGAGGGCAACGAGCGGGTGCTCGCACACGACGACTCACCGACGGTCTCATGGGGAAGCGCAGAGTTCATCGCAGCCGAGGAGATGAACCGCATGAGGGGCTACTGGTGGTCACCTGACTCCCGGTCGATTGCGGCGTGCCGTGTCGACGTTGCACCCGTGCAGGTCTGGCACATTGCAGACCCGGCCCACCCCGAACGTCCCGCAGTCGGGCACCGCTACCCCGCCGCCGGCACACCCAACGCGACAGTGTCCCTGCACATCGTGTCGACTGTCGAGTCGACGGTGCGCGACGTGGAACTGGCCGGCGACTGGGAGTACCTGAACGCGGTGTCGTGGAACAGCGGCGGCCTGGTCGCCCAGACCCAGTCGCGCGACCAGCAGCGCGTCGATGTCCACCGCATCGACCCAGCAACCGGGTCATCGGTCGTGGAGTTCACCGACACCGACGATGCGTGGGTGGAGATCGTCGGCGGCCTGCCGACCACACTCCCCGACGGCAGGCTGGTCACCGCCGCCGACCGCGACGGCGCACGCAGACTGATGGTGAACGGCGAACCGGTCACGCCGCCGACGATGCAGGTGCGCAGCGTTGTCTCGACGGGCAGCACGATCGTCTTCATGGCGAACGACCCGACGACGCCGTGGGTGCTCGATGCCTGGTCGTTCGACACCACTGATGCTTCCCTTGACCGCATCACCGACAGCGCGGGCGTCGTGTCGGCATCGGGCACACCGCAACGACTCGTGGTGCGCACCGCGAACATGGACACGACGCGCGCCGGGTTCGCCGTGCACGGGACACCGCTGGCAATTGCATCGTTTGCAGAGACCCCGTTGGTCGACCCGAACGTGCGGATCGTGCCGGTCGGGCCGCGTGCGATTCCCGTTGCCATCGTGACCCCCCGCGACGGGGCACACACAAAGCTGCCCGTGCTGTTCGACCCCTACGGCGGGCCGCATGCACAACGAGTGGTGGCATCGCGCAACGCGTACCTGTCGTCGCAGTGGTTCGCCGACCAGGGATTCATCGTGGTGGTTGCCGACGGCATCGGCACGCCCGGTAAGGGAAGCGCCTGGGAGCGCGGGGTGTCAGGTGACCTGGCGTCGGTCGTTCTCGACGACCAGGTCGAGGTGCTGAACGCACTCGCAGAACTGGAACCGCGCGCCGACACGTCGCGCGTGGGCATCAGGGGCTGGAGCTTCGGCGGGTACCTCGCCGCGCTCGCTGTGCTTCGCCGCAGCGATGTGTTCCACTGTGCGATTGCCGGTGCGCCGGTGACCGACTGGCGTCTGTACGACACCCATTACACCGAGAGGTACCTGGGCAATCCTTCACACGACGACTCTGCCTACGTGTCGACATCACTGCTGGAGGATGCACACGGGCTCGCACGGCCGTTGCTGCTCATCCACGGGCTCGCCGATGACAACGTGGTCGCGGCCCACACGCTGCAGCTGTCGTCTGCTCTGCTCGCCGCCGGTAAACCCCACGAGGTCCTGCCCCTGTCGGGTGTCACGCACATGACACCGCAGGAAGTGGTCGCGGAGAACCTGTTGCTGCACCAGCTCGAGTTCCTGAAACGGAATCTCGCCTAGCCCGCGGCACGCCCGAGCACGAATCGCGCCCTGCCGGCGAGGTCTTGAAGGATCTCGATGCCCTCATAACCGCTCGAGGCGAACAGACCCGTCACGGCTGACTGCTGGGTGTGACCCATCTCGACGATCAACAGCCCTGACGGTCGCAGCCACCGCGGCGCACCCTCGATGATCACGCGCAGGTCACGGAGACCGTCCTCACCCGCGAACAGAGCCGCGTGCGGCTCGTGCTCCCTCACCGACTCGTGCACCTCGGCGTCGTCATCCGCGATGTAGGGCGGGTTGCTCACGATCGCATCGAAGGAGCCCGACAGCTCACCGGGCAGCGCACCGAACCACTCGCCGTGGGCGAATCTCGCACCTGCGGCGCGCCGACCGACGCCTGCAGCGTTTGCGCGCGCCACATCGAGAGCATCACGTGATGCATCCGTCATCCACACCTCGACAGAATCCGGCGGCATCTCGTGCAGCAGCGACAACCCGATCGCCCCCGAACCTGTGCCCAGATCGGCGACACGGTGCGGTGCGCGACCCTGGCGCAGGAACGCAGTCACGTGCTCGACGATGAGTTCGGTCTCGGGGCGCGGGATCAACACACGCGGGTCGACCATGAGGTCAAGATGGCGGAACGCCCACCGCCCCATCACGTACTGCACGGGCTCACCGTCCAACACCCGGCGCACCATGGAGTCGAGATGCACGCCGGACCTGGCGGTGACCATTTCGTCGAGTTCCGCGTCGAACTCGCCCGCGTCGCACCCGCTCGCTGTCTCGCACAACCACCGTGCCACCGTGCGGTCACCGACGATGTCGGCCGTGGATGACCACGTCTCGCGCCACGTCACGTGGCCGTCTGCGTCAGCCATGCTCGGCGAGTTGCCTCGCGCGCAGGTCCTCGGACAGGGCATCGATCACGGGGTCGAGATCGCCCGCCAGTGCGGCCTGCAGCTGGTACAGGGTGAACCCGATGCGGTGATCGGTGATGCGGTTCTCCTTGTAGTTGTAGGTGCGGATCTTCTCGCCGCGACCGCCGCCGCCGATCTGGGCGCGGCGCTCGGCAGATGCAGCGGCTTCCTGTTCCTCCTGGCGCAGCTTCAGCAGACGGGAACGCAGCACCGTCATCGCACGTGCGCGGTTCTGCAGCTGGCTGCGTTCGTCCTGCATCGCCACCACGACACCCGTCGGCTTGTGCGTGATGCGCACGGCCGAGTCGGTGGTGTTCACGTGCTGGCCCCCGGCGCCCGATGCGCGGTACACGTCGATCTGCAGGTCCTTCATGTCGATGTCGATGTCGATCTCCTCGGCCTCGGGCATGACCGCGACGGTCGCCGACGACGTGTGGATGCGGCCCTGCGCCTCGGTGGCGGGCACTCGCTGCACGCGGTGCGGGCCACCCTCGAAACGCAGGCGACTCCATGCATCGTCTCCCTTCACGAGGAGAGTCGCCTGGTTCACGCCGCCCATCTCGGAGTCATCGACCTGGATCGTCTCGACCTGCCACCCGCGCTTCGATGCATATGACAGGTACATCTCCATCAGGTCGCGCGCGAACAGGTTCGCCTCCTCGCCACCCTCGGCACCGCGGATCTCCATGAGAACGTTCTTGCCGTCGTTCGGGTCGGGCGGCAGCAACAGGACCTTCAGCAGTTCCTCGAGTTCGGTGACGCGCGCCTCTGCGGCAGCGGCCTCGGCGCGGAACGACTCGCGCTCCTCGCCCGATGTCTCGGACATGAGTTCCTTTGCCGCGTCGGCATCCCCCCTTGCCTGGCGCAGGTCGCGGATGCACTGGATAAGCGGCGTGAGCTGCTTGTACTTCCGTGATGCCTCGCGCAGGCGGTTCTGGTCGCCGAGGACTTCCGGGCTGCCGAGGCTCACCTCGAGCTCGAGATAGTCGCGTTCGATCGACGCCAGCCGGTCATTCATAGGTTCTCAGGCTACGGCGGGCGGCACGGCTATTTCTTGTCCCTGAACACCTCGCGGAACACGAATGACCCGCTCGACGGCAGGTAGTCCACCAACCCGTGGGTCTTCCATCGACCGTTCGTGTAGCCGTCTGCGTACACGAGACCCTTCCGTTGGTCGACCTCCGGGGATGTGACGGTCTTCGTCAGGTCGCGACCGTCGTCGATGTCGACCCACTCCCAGTTGCACATGTTCTCCCCGCTCCATTTGTGCGCGAAGAACGCACCGTATGTGGGGCCGCCACGCTGTCTCTCGTCGCCGTAGGTCACGAAGAAATCGAGCACGCCGTCGTTCGTGAAGTCATGCGAGTACACCTTCAGCGGATCCTCGCCCTTGCCGCCCGCGAGCCGGGCCGAATCGTCGTTCCATCTCACGCCGTCCCACCAGTAGAAGGTGAGGCTCTTCTCCGACACCAGCATCGCGAACACGCCGCACTCGCCCTTCGACACTGCCGACACATCCTTCACCACGAACGACTTCACGAATGTCGACCATGCCTTCACTGCCGCACCCGGGGCCCATGGAACGGTGGTCGACACCGGCGGTGGTTCGGTGGTGGTCGTGGGCACCACCTCGGGCTCGCTCGTGCACGAGGCCAGTGCGAGTGATGCGACGATGACGGGGAGCAGACGCGGCATGCCCGCCCAAAATTAGGGCACCACGGGGCCCTGCAGCGGGAACTACGCGGCGTCGATTGTCACGAACGACACGCGCGACCTGCATGCCGCAGCGAGACGGCGGAGGGATGCGGTGATGTCCCGTTCACGGGCGGCGATCACGATGGCGTCACGCCCGTGCATTCGGGCCGCATCGGCCGCGAACGACACCACATCGAGGTCGATGCCGTTCACGAACACCGCCACGGCATCGTCACCGGCCAGCGTTGCACCGAGTGCCACGCACGGAACGGGATCCTTCAGGTTGGTTCGCCTGACGGGCGGATCGGCCGGCGCGAGGTCGGCGAACCCGACCGATTCGGGTCGCTGCATGGCGTTCCATCGGTGCAGTCGTTCGGCACCGAACTGGTTGAAGGGGTGCACCATCGCCCCGGGCTCGCGGTGGCGCGCGACGGCATCGATCACCGTGCGCATCGCCTGCTCGGTCGGCATCTCACCGTGCACCATCGCGAATGCCTCACGATCGTTCACACCCATGCCGACCTCGAGCCGGGCCACCCCGGTCGTCTCGTCGTCGACCACGCGGCACATCTCCAGGCCACGCACCTCGCCGACGACGATTCCGTGCTCCACGAGCGCATCGGCGCCGGCAGCGGTGATCATCGGCATCAGCGCCGCGTGTGTCTCCTTCGCACTGACGGGCGACGGGTGCGGTTCGGGCACGGCGGGCAACAGTGATGTCTCGTCGACGTGCCACACGGTCACGGGCAGGTCGAACAGGTCGGCACGGCGGGCGACAATGCCCGAGTCACGCTCCACGAGAATGTGCAACGGACGCTCGTGGCGCAACGACCAGGCAACAGCGGGGCCGAACGCACGCGAGGCGTCACCATCGATCAGCAACCAGACTGCATCGTCGCGAACGAGGGCAGCTCCGGGTGCGAACACCTCGGGAGTCCCCTCGGGTTCCGACTCGAGACCCAGGTGACCGCGCACGAGTGCGCGCAACTTGATCGACAGCAGTCGAGACCGACGCTCGGCGTCGGCGGACAATCAGTCCTTCTTTGCGGGTGCGTTCTTGCGGGTGCCGTAGCGCTTGTTGAAGCGCTCGACGCGGCCGCCGGTGTCGACGAGCTTCTGCTTGCCGGTGAAGAACGGGTGGCACTCGTTGCAGAGTTCGAGAAGAATGGGCTGGCCCTTGCTGCTGCGGGTCGTGAAGGTGTTGCCGCAGGAGCACTTCACGTTGACTTCGCTGTACTCGGGATGTGTATCGGTCTTCATGTCTCTGGTATCTCCTCGAAACGGACGGTGAAGTGTATCGGGACTATGCCCCGGGCGTCTTGGCGATCTCGGCCAGGAACTCGTCGTTGGTGCCGAAGGTCTTCAGGCGGTCCATCAGCATCTCCAGCCCCGGGGCGGGGTTGCCGTCCTGGGCCAGGCCGCTCAGCACCCGGCGCAGTTTCCACACCAGTTGCAGCTGCTTGCGCTCGAAGAGGAGCTCTTCGTGGCGGGTGCTCGAGGCGTCGACGTCGATGGCCGGGAAGACCCGGCGCTCGGCGATGCGGCGGTCGAGGCGCAGCTCCATGTTGCCGGTTCCCTTGAACTCCTCGAAGATTGCCTCGTCCATGCGGCTGTTGGTCTCGACCAGGGCCGTCGCGAGGATCGTGAGCGAGCCACCCTCCTCGACGTTGCGGGCCGCACCGAAGAACTTCTTCGGCGGGTAGAGGGCGCCGGCGTCGATACCGCCGGACATGATGCGGCCGCTCGCGGGAGCCGCGAGGTTGTAGGCGCGTGACAGACGCGTGATGCCGTCGAGGATGATGACGACGTCCTCGCCCATCTCGACCATTCTCTTGGCCTTCTCGATCGTCATCTCGGCGATGTGCGTGTGCTCGTCGGACGGACGGTCGAACGTGGACGCGATGACCTCACCGCGCACAGTGCGGCGCATGTCGGTCACTTCCTCGGGGCGCTCGTCGATCAGAAGAACGATCAGCTTCACCTCGGGGTTGTTCTTCTCGATGGACGACGCGATGGTCTTCATCACGGTGGTCTTGCCGGCCTTCGGCGGCGACACGATGAGACCGCGCTGGCCCTTGCCGATCGGCGAGATCAGGTCGATGATGCGCGCGGTCATGTTCGTGGGATCGCGGGGATCCTCCATGCGCAGCTTGTGGTCGGGGAACAACGGCGTGAGGTCCTCGAAACGCGGACGGTTCTTTGCCTTCTCCGGGTCCTGCCCGTTGACCGTGTAGATCTCGAGCATTGCCGGGTTCTTCTCGTTGCGTCCGGCGGGTCGCGACAGGCCGGTCACATGGTCGCCCTTGCGCAGGCCGTACTGGCGCGTCAGCTTGACGGGGATGTACGCGTCGTTGCGTGTGGGCTGGTAGCCGCCGATGCGCAGGAAGCCGTAGCCCTCGTCGCGAAGATCGAGATAACCCTCGACCTTCACCGGGTCCATGTTCACGGGTTCGCTCTGGTCGCCGGCGTCGAAACGGTCATCGCCCTGCGGGCCCTCGTCGCGACCGTTGCGTCCGCGACGGCGACGGCGACGGCTGTTGCGGCCGCCCTCTTCCCAGTCGGCGCCGCCTTGACGGTTCTGATTCTGGTTCTGGTTCTGCTGGCGGTTCTGGTTCTGGCCGCCCTGCTGACGCTGGCCGCGGTCACCGCGATCGCCACGGTCGCCGCGGTCATTGCGATCGCCGCGCTGGCCGCCTGCGGTCTTCAGTTGATCGGCACGCCCCTCGTGCTGTGCCAGTTCGATCTCCCACTCTGCGAGTGGTTCACCGTCTTCGCCGACATACACGGTCGGCTCGGCCGACTTCCGCGGGGCCTTCTCTTCGGCCTCGTCACGTGACTCGGGCGCATCGTCGGTCGACTCGGCTTTGGCAGGCTTCGACCTGCCCTTGGCCGGGGCCGGGGCGGCACCGACGCCGGTCTTTTCGAGGATCTTCTCCACGAGCACGGCCTTCGTGGCGCGTGCGGGGGCCTTCACGCCGAGTGCATCGGCGATGGCCATCAACTGGTCCTTGTCCTTGGACTCAAGTGCGGACTTCTCAAGGGCTTCTGCAGCCATGGTTTCCTGCTTTCCTGCGGTCGATTTGCGACCGAATGAGGGATCTGCGTGCATGCACCGGGGCGCTGAACGCATTGGGGAATCTCGACCCCCCTCGAAGAGGGCGGGGAGAACTCGGACAACCGAGCGACCCTCACCATAGCCCTGTTCCGGTTGCATGACAACAACCGGAAGGTCGAAAATCAGAAGCTGGATGCGGGCACCAGAAAATGTGGACCGATGAATCCGATGTGGATCTTGCCTGTGGCCCCTCTGGTGTCGTCATGGAAATAGACGCGCGGGATGTGACCGTTCCCCCTCATCTGGATCTTGGCGTGGGCAACCATCATCTTGAACCCCGTGACATCGACATCGGTCGACACGGCAAATGTGCGCTTCGCACGGAGAGCGGCATCGTGCATCGTTGACACCGATTCGTTCATGGCGATCTTGTTCGAGGAGTACTCACCGCCGTTCTGGCACCATGCGAAGAAATCACCCCTGAAGCGGGCGGAGCTGACTGCGTTGGCGTACCGCTCCATCGAGGCAAAGAGATAACTCAAGTCCCGCGCCCACACACCGGACACCTCACTCGAGTCCAGTACGTCGATGCTCCGTGGTGCCGACTCAGGGATCACGACACGAGCCAGACACGAACGTGCCTCGGCGATCGTGGCGTTGATGGAGTTCTTCTTCAGGGACGCATGATCGACCCCGGCATCGGTTGTCAGCTTCCCGACGAGCAGATTTATGAAGTGCTCGGCACGCTCCGCCTCTTCCTCTGCGGCAATGACGGCCGTGACGACTTCCGATTGGAGATGCTCGATGCGCTCCCGAAGGCGTTGCACCTCGCCGTCGGCGTCCTCGGGCAGATGTGGGCGCTCGATGGCGCCGGTGTCGATTGATTCCCCACGTGACTTTGCATCCTCAAGCAGCTGATTCCTCACGCCGTCGCACTCCCTCTTGAGCAACGCCCACGAGACAGGAACCGGCGGCCACTGCGAAGTGGAACCGATGCGGCGCAGCATCAAGCGACCCAGTTCCTTCTGGTCGTCCCCGAGATCAGACGACGGCACGAAGTACGTGAGGCTCTGGTCGTAGGGCTGCGCGACCGAGTTCGGCATGAACAACCGTGAGCCCGTCTCTTCGAGCCTCAGGGCCTCCGGCAGGACACCGTTCAGGTAACGAACCGACTTCTCATCGATGACGAACACCTGCGCAAGCCCGGCGAGGGTCTCGCTGGCCCGTGTGGCCCGCTGCAGCGACAGACGGCGCTCGGTGGAGCTGCCTGCCCGCAGCACCAGATAGGGAATCACCCGCTCTTCCTCGGTCAAGCCGTTCAACAAGGCATCGAGTGAGTTCTGGTCATCGACCTCCCTCGGCTGGACCTCGATTCCGTCGGGGCCGATCTGCGGCTCACCACCGGCCAGCAACAGGTTGCGCACGACGCGGGGCGCCTTCACCACGCCGACCTGGTTCATCGGCAATTCGGTTCGAACGTCGGCCCACATGACATTCGCGTCGGGTGTCCACAATGCGGTGAGGGAGGTCACCCAGTTCCCCTTGTGCTCCTCGATCAGATTGAACTGTTCGGCCCGACCGAGATTGTTCTCGAACCGGGACCACGTTGCGGTCCGGAAGCCTTCAACCACCACGGAGTCCTTGCGGATGGGCATGGGTGACCCGCGGGACCCCAGCCATTCGATGACTTCATCGAACAACACGTCGATGAGATTCAGGGAGTTGTCCACCCACACCGCGCGGTACACGTGCGTCAGCTGTCCCCCGAGAGCCATACGCGCCATTGTAAGTGCCGAGGATTCCCGGATTGACACCGGAATCAGGCGCCAACACACCGAACCACCGGACACGGTCAATAATTGTCTCAAATACCTTTATTGACACACCCGACGGTCACAATGTCTCCCCCCGCAAGAAGGAGACACCATGGCCAACACGCCCGACACCGTCACGCTCCCCGTGAGCCACAACTCAGACTTTGCTGCGTGCAGCTACGAATACGACACCACCCGCAAGGCTGTCGACATCGCTCAATCGCTCGTCAGCAACCCGATCGAGGGGGTCATGCTCATCGACCCGACCTTTGTGTACGAGCTGGCGGAGAACGTGATCTCCCGCATCCACTCCCCCGAGTACGTGAACGCAGTTCGCACCGGCGCTCCGCGCCCGCTGGCGCAGTCCAACAACTTCAACTGGGACCGCGGCATCTACACCATGGCACGGGCACACGTGGCGGGAATGATCGCGGCAACCCGGCACGCGATCACCCACCAGTGTCTCGCAGGGTCGCTCAGCAGCGGCATGCACCATGCGGCACACGGGAAGGGCGCGGGCTTCTGCACCTTCAACGGTCTGGCGGCGGCGATGCTCGTTGCGCAGGACCTGGGCGCACGGCGCATCCTGTGTCTCGATCTTGACGCACACGCTGGCGGCGGCACGTGGGACATCATGCAGCGCATCCTCGGCGATGACGTCGTGCAGGTCGACGTGACCGTGTCTGCGTACGACACCTGGACCCCCTCGGGCGACAACCGACTCGACATCGTGGACCCGGGCGAGTACCGCGACGCGGTGCAGAAGGCACTCGATCACGCAGAGAACCTCGGACCCTTCGACTTCATCGTGTACAACGCGGGGGTCGACATCCGCAACAGTCGCGTGTCAGAGGCCGATCTGGTCGCGCGCGAGGACATGGTGCGCGGGTTCGTCGGGAACACTCCCGCGATCTTCGGGCTTGCGGGCGGCTACACGTGGGGTCGCTACACCATCGACGATGTGGTGGCGTGGCACCGGCTCACGATTTCACGGTGGGCGCAGGCGAACTGACCCTGCGTCCGAACCAGTGGGTGCGGATCACATGCACCTCGTTGCGGTCGGCGATGTGGTGCCATTCCCTCGAACACACCCGCGACAGTCCACCACCGCTCCACCGGACCTCGAGGCTCCAGCCCTCGTTGCAGTCCGGGCAGCGGTAGCGCTTTCCGGTGGTGCGCGCGCGGAACGGCATCCCCCGGCGGCCGGCGAACACCTTGATGCCCTCTGCGACCGAGCCGTCGGGGTTCACGGGGAACCCCTTGGGCCAACCGTTCACCGTCTCGCGCAGCTCGTACAGATGGCGCACGAGAGCAGTCAGCGCCCCGGACCGTGCGTAGGCCTCGAACACGCCGTCGTTGAATCGGTCGGCGCGCACGATGCGTGTCACGTGCTTCCACGACATCTCGTCGTCGAGCATCGGCACCATCTCCGCGGTGAGACCGGGCGCGCCCCACTTCGGCCAGTCGAACGGCTTGATCAGACCGACACCACCGATCGCCCGGTGGAAGTGGAACAAGGCGCCGTCCGTGGAGGCACGCTCAATGCCGGAGGACTCCTCCGCTGCCACCTCGCTGTCGACGTGGATCGACAGGGCCCGCAGACTTGCCCAGCGGTCCGCCATCACGGTGTCCGAAATCAGAATTGGCATGGGATTCTCCGTTCATTGTTGATCAGGGGTTGGGCATTGTAGGAATTTCAATTTTTCGGATCTTGACCCAGTTGCTTCACGCAACCTTTCTGTTTTCATGGCCCTAGGGGCAGTAGACCTCGTCGTCACCCATCAGGTGGTCCCCCAGGATCTCACCGCAGTCCTCGCACACCTCGAACACCGCGTCGTCACCCGGCTCGGCGACCTCGAAGATCGTGGGCATGGCAGCACGTGCGCGGGCCTCGGCCTTGCGCCTGCGACGACCCCGCGTGGCCACCCGGTACACCAGGTACCACTTCAACACTCCCATGCAATTCCTCCTGCTTCATCATAAATGTAGATAGTACCATA
>CAZENK010000036.1:0-17388 GCA_964513585.1 uncultured Bifidobacterium sp. | reverse complement strand
ACCAGATCTCGCGGGTCTCGGGGAAGTGCACGATGTACTTGTTGTCGGGGTTGCAGGGCCATGCAGAGCTGGTCTGACCGGGGGCCAGCGGGTCGCCCACCGAGTGCACGCAGGGCACCCAGTCGCCGTTGCCGAGCACGTCGAGCGCGCCCTGGCCCATGCGGGTCATGATGCGCATGCTCACTGCCACGTACGCGCTGTCGGTGAGCTGCACGCCGATGTGGGCAATGGGGGACCCGAGCGGGCCCATCGAGAAGGGCACCACGTACATGGTGCGGCCGCGCATCGCGCCCTTGTAGAGCGAGTTCATCTCGGCGCGCATCTCTGACGGTTCGCGCCAGTTGTTGTTCGGGCCCGCATCGTCGGGGTTCGCCGAGCAGATGAACGTGCGGTCCTCGACGCGTGCAACGTCACCCGGGTCGGAGTGCGCCCAGTAGCTGTTCGGGCGCTTTGCCTCGTCGAGCTTCGTGAAGGTTCCCGCATCAACGAGGGACTGGCACAGTGAGTCGTACTCCTCGGCCGACCCGTCACACCAGTAGATGGATTCGGGTTGGAGAATCTCTGCCCAATCGTTCACCCACTGCTGGAGGCGGGTGTTCACGGTGCTTGCAGCCATCTGTTGTCCTCGGTTCTCGCTGTGGTGTTCAAGATGACGACCGGAGTTTCCCGATCGTTCATCCCGGGCGGGGTGCCCACAGCATAAAACTTAGGTGCCGGGCGTGCTCATGTCCGATTCTGAGCCGAGGCTGAGACTTGTGGCACGACCGGAGGGGTCCAACTGGAAGACCACCCGCTGGCCCTGACGGAGCATTCGGAAGATCGAACCCTCGAGTGCGTCGGGTGCCAGGTTGTACTCGGCGAGGTCGGTGTCGCTGATGACGACGCCGTCACCGCTGGTGGGGTCGTAGGCCTTTATAACGCCCTGCATGGGGTGCCTTTAGCGGCCGGCCTTGACGACTTTGCCCGACTTGATGCACGCGGTGCAGGCGTAGACGCGGCGGGGCGCGCCCTTCACGATGGCGCGAACACGCTGGATGTTCGGGCTCCAGCGGCGCTTGGTGCGCACGTGTGAGTGCGACACGGTCATGCCCCAGGACGGGCCCTTGCCACAAACTTCGCAAACTGCAGCCATGTTGGAAACCTCTTCGGATCGGCGAAAGGCACACGGGGCCTTTCGAACGCGAAGGTAAAAACTACCAGCGACACCGAAGTGACCCCAACCGCCCGGGGCGGGAAACCCCCCGCGGGGAGTAATTGTCAGCCCCCTCGGGGTCACTAGCCTGAGTGCTCGTGGCAGGGGTTGAGATTCTTGGGGCCGACGAGCTCAGGTCGGCAGTGTCGACCTTCAGGGACACCATCAAGGCCCACCAGGCCTCGATCAACCGGTTGAACGTGTACCCCGTGCCGGACGGGGACACCGGCACCAACATGGGGCGCACGCTCGACGCCGTGGTCGCCGAGCTGTCCGGTGCGGGCGCAGACATGGCAGCCACCTGCCAGGCGATCAGCCACGGTTCACTCATGGGGGCACGCGGCAACAGCGGCGTGATCCTCAGCCAGATTCTTCGGGGGCTGTCATCGGCGGTGTCGGCCACGGGAGACGCAGGTGCGAACGCCGGTCAGTTCGCCGATGCGCTCACGAAGGCAGCAGCAGCTGCCTACGAGGCAGTGCTCAAGCCGATCGAGGGAACCATCCTGACGGTGGTGCGCGAGTCCGCAGAAGGTGCGACCGCTGCATCGGCCTCCGGTGCAGGGCTCGTCGACACATTGCGTGCTGCGCGCGAACAGGGTCGCGACGCACTGGCGCGCACGCCCGAGATGCTCCCTGTGCTGAAGGACGCCGGTGTCGTCGACGCCGGTGGTGCGGGGTACCTGCTGCTGCTCGATTCGTTCCTGCACGTGCTTGCAGGTGAGGAACTGCCCGTGCCCGACGAGTCGGCAGGCCCGAGCGCCGAGCAGCTCGAGTCGGTCGCGAAGCGCCATCATGACGACGGCACCGTCGACGTCAGCGAACTGCGCTACGAGGTCATGTTCCTCCTCGACCTCGACGATTCGCGTGCAGGTGAGTTCAAGTCGGCGTGGGGCACCATCGGCGACTCGATCGTGGTCGTGGGCGGCGACGGTCTGTACAACTGCCACATCCACACGAACGACATCGGCGCGGCGATCGAGGCCCCGCTGTTGCTCGACGGCCGTCCGAGGAACATCCGTGTCACGGACCTGTTCGAGGAGGTCGCAGAGGAGCATGCGGCCCGCGAGGCCGAGCTGGGCGCACCGGTCACGTCGCGCACGCAGTCACCGTCGCTGCCTCCGGTCACGTGCGCGGTTGTCGCTGTTGCGAGCGGCGACGGTCTTGCCGAGTTGTTCGGCCAGCTAGGGGTGCACGGCGTGATCTCGGGCGGGCAGACACTGAACCCGTCCACCGCAGAACTGCTCGCGGCCGTGGAGCACATGAACTCGCGCCAGGTCGTGATCCTGCCGAACAACAAGAACATCATCCCGGTTGCGCAGCAGATCGATGCGCTGACCACGAAGGACGTCCGCGTGGTGCCCACGTGCTCGATGCCCGAGGCACTCGCCGCACTCGTGACGTACGACCCGGAGGCATCGGCAGAGTCGAACGCACGCGCAATGTCGTCGGCGGCGGAGTCGGTTGCGACGGGGGAGATCACCCAGGCCGTTCGTGACACCAACACCGATGCCGGCAAGGTCACCGAGGGTGACTGGATCGGACTCGTCCGCGGGGACGGAATCGTCTCGATCGCAGGCACCATGGTGGGGTCGGCAACACAGTTGCTCGACCATCTCATCGATGACTCGCGCGAGTTGCTCACCATCGTGACCGGCGAGGGGGCGAGCAATGCCTCGACCGACCAGATCACTGCATGGGTGACCGAGCACCGCCCCGACGTGGTGGTCGAGATCCACGCGGGCGGCCAGCCGCTGTACCCGTACCTGTTCGGCGTTGAGTAGTGCACCCCTGACCCTGCGCGATCTCGACCAGATCGGTCTGGAGCGCATCAAGGGGATCGGGGGCAAGGCGCAGGCTGCGCTCGAGTCGTTCGGTGTCTACAGCGTTCTCGATCTTCTCGAGACCTACCCGCGCCGGTACATCGACCGCACGAACATGGCGACACTGCGCGACCTGCAGCTCGGCGTCGACACGCTCGTGATGGTGCGCGTGGAGCGCTGCCGTTCGATCCAGACGAAGAACGGTCGTGTGATGGTGACAGCAACCGTTGCCGACGACACGGGCAAGCTCTCGATCACCTTCTTCAACCAGCGGTGGCGCGAGAAGCAGCTGCAGCCCGGCATCGAGGTCGCCGTGTTCGGCAAGGCAGAGATGTACAACGGGTACCGACAGATGACGAACCCTGTCGTCGACCGCATCGGTGACCGGGCCGCGCGGTTCGTGCCCGTGTACCCCCAGAGCGAGAAGTCGCGCATCACGTCGTGGGACCTCGCACGCTGGATCGAGGACGCACTCGCGAAGTGCGAACCGAGGGGGATCGACGACCCGGTTCCGCAGGCGATCCTGAAGTCGCACTCGCTGATGGCGCGCCACGATGCTCTCCGCCTCATCCATGTGCCCGAATCGACGGAGGACCACCGCGCCGCGCGCGAGCGTCTCGCATTCGACGAGGTGCTGCGCGTGCAGTTGATGCTGGTCGGGCGCAAGGCGCAGTGGGAGAGGGAGTCGGCCGGTTTCTCGCACGCGACAACGGGGAGCCTGATCGATGCGTTCATGGCGGCATTGCCGTTCCCCCTCACCGGTGCGCAGAAGCGCACGATCGCCGAGATCCACGGCGATCTCGCCGCACCGAAACCGATGCACCGGCTCCTGCAGGGCGATGTGGGTGCGGGCAAGACGCTTGTTGCAGTGGCCACCATGCTCGCCGCAGTGCAGGGCGGGCACCAGGCGGCACTCATGGCCCCGACCGAGGTGCTCGCCGACCAGCATGCGCTGGGGATACGTGCGTTGCTCTCCTCGCTCACGGTCTCCGATGACGCGGACCTCTTCGGTGACAGGGGGCTGCGCATAGAGCTCCTCACGAACAAGGTGCGCGCCGCCGACCGCAGGAGGATTCTCGCCGGTCTCGCCGACGGCAGCGTCGACATCGTCATCGGCACGCACGCGCTCATCCAGGACGCAGTCGTGTTCAAGAGCCTCGGCGTGGTCGTGGTCGACGAGCAGCACAGGTTCGGTGTGCAGCAGAGATCCCTGCTGCGCGACAAGGCCCAGGAGTCCGGGTCGGGTCTCGTGCCCGACGTGCTCGTGATGACCGCCACGCCGATACCGCGCACCGCGGCCATGACGGTCTACGGCGATCTTGACGTGAGCGTGCTCGACGAACTGCCGCCCGGCCGCACGCCGATCACCACCAGGCGCGTCGCGGGCCCCATCGAGCGCGAGAGCATGTGGGCCGAGGTCCGCGCGCGGCTCGCGCGCGGCGAGCAGGCGTACGTGGTGTGCCCGCTCATCGAGGAGAGCGACAAGCTCGAGGTCGCCTCGGCGCAGGAGACGCATGACGAACTCGCGAGCGGCGAGCTTCACGGCCACTCGGTCGCATTGCTCCATGGGCGCATGTCGTCGGCCGACAAGGAGGCGGTGATGGCGTCGTTCCGTTCCGGTGCCACGCAGGTGCTCGTTGCGACCACGGTCATCGAGGTCGGTGTCGACGTGCCCAACTCGACCAGCATGGTGATCCTCGATGCCGACCGTTTCGGCATCGCGCAGTTGCACCAGTTGAGGGGTCGCGTCGGCCGCGGTCGTCTCGAGTCGTTCTGCTACCTGGTGACGCAGCATTCGGACCCCTCGCCGCGGGTCGAGGCACTCGTCGCCTCGACGGACGGTTTCGTTCTCGCCGAGGAGGACCTGAGACTCCGTGGCGAGGGCACGATCATGGGCGTGAACCAGAAGGGCAGCAGCGACCTCACGCTTGCGTCGCTGCAGCACGATCTCGAGCTCATCCAGTGGGCCCGCGACGACGCCCAGCGCATCATCGAGTCCGACCCCACCCTGTCGACGCTTCCCGTCCTGCGTGACGAGCTCGACCTGTTGTTCTCCGACGAGGACGAGGAGTTCCTCTTCAAGTCCTAGTTTCAGGTTCTGGTCGCCGTGCCTGCCGCGGCCGACGGGCAACTACGGTGTTCCGTGAGCAGCAGGGGGAACCATGGAACTTCGCGACAGGCATGTGTTGGTGACCGGGGGGTCACGTGGAATCGGCGAGAGGATGGCGCGCGAGTTCGCGGCGCGCGGCGCCCGGGTCACCGTGGTTGCGAGGAACGGCGAGGCACTTCAGCGTGTCGCTGCCGCCATCAACGGCTCGCACATGGTGGTCGACCTCTCGGACGATGCCGAGGTCGACACGCTGATCGAACGGGTCGAAGCCTCGTTCGGGCCGGTTGATGTGCTGGTCAACAACGCCGGTCTCGAGACCACGACGGCCTTCGCCGTCGAGGATGCGCGTGAGATCCGCACCGTCTCGCGCGTCAACCTCGAGGTACCGATGATGCTGACGCGCCATGTGCTGCCCGGCATGCTCGCTCGCGGGCATGGCCACCTCGTGTTCGTGTCGTCGCTCGCGGGCACGGCCGGTTTCCCCGGCATGAGCGTGTACGGCGCGACGAAGTCGGGAATCCTCAACTTCGTGAACGGGCTGAGCCGCGAGCTCAAGGCGACGAACGTGAACGTGACCGTGCTGTCCCCGGGGCCCGTCGACACCGAGATGTGGGATGCGGTCGAGTCCGCACCCGCATCGATCAACAAGGTGGTGCGGCGGTTCCAGAAACTTCAGTTGATCCCCACGGCGAACCCCGAGAAGATCGCGCGTCGCACCGTGGATGCGGTGGCGAAGAACCGACCGTTCGTGCGCGACCCGAAGCGCCTGAGCATCAACTTCTGGCTGAACCATCTGCCGACCCGGATCGCCAACCTGGCCGCGATCGGCATCAAGTTCGATCCGCTAGACGCCGGCCGCTGAATCCGGGGGTGCCACGTCGTCCTCGGTGAGGGGGAAGTACCACACGTCGCGACAGTCGCGGCACCGGTACGAGACCACGTCGCCGACCTCCCACGTGCCGTCCTCCCGGGGCGGTGTGAGCAGATGGCAGGGGCCGCCGCAGTCGACGCACACGGTGGACTCGCTCGGTTGGATCACCGCCGTAGTCTGCCCTGTATGAGAGTGGTTGCAGGTGACCTGCGCGGACGGCGCATCGAGTCGCCCTCGGGGGATGCGACCCGGCCGACCACGGACAAGGTGCGCGAGGCGGTGTTCAACGCGCTCGGCAGCCTCGATGTGGTCGAGGGCGCACGGGTGCTCGACCTGTTCGCCGGCACCGGGGCCATGGGCATCGAGGCTCTGTCACGTGGTGCCGCACACTGCGTGTTCGTGGAGCGGGACCGCCAGGCCCTCGATGTGCTGCGCCGGAACATCAGCCAGCTCGGCATCGGGGACCGCAGCACTGTCGTGGCCGCAGACGCCCATGCGGCGGTGGTGCAGCACCGTGACGTTGACCTCGTGATCGCCGACCCGCCGTACGGGTACTCGTCATGGTCGCAGTTGCTGCGCGACGTGTCGGCGCCTTTCGTGGTTCTCGAATCTGACCGTGACATCGGCGATGTCGACGGGTGGGCGACGGTGAGGGCGAAGAAATACGGCCGTACCCACGTGTCATTTCTCAGACCCGGGGGGACCGCGCACGGTACCGTGGAGGGCGAATGAGCACCGTTTTGTACCCAGGCAGCTTCGATCCCATCCATTTCGGGCACATCGACGTGATCGCACAGGCGGCCGAGTTGTTCGGCAACGTGGTCGTGGCGGTCATGCACAACCCCGACAAGCCCTCCGGGGCGCTGCCGACCGACGAGCGGGTGCGCATCGCGCGCGAGGCGTGCTCCGCAATCGACGGGGTCACGGTCGGGGCGTTCGCCGGGCTCGCAGTCGACGCGGCCCGTTCGGTGGGTGCGCTCTGCATCGTGAAGGGCCTGCGCACGCCCGGTGACTTCGAGATCGAGCAGCAGATGGCGCACACGAACTTTGCGGTGGCCGGCGTGCGCACCGTCTACGTGCCGTGCCAGCCGGGTCTCACTCACGTGAGCAGTCGCTACATCCGCGACATCGCGGCCCACGGGGGCGACGTGTCGTCCATGGTGCCTGCCGTCGTCGCACACGCACTCGCAGCCCACAACAAGAGGTGACACACATGACTTTCGACGACTTCGACGACAACGCAGACGACTCCTTCGGCCAGCCGGCCCCGGTGCAGGCACGGCTCGGCGAGAGCGAGATCCTTCTGCGCCGCACCATCGACATCATCGCGACCGCACCGAGCGTGCCGTTGTCGAGCACACCGCGGATCGACCGCGACGAGGTCATCGAACTGCTCGAGGATGCACTCGTTCGCCTGCCCGAGGAGATCCGGCAGGCGCGGTGGATGCTGAAGGAGCGCCAGGAGTTCCTGGAGAAGACCAAGCGCGAGGCTGATGAGATCCTGGCGATGGCACGTCAGCACGCCGAGCGCATGGTGCAGCGCACCGAGGTGGTACGCGCCGCCGAGGCCCGCGCACGTCAGGTCATCGATGCCGCCGACGAGGAGTCGCGCCGGTTGAAGAACGAGACCGAGGACTTCCTCGACCACCGTCTCGGCAGTTTCGAGATCCTGCTCGACCGTCTGCAGAAGACCGTTGCGAACGGCCGGCAGAAGCTCGCAATCGGGTCCCAGCCGCCGGCCGATGCCGACGAGCCCGTCGAACAGCAGAACGGTCCGGGATTCTTCGACCAAGACATGTCGTAGGGGCGATCGATGGCGACACCCCTTGTGATCAACGTCGTCGAGCTGCTGCGCTGGCCGGGCACCACGAAGGATGTCTCCGCCACCGTCCAGTGCGACGATCTCGAGTTCGACGACCCGCGCATCGCCGACGAACCGGTCGACGTGGCGGTCCACTGCGAGTCGCTGTCGAACGGCGTCGCGGTCTCCGGTTCTGCCTCGGCCACCTGGGTGGGCGAGTGCCGTCGGTGTCTCGCCCCGCTCAGGGAGCGCATGACGATCGAGGTGTCAGAGCTGTACCAGCAGGTGGCCGAGGACCCTGACGCCTACGCAATCGAGAACGACCAGATCAATCTGCTGCCCATGGTGAGGGAGAACCTTCTTCTCGGGATCCCGGTCGGCCCTCTCTGCCGTGAGGACTGCCCCGGATTCTGCCCCCACTGCGGCGCTGACCTGTCCGAGGCCTCGTGCTCGTGCGACACGACGGTCTCTGACCCCCGTTGGTCGGCTCTCGAGGGGCTCAAGGGCCGTCTGCAGGACCCGGCCCCGTGAGTTTTCCCCCGTAATCGGGCTATCCTTACCCAGCCCCACAACGGGTGCACTTGCCGCTAACACAGGGAGACCACGGTGGCCGTTCCCAAGAAAAAGAAGTCGAAGTCGAAGACCCGCATGCGTCGTGCGTCGAACTGGCGCCTGTCCGCGCCCTCGCGCAGCACCTGCCCGCGCTGTGCCGCGACCAAGCTGCCCCACACCGTGTGCGGCACCTGCGGTTGGTACAAGGGCCGCGTCGCAATCTCCGTCGACTGACGCCTGGTTGACATCACATGTTGCCGATCGCCGTTGATGCGATGGGTGGCGACCGTGCGCCATCAGAGATAGTCGCCGGCGCCCATCAAGCAGTCGAAGCCGGCATCCCCGTGCTCCTGGTCGGTCCCGAGGGGCTGGAGGGGGCCGGTGACATCCCGGTCTTCCCTGCGTCCGAGGTCATCGAGATGGACGACGACCCGGCCCAGTCGGTCCGGAAGAAGCGCGACTCCACCCTTGTGCGTTCGGCCGAGGCCGTGCGCGACGGGCATGCGAGCGCAATGATCTCCGCCGGCAACACCGGCGCAACGATGGCGAGCGCACTCCTGCGTCTCGGGCGCATCACCGGTGTCGCGCGACCTGCAATCGCCACGCCGATCCCGGTGCCGGGCGGAACCCCCACCGTGCTGCTCGATGCCGGCGCCAACGCCGAGGTGCAGGCCGACTGGCTCGTTCAGTTCGCGATCATGGGGTCCGTGTACGCCACGCAGCGCTTCGGAATCGAGAAGCCGCGCGTCGGGCTGTTGTCGATCGGCGAGGAGCCGGGCAAGGGTGACACCCTCCGCAAGGAGGCGTACGAGCTGCTGAGCCAGTCGACGCACATCAACTTCATCGGCAACGTCGAGGGCCGCGACCTGATGACACAGGACGTCGATGTCGTGGTCACCGACGGGTTCACCGGCAACGTGGTGCTGAAGACGCTCGAGGGCGCGCTGAAGACCGTGATCGGCGCACTGTTCGAGGCCTTCGCCCAGCCCGACTACAAGGATGCAGCGAAGGCACTGATGCCCGCGTTGTTGCCGCTGTACGACACGTTCGACCCCGACTCCACGGGCGGGGCGATCCTGCTCGGTGTCGACGGTGTGTGCATCATCTCGCACGGCTCGAGCAGTGCGCGGGCGATGCTGAACGGCATCAAGGTCGCCCGGGAGATGGTCGACACCGACATGGTCGGAGCCATCCGCGCCGCCATCGCCGCCACTACTGTCGGTTCCTGAAACCCCGAGGAGAACTCCCATGGCATCAGTCGACCGAAACGAAGTCCTCGCGAAGGTGTGTCTTCACCTTGCCGACATCCTCGAGATCGAGTCGACCGGCATCTCCGAGTCGCAGACATTCTCCGATGATCTCGGTGCCGACTCGATCGCGTTGATCGAACTGGTTGATTCGCTCGAGCAGGAGTTCGCGGGTCTCGAGTTCGATGACGACGAACTCGGGAACCTGAAGACGGTCGGCGACGCCGTCGACTACATCATCCGCGTGCACGGCTAGGTCACGGTGTCGGGCGTGGGCGACGACGCACTGCGCGAGTGTGCACGGAGGATCGGGTACGAGTTCCGTGACCCGGGACTTCTGCGCAACGCGTTGATCCACCGGTCATGGCAGGCAGAACAGGACGAGGAACTCTCGAACGAGCGACTCGAGTTTCTCGGTGACGCCGTGCTCGGCTGGGTGGTGGCCGATCTCGCGTACCACCGGCTCGAGGACATGCACGAGGGCAAGCTCACCGACCTTCGCATCAGCGTGGTGAACATGAACGCCCTCGCCGACCAGGCGCGGCGCATCGGTCTCGGAGAGTTCGTCTTCCTCGGCAAGGGAGAGGATGCAGCAGGGGGCAGGGACAAGTCGTCCATTCTCTCCGATGCATTCGAGGCGATCATCGGGGCCGTGTACCTCGACGGTGGCGCGGCGGTGGCCTTCGAGTTCGTGCGGCGCATGATGGGCGATGCGCTCGAGCAGGCAATCCCGCACATGGAGATGTTCGACGCGAAGTCACGGCTGCAGGAGATCTGCGCGCGCATCGGCGCCGGCACACCGCGGTACGTGACAGAGGGCGAGGGGCCCGACCACGAGCGTGTCTACACCTCGGTCGTGTGGGTCGACGGCACGGGTGTCGGCAGCGGCACCGGCCGCACCAAGAAGGCCGCCGAGCAATCAGCGGCGGTCGAGGCATGCGACGCGCTGCGGCCACGCGACAATGCCTGAGCTGCCGGAGGTCGAGACTGTCCGTCGCGGCATCGAACGACGTGTCGTCGGCCGGCGCATCACCGGCGTCACCGTCGGCCGCGAGCGTTCCGTGCGTCGCGTCGGCCGTGAGGCAGTGATCGGGGGCCTGACGGGCGCAACGATGGTGACGGCCCGCAGGCGCGGCAAGTACCTGTTGTGCGATCTCGACACCGGGGATGCAGTGATGATCCACCTGCGCATGAGCGGCCGCGTGCTCGTGGAGCCGACCGGCACCTCACGGCCGCCGCACACGCACGTGGTCTGCGCTCTCGAGCCCGTCGACGGTGTCGCGCACGAGATGTGGTTCGTCGACCCGCGTACCTTCGGCGAGGTCGTGGTGTACGACCCCCGGCACGAGAACGAGGTGCTGCCCGAGCTTGCCCGCCTCGGACCCGACCCGATCGTCGACGAGTTCGACGGCGATGTCCTCGCGCGCAGGTTCTCGGGGCGTCGCGGCGGCATCAAACAGGTGCTGCTGAACCAGCAGGTGGTCGCGGGGATCGGGAACATCTACGCCGACGAGATCCTGCACCGGACCAAACTGCGCTGGGACCGTCCGGTCGACGGACTCGGTCGCGTCACGGTCAACCGAATCGCTTCGTGCATCGTCGATGTACTGGGCACCGCGATCGAGCGCGGGGGGTCGACCCTCGTCGACACCCAGTATGTGGATATCGACGGCAAGGTGGGTTCGTTCCAGGACTTCCATCTCGTGTACGGCCGCGAGGGTGAGGGATGCATGACCTGTGGAAAAGCCACGATCCGCAGAGTGATGGTGGCCGGGCGTTCCACGTCGTACTGCCCGCGCTGCCAGAGATGAACCGTGCATAAGGGGCGGGGCACGGCTGTCCATTACTCTGAGAGACGCCGTGTTTCTCAAGTCGCTCACCCTCAAAGGCTTCAAGTCCTTCGCTGATTCCACCGTCATGGAGATGGAACCGGGCGTGACGGTCGTCGTCGGCCCGAACGGTTCGGGCAAGTCGAACGTCGTCGACGCGATCGCATGGGTGCTCGGCGCACAGGCCCCGAGTTCCGTGCGCAGCCAGAAGATGGAGGACGTCATCTTCAACGGCACGTCGAAGCGGGCCGCCCTGGGTCGTGCCGAGGTCATGCTCACTCTCGACAACTCGGCCGGTCTGCTGCCCCTCGACTTCTCCGAGGTCACGGTGTCGCGAACCCTCTTCCGCAACGGGGACAGCGAGTATGCGATCAACGGGGTCGAGTGCCGTCTGCTCGACGTGCAGGAACTGCTGTCCGACGCCGGCGTCGGTCGCCAGCAGCACGTCATCATCAGCCAGGGCCAGATCGACGCAGTGCTCACCGCGCGTGCCGAGGACCGCCGCGCGATCATCGAGGAAGCCGCGGGCGTGCTCAAGTACCGCAAGCGCAAGGAGAAGGCCGAACGACGGCTCGAGGCGACCGAAGCCAACCTGCTGCGCGTGCAGGACCTGATCCGCGAGGTGAGGCGCCAGCTGCGCCCGCTCGAGCGCCAGGCCGATGCGGCGCGCAGGTACGAAGAGGTCGTTGCCGAGCTGCGCACCCTGCGTCTGTACCTGTCGGGCAGGGAAGTGGCGGCACTGCGTGACCAGCTGTCGACGCTGGAGAACGAGAAATCGCTCGGTGCCGAGAAGGAGCGCGGTCTGCGCGAGCAGATCGTGCGGCTCGAGGCTGACATCACCGCAGCCGAGGCGGAACTTGCCGCGCGCGGTGAGTCGGGCCTGAACGACGAGCTCATGCGCATCGAGCAACTGCGCGAGCGTGCCCGTGGACTGGTCGCTCTCATCGGTGAGCGTCGCCGGTCGATGGAGCGCGACCAGGGTCAGTTGATCGCCGACGACGTGATTGCTGCCCTCGAGGCCGATGCGGCAGACATGCGCCGCGACCTGGCCGAGGTCGAGCGCGGTCTCGGGATCGCCCTGGGGGAGAGTGACGCGCTGCAGGTCGAGGAAGAGGCATTCGAACGCGAGCGCGAGGAGCAGGGTCTGTTCCACACGGTGCAGGGCAACGAAGCATCGACCGCCGCCGCAGAGGTGCGCGGGGAGCTGCGCACGCTCCGCAACACCGTCGAGCAGAGTGCCGGCGAGCTGCAGAAGCTGCAGGCACGGCTCGCAGGGGTCGAGACCCGCGATGCGTCGTTCGTGGGCACCATCGACCGTCTGCAGAACGAACTGAACGCAGCCGAGTCTGCAGTGGGCCAGCTGCGCGCAGAGATCGCCACCGCCGAACGCAGCCGCGACGACGCGGAGGATGCGGGCGACCGGGCCCAGCAGGCGAGCGCGGCAGCCGAGCGCCGTGCCGCGCGCGTGGCAGCACGCCTCGAGGCTCTCGAATCGGCAATGGCATCGACCAGGGCGCGGTCGGGTGCCGAGCAGTTGGCACCGGTGGCAGGTGTCGTCGGTGCGTTGATCGACCTGCTCGACATCGATGCCGGGTGGGACGCCGCGGTGAAGGCGGCGCTCGGTGAGTCGGTGGCTGCGGTTGTCGTGGCAGACGCTGCGTCTGCGCGCCGTGCACTCGAGCATCTGCAGAGTGCCGACCACAACGGGGCGGTTCTCTCGTTGGCAGCTGTGCGCGCACCCGTTGCTGTACCCCCCGGCGTGCCGTCGGTGCGTTCGCATGTCCGCGCCGGCAACGGTGCGCCCGGTGCACTCAACCAGCTCCTCGACGCACTGCTGTCGGGTGTCGGCTGTGTCGACGACATCGAGAGCGCGGTGTCCGTCGCGGAGAGCAATCCGTCGGCAACGGTCGTGACGCGCAGGGGCGACAGCCTCTCGTCGCGCGGCTGGCGTCTGCGCGCCGCCGATGAGGTCGGTTCACAGGAAGTGGTGCAGCAGGTCCGTGACGAGCTCTCCACGGCACGAGCCGAGCTCGCCGCGTGCGACGAAGAAGTCGAGACGCAGCGCAAGGCACTGCTTGACGGTCGGTCGCTGCTGGTCGCGTTGAACAAGACTCTCGAGCAGCAGATGCGTGCCGTCGATACGGCGTCAGAGAGGCTCACCGCGGCGATCAATGACCGTCGTGCGAACGGCGCGGAGCGCGAGATGACGATGAAGTCCCTCGATGACATCCGTTCCCGCATCGACGGGTACCAGGTCAGGGTGTCCGAGCTCGAGGCGATCCTGCCGGCGCTGGAGGAGTCAGAGGCGGCCGAGATCGCGGCGGCAAAGGCCCAGGGCGAGGCGCGTGCGGCGATCGACTCGAAGGCTGCACACCTCGGCATGCGACGCAAGGACCTCGACATCCGGCTTGCCGGTCTGCAGGAGCGCGAGCAGTTCCTCCGGCAGCGACTCGAAGAGACGGACCGTCGTCTCGAGGTCGACACTGCCGCACGCCAGGAGGCCGGTGCGCGTCGCCAGCGCCTCGAGGCCTCACTCGTGGCAATCGGTCGACTCGGGGAACTGGTCGAGCGGCACCGCGATGCCGCCGAGGCGCGACTTGCGGTGCTCTACGACCTGCGCCGCCGCCAGAGCGACGAGGTGCGTGACATCACCTCGCGTCTCGACGCCGCGCGCAAGGGTCGCCATGAGGCAGAACGCGAGCTCGAGGCCGTGCGCGACCGTGGGCACCGTGTCGAGGTCGAGGAAGCAGAGATCCGCATCCGTCTCGAGTCCGCCACCGAGACGATCAGGCGCGACCTCGAGGTCGAACCGGAGGTTGCCGAGGCCACGGAGGCCCCGCAGGTGCCGGAGGGGACCACGCACGACGACCGTGCCCGGGCGCTCGAGCGCGACATCAGGTTGATGGGGCCGATCAACCCGCTCGCTCTGCAGGAGTTCACCGAGCTGCAGGAGCGCCACACGTTCCTCGAGGAACAGCTGAACGACGTGCGCAACTCGCGCCGCGAACTGTCGCAGGTCATTGCGGCCATCGACGAGGAGATCCAGACGGTGTTCGCCGACGCGTTCAAGGACGTCAGCGCGAACTTCACCGAGTTGTTCCAGCTGTTGTTCCCCGGCGGCAAGGGCAAGCTCGTGCTCACGAACCCCCACGACATGCTGAACACCGGCATCGAGGTCGAGGCGATGCCTCCCGGCAAGACGTTCAAGAAGCTCTCGTTGCTGTCGGGAGGGGAGCGCTCGCTCACTGCGCTGGCGTACCTGTTCGCGGTGTTCCGCAGCCGCCCGTCGCCCTTCTACGTGATGGACGAGGTCGAGGCAGCGCTCGACGACGTGAACCTGCACCGTTTCCTCGGTCTGGTGAGCGAGTTCAGGCGCAGCGCACAGTTGATCATCGTGAGTCACCAGAAGCGGACCATGGAAGCTGCGGACTGTCTGCTCGGGGTCACCATGCAGCCGGGTGGTTCCTCCAAAGTCGTCACTGAGCGCATCAGTGCCTCGTCCGACAGCTGACGATGTTCACCACACAGGAGATCCTGCTTCTCGTCATCGTCGGCGTGGTTCTCGTCGCCGGCATCGCATTCGTTCTCTCGCGTCGGTCATCACGTCGCCCCGGCACCGACGGAGCGCTGCCGCACGCCGCAACCGGTCGCGAACCATCGGGGCCAGCAGCGGCAGGCGAGGAGCAGCTGACCACCGGGGCAGAGCCGGAAACCGCGGCCCTCGCTGAAGCACCGCCGGTCGAGGAGGAAACAGTCACGGTGCGCGAGCGCACCGGGCGCACCCGTTCGGTGTTCGCCGGTGCGTTCGCATCGATCCGCGGTCGTGGCCGTGTCGACAATGACACGTGGGACGAACTCGAGGAGACCCTGCTGCGTGCGGACATCGGCATCGGCCTCACCACGAAGCTTCTCGATCCGTTGCGCGCCGCGGCGAGGGCGGGCGACATACGTACCGCCGATGATGCGATCAACGCACTGCGCGCGGCGATGACGGGCCAGCTGTCGACCAACGAACGCTCGCTCAGTCTCGACGCATCGACGAAGCCGAACGTGTGGTTGTTCGTCGGTGTGAACGGGGTGGGCAAGACCACCACCATCGGGAAGATCGCCACGGCAGAAGTCGCGCGCGGCACCACCGTGCTTCTCGCCGCGGGCGACACGTTCCGCGCGGCCGCCGCCGAGCAGCTGCAGGTGTGGGCCGAGCGTTCGGGTGCTTCTTTCGTGCGCGGGTCCGAGGGCGGGGACCCCGCATCGGTGATCTTCGACGGCATCCAGAGCGCCCATGCCAAGGGCGTCGACCTGGTGCTCGGTGACACAGCGGGGCGCCTGCAGAACAAGTCGAACCTCATGGAGGAACTGAAGAAGGTGCGCAGGGTCGCCGACAAGGCCGAGGGCACCGTCAACGAGGTGCTGCTCGTGATCGACGCCACCACGGGACAGAACGGTCTCTCGCAGGCGCGCGAGTTTGCCGCTGCCACCGACGTCACCGGCGTGGTGCTCACGAAGCTCGACGGCTCGGCGAAGGGCGGCATCGTGTTCGCGATCGAGACCGAGATGGGAATACCCGTGAAGCTGGTCGGACTCGGGGAGGGTGCGCACGATCTGGTGCCGTTCGACCCGGCCGAATACGTGGCGGCGCTCTTCGACTAGGCGTACGCTGAGAGGCTCATGAAGCGCTCGTCGGTTCTGGGCCCGTTGGTCGCCACGGTGATGGTGGTGTCTGCATGCGGCAACTCCGGTCCGGTCGCGCTGTCGCTCGCATCGTCGCAGAGCCGCACCGGCGAGGTGCGCATGGTGTCCGACTCCGACTTCCGTGAGGCAGAGACCCTGCCGGTGCCCGTCACGTACTCGGTCGTCGGCACGTTCCCGTACCTAGGCGACCGCTTGCTCGCATGGTCGATCGGGCGCAGGGCAAAGCCCGCGGGCGAGGTCGAGAAGCTCGCGATGGCGTTCGCGGTCAACGGCAAGGTCGAGCGCGTGAACGACTCGTCGTACGTGGTGAACGACCCTGCGCGGAACAGGTCGATCAACGTGTGGGTCGATGACGCCGGTGGTTGGTGGTCGTTCACGAACCACGCGGGCCAGTCGCAGGGCGCCGCGAGCATGCCCGGCTGTGCGCCGGGTGCACAGTGTGATGTGCCGCCCGTTGCACCGCCGCCCGCACCGACGGACCTGATCGAGCCCGGAGAGGCCCTGCGGCGCACGAACCAGTACCTGTCACGCGCCGACATGGTGCCGTTGAACTACGGCCTCACCGCAACCAAGACTGCCTACTCGACCGAGGTGAATGGTCCGCTCACCCTCGGTGGGGTCGAGACGAACATCGGGGTGTCGTTCACGTACGGCGCAGACGGCGAGCTCGTGTCCGCCTCCGGGCCGATGATCGCCATCGCGATGGCAGGCCGTTACCCGATCGTGTCGCCGATGCAGGCCGTGAAGCGGCTGTCCAACCCTCTGTACGGCGCGATCGGTGGCGCGGTGCGCAACGCTGCGAGCATCGCCGTCTCGTCCCCCGCATCGGCGCCCGCGAACGGCGTTCTCGATGTGCCGATCACCGGCGTGCGTCTGATTCTGATGGAGTCCAGGCTCGCGAACGGCACGCACATGCTGCTGCCCGCCTACACGTTCTTCAATGCCGACGGTGATGTCGGCACGGTGATCGCGATCGACGATGAGCGTCTTGTCTTCCGCAGGAACGTGACCACGTCTACTGTCGTGCCCGCACCGCCGGGCACGGCGGTTCCCGAGCCGGCACCGGTCGAGCCCGGCGCGGTGTCCCAGGGCGACGCCGATTCGCTGATCGGCCTGACCGAGCGGGAGGCCACCGCCACTGCCGAGGGTCGCGGGTGGATCGTGAGAATCGCAGCCCGCGACGGCGAGTACTTCATGTTGACAACTGATTACGCCCCGAACCGCGTGAACCTGGTGGTCGAGAAGAACCTGGTCGTGTCCGTCGAGGTCGGCTA
>CAZENK010000035.1:0-17546 GCA_964513585.1 uncultured Bifidobacterium sp. | reverse complement strand
ATGGCCGACACGAAACTCGACACCGATGCCGGCGGGTCCATGCTCCTGCACACGTCAAGCTGCTTCTTCGCCAGTGACGCCTGCTCAAGGAACCTGAAGTACACGATGCCCAGGAAACAGTGGGCATCCGGGTAGGTCGGGTCGGCCTTCTGTGCGCGCACCAGGTCCGTGACCGCGGTGGCGAGTGCCAGGCGCTTCACTTCGCCCTCGGCATCGCGTGACGACAGCGCAAGGATCCACGACCTGTAGGTCAGAGCCTCCACGTTGTCGGGCTCCAGCTTCAGCACCTCTGTGTACAGCTCGATGCTCTTGGCCGGGTCGGCAAAGTTCAGCTGACGCGCCGTGGCGAGAATGTTCGCCGTGCTCTGCTCGATGCCACCGGTGAAGGTCTCCCCCGGCAGGCGCTGCCCCGATGACCGTGCCACCAACAGTCCCGACCCGATCGCGATCGCGAGCACGCACACCGACACCAGCACACGCCGCAGCCACTTGGGGCGCGGAGCCTCCTCGGCGGTCTCGAGACCACGCAGCTCGCGGGTGATCGCAGCGGTGCGGGCCACGTACCCGTCGCGCAGGGTGCGGTAGTCGGCGTCGTCGATGTCGCCTGCCTCGCGCTCCTTCTCCAGGTCGCGCAGGGAGTTCAGCAGGAACTGTTGTTCGTCACGCAGTTCGTCGCTCATCACACGTTCTCGTCGTCGGTCGGGTCCTCGCCCAGCAGCGTGTTGACCAGTGCGAAGTCCTCGTCGGTGGCGTCGCCCTTGTTCTGCTCTCGCCACCTGCGGAACGCAACGGCCAGCCCAACAATCGCGCACACCAGCACCGCGATGGGCAGCACCCACACCAGCGAGTCGAGCCCGGTTGCGCGAGGAACCAGCAACACCTGCGCATTGAACGAGTTGGCGATCGAGGCGATGATCTCTGTGTCTGTCAAGCGGCCTGCGGCGACATCGCGCGCCACCTGCTTGCGGATCGCCTCGGCAGCGGTCGCGCGCGACACGAACACGCTCTCGCCGTCGCACGTGGGGCATGCAACACGCTTCGTGATCGCATCGATGCGGTCACCCTGGGTCAGCGGCCCACTGTCACGAGTGGCGCCCACAGCGAGCAACGACACGGTCACGATGCCCATCAGCATCCACACCGGCCACGACTTCAACCGTGCGTTCAACGACTTGCCGCCTGCCATGGCTACTGCGCCCCCGCGTACTGGCGCTTCAGGTTGTCCATCTGCTCCGGCAGGAATTCCTCGGTGAGCGCACCGATGATGCGCAGTCGCACGAAACCGTCGGGGTCGATGATCCATGTCTCGGGAACCTTGGCCACGCCGAACGCAACGGAGATCGCGCCGTCGTCATCGCGCACCTTCTCCCAGTCGCCGCCGTACTCGGCAAAGAACGCGCGCACGGCCTCGTCGGTGTCGTCATTGACGATGGTGTAGACCTCGACCGGGTCGTCGGATGTCTTCTGCTGCTCGGCGAACTCGACCAGCAACGGGTGCTCCTGGCGGCACGGCACGCACGTGGAGTTGAAGAAGTTCAGCACGACCCAGCTGCCCTTGCGGCGCGACAGCACGAAGTCCTCGCCGTCGATCACGGTCGACCTGACCTCGGGTGCGGGCTTGCCGAGCAACGGCGACCTGGCAACAGTGCCGTCGCCGGGTTCGGCCATGACCAGCACCACCAGGAAGGCCGCGAGCACCACACCGACCGCACCCGCCACGAACGGCGCCACCGGGCGCTTCTTCTTGGTGTCGCTCACACCGTCTCCTCGACCGGCACGGGTGCCGACGTGGGGTCTGTCGGGCGGCGCCGCTTGCCGGGGAACACCGACAGCAACGTGCCGAGACCCATCAGGCCGCCACCGATCCACATCCACAGGATCATCGGCTTGATAAACACCTTGATCTTTGCGGTGTCACCCGAGACCTTCACCGGCGGCTCGAGCGTGAGGTAGATGTCCTTGGCGAAACCGGTCTTCACCGACGGCGTGCCGATGTTCATGCCCATGGCCAGGTACTTGCTCACCGCGGGTGCATACGCCTGGCCGCCGTCGATGCTCACCTGTGCCGACACCGATGTCTTGCGCGCATCGCTTGTCTCGGTGAAGCCGACGAACTCGAAGGTGTGCCCGCCGAAACGCGCCGGTTCTCCCTTGGTGAGGGTCAGTTCCTGGCTGTGCGTGTAGCTGTTCGATGCTCCGAGCGCCACTGCGATGAGGATCACGCCGATGTGCACCACCATGCCGCCGTTCGCACGGCCCACGAGCCCGCGCCAGCCCTGCCTGCGCGTGGCCAGCACCAGCTGGCGCAGCGCTGCGCCACCGGCGAAACCACCGAGCGTGAACGTGAGCAACGGCTCGATGCCGGTGGCCCCCACGTACATCGAGAACGCGAGCGCGGCGATGCCGCCCCATGCCGGCCAGAACAACCGCTGCGACAGAAGCTCACCCGATGCCTTGCGCCACGGCAGCACCGGCGCCACGCACATCAGGAACAGCAGCGTGATGCCGATCGGCACCGCGAGCTGGTCGAAGAACGGCTCGCCCACCACCAGCTGACGGTTCTGCAGCGCCTCGACCACCAGCGGGAACACCGTGCCGAGCAGCACCACGAACGCGAACACCGCAAAGATCACGTTGTTCGCGAGGAACGCACCCTCGCGCGAGAGCGGCGAGTCGATGGTGCCGGGCGCACGCAGTCTGTCGCCGCGCCAGCCGATGAGGCCCACCGACACCACCACGATCACGGCGAAGAAACCGAGCAGGTACGCACCGATGTCGGACTCACTGAAGGCATGCACGCTGTTCAGCACGCCCGAGCGCGTGAGGAACGTGCCGAGGATCGTGAGGCTGAACGTGGCAACCAGCAACGAGATGTTCCACACGCGCAGCATCCCGCGGCGCTCCTGCACCAGCACACTGTGGATGTACGCAGTCGCGGTCAACCACGGCACGAACGATGCGTTCTCGACCGGGTCCCACGCCCACACACCGCTCCAGCCGAGCACCTCGTAGCTCCACCACGAACCGAGGATGATGCCGAGCGTCAGCATGCCCCACGAGATCACGGCCCAACGACGCGTCTCGACCAGCCATCCCTCGCCGAGGCGACCGGTGATCAACGCACCGATCGCGAACGCGAACGGCACCGTCATGCCCACGTACCCCAGGTACAGGATCGGCGGGTGGAACACCACGAGAATGTGGTTCTGCAGCAACGGGTTCGGCCCGGGCCCGTCCGTGACGCCGGGTGGGCCCGCGGCAAACGGGTTCGCGGGGCCGAGCGTGAGTGCGAAGAAGAAGATCGACACCACGAACATGGTGGCCATTGCCCAGCCGACCATCTGGTCGTTCATCTTGTGGCGGTACTTGACCGCGACACCGACCGTGAGCCCGGTGAGCACCAGCACCCACAACAGGATCGAGCCCTCGAGCGCGCTCCAGATCGCGGTGAAGTTGTAGAGCGCCGGGGTGGAGTTCGACCCCACCTTCTGCACGTAGGCGAGCGAGTAGTCGCGCGTGATCAACGCCCATTCCATGACTGCGAACGCTGCAGTGCTCGCGATGAGCGTGAGCCATGCGAACCGGGGGACCATGCGCATCACCTTCGCGTCGCCCTGTCGCGTGCCCGACACCGCGGCGATCAAGCCGAATGTCGATGCCACCAGCCCCAGCATCAGTGAGGCGTGTCCGAGGGGCCCGGCTACTCCACCAGACCCGAACACGCGGTCGCCTCTTTTTCTGACTCGGCAATACGGTCGGAATTCGACTCCACGTACTGGTTCGTGTGCTTCACCTCGATGCGGTCACCGTCGAACGTGTCGCCCACGACCCGCCCGTGCACCACGACCGGGATGCACTCCTGGAACACACCGCCCGGGTCGCCCTGGTAGGCCACGCCGATCGTCTTGTCGTTGAACGAGATGTCGAACCGAGTCTGACCGTCGACGCTGCGCACGGAGCCTTCCTCCACCACGCCCTGCACCCGGATGCGCCGTTCGCCGTCGCAGCCCTCGCGCACACCGATCTCGTCGACGTTGCAGTAGTAGTCGATGGCACTCGTCAGGAACTGCGTGACCACGACACCGCCCGCCACGAGTGCGAGCGCCACGATCACCATCGGCATCCAGCGACGCTTGCGCCGCGGCGGTGCAGGTGCGTCGTCGCCGGTGCGCGGTGTCAGGTCCACGGCATGTCCTCGCTGGTCGCGTGCTCGGCGAGCTTCTTGCCACGGCGGATCACCCACACGGCGTAGGTTCCCACGCCGATTGCAGTGATGATCCAGCTGCCGAGAATGAATCCTGCGTCTTCCATGTCAGCCCACCGCCTCGCTCCGGCGTGCCTCGATGGCGGCATCGAGCCCGCGGTCGGCAACCGTGTCCTCCAGCAGCAGCGTGCGCTGGCGGTGCAGCACCAGCCACACGTACAGCGCGGTGAACGTCACGAGACCGAGGAACAGCGAGAACAGCATCAGGCCGTCCATGTGCACATCGGTGCCGCCCGTGGCCACGGTGGCCTCCTGGTGCAGCGAGCGCCACAGCCTCACGCTGAAGTGAACGAGCGGGATCTCGAGGATCGCGAGCAACGCCAGCACCGCAGAGCGACGCGCGCGCTGACGCTGCGTGCCGCCCAGGCGGCGCACCGCCAGGTACCCGATGTAGGTGATGAAGAGGAATGCGGTGCTGGTGAGACGGGCATCCCACACCCAGAAGGTGCCCCAGCTGAGGCGGCCCCACAGGCTGCCTGTCACGAGCGACACGGCCACGAACATCACGCCGATCTCGGCCGACGCACCTGCGATGCGGTCCCATGTCAGCGACCGGTTGCGCCTGGACAAGTAGATGCCCGAGCAGACCGCGGTCACGATGAAGGCGATGTAGGCCACCCAGATCGAGGGCACGTGCACGTACATGATCCGCACCGAACTGCCCTGGTCGCGGTCCTCGGCGGAGAAGACCAGGCCGAACAACGCGAGGGCGGTCACGAGCGCCAGCACCACGGCACCGAGACGGCGGGTGGCGACTGTGCCGGTGCCGCGTCGGGGTGTCACGGCTGAATCCACGGACCCAAGTCTTACCTGCCCACACCCCAAAGGGAAATCGGTGAGGTGTGACTCACGCGCCACCACAGGGCGTTGCGGGGCACCCGATCCGGCGCCACAGACCCGAGTGAACCGTGCTCACTCGTCGACCAGGGGCCCGAACGCCACGGACCCGACCGCGGCGAACAGCACTGCGAACACCGCGAGCAGGGCCACCCATGGCCACCCCTCGCCGACCGTGGCACCCCCGCTTCCGAATGCCGATTCGGTGGCACGTGTGGCCCCGATCAGCACCGGCGCAACCACCGGCAGCAACAGCAGGGGAAGCAGGGTCTCGCGGCCGCGCACTCCTGCGGCGAGACCGCCGTACAGGGTTCCCACGCACGCGAGCCCCACGGTGGCGACGACCACGGTCACCACCAGCAGACCCATGCCGGCCACCGACGGGTCGACCGCGTAGAGAACGATCGCGGTGAACACGAGCAGGGCCTCGAGCACGATCAGCTGCACCGCGAGCGCGAGCGACTTGCCGAGGAAGATCGCCACCGGGTCGACGCCGGCCACACGCAGTGCATCGAGCGCCCCGTCGGCAGACTCCACCGCGAACGAACGCTGGATCACCACGAGCATCGAGAAGAGAGTGGCGAGCCACACCAGACCCGGTGCCACGCGCTGCAGGATGCCCTCGTTGTCGAGCGCGAACGCGAACAGCACCATCACGATCGCCGCGAACGGGGCGACCTGGTTCACGAGCACGCGGCTGTTCCACTCGATGCGCAGGTCCTTGCCCGCGACCGCGCGCACGATGCCGGCGCGCGACGGGAGCGATGATGCACTCACCGTGCTCCCCCGCCGTCGATGTTTATGAGCGTGGTGGCGAGTCCGTTCGCGCGCTCGCTCTCGTGGCTCGCGAGCACGACCGTTGCGCCGGCCTGCACTGCCGAACGCAGCAACGAATCGAGTTCGTCACGGCCGGCAGCATCGAGACCCGCGTGCGGCTCGTCGAGCAGCCAGACCTCCGCACGGCGCACGATCAGGCTCGCGAGTGCGGTGCGCCTGCGCTGCCCCGCCGACAGCTGCGCCGCCTTCACATCGGCCAGGCGGCCGTCGATGCGCATGCGCGACATTGCACCCGACACCTCGTCAGCTGCGGCACCGACGGTGCTCGCCCAGAACTCGACGTTCTGGCGCACGGTGAGGTCCAGGTACAGGCCGTTCTGGTGACCGAGCAGACCCACACGTGAACGGATGTCCTCTCTCTGTGTCGCGAGGTCGATGCCGAGCACGCGCCCCGACCCGCGCTCGATGGGCAACAGACCTGCGCACACGCGGAGTATCGATGTCTTGCCCGCACCGTTCGGGCCCTGCAACAACGCGATCTCGCCGCGCTTCACCGACATGCTGACGCCGGCAAGTGCAGGGAAACCACCCAGCACCGCCACCACATCCTCAAGTTCGATGACGGTCTCCATGCCGTGTTCACGCTAGTGAGCGGGCAACAACGGCGACAACGTGCCACTAGGGTCGAATGCGTGAACGAGACGGAAACCAGTGTGATTCGACCCGCGCGGGGGCGCTGGGACCGGGTTCTCGGTGCCGTCGGGAAGGCGATGATCGCCACCGGCACTCTCATGCTGCTGTTCGTCGCCTATCAGCTCTGGGGCACGGGGTTCGCGGAGAGCCGTGCACAGTCAGAACTTCAGCAGCGCTTCTCGCGCGAGCTTCCGCGCGTGCCCGACTACGGCGACCCGGTCACACGCATCGTGATCCCGTCGATCGGTGTCGACAAGATCGTGGTGGCGGGCGTGGACCACAAGGCTCTCGAGAAGGGCCCGGGCCTGTTCGACGGGTCGCCGCTGCCCGGTCAGCTCGGCAACGTGGCGATCGCCGGTCACCGCACGAGTTTCGGTGCACCCTTCGGCCGCATCAACGAACTGAAAGTGGGCGACGAGATCGTCCTCACGCGCGGCGGGGACACCGTGTTCAACTACGTGGTCAGGGAGAAGCCGTACATCGTGCCTCCCACTGCAGTGGAAGTGGTGAGGACACTCGATGATTCGGTGGCCGAACTGACGCTGGTGTCGTGCCACCCGAAGTGGACCGCACAGAAGCGCATCATCGTGAAGGCGACGCTCGAGTCGTCGGTGACGCCGCAACCGCCGACGGTGTTCACCCCCGCTGCAGTGCCCGCGACCGAGGTGCTCGCCACCGGTTGGTTCCGCGAGCCCGAGGCGATCCCCGGCACGGTGGCGCTTGCGCTCGTGCTCGTGCTGCTGGCGGTCGGTGCGCGCGTGCTCGTTGCACGTGGCCGGGGGCCGTGGCGTGTCTATGCGGGAACCGCCGTGCTGTTCGCCCCGATGCTCTTTCTCTTCTTCGGGTACCTCAGCCGTCTGCTGCCGGCCAACATCTGACACACCCGGGCAGACCACGCGACACGCACGATTCGCCCCTACCCTTTGTGCCATGACCCCCCATGACCCGGTGCGTGCGCGCCGCCAACGGATCGCGCACCTCAACCTGCTGGCCAACCGCATCGGCTACCTGCTGTGGGCGTTCGCCATCGCCTGTTTCGTGATGGCCTTCGCCTTCGGGTTCAAGGGCCCGCTCGTGACCGCGGTGATCGTGCTGCTCATCGCCGGCTCGGTGCTGCTCGCACCCTCGATCATCGTGGGCTACGCGGTCAAGGCCGCCGAACGCGACGACAGGGAAAAAGGTCTCTGACCGTGGCAACCGCCGACCGGCGCGAGCAGATCCTCGAGGTGGCACTGCGCGCGTTCTCGACCGGCGGCTACCACAGCACGTCGATGAACGACATCGCCGAGGCGATGTCGCTGACCAAGCCCGTGCTGTACCAGTACTTCGACTCGAAGCGTTCGCTGTACCTCGAGCTGCTGCACCATGTGGGCGCACAACTCGTGGGCGACGTGACCGCGGCGGTCTCGGGCACCGTCGACCCGCGCGAGCAGACCGAACGCGGCATGATCGCGTACTTCACCTGGGTCGACACGCACCGTGAGGCATTTGCCCTGTTGTTCGAGTCGTCTGCACGGGTGGATGAGGAGTTCGCCGACATCGTGAGCGAGTTCGAGGATGCCGCCGCACGTGCGATCGCACCGTTCATCGCGGTCGACGCAACAGAGGACAACCTGTACACGTTCGCCATCGGCCTCGTCGGAATGGTCGAGGCCGTGAGCCGCCAGGTGATCCGACACGGCCGTGACTTCGAGCCCGAGCAACTCGGCCGCGCAGTCGCGGGTCTCGCGTGGGCCGGGCTCCGTTCGCTCGGTCAGTCGCGCAGCGACCAGCCGCGGTAACCCTCCACGAACCCCGCACGCTGCAGCACCTGCACCGCAGGGTGGGCCGGGTCTGGTGCATCGCCGTCGATCTTGCGCACCTCGCACCCGCGGCGCCTGCCGTCCTTCACGAGCGACACCAGTGCATCGCCCCATGACGTGTCGGTCGTGCTTGCGGGGAACGTGACCAGCGAATGCGAACGCGGGTCGAACCACACCGACGGCTCTCCGTTCGACATGACCACCACCGCGCCGGCACTGCGGGTGGGTCGGCCCGTGGTGAGCGGCCACGCCAGCGTCGCACCGTAGGGCTGGGCCGGGTCGGTGGCCGCGAGCACCACCGGCGCAGGTGCGTCCTCGGGGTGCAGTTCCATGTCGACTGCTGTGCGCGCATCACGCAGGCGGTCGACCGCACCGGGCAACGCGAACTGCGCAGCACCGAGACCGTCAACGAAGTACCCGCGGCGCACCTGCCCGCGCTCCTCCATCGTCTTCAGCACGCCGTACACACCGGCGAAACCACCGACTGCACCCTCTGCGAGCACCGCCTCGCGCGTGACCACACCGTGGCGTTCGAGCATCTGCAGTGCGAACGCATGCGACGACTCGGTTGCGGTCGGCGGCGGCTGCAACAGCGGTGCGACAAGGCTCCAGCGCCCGCCTCCGGTGGGCGGGCCCACACGGCTCAACCGGCCCGGCCGTGGCCTGGCCGTGCGGCCGTGCACGCGCGGTGCGGTCCGCGACGACGACACCTTGCCGCCCGCGATCATCGCGCGCAACGGCGCGAACGTGTCGTTCGTGACCTGCCCTGCCCACACCAGGTCCCACAGTGCGGCGAGCACCTCGGAGTCGGTTGCGTGCGGGGCCGCGGCGCGCAGTTGCGAGAAGAACACCGCACCGCGTGTGCTCAACGCGAGCCGGATCGCATCGTGCAGTTCACCCGTGGGTGGCTCGGGCCACTCGATGGCGGGGGCGAGCAGTGCGAGTTGGTCTGCAAAGAAGAGCCGCACCCGCCCGTCGCTCGACCCGAGGGCACCGGCACCGACCCACACGATCTCGCCCGCAGCACACAGTTCGTCAAGGTCGGTGACCCTGTAGCCGCGCACGCGCAACGGCAGAATGTCGCTCTCGAGCGACGACGCCACCAGTGCCGAGCCCTGCAACGTGCCGAGCGCCGAGACCAGGGCATCCTGTCCTCGCTGTGGTGACGACAACCCGTGCCATGCCGGCAGGAAACGCGCGAGTGCCGACTGCTCCACGGGCTCCACCTCGCGGCGCAGCACGGCCAGCGAACGGCGACGCAACTGGCGCAGCACGTCGGCATCGCACCACTCCCGCTCGGTTCCCGTGGGCCGGAACTCACCGCGCACGATGCGTGCAGCGGCCTCGAGCGACTCGCACGCTGCGATCACGCGTTCCACCGGTGCGCCGAAACGCACGGCTGCATCGGCCGACACGAACGGGCCGTGCGTGCGCGCGAACCGCGCCACCAGGTGCACGAGCGGGGTCTGCACGGGGTCGGTGAACGCAGCCGGCAGGCCGAGCGGAAGCGCACACCCGAGCGCGTCGCGGTACAGGGCGGCGTCCTCGGCGGCGATGTAGCGCTCCTCCCCCGCGACCACCACGCTGATCACCCTGCGGTCACGCACGAGTTCGTCGAGCCACTCGCCGGCGGGACCGTCGGTGCGCTGGGCGATGCCGTCGCGCGTGGTGTCGCCGATGCGACGCAGCACGTCGTGCACCTCGTCACGGCTCCGCGCGCGTCGGTGACCCACCAGGCACTGCAGTTCGAGCTCGAGGTCCGCGAGCACGCCCGCATCGAGCAGTTCGCGCAGCTCCTCGGCACCGAGCAGCACGTTCAGCAGGTCGCGGTCGAGCGACAGCGCGGCTGCGCGGCGCTCGGCGAGCGGAGCGTCGCCCTCGTACATGTACGCAGCAATCCAGTTGAACGTGAGGCTCTGCGCGAACGGCGACGCCTTCTGGGTGTCAACATGCACGATGCGGATCGACCGCGAGCGCACACGCGACAGGATGTCGCACAGCGCGGGCACGTCGAACACGTCCTGCAGGCACTCGCGGCTGGTCTCGAGAAGGATCGGGAACGACGGGTACTTCGCCGCGACCGCGAGCAGGTCGGCGGCGCGCTGGCGTTGCTGCCACAGCGGTGTGCGTTGGTCGGGCCGCCTGCGCGGCAGCAACAGTGCACGTGCGGCACACTCGCGGAACCGCGCGGCGAACAGGCTGCTCGACGGGAGCCCCGTGACGACGATGTCGCGCACGTCATCGGGGTCCATCACGATGTCGTCGACCGACACCGCATCGATCGACTCGGGCAGGCGCAGCACGATGCCGTCGTCACCCCACATGACCTCGACCTTCATGTCGAGCCGTTGTTCGAGCCGGTGCTCGATCGCCATGGCCCACGGTGCGTGCACGGGCGTGCCGAACGGCGAATGGATGCACACCCGCCAGTCGCCGATCTCGTCACGGAACTTCTCCATCACGATCGTCGTGTCGTCGGGAACGACACCGGTGGCCTCGGCCTGCTCGGCCAGGTACGCCACCAGGTTGTTCGCTGCGAAGGCATCGAGGTGGTGGTGGCTCATCAACCGGTCGACGGCCGCAACGGGGTCGAGCGCGCGGGTCTCGCGGATGAACTCACCGAGCGCTCGACCGAGCTCGACGGGCCGGCCGAGCGAATCACCGCGCCAGAACGGCATCTTCCCCGGCTGGCCCGGTGCGGGCGTGACCACCACCCGCTCGAACGTGATGTCCTCGATGCGCCAGGTGCTCGCACCCAGGAGGAAGGTCTCCCCCGGGCGCGATTCGTAGACCATTTCTTCGTCGAGCTCGCCCACGCGCGTGCCGTCGGGCAGGAACACACCGAACAGGCCGCGGTCGGGAATCGTGCCGCCGTTCGTCACCGCGAGCCGTTGTGCACCGTCGCGCGGGCGCAACGTGCCGGTCAGGCGGTCCCACACGATGCGCGGGCGCAGCTCGGAGAACTCCTCGCTCGGGTAACGACCCGACAGCAGGTCGAGCACGCTCGTCAGCACCGCATCGTCAAGGTCGGCGAACGCCGCACTGCGGCGCACCATGGCGGCCACCTTGTCGACCGTGGACTCCCCGGTGATCGCAAGGTGTGCCACCACGTGCTGGGCAAGAACATCGAGGGGCTGACGCAGGTAACGGGTGGTCTCGATCCGGCCGTCGAGCATGTGGCGTGCCACGACCGCGGTCTCGAGCAGGTCATGACGGTGCTTCGGGTAGATGGTGCCGATGCTCGGCTCGCCCACGCTGTGCCCCGCGCGGCCGATGCGCTGCAGGCCCCTGCTCACTGCACCCGGCGACTCGACCTGGATCACAAGGTCGACGGCACCCATGTCGATGCCCAGCTCGAGACTGCTGGTGGCCACGATCGCGCGCAGTTGCCCGCGCTTCAGCGCATCCTCGATGACCACGCGTTGTTCGCGCGCGAGCGAACCGTGGTGCGCCTTCACAAGTTCGTCGCGCAGGGCACCTGTCTCGGGGTCGACACCGATGCCCTGCTCGGCGGCAAGTTCGTTCAGGTGTGCGGCGAGTCGTTCGGCCTGCCGACGTGCGTTGCAGAAGATGATGGTCGACCTGTGCGCCAGGATCTGCTCGAGGACGCGCGGGTACACACTCGGCCAGATGCTGTTGCGGCGCGGCGTCAGCGCCGACGTGGCGGGGCCCGACACCAGTTCGCCCGGTTCGGAGAGACGGCCGAGATCCGACATGTCCTCCACCGGCACGACCACCGAGATGTCGAGTGTCTTGCGCACACCCGTGTCGACGATGGTCACGGGTCGCGGCTGGCCGCCCGACTGGCCACCGAGGAAACGCGCGACCTCCTCGAGAGGGCGCTGCGTGGCGGACAGACCGATGCGTTGCGGAGGGGTCTTCGTGATCTCCTCGAGGCGTTCGAGCGTGAGCATCAGGTGGGCCCCGCGCTTGGTCGGCGCGAGTGCGTGGATCTCGTCGATGATCACGGTGTCGACATTGACGAGCGTGTCGCGCACCGACGACGTGAGCATGAGGTACAGGCTCTCCGGCGTGGTGATCAACAGATCAGGCGGCTTGCGGGCGAGCTGCTGACGTTCCTTCGCCGCCGTGTCGCCGGTGCGCATGGCGACCACCGGTTCGTTGAAGGCCACACCGAGTCGTTCAGCTGCGAGCCCGATGCCCGCCAACGGTGCACGCAGGTTCTTCTCCACGTCGAATGCGAGTGCGCGCAGGGGTGACACATACAACACACGGGTTCGCTGTTTCGCAGGCGGGGCCTCGGTGGTGATCAAACGGTCGAGACTCGAAAGGAATGCGGTGAGAGTCTTTCCACTGCCTGTCGGTGAACAGATCAGCGTGTGCGCACCGCCCACGATTGCCGGCCACCCCTGCACCTGCGGCGGAGTCGGCTCGGGAAACGACGTGGCGAACCACTCGCGCACCGCGGGCGAGAACGCCTCGAGCACCTTGTGGTCGGCCATGCACGCAGGGTACCCACTCGGTGACCCGGCAGTAGAATGGCGCCATGCCGAACCCCGGAGAACACCACCCCGCCTTCGAGGAATACTGCGAGTGCATCTACGAACTGCACGAGGACAACCTCGAGGTCATCCAGGCGCGCATCGCGGACAGGCTCAGGGTCTCGCGGCCGTCGGTGTCGGAGATGATCAAGCGCATGACCGAAGTGGGCTTGATCCAGGTCACGAGCGGCAAGATCACCCTCACCGAGTCGGGCGAGGAACTCGCACAGCGGGTGGTGCGGCGTCACCGCATCGCCGAGCGCTTCATGACCGACATTCTCGGTCTCTCGTGGGCCCTTGCTCACCGCGAGGCAGGGCGATGGGAGCACGTGATGTCCGACGCCGTCGAAGAGGCGATGCGAAAGAAGCTCGGCAACCCGACCACATGCCCGCACGGCAACCCCATCCCCGGGTCCGGCTACACCGCGCCGCCCTCGGTGGTGCTCGCCAAGCTGGAGACCGGCCAGTCCTTCACCGTGTCGCGCATCCCCGAGGAACTCGAGTTCTCTCCGGGGATGCTCGAGTTCCTCGAGAAGACGAATCTGATGCCCGGCATGAGCGGACAGGTCGCAACCACGAACGACAAGGGCGACATGACGCTGTCGGTCGAAGGTCACGACATCATCGTGGAGAAGTTCGCCACCGAACGAATACTCGTCACGGTATAACGGTCAGATGAAGTCTCTCCCCCGGGTCTTGGCCGTCGTGTCGTGCGCGGCGGTTCTGTCGTCGTGTGCCACGCAGATCCTCGATGTCTCGGTCACCACCCTGCCGGCAGAGACCACCACGACCACCATCGCAACGCCGAGCGGCGACATCCTCGAACTTGCCGAACAGCTGAACGAGACCATCGACGGGCTCGGCCAGAAGATCGTCGACGGCGACGGGGCCGGCTACCGCCAGGCGAACGCACGCACCGCGGCGATCTGGGAGGTGCTGAAGCCGCAGGTCGAGGCGAGCGGGGTCATCGGCCTCGACGAGGACTTCAAGCGCATCGTGGGTCTGGTGAACACCGCCACCACGCGCAAGCGGCCGGCCGACGCCGACAAGGCATCCCGCTTCCTTGCGATCGTGCGCGAATCGCTGCCCGGGCTCCTCGCGAACTAGAGCATCGCGTCGGGCAACGGCAGTCGGTGCACCACCGACAGGCTGCGCGTGGAACGCGTGAGCGTCACGTAGAGCAGACGCAGACCCTGGGGGTCCTCGGCAACGATCTCGGTCGGCTCGACCACGATCACGTCGTCGAGTTCGAGCCCCTTCGCCACGCTCGCCGGCACGATCGACAGGCCCTGGTCGAGACCGGCCGACTGTGCGCGACCGTGCGCGAGTGACGCGGCATCGAGTGCCGCCGACACCGTGTCGACCATGTGATCCGGGCAGATCACGGCGGCACGACCGTTGCCCCGCGACACGAGCTCGCGCGCCCGTGTCACCACTGCCGTGAGCAACCCATCGGCGTCGGGCGCACTGATGATGACCGGCAGCTCGTCGCCGTCGCGGACGCTTCGCGGCGCGCGCAGACCCGGTGTGGCCGCGTGCATGACCTTGTCGGCGAGTTCCATGATCTGCGACGGGATGCGGTAGCCCACCGAGAGCCCCACGATGCGCGGTGCCTTGCGCGACGGAAGGTGATCGAGCACGTCCTTCCACTCGTTCGGTGCCAGCGGCCCGGTGGCCTGTGCGATGTCACCGACGATGGTCATCGAACCGCTGAGCGACCGGCGCGTGACCATGCGCAGCTGCATCGGCGTGAGGTCCTGCACCTCATCGACCACGATGTGCCCGTAGGTGCGGATCTCGTCTGCCTCGTCGAGCTTTCCGTTGCGGCGCGGCTTCGGCCCCAGCAGGAAACGCGCCTCGTCGAGCAGTGCTGCATCGGCGTTCGTCCAGCGCACGTCGTTCACGGACTCGCTGCGCTCGCGGTGCAGGGCGGTGTACTCGGCCTCGGGCAGGATGCCCGACGCGGCCAGCTTGAGCAACGCCTTCGACCCGAACAGGTCGTGCAGCAACTGTGCGGGCGTGAGCACGGGCCACATGCGCTCGAGTGCCGCACGCATCTCGATGTTCTCGCGGAGTGCCTCGCGCACGTCGTCGGGTTCGGCGCCGGAGCGCACGGTGGCGGCCATCGCGGCCCACACCTCGTTCTCCACGAAGCGACGTGCCTGGTTGTGCCGGTGGTACCTGCGGCGCGCCGACTTGATGATCGCTGCGCTCTCCTCCACGCTGAGCCGCGCGTACGACGTGCCGAACGGCAGCACGAGTTCCTGGCGCAACGGACGCTCGCGGTCGGAAATCGCCTTGTCGATCACCCGCGCCATCTTCTTCTGGCCCTTCACGCGGGCCACGTGCGACGGCTCGCGCCCGCCGAACTGAACATCGGGAACCAGGTCGGCGAGGATCACCTGCTCGACACCGGCCTCGCCGAGCGACGGAAGCACGCGTTCGATGTAGCGCAGGAACACGCGGTTCGGCCCGATCACCAGCACGCCCTGGTCCTCGAGCGGGAACCTGTGCGTGTAGAGAAGGTATGCGGCGCGGTGCAGCGCCACGACGGTCTTGCCCGTGCCGGGGCCGCCCTGCACCACGAGAACCCCGCCCTGTGGCGAACGGATGATCTCGTCCTGCTCGGCCTGGATCGTGGCAACGATGTCGCCCAGCTGGCCGGTGCGGCTTCGGCCGAGTGCGGTGAGCAACGTGCTGTAGCCGCGCAGACCCTGACGCGGGTCGTCGACGAGGCCGTCATCCTGCCCGATGCCGAGATGACCCTCACCGAACAGTTCGTCCTCGAGCGCAAGCAGCCTGGCACCCTCGACGACGAAGTGGCGCCGGCGCAGCAGACCCATGGGGTCGCGGCCCGTGGCGCGGTAGAAGGGTTCTGCAACCGGTGCACGCCAGTCGACAACGACAGGTTCGCGGTTCTCGTCGGCAACTGCGAGTCGACCGATGTGGAAGTTCTCGACGTCGCCGTTCTCTGCGGTGCGGTCGATGCGACCGAACACCAGCGCAGCATCACCGAGATCGAGCTGCTCGAGCCGGTGCACCAGGTTCTCGTCGAACACGTTGCGCTCGAGCCGCGCCTGGAACGTGCCGCCCGGACCGGCCGACGTGAGTTCACGGATCTTCATGGCACCTGTACGGCTTGCCTCGAGGCACTCGTACGCGAAGAGGATGTACTCCTGCTCCTGCTCAAGTTCAGGGTGCTGCTGGGTCATGGACACCAATTCACTTTCGGCTTGTGCCTCCCGAAAATGGGGTTAAGGAATGCTATCGGCGCACACATGGCAGACAACCCGGGGCCGACGGCACATTTGTCCGCGTGCGACGGGCCCTCATTTCCGCCAATGCACACGGAGTTTTTCGATGAAACACCATCGGTCGCACCATGCCGAAACACCCTCATTCCGCGCCCTTCTCGATGCTCCGCACGCCACCACTGCCCGGCGGGTCTCGCTGTTGGTGGCACTGATGTTCGCCGTGATCGTGGCGGGCCGGGCACCGTCCGCAACAGCCGACACCACCGGCGACGGCTCGGTGAACGACGACATCATCACTGCCGAGGTGCGCTACGACCCGCCGCCGGGCGACCCTGCGTGCACGTGGGAACCAGTGTCGGGCGTGCGGCCTGTGCCGGTCACGACGCCGGCCGGCACCCACACCGAGACCCTGGTCTACCGATCGTGCAACGACCGCATCATGTCGTACCACTGGGTGCGCGACACCGCGCCCACCCGCGTCGCACGATCGGCACAGTCACGGGTGTCGCGGTTGGTCAACATGACCGTCTTCCGCACTGCCCCGTCGATCGATGACATGGTGGTCACGGTGGGCACATGGTTCTGGGTGCCGCGTTCGCTGTGGAAGCCCGTGAGCGTGACCGCGTGGGTCGCGACCGCTGCCGGCCCTGTCTCGGTGACCACAACGGCTCGACCCAACGTATTGGTGTACTCGCCGGGCGACGGCAATGCCGCGGTGCGTTGCACCGGCCCGGGTCGCCCCTGGAACCCCCGCCTCGGCGACTCGGTCGTGTCGCCGTGCATGTACACCTATGCATCGGCGTCGCACACCCGGCGCTCGGGCACGTACCCCGCACGGGCCTCGATCGTGTGGAACGTGTCGTGGCGCTCGAACATCGGGATCGGCGGCCCGTTGCCGAGCATCACCACGGGCATGCCGTTGACCGTGCGGGTGAACGAGGTACAGGCATTGGTGCGCTGACGCGCACGAGCAATTAGCCTCTCGGGGTACCCCTGAAAGGCTTGCCATGACCGACGAAAAAGATCGCTTCCTTCTCGACCGCCGCTACAGCGCGACCTTCGAGAACCTCGATGACGCGACACTCGCCACCCTTGCCGGCGCCCTGGAGGGCGACCTGCGCGACGGATTCGCACGCCTGATCGGTCTGCCCGAGGGCGCCTTCGACGACACAGCAACCCTGGGCGCCGCGGTGCGCGACGGCATCATGAAGCGCCGCATGGCCCACGATGCCGGGGTCATCCTCGCCGAGCCCTGCACCCAGTGGTCGATCGAGGAACTGGGGGACGCGTCGGAAGACCCGACCCTCGAGCAGTTGAACGACCTGCTGCCCCGGGCCATCGAGAAGTTCGGCATCGACGCCGTGCGCCTGATGGTGATCCAGTACTCGCGGTCATTGAAGGGATTCCGTGACCTCGT
>CAZENK010000034.1:0-18138 GCA_964513585.1 uncultured Bifidobacterium sp. | reverse complement strand
CGTTCATGTACTTCAAGCACGGCCACTTCACCGTGTACGTGAGCATTCCGGTTCTCTCGACCTCTTCCTTGTCGAAAGTGAACTCGGGTGCATTGCGGCAGTCCGCCCACTTCTCCTCGAGCGTCATCCCGCTGCTGCTGGCCGGCACGGTCGTGTCTCCCGAATCAGCAGCAACCGTGGTGTCGGTGCCGCCGTCGGCTTCGCCCTCACCCGGGCCTTCAGCGTCTCCGGTGGGGGGCGTGCCCGCTGTGACTGTGAGCGTTGACCGCGTCGGCGTACCGCTCAACCCGATGATTCCGCCCTCATAGAGTTCTTCCGTGCTGCTTTGGACTGCATACCGGTACTCCGCTTCCGCTCTTGGTGCCATGTACTGAACGCGACCTCCCTCCACCTCCAACGCGGCAGTCTCCTCGCCGTTCTGAACCGCGACCAAGGTGGCACCTTCACATGTGATCCGGGCGGTGATCAGCTGCAGCGTGCTGGTGAACGGAACGGTCTCGTTGTCGTTGATCGTGACACATGTCGATGAAGTGACACGATCCTCGACCTTCTCGATGCTGACGGTGTCGTCATCGTTCAGCGAAATGACCACGCGCTCGATGAAGGAATCCCCCGTGTAGCCAATGATGTCCTCGTTCTCGAATGAACTCGTTGCGGCCGTTCGGACCACCAACTCAACAGGGCCAGGAAGTTCGATGCCGAAGTTGAGCTCGACTCCATCCTCAATCGGATTGAGAACCAGGCCCTCGCGTTCGTTCCCTATGAGGAGCGTGTACGTGGCGGCCTGCTCACAGAACTCGAGACTCACAATGCCGGTCGGCTTGTCGACCGCGCCCACAGTCGTGCACAACTCTTCAAGAGCCGAGTTGCGTTGACGGTCCCCGGTGTCCGCAGCGCTTCCGCCGCATGCGCCGAGCAGAACCAGACCGGCGATGAAAAAAGAAACACGACGACTGAGCAACATGTGGGCCTCCCCAGGAACGATTCAAGCCTAGATGAATGAATCGCCCACAAAAGACATGCCCTCACATGTGAGGTCTAATGGCGCGCTCGGCAGGACTTGAACCTACAACCTTCTGATCCGTAGTCAGATGCTCTATCCATTAAGCTACGAGCGCCTATTTGTTGGACTCTTGAGTGTAGCCACGCGGGCAAACGACTCCACCGCCCCGTGCCAAGTCCCCTATTCCCAGGGCCCCCAGCCACTGTTGCGACGGTAGATCTCGAGTGCAGCGCGGGCATTGACCCGGGCGTCAAGCAGCTGGCTCGCCTTGGTCACCCCGAAGTTCTTCAGCCACGGCTTGTGCGCCCACCAGTTGATCTGGAAGAGCCCCACGCAGCACCACGTGTATGCAGTGGCCACGAACTTGCTCTCGCGACGCACGATCGCCATGGCCCGCTCCTCGAGATGGTCGGGGAACTCCTCGCGGATCACTGCGATGGCCTGGGCCCGCGAATAGCGGGTCTGCGGGGCCGGAAGGTTGCGCAGGCCGCTTGCCCTGGTCGACGGCTGGTTCCAGGTGGTGCCCTTGGGCAGGCACACGGTCTGGCCGATGAGGATCATGGTGCGCGTGTTGGCATTGTTCGCCTTCAGCAACGCTGACACGCTCACACCGGTCTTGCCGGCAATGCGACTCCACGAGTCGTTCTTGACTGCCACGTACGGGCGCGCGCACGATGCAGCCGCGGGCCGAACTGCAACCGGCACGGCGGCGAGAACGGCCGTGACTGCGACGACCGATGCACAGCGGCGCACGAATCGCGTGAGAGAGGGATGCTGTGGAAAAACCACGGGGGTCAGCCTGCCATGTGAGTTGCAGCCATGGGCATCAGGTGCGGCATCGCCCTTGCCGCACAAGGGAAAAAACTGACGAAATGGCGGAGAGGGTGGGATTTGAACCCACGGTCCGCTTTAAGACGGACAACGCCTTAGCAGGGCGCCCCATTCGGCCACTCTGGCACCTCTCCTGGGAGAAAAGGAGTGTACCCGCGACTCACACGCACGAAACTTTGAGGCGAATCGCACTTGCTCTTTATTGTTTGTAAAACCTCTGTTACAGGCCCATTCCGCTTGAATTCGTGCCTTTTCGCGGCGACTAAGGTTCAGCGTGTTCGGCACCGCCGGTGGTGCCGAGGATCAGGGAGATCAAACCACATGAAGAAATTCTGGAAGCTTGCCGCTACGGCTGCTGCCGCTTCGTTGCTTGTTGCAGCGTGCGGTGGCAGTGACTCGGCATCAGACACGACGGCTGCACCCACCCAGGGCGCAGACGTGAAGGTCGCCGTTGTTTACCTCGGCGTGCCTGACGACAAGGGCTGGACCTACCAGCACGAGCAGGGCATCCTCCAGGTCGAGCAGGAGCTCGGCATCGAAGTGAAGCGCGTTGAGAACGTTCCCGAGGGCGCAGAGGCCGAGGCAACCTTCGAGTCGCTCGCTTCCGAGGGCTACGACCTCATCTTCGCGACGTCGTTCGGATACGGCGCCCCGATGGCAAAGGTCGCAGCGAACCACCCCGAGATCTGCTTCCAGTGGGCAACCGGTGCGAAGTTCCTGTTGACGAAGGCCGGCGGCGGCGAGTTCGCTGACTTCGACGCACTGCCGAAGAACTACGGCACCTACTTCGGTGCAGCAGAAGAGGCCCGCTACCTGTCGGGCATCGCAGCCGGCAAGGCCACCAAGAACAACAAGATCGGTTACGTTGCTGCGTTCCCGATTCCCGAAGTGATCCGCGGAATCAACGCGTTCACCCTGGGTGCTCGTTCGGTGAACCCGGATGCAACCGTTCAGGTCACCTGGACCAAGACATGGTTCGACCCCACCATCGAGCGCCAGGCTGCTGAGTCGCTGCTCGACGCCGGCGTCGACGTGATGGCACAGCACCAGGACACCACCGAGCCCGGCAAGGCAGCAGATGCCAAGGGTGCAAAGTGGGTCGGCTACAACTCCGACGTGAAGGAAGCTGCGCCTAAGGCATGGCTGACCGCTCCGACCTGGAACTGGGGTCCCTTCTACGTGAAGACCGCCAAGGCCGTCGCAGAGGGCACCTGCCCCACCGAGGAGTACTACGGCAACATGCAGGACGGCATGGTCACCCTGGCTTCCTTCGGTGAGTCGGTTGACGCCGAGACCCAGTCACTGATCGAGGAGAAGAAGGCGGCGACCATCGCCGGCGAGTTCGCCCCGTTCACCGGTCCGATCAACAAGCAGGACGGTTCCGCATGGCTCGCCGAGGGTGAGAAGGCCGAACTCGGATTCCTGTTGGGAGACATGGTCTTCTTCGTCGAGGGCGTTGTCGGCTCGCCAAAGGGCTAATTTCTCCTACATGTCGAACGCCTCTCACGAGGTCGCGTCGGGGCCGCATCACCACGGTGGTGCGGCCCCTAGCGCACTCTCAGCACACTCCGTCTCCAAGCGATTCCCCGGCGTGCTCGCAAACGACGCCGTTGACTTCGACATCAAGCCGGGCGAGGTGCACACGCTGCTCGGCGAGAACGGCGCCGGCAAGAGCACCCTCGCTGCGATGCTCTGCGGCCTCTACCAACCCGACAACGGATACATCGCACGCAACGGCCAGCGCGTGGTGCTGTCGTCGCCGCGCACCGGTCTGCAGCACGGCATCGCAATGGTGCACCAGCACTTCCGTCTCGTCGACCGTTTCACCGTTGCGGAGAACGTGGTGCTCGGCAGCCGCAACCTGTCGTTCGTTCTCGACCGTCGCTCGATCAACGAGCGCGTGGCCGAGGTCGCCGAGTCGTACGGTCTGCCCATCGACCCTGACGCAACGGTCGGTGATCTGTCCGTCGGTCAACGTCAGCGTGTGGAGATTGTGAAGGCTCTCTACCAGGGTGCCGAGGTTCTGTTGCTGGACGAGCCCACCGCCGTGCTCGTGCCCGCAGAGGTCGAGAAGCTGTTCGAGAACGTGCACGCAATGACCAATGCGGGCAAGTCGATCGTGTTCATCAGCCACAAGCTCGGTGAGGTCGTCGAGATTTCCGACCGCGTGACCGTTCTGCGGGGCGGGAAGGTCACCGGCCAGGTGTCGGGCCGCGGCGCCACCGACACGAAGGAGCTCGCGCGACTGATGGTGGGCCGGGACATTCATCTCGGTGTGCAGCGCGCCTCGCACCCGATCGGCCACGAAGTGCTGCAGATCCGCGACCTGAACCTCGAGGTCAACGGCGTCAGCGTGCTGTCGAACATCTCGTTCAACGTGCACGAGGGCGAGATGGTCGGCATCGCAGGCGTTGCCGGCAACGGCCAGAAGGAACTCGCCGACACGATCGCCGGACTCATCTCTCCGACGTCGGGCACCGTGTCGATCGGTGGCGCCCACGCAACAGACCATGGTCCGATTCATGCACGCGAACTCGGGCTCGCCTACGTGCCCGAGGACCGTCTGGGCATGGGTCTGGTGCCCTCCATGTCGATCCTCGACAACCTGCTTCTCACGCGCGACCGTCGCATCGTGGTCGACCGCGCATCAGTGCGGCCCGAAGCCACCCGGCTCATCGACCAGTTCGAGATCAAGGCGAACGGGCCCGACCACCTGGCGCGCAAGCTGTCGGGCGGCAACGCCCAGAAGGTTCTTCTCGCACGCGAGCTGTCGGGCGGGCGCACCGCCACGAAGCTGCTCGTGGTGTGCTCGCCCACGCGCGGTCTCGACGTGGGCGCCATCGAAACCGTGCGTCGCCTGCTGGATGACGCACGCAGCGCCGGTCAGGCCATCGTGCTCATCTCGGAGGACCTCGACGAGATCATGTCTCTCGCTGACCGCATTCTCGTGCTGTACCGCGGATCCATCGCCCACGAAACACAGGGAGACGGTGCCGACATCGCCACCGTCGGCGCGGCCATGGCCGGCCTCACAACGGGAGACAACACCTGATGCCTGCTCCATTCCGGATCGTCTTCGAACAACGCGCAGAGACACCCCGTCGTCTCTCGGCGATCGTTCCGCTCGTGTCGGTGCTCGCTGCACTGCTCGCAGGCGCGCTGTTCCTCACTGCCACCGGGCACTCGGCCCTCGACACGTACTCCAACATGCTGAACGACGGCTTCCTGTCGTACAGGGGAATCACCGAGACACTCGGGTTGTCGACGGTTCTGATCTGCACCGGCATCGCCGCCGCGTTCTCCTTCCAGATGAACCTGTACAACATCGGCGGAGAGGGCCAGCTGTACCTGGGGATGATCGGCGGCGCGTGGGCGGGTCTTGCCCTCGGACCGCACCTGCCCTCGTTCGTCATGATCCCGCTCGTGCTCATCATCGGCTCGTTCGCGGGCGCAATGTGGATCTTCATCCCCGCCTTCGCCCGTGCACGTGTGGGGGCGAGCGAGATCGTCACCACCCTGCTTCTCACCTACATCGGTGCGAACCTGGTGAAGCACTTCATCAACACGCCCGGCAGCTTCTTCCTCACCGAAGGTTCGGGTTTCCCGCAGGGCCGCAACGTGGCTGAATCGGCATCGCTCTCGCCCATCGGTGATTCGCGCCTGTACCCCACGTTCTTCGTCATCGTTGCACTCGCGCTCTTCCTGTACTGGGTGGTCAGGCGCACCGAGTTCGGCTACCGCATCCAGGTGATCGCCGACTCACCGCGTGCGGCCCACTACGCGGGCGTGAACGCCAACAAGACCACCGTTGCGGTGATGTTGATCTCGGGTGCGCTCGCCGGTCTCGGTGGTGCAACCCTGATCGTCGGGCCGTTCGCACGTCTCGACCAGGGAATCACAATGCTCGGGTACGGCTACGCCGGCATCGTGGTTGCCGCACTCGCACGCAACAACTTCGCCGGCATCATCGTCAGCGGCATCCTCTTCGCCGGCCTGCGTGTGGGAGGCGAGAAACTGCAGATCTCCACCGACACGCCGAAGCACATCGGAATCATCCTGCAGGGCGCGATCCTGTTGTTCGCACTCGGGGGCGAGGCCTTCCGTCGATACAAGATCCGTGCCGTTCGAACGAAAGCAGCAGCACAATGAACTCCAACATCTGGCTCCTGTCCGTTGCCGACTCGGTCGCCATCGCGACCACGTTGATCCTCGCGGCACTCGGTGCGTTGTTCACCGAGCGCTCGGGGGTCCTCAACCTGGGCATCGAGGGCATGCTGCTCACGTCGGCCATCACCTCGTTCCTCGTTGCCGATGCGACCGGCAGCATCTGGCTCGGCATGCTGCTCGGCATCTTCCTCGGTGTGATCCTGGCGGGCATCCATGCGCTGCTCACGGTGGTGCTGCGCGCCAACCAGATCGTGTCGGGTCTCGCACTTGTGATCTTCGGTACGGGGCTGGCCAATTTTCTCGGCAAGCCCGCAGAGGGCCGCACCGTCAGTACGGTCATCAAGCCACTCGACCTCGGCCCGCTGACCGACATTCCTCTTGTCGGCCCCGTGGTGTTCGGTCAGGACATCGTCACCTACGCCACGCTCGTGATCGCTGTCGTCGCATCGTGGTACCTGTTCCGCACACGCTCGGGTCTCGAGGTGCGCGCCACCGGCGACGACCCGGCAACCGTCGACTCCCAGGGTCTGTCGGTGGCCTCGATCCGCATCCGCTACACCATGCTCGGTGGAGCGCTCGTGGGTCTCGGCGGTTCGTTCCACATGCTGGCCCAGAGCGCCGCGTGGCACCAGGAGGCAACCACGAGCGGCATCGGCTGGATTGCGCTCGCTCTGGTCGTGTTCGCCAGCTGGCGACCGATCCGCCTGATCTTCGGTGCGATCCTGTTCGGTTTCACACTGCAGTTGCCGTTCACGCTGCAGGCCGAGCAGATCAACTTCATCCCGTCGGCACTGATGCCGATGCTGCCGTACCTCGCAACACTGATCGCACTGATCGCACTCAGCAGACCGAGCAGCCGCAACCTGCTCGGCGCGCCGAAGGCACTGGGGATCCCCTTCGTGCGCGACGAGCGCTAGAGGTTCACACAGCGCGGGCGCGTGTGCCCACGCAACATGCATCTGGCGGAACGGAAGGGATTCGAACCCCCGGGGCTGTTAACCCTCCCGCTTTCAAGGCGGGTGCATTTGTCCACTCTGCCACCGTTCCGTTGACCACGCTACCCGCGGAACGGTTCGGAGGAAAAGGTGGTTACAGGCCGAGTGCCTTGTTGACGAAGTTCGGGATCTCTGCTTCGTCCATCTCGCCCGAGTGGCGCGCGACAACCTTGCCGTCCTTGTCGAGGATCACCATGAACGGATAACCGTCGACTCCGTAGGCGGCAGCTGCCTGGTTTGTCTCGCTGTCAGCGAGCACCTCGAACGGCCAGTCGAACGACTGCATCCACTCGGACGGTGGCCAGTTCGACTGGTCCTTGCGCGATGCAGTCGCCACGCCGATCACACGCAGGTTCGGCGGCACGAGACCCTTGTCGTACCAGTTCACCAGACGCGGCATCTCGGCGTTGCAGTGCGGGCACCAGTGTGCGAGGAACACCAGCATCGTCGGCTCACCCGAGGTGGCCGGGTTGACCGACACGGAGAGTCCGGTGAAGTTGTAACCCGACAGGTTCGGACCGACCTTGCCCAGTGACGGGTCGGCTGCGCCCTTGCCGAGCGGATCAAGAGCCTCGCCCTCGACATCCACGTTCTGGAACTCACCGGGGGCCGAGCCACCCGGCACCGAAGCAACGGTGGAATCAGACGACGAGCCGTTGTCGCCGCCGCCGCTCGCGAACACCGCGATTCCGGCCGCCAGCACCACGACCAACGCCACGGAGACCGCGACGATGCGCGCGCTGATTCCCGACGACGAAGATGCCTGCTTCTTCTTCCTCTGGTTTTGTGCCATGTCAGTCCTCCTCAGAACCGGTGGTTGGGGTGCGCATGAGCGCGAGAGAGAATGCGATGACGGCGATGAACGCCGTTCCTGCCATGAAGCAGAGCGTGATAAACCCGAATTCACGGAACCAGATCTGCGTGCACGGGATGTCGATGCTGCAGACGGTCGATTCGTTCACGATGCCCCACTCGAGCAGGTAGTGGTACACCGCGACAATCAAGCCGAGCGGCGCGAGCACCACGGTGTAGCGCGCGATGCCGTTGTCCCTGCGCAGGGCCGCCACGAGTGTGATCACCGCGATCGGGTACATGGCGATGCGCTGGTACCAGCACAGTTTGCAGGGGGCGAACCCCACGCTCTCGCTGAAGTACAGACTGCCGGCCGTGGCCGTTGCAGTGATGGCGAACATTGCCCACAGCCCGTACTGACGCACGGTGGCAAGCCATGTGGCCGCCCACGAGGCCTTGAACACCAGCGACGCGAATGTGACAACACCGGCAGTCAGCGCGACCAACGACAGCAGGGCGCTGAAGGTCTGGACTGCGTCGGAATTCATGGGCTCCATTCTTGCGGAAAATGCCCCAAACACGGGTGGCAGTGGCAGGATTATCGGGTGAATTCGGCGACCGTGGGCACCCAAGCGCTGCACGACATGCGACGACAGCGCCGCCGCCACCGCGTGGCCGACATGGAGTGGTTCGAGGCCCTGTACCGGGTGTACCTGGCCGCCCTCATCGGTGGCGGAGCGATTCTGTACCTGTCGGACCTGGTCACTGACACCCCCCTCACCGGCGAACAATTGCGCAATCTGTACGACCGCACACCCCACGTGATCGGGCTCGTGACCGCGGTCGTCGTCTTCCTCGGGTTGCGCAGCGGGGCCAACGGCGGTCCGCTCGCCGTGGAGGATGCCGAGGTGCGCCACGTGTTGATGGCACCCATCGACCACGGTGACGTGCTCCGGCACCCGGCAGTGCAACGCCTGCGCACGTTCATGTTCTCGGGTGCAATTGCAGGCGGGGTCGCCAACCAACTTCTCGGGCGCCGCATACCCGATGCCACCGCCGGGCTCGTTGCGTTTGCCACCTGGGGCGCCGTCGCAGGCGCAGTCATCGGCGCGCTCTTCGTGGTCAGCGCACTGCTTGCCCACGGCCTTGCCTTGCCGCGTTGGCTGGTCACCGTCGGCGGCGGCGCACTGGTTGCATGGCAGACCGCAGTCACGTATGCGGATTCCGACATTGCCGGGCCGTTCGACTTCGTGGGCAGCGTCGCCATGTGGTGGCGCCGCTGGTCGTACGTCGACGTGATCGGTGTGGTGGTTCTTTCGGCACTGACCGTGCTCGCGGTGCGGCTCACGAACAGGTTCTCGCTCGAGGCACTGGCGCGGCGCAGCTCGTTGGTCACACAGCTGAAGTTCGCAGTGACACTGCAGGACATCCGCACAGTGGTGCTGCTGCGCAGACAGCTGAGCCAGGAGTACATGCGCGTGACGCCGTGGGTCAAGGTTCCGCGCGTGCTGCGACGCGACGTGGTGGTCGCCCGTGGCATCCGCAGCATCATGCACTTCCCGGTGCGGCGCCTGCTGCGCATGCTGCTTCTCAGCATTGCCGCGTCGGCGGCACTCGTGACAACCTGGCACGGCACGACCCCGGCCGTCGTCCTGGCCGGCCTTCTCCTGTTCGTGGTGGGTCTTGATGCAGTCGAGCCACTCTCACAGGAGGTCGACCAACCCGACCGCACTGATGCACTGCCCCTCGAGCGCGGCCTGTTGATGACGAAGCACCTCGTGGTCCCGGCGGTCACGGTGGTGCCGTTCGTCCTCTTGGGTGTCGCAACTGCATTCGTGATCGAGCCGCGTCTCTCCACTGTCGGCTACGGGTTCCTCATCGGGCTTCCCGCAGCCTGGGGCGGTGTGGCCGGTGCAGCGATCAATGCAGTGAAGGGCGCGCCCGACCCCGTGGGCGGCGCGACACAGGGTCTGGCGCTGCCACCCGAGGTGAGCGGCATGGGCACGGTGCTGCGCGCAGTGTGGCCTCCGGCGGTTGCCATTGCTGCATGTCTGCCCGTCATCGCAGTCCGTGAGTCCCTTGCGCCGACGGACAACACGGTGGCGATCGCAATCCGCGCCGCCGGCGGCGTGCTGATCGTTCTCGGCCTGGTGGCCGGGTGGGTGCGCCAGCGCGATCACATTCATGCGTGGTTCCGCAACGCACAGCAACAGTCGACAGTCTCCACCCAGACACGCACGGAAGGTTCGTGACATGGCCCGCACACGACAGAACATCCACACACCGTCACCCACGAAGGCTCTTCTCGTGGAGGACATCTCGAAGTCCTACGGTGAGTCGCCCGCACTCGAACCTGTCTCCCTGACGGTCGAGCGCGGCGAACGCGTCGCGTTGATCGGGCACAACGGTTCGGGCAAGACCACACTCATGCGCATCGCTGCCGGCCTGCTCGACCCCACCGACGGCACGATCGGTGTCTGCGGCAACCCCAGCGGTTCACTGCCCGCGCGCGCTGCACTGAGCTACATCGCCGACCAGCCCACGTTCTACGACGATCTCTCGCTGTGGGAGCACCTCGAGTACGTGGCGCGCCTGCACGGTGTGGATGACTGGGAGCAGACGGCTGCCGACCTGCTCGGCCACCTCGGCATCTACGACCGCGCCGACGACATGCCGAACCGGTTCTCGCGTGGTCTGAAGCAGAAGTCGGCGATCGCGCTCGGCTTCGTGCGGCCGTTCGACCTTCTGCTCGTCGACGAGCCGTTCGTCGGCCTCGACTCGTCAGGCAAGGAGGCCCTTCTCGATCTGCTGGCCGGCGCATCGGATGACGGCGCCACTGTGGTGGTGGCCACACACGAATTGTCGTTCGTGCACACCGTGCAACGCATCATCGCCCTGCGGGACGGGCGGCTCGTGTACGACGGTGCGAGCCAAGGAATCGATGTCGACCGCCTGGTGCGCACCGAGGACCCTGCGGGTGAGCACGACGGCGAGGGGCAGTAGGATTTCACCATGTTCACCTACGACGTTGTCTCTGAATCGGTTCGCAACCCCCACGAGCTGGCTGCCGAACTCACGCGCCGCTCGAACGAGGGCTGGGAAGTCGTGCAGATCACCTACGACGGTGCTGCATGGTTCCACGCGTTCATCAGGCACTCAGGAAACGTGCCGGTGGCACCGCACCCCGGCATGAAGAACGACGCGGCACAGCCGACAGTCGCCGGGCCGATCGGAGACGCGCGGCCGTCGGTGGTCACCGCCCCCGCAGCATCGCCTGTGAGCACGCCCGCGGCATCGACACCGCAAGTGCCCGCCAACTGGTACCCGGATCCGTCGAAGCGCTACGAACTGCGTTACTGGAACGGCACGGCCTGGACCGAGCACGTGGCCTCCGGTGGCGTGCAGTCAATCGACCCGCCGAAGTAACCACCCATGCAGGCCATCTCACTTGGCCACGCGGGGATCCTCATTCGTACGCGTGGGGTCACCATCGTGTGCGACCCGTGGTTCGTCCCCGCGTTCTTCGGGTCGTGGTTCGTGTTCCCGCGCAACGACCAGTTGCCGCCCGACATCATGCACGATGTCTGCAACCCCGATTTCCTCTATGTGTCCCACCTGCACGGCGACCACTTCGACGCCCGGTTCCTCGCCGAGCGCATGAACAAGAACACCACCGTCCTGCTGCCTGACTTCCCCACGCGCGAGCTCGAGCGCACGTTCAACTCGCTCGGTTTCCGCAGGTTCGAACGCACGGTGAACGCTGCCGAGCGACAGATCGCACCCGGTGTCACCGTTGCCATCCACGTCGAGACATCGATCACCGACGGCCCCGGTGGTGACAGTGCTCTCGTGGTGAGCGACGGCGAGTCACGCCTGGTGAACCAGAACGACTGCCGCACGAACGATCTCGCGGCACTTCGCTCGCACGGTCCCGTGGATCTTCACTGGCTGCAGTTCTCCGGCGCCATCTGGTACCCGATGGTGTACGAGATGGTCCCCGCCGAGAAGAAGCGCCTGTGCGACGAGAAGGTCGAGAGCCAGTTCGCACGCGCGATGCGCTACGTGGAATCACTCGGCGCGACGACCGTTGTTCCGTCTGCCGGTCCGCCGTGCTTCCTCGACGACGACCTGTTCGCGCTCAACGTGATCACGGGTGACGAGGCAAGCATCTTCCCCGACCAGACCGAATTCCAGCGGCGCCTTGCCGATGAGGGCCGTCTGAACGCCGCAACCACGATCCCGGGCACGTCATTCACTGTGGTGGGTGGCGCGGTCACCGTGGAGCAGCCGTTGCCCGGCGACGAGATCTCACGCATCTTCACCGACAAACTCGGGTACCTGCGCCGGTACCAGGCGGACTGGGCCGAGTGGCTGGCCGAAGAGAAGGCATCATGGGCCTCGCCCGGCACCGATGTGATCTCGACCCTGAAACTGTGGTGGGAACCGTTGATGGCCCTCGGGGTGTCGGTGCGACAGGGCATCGGCGGCAACGCGCTCATCACTGCCGGGGACCTGCGCATCTTCGTGAACTTCTTCGACGGCCTGGTGGAGGAACACGCGGGTCAGCCGTACTCATTCTCGTTCGACGTGCCGCGCGATCTTCTCGAGCGCGTGGTGGCACAGCGCTCGGTCGACTGGTCGAACTCGTTGTTCCTGTCGTGCCGGTTCACCGCGTGGCGCGAGGGCGAATACAACGAGTACCTGTACAACTTCCTGAAGTCGTTGTCGGTGGAGCGCATGACGCGCACGGAGTCCGAGGCGAAGCAGAAGCTGCAGGGTGTGCCGTCCGACGAGTCGGACATCTCGATCGGTGACTATGTGGTGCAGAAGCGCTGCCCGCACCGTAACGCCGACCTGTCGGTGTTCGGCGAGATAGAGGGCGACAGCCTGGTGTGCACGCTGCACGGCTGGAAGTTCGATCTCGAAACTGGCCGGTGCCGCAATGCGGCAGAGAAGGCGATCCGCATCAAGAAGCGCGCGTAGCCCGGGCGGCATCCAGTCGTACACTTGAATGTGACGAGGTCGACCAGGGCAACCTGGGCAAACCGTTGAACGAAACAGGGTCGGTGCTTCGGCACCGACCCTGTTTTGTTCAGTACGAGCGGGAGCCGTCGAGGGCCATCGGTAGCTCGCACCAGACGGTGAGGCTGTACTTCACACCGCTGCGCAACGGCCTGCTCGCATGCGGGTGCGTGACCAGGCTCGGCCACACCACAAGATCGCCCACCGGCACATCGGCATTGGTGAAGTCCTGCCGGGGGAACTCGAGCTCGGCCCCCTCGTAGTCATCGTTCAGTTTGATGCTGGCGCTCACCTGTGCGACGTCGTGGTGCATCCGAAGTTCTTCCTGCTCGCCGAGCGCGTAACGGATGACGAACACATCGCGCAGACCGTGGTAGTCCACGTACGGCCACCACTGCCGGATGGCGGGCCACATGCGCGCGCCGATGTCGTTCTCCACCGCCTCGAACAACCGCGGCGAGATCGCCGCCAGCGAGACCTCGTACCCGGGCACCGGGTCGTCATCCTGCGGGCTGAAGCCGCCCGCCGCCAGGGCGGCCTGGATCACCGTGGCGCAGAACTCAGGGGTCCAGAAGGGCATCTGGACGATCTCAGGGGCAACCAGACGCGCCTCCCCGTGCCGAGCGGCACCTTGGTACCCCAGGATTGCCTCAAGATTTCCCATGCCCCCATGGTGCCACCCACGGAGAGCGGGGCACGGCATCTTCGGTCTCCGGCATCCGCCGTGACTCGTACACTTGGGGTTGACGAGTTTGACATAGAGAAATCTATGGACACCATCAGATTGGGACGGGTGGCACGAATGTGCCGCCCGTCTTCCATTTTCCGACTTACCGCGCACTCACTCCCCCGGTGCCGCATTGGTGTAATGGCAGCATGTCAAACTCGTCAATCTGACGGTGTCGGTTCGATCCCGACATGCGGCTCCCCAAAACAAAAGATGAACACGGGACGCGCGACCAGTTCTCACTTGCGCTGACGATGCAAGAACACATCGAGTAGTCAGAGCCGGCACTTACGTGCCGGCTCTGTTACATCCCGGTCCACTCCCATGCTGAGCGGGGCACGGCATCCCAGTCCCATGTGTCCCCTGACTGACCGAGGCTCTTCCACAACACCTCTCGCACCTCGGCTGCATCCACTCCGAGTTCGGCAAGATCTCGAAGAGTCACCGCACCGTGTCGCTTCGCGAGGCGTTCACCGTCGGCACCGACCACCAGCGGCACATGTGCATACTCGGGCACGGGATACCCGAGAACGGTCTGCAGGTGCACCTGCGATGCGGTGACCCCGAGCAGGTCGTCGCCTCGCACGACCTCGGTCACGCCCTGCGCGGCATCGTCAACCACCACGGCCAGGTTGTATGCCGGTATGCCGTCATTGCGGCGCAGCACGATGTCATCCGCAACACCGGTCACCTCGCCGTGCACCACGTCAGCAAACGAGTACCGCAACGCACCGGAACGAAGACGCAGGGCCCCTGTTCTTGTCTTGCGTCGCTCCGCACACTCCGCCGCCGACAGATCGCGGCACGTTCCCGGATACTGCACCGTGCCGCCGTGCGGCGCGGCAGCGGCCTCCCGGATGTCCTTGCGCGAGCAGAAACACTCGTATGTGAGCCCACGGCGCACGAGTTCGTCGATCACCTCGTGGTAGAGCGCAAAACGCTCGCTCTGTGTGACCGGCTCACGTGACGGCACCATCCCGAGGGCCGCAAGGTCTGCTCGCTGTGCAGCGGCGTGGGTGCGCGATGCGTTGTGCTGGTCCAGGTCCTCCCACCTCAACAGGAACTCACCACCGTGGGACACAGTCGATGCCCATGCGGCCAGCGCCGTGCGCAGGTTCCCCAGGTGCAGGTCGCCCGTGGGCGACGGCGCGAATCGTCCGACTGTCACGCCATCACGCTACGACGGTTCCCCGCCCTACCCTGTGGCACGTGGAGCCACGCCAGCGCCAGTTGAACCGCCGCGAGCGCATGCAGTTGATCCTCGAACGTGACGGCCCGTACTGCGTGTGGTGTTCGGCCCCTCTCGACCATTCCCGCAACCAACCCACGACCGAGCACCTTGTGCCGCGCATCAAGGGCGGGCCCAGCTGGCTCGAGAACGAACTCGCTGCATGCAAGCGCTGCAACAACGAACGGGGGCACCAGGGTCCGGCCGGGTGGCTGCAGGACTGCACCGGCCTGGGGCGCTCACCCAGAAGAGATGTCGTGGTCGCGGGGCTCGAGCGACTGCAGGCAGCCATCGCCGAACGAGGTGGTCAGCGCAGGGCGCGACCGTACATCGACAGTCAGTTGCGCCGGCTGCGCAGAATGTGACTACAGCTCCTCGGCAAAGCGGCGGGAGAGCCTGGTGAACAGGCTCCAACCCGCGATCATCGCCACCGCTGCCACCGCGGCACATGCCGCCAGGTTGTCCCAACCGGGGAAGGTTCCGTCGTACATGCTGCGCCGGAAACCCTGAGCGAACACCGCCATGGGGTTCAGATCGAGAATCCGCTGCACCCATTCGGGCACCTTGCCCTCGATGATTGCCGGTGTGTAGACAATCGGCGTGGCGAAGAACCAGACCTGCGTGAAGATCTGCCAGAGATAGCCCAGGTCACGGAAGTAGACGTTGGCTGCAGAGAGACCGAGAGCGAGCCCCGAGGCGAACAGCAGCAGCAACAGCATCTGCAGAAGGACCACGGGGATCCACGGGAAGAAGAAGCTGCCGGCGACAACGAGCGCGATGGTCAGCAGGCCCATCTCGATACCGAACTGCACGATGCCGTGCAACGAGTTGGCGAACACCAGCACCTCACGGGGGAAGGCAACCTTGCGCACGAGCGCGGCATTCGCGAGCAATGAATTCATGCCGGTGTTCGTGACCAGCATGAAGAAGTTCCACGGCAGCAGACCGCAGAGCAGGTACAGCGCGAACACCTTGATGCCGCTGTTCGTACCCGTGGGTGCCTCGGCCTGGAACAGGTGCCCGAACACGAAGGAATAGATGGCCACGGTGGCCAGGGGGTTGAGCATCGACCAGGTCCACCCGAGCACACTGCGGCGGTACTTCGTTCGCAGTTCGCGCAGGGTTAGGTTCCACAGCAACTCGTGCGAGGCCACCACCCGCTTCACGGGTGCGATCAGAGCCGCGACTGGGTTAGTTGCCACGATGCGATCTCCAGATCTCTTCAAGCCGACCCTTCATTATTGCCCCGCACGCACGCTCACTGAAGGCTCCGAGGATGTTCTCCCGGCCCATCGCCCCTCTTGTGCGGGCCTCGTGCTGGTTGGCGAACACGTGCTTCATGGCGGCGATTGCAGCGTTCTCGTCTGGCTCGGCCCATGTGGCGTCCGGGTCGTAGCCGCCGGCGCCTTCTCCGACCGGCACGCGTTGCCACGGAATCAGGTACGAGTTCTGCTCGTTCATGAAATCGGTGTTGCCCGAGTAGTTCGTGGCAATCACCGGCACCCCGTGGCTCATGGCCTCCGAGACCGTGAGCCCCAGTCCCTCGGAGCGGTGCAGCGACACGTAGCAATCTGCCACCGAAATCAGGGTTGATGTCTGCACGCGCGTGTAGTACTCATCGAGGATTGTGATGTCAGCCCTGCCGGCAGCGGAGCGTCGCAATGCTGCAATGTCATCGGGGCGCTTGTCGCCGTTCATTGTCTTCACGACGAGTCGGGCGCCGTCACTCTCGGCGAATGCCTGACAGTACGCCCTCACCAGCCCGACCGGGTTCTTGCGCTTCATGATGCTCATCAGGTCGAACACGAACAGAAAGGTGTAACGACCATCAAGTCCCATTGAGGTGCGCGTCAGTGACGGGTCAATAGTGGGGGTCGTGACAGGCAGCGGCACGTGCCGAATAGTCACGTGCGGCGGGGCATGGTTCTTGAGCATTGTCTCGATGAACCGGGTGGGTGCCCACAATTCGTTCACGAGCGGCCAGGCTGATTCGTACCACTGCGGTGCCTGCTCCAGTTCCCAGAACCACTGCCCGATCACATAACGGTTGTGGAAGAACTCGTCGCCGAAGCGCTGCCTGGCAACGAGCAGATGGTCGGCATTCACGGACATCAACAGGGCGCGGTGCCGTGACACGTCATCGGTGCGGAAGAAGTGCTCGGTGCGGCTCTCGGTGTCGGTGTAGTTGATGGTACCTGTGGTGACGTTCGCTGCCCTGAGAGTGGTCACCAGCGTGCGGGCTGCGTCGCCGACACCGTGCTCGGCCGTGAAGAAGCCTACGACGTCGACACCACCCTCATTTCGCGACAAGTCGGGCACATGAATACGCGGTGTGTCTGCACGCACACTGACCCGGCAGACACGGCGCCACACAGCCGAACCCAGGCCGCGCACTCCGCGCTCGCGCAGCACCGACACAACCGATGGTCTCGACATGGCCTGTCGCCCTACGAGCGACCGACTCCCCGGTACTCGAACCCAGCCGACTTCCATTGGGTGGGATCGAGAACATTTCGTCCGTCGACCACAACCGGGTTGCACAAGCGGGCTGCCACCTCGCTGGGGTTGACGGTGGCGAACTCGGGCCATTCCGTCAGAACCGCAAGAGCATCAGCGCCATCGCACACCTGCAGGGCGGAATCGCACCTGTCGATCCACGGGTGTGCCTCGAGCCCACGGGCAGCGGGGTCATAGCCACGCACCACAGCACCCATGTCGCTGAGAAGCGACAGAATCGCAATCGACGGAGAGTCGCGCAGGTCATCGGTATTGGCCTTGAACGTGAGGCCCCACGCAGCAATCGTCTTGCCCGCCACCGACCCGCCGCACAGGTCGACCACCTTCATGGCGATGCGTTCGTACTGTTCGTCATTGGTCTGGATCACACCGCGCAACAGCGCAAAGTCGTATCCGTTCCCCTCCGCGATCTTTACGAGGGCACGCGTGTCCTTGGGGAAACAGCTTCCACCCCAACCCGGCCCGGGACTCAGGAACTGCTCGCCGATGCGCGGGTCGAGCCCGAGACCGCGCACCACATCGAACACATCTGCCCCGACCAACTCACAGATGTCCGCTACGGCGTTCACAAACGTGAGCTTGGTAGCAAGGAATGAGTTTGCGGCATACTTGAGCGCCTCGGCAGATGCCGCGTTCATCGTGAGCAGGGGCGCATCGACCGTGGAGTAGAGGTCGGCAACACGCTGCACTGCATCCGGGTTGTCTCCGCCCACCACGATGCGGGTGGGGTTCAGGAAATCATGCAGGGCTGTTCCCTGGCGCAGGAACTCCGGGTTCGACACCACGTGAACGTCAGCCCGGCCGAGCCACTGCGCAACGAGCACACTGCTGCCCACGGGAACAGTGGACTTGTTGA
>CAZENK010000033.1:2384-21984 GCA_964513585.1 uncultured Bifidobacterium sp. | reverse complement strand
TCATGCGGCCCTCCATCGAGAGCGCGCGGATCGCGGACCCGCGGTACTCGATGACATGGCCGATGCCGCCGCCCGTGCCGATCTTGCCGATGATGGCCAGGATGATGTCCTTTGCGGTCACGCCCGCTGGCACGTCACCGTCGACAGTGATCGACATCCACTTCGGGCGCGACTGCGGAAGGGTCTGGGTGGCGAGCACGTGCTCGACCTCGCTGGTGCCGATGCCGAATGCGAGCGCACCGAACGCGCCGTGGGTTGCGGTGTGGCTGTCGCCGCACACGATCGTCATGCCGGGGAGGGTGCGGCCCTGCTCGGGTCCGATCACGTGCACGATGCCCTGGCGGTCGTTGCCCATGGGGAAATGCGTGAAGCCGAACTCCTTTGCGTTGTCGCGCAGCACCTGCACCTGGCGTGCCGAGATCGGGTCTGCGATCGGCAGGTGGATGTCGGCGGTGGGCACGTTGTGGTCCTCGGTCGCGACGGTCAGGTCGGGGCGGCGCACCGTGCGGCCGGTGAGACGCAGGCCGTCGAAGGCCTGCGGGCTGGTGACCTCATGCACGAGGTGCAGGTCGATGTAGAGAAGGTCGGCTTCGCCGTCTGCGCGGTGCACGACGTGCTGGTCCCAGACCTTCTGGGGGAGCGTCAGTGGTGTCGACATCGTTGACCCTTTCCGCATCGATTCGGCCCGCCGACCGGTGCGTCTTGTGTTGTCTCAATATATGGGATATGCTTCCCACACAATGGACAGCGTATCAGGGGTAGGGGTTCTCGACAAGGCCTTCATCGTGTTGAACTCGCTCGTCGACCGACCGCTCTCGTTGGCCGAGGCCGTGCAGGCCACCGGAATCCCGCGGGCGACATGTCACCGCCTGTTGGCCGCACTCGAACACCACGGTGCGGTGCGCCGCAACGACGATGGTCTGTACTGCGTGGGACCCACCATGGCCGGCCTCGGCCGTGCTGCCACATCGCAGTTCCCCTTCCTCGGCCGGGCGCGCGAGGTGGCGACCGATGTCCGCGACCGCACCGGCGAGAGCGTGCAGGTGTTCGTGCCCGAGACCGACGGGCGCCGTTGTGTGGTCTCGCTCGAATCGCCGAACGGTCTGCGATGGATCGTGCCCGAGGGTGCATTGTTCCCGCTCACGCGAGGGTCGGCGGGCAAGGTGCTCGCGGGCGGGAGGACAACGGCCGGTGGATGGATCGAATCCGTGGAGGAGCGTGTGAAGGGCGTGGCCTCGGTCAGTGCACCGATCGTCGATGCAGCCGGTGATGTGGTGGCCGCGTTCTCGGTGTCGGGCCCTCTCGAGCGCATGAGCCGCACGCCCGGCGCACGGTACGGCACGGTTGTCGCGCGTGCCGCACGCACCCTCTCCGATTTTCTGCAGGGCTGATTCCCGCCCGCACGACGGGCCCTCCACATTGCGGCATGAACGATGACATGCCACAGCCGCGAGCTCTCCTTCCCGACATCACATCGATTGCCGTCGCCGTCGAACAGAAGCTTCACGATCTTGTCGACTCATTCGAGTTGCCCGGTGCCCGCCTGTACGGCATCAACTGCGCCGAGCGCGAACTGCACGACATGAACCTGTGCTCACTGGCGCAGCACCCCGACGTATACGAACTGCTCGGCACACCCGCAAGCGGGCTGGCACGCATGTTCGATGCCGCCGCCATCGTGACCACAGGGTGGGCCGCACCGCTCGGGCCCGACGGCACCGTCGAAGGTGCCCCCAGCGAACACGCGCTTCGTCGCCGTGTGCGTCTCGTGGTTGTGGTCGCCGACAACGGTGTGGCCAGCGTGCTGCGCTTTGCGGACGACCCGCACGATGTGGTCACTGATCCCGGTTCGGCCACCGGTTCGCTCGCTGATGCGATCACGAGTTTCTGGTTCGACCCGCCCGTCAATCTGACGAGTGGCGCGGGCTGAACGTGCGTACTTTCACATGAATGCCGTGAGTCTGTGCGCAGATTCACAATGGCGCAATTGGGTGAAACCGCGCCTAGCCTCTTTCGCGTGACAACAACAGTCGACCCGCAGTGGTCCGCCCGCATCCGAGCACTCGCAGAGGAAAAGGATGCAGTGATCCTCGCGCACAACTACCAGGTGCCCGAGATCCAGGATGTCGCGCACCATGTGGGTGACTCGTTGGCACTGTCACGCATCGCCGCCACGGTGCCGCAGTCGACCATCGTGTTCTGCGGTGTGCACTTCATGGCCGAGACCGCAAAGATCCTGTCGTACGACAAGACGGTCATCATCCCCGACGAACGTGCGGGTTGCTCGCTTGCCGACACCATCACCGCCGACCAGCTGCGCGAGTGGAAGGCCCAGCACCCCGGCGCAGTTGTGGTCAGCTACGTGAACACCACCGCCGCCGTGAAGGCAGAGACCGACGTGTGCTGCACGAGCTCGAACGCTGTCGACGTGGTGCGTTCGATCCCCGAGGACACCGAGATCCTGTTCTGCCCCGACCAGTTCCTCGGGGCACACGTGCAGCGGCTCACAAAGCGCAGCAACATGCACATCTGGATGGGCGAGTGCCACGTGCACGCGGGCATCAACGGTTCCGACCTGAAGTCGATGGTTGCAGCCGAGCCCGACGCGGAGTTGTTCGTGCACCCCGAGTGCGGTTGCGCGACCAGTGCGCTGTACCTGGCGGGCGAGGGCGTCGTGCCCGCGGAGCGAACCCACATCCTCTCCACCGGTGGCATGCTCGACGCGGCCCGCACCACCAAGGCAAAGAAGGTTCTGGTTGCCACGGAGACCGGGATGCTGCACCAGTTGCGCAAGGTCAACGTGACCACCGAGTTCCAGCCGGTGAACCGCGCCGCGGTGTGCAAGTACATGAAGATGATCACCCCAGAGAAGCTCGAGCATGCGTTGCTGCACGGCACCGACGTGGTCGACGTGCCGCGTGACATTGCCGACCGTGCGCGCCAGTCGGTCGAGCGGATGATCGCGATCGGCACGCCGTCCCGTGTCGGCGAGTAACCGGGTACCCCGGGCTCTCGCTGCTCCCGAACCCACGTGGTCGGTGCACACCGACGTGGTGGTGCTCGGCTCCGGTGCCGCCGGTCTGTCTGCGGCCCTCGCACTGCGGCCCGTTCGCGAGGTCGTGCTGGTCACCAAGGACACCCTCGATGCCGGCAGCACGAACTGGGCACAGGGCGGGCTCGCCGCCGTGCTCGACCCGAACGACTCGCTCGAGAACCACGTATCCGACACCCTCGAGGCCGGCGCGGGTCTGTGCGACGAGGACGCGGTGCGCACGCTGGTCAGTGAGGCGCCCACTGCCATCCGGTACCTGATGGAGCTCGGTGCGGCATTCGACCCGGGCGAGCGGACCGGCGAGATTGCGCTCACCCGCGAGGGCGGTCACTCGCACCGGCGCATCGTGCATGCCGGCGGCGACCAGTCCGGTGCCGAGGTGCAGCGAACTCTCGACGAATCGGTGCGTCTGGCCGGCGTGCAGGTGGTCGAGCGCGCGTTCGCACTCGATGCTGTCACCGGCACCACCGCATCCGGTGGGCGGGCAGTCGCCGGGGTGAAGGTTGCGATGCTCGACCGCTCGGGTGCGGTGCAGAGCGTGGGCATCGTGCACGCGCGCGCCGTGATCATCGCGACCGGCGGCTACGGACAGGTCTATGCATCGACATCGAACCCACCTGCGGTCACGGGCGACGGCATTGCACTCGCGATGCGCGCCGGTGTGGAGGCCTCTGACCTCGAGTTCATCCAGTTCCACCCGACGGTGCTGTGGTGCGGTGCAGATGCAACAGGGCAGCAGGCGCTGATCAGCGAGGCCGTGCGCGGTGAGGGGGCGATACTGCTCGATGCCGCCGGTGAACGCGTGATGAAGGGCGTGCACCCGCAGGAGGACCTGGCCCCGCGTGATGTCGTGGCTGCTGCGATCAGCCGGCGCATGGCTGAGGCCCCCGCCGGAGTCGGCGACCACGTGTATCTCGATGCCAGGCGCATAGAGAAGTTCGAGGAACGTTTTCCGTCGATCACCGCGTCGTGCCGGGCTGTCGGCATCGACCCGGAGCGCGAGCTGATCCCCGTGGCACCGGCGGCGCACTACGTGTGCGGAGGTGTGCGCGCCACCCTGAACGGCGAGACATCGTTGCCCGGTCTGTTCGTGGTCGGTGAGGCCGCCTGCACCGGGGTGCACGGTGCGAACCGTCTCGCCTCGAACAGCCTGACCGAGGGCGTGGTCGCGGGCACGCGCGTCGGTCGTGCCCTGAGCTGGAAACTGCCTGACGAGGTGGTCGAGACCGATGACGAGGTCGCGGGCGAACTCATCGACTCGTACCACCGGGCCGCGTTGCGCTCGGCAATGTCGAGGTACGTGGGTGTGCTGCGCACGCCCGAGGGGCTCGACCGGGCCGCGAAGATCCTCGACACGCTCGCCCGCAACGCCGCGGGTGACATCGTGCCCACGCGCAAGGCGTTCGAGGCGACCAACATGCTCACGATCGCAACCGCCGTGGTCGAGGCGGCCCGCACGCGCACCGAGAGCCGCGGTTGCCACCGACGCACCGATTGTGAGGGGCCCTCGCCTGCATGGCAACGTCATCTTGTGTGCCGGATAGTCGACGGTCATGTGGAGGTCGCGTGATGAAGCTGCACGGATTGTCTGTTCCCACCTCTGAACGCCTCGTGGCGGCCGGTCTCGACCCTGCCTCTGTCGAGATGCTCATCCGCTCGACGGTCGAGGAGGATCTCGACGGCGGCATCGACGTGACCTCTGTTGCCACGGTGCCTGCCGACCAGCGGAGCGTGGTCACGTTCGGGTCGCGTGCACACGGGTGCGTGGCCGGGCTTCCGGTCGCTGCTGCGGTTGTCGAGATGGTGTGCGGCACCACGGACTCGCGTTTCGAGTTCGTGAGGAACGACGGTGACCGGGTGACGCCCGGTGACGTGCTCGCCCGTGTGCACGCACCGACACAGTTGATGCTGACCGCCGAACGAACGGCATTGAACCTGCTGTGCCACCTGTCGGGTGTTGCGACCGCGACCGCGAAGTGGGTCGACGCCGTCGCCGGGACCGGGGCCGTGATCCGGGACACGCGCAAGACCACGCCGATGCTGCGCCGCCTCGAGAAGTACGCAGTGCGCTGCGGCGGCGGGCAGAACCACCGCATGAGTCTGAGTGATGCGGCCCTGGTGAAGGACAACCACATCGCGGCTGCCGGTGGCGTGGAGCAGGCATTCGAGAAGGTGCGGGGGCTGGCTGCGGGTCTGCCGATCGAGATCGAGGTCGACACGCTCGACCAGTTGCACACTGCGATCGCTGCAGGCGCCGATGTGGTGCTGCTCGACAACATGGCGCCGTCGGTCATGCGCGAGGCGGTCGCCATCGTGGGGCGTCACCGCGAGAGCACCGGGCACGGCGTGCTGCTCGAGGCGAGCGGTGGTCTCACGCTCGACAACGCGCGCGCTGTGGCAGAGACCGGCGTGCACTTCATCAGCGTCGGCGGGCTGACCCATTCGTCGCCGATCCTCGACATCGGCCTCGACTTCGAGTCAGTCGTCTAGTCGCGGCGCGCGAGCCACTCGGCCTCGCGTTCGCCCATCGGCGTCGACGCCGGTGCGCTCGTCATCGGCCACAGTTCCTCGCTGATGCGCCTGAAGTTGCCCGTGGCACCGAGCTGGCCGAGGATCGCGTACAGGCCGAGGTTGATGCGCTGGATGAACACGAAACTGCGGGGCACCGTTGCGTACTGCGCGATGGGCGACGTTCGGTCGAAGGTGTGGCGCACGATCGAGGTTGCATACCCCGTGGTCCACGTCATTACTTTCGACTCGCGCACGGGTTCGTAGAAGTGGGCGAAATAGTCACCGGCCTCGTCGGTGGTGAACGGGGCGTCGCGCTGCAGCATGCCGGCATCCTCGATGATGCGACGGTAGGTCTCCATGTCATGGTCGAGCACCGCGGCCTTCACCATCGACTGGAACATGAGCATCTCGTCCTCGGTGAAGTGCTTGATCAACCCGAAGTCGAGGAAGGTGACGCGGCCGTCGTCATGGAAGATGTAGTTGCCCGGGTGAGGGTCGCCGTTGAACGCGCGGAAGCGGTACAGGCTGCGGAACACGAAGCGGAAGATCGCCTCGCCCGCCGCGTCACGCTTCTCCTGCGGCCACTCGAGCACCTCGGAGAACGAGTGGCCACTGACGAGTTCCGTGACGAGGATCCGCGACGTGGAGAGCTCGTGGAACACCTCGGGCACGTGGATGAACGGGTGGCCCCGGTAGAAGTCGGCGAACATCTGTTGGTTGCGCGCCTCGGTGGCGTAGTCGAGCTCCTCGCTCAGGCGCTCCTTGATCTCGGCGACCATGTCCTCGGGGTTCAGGCTCTTGAAGCCGAACGCAAGGAGCGTGCCCAGAAGGTCGGCGGTGCGCAGGTCGGCGTCGATTGCCTCGGCAACACCGGGGTACTGCACCTTCACTGCGACTGCACGCTCGCCGTCGGCGGTGTTGATGATTGCGCGGTGCACCTGGCCGATCGATGCGGCCGCGATGGGCTCGTCGTCGAACTCCACGAACACCTCCGACAGGGGGCGGCCGAGCTCGCGCTCGATCTCGGCTCTCACGAGTTCGATGCTCATCGGCGGGGCGTTCGACTGCAGTTGCGCGAGAGCGAGGCGCAACGGTTCCGGGAGGCCGTCGTCGAGGTAGCTGGCCATCTGCCCGAGCTTCATGAGGGCGCCCTTCATGTTGCCGAGCTCGTCGGCCACCTGGCGGGCGGTCTTCATCTCGCGGGCACGCGAGAGTTCTTCCTTGCGTGCCGCGCTCGCGAACACCTTGCGTGCCGACGTGCCCGCGTGGGCAAGGCCGATGCGCGCACCGAGCCGGGCCAGGCGTCCGTTGCGCCTCCATCGCGTGCGCAGTGCGACAGCCGGCTTCATGATGCGGGGCGATCGTGGGAGATGCGTTCGAGTGCGCGGCGGTGCACGTTGTTGCATGCGTCGACGAGCATGGGCACGAACTTGTCGGCATGTGCGTAGACCGCGTCGTGGTCGGCATCGATCGTCTGCACGAAGGCGTCGGGGATCAGCGAGGCGAGCACCTGCTGTCGCTTCGGGTGCACCACACGGTCGTTCGTGGTGACCACGACGGATGTCGGCACGTCGATGCTGCCGAGCCAGTGGCGCGAGTCGTAGCGACCGAGCGCCGCGCCCGCCTCGAGAATCTGGCGCCACTCGTGGCTCGCCACCTGCTGGGCGGCCCATGGCTCCCATGTCATGGTCTTGCGCGAGAGGTACAGGCGGTCACTGATGGTCTGTCTGACCGACGGCGGTGCGATGCGTGCGAGTGCGCCCACGCCGGCGAGTGCGGTGAACGCGAGGCGCTCCTGCCGTGTCGTGACGAAGTGGCCCGCAGTGGCGGCGAGCACGAGCCCGCGCACGCGGTGCTCGTGGCGCTTCCACATCAACTGGGCGATGGTGCCGCCCATCGAGTACCCGACGGGGATGAACGTGGTGATTCCGAGCTGGTCGGCGAGTGCGGCCACGTCGTCGGCACAGGCCGACAGCTTGAACCCTCGCGACGAGCGGATGCCGCGTCCGTGCCCGCGGTGGTCGATTGCGATCACGCGGAAGTGCTCGCCGAGTTCGCGGTAACACATGAACCAGTTCAGGTCTGCTGTTGCGGTCCAGCCGTGCAGCAGGAACAGCACGGGTGCACCCGCGGGGCCCTCGACCTCGCGGAAGAACGTGGTGCCACGGCCCGGGAGTTCGATGTGCCGCCCGGGCGGCAACTCGGGGATCACGTGTTCGTTCAGCTCTGCACCTTCAGCACGGTCACCGACACCTTCGCGCCGTTCTCGAGCGTGATCGACACCTTGTCGCCCTCGTTGCTGCCGAGCAGTGCCGAGCCGATGGGGGAGACCGGGCTCATGACCTCTGTTCCGTCGCCCGAACCGCGCTCCTCGATGTGGCCGATGAGGTAGGTCTCGGCGTCGGACGGATCGTCGCCGTCGAAGAGAATGGTGACGCGGGACAGGACCCCGACCACACCGGGCGCAGGTGTCGGCGCGATCTCGGCGTTCTCGAGGATGCCGATGACGAGGTTCTTGCGGTCGTTGAACATGCCGTACTCGTCCTTGGCGGCGTGGTAGTCGCCGTTCTCGGAGAGGTCGCCCATCTCGCGGGCACGACCGATCTTGTCGGCAATCTCGGGGAGCACGTTGTGTTCGAGGTTGGCGACCTCGGCCTCGAGCCGCTTGTAGGTCGCCTCTGAGAGGAGGTGCTTTGCCATGCGGGGAAGGCTATCTGCGCCTTCTAGATTGGTCTCCCTATGGCTCATCGCATTGCACTCATTGGTGGAGACGGAATCGGCCCCGAGGTCACGGCCGAGGCGGTCAAGGTGGTCCGCGCCGCAGGCGTCGACATCGACACCACTGATTTCGATCTCGGCGGCGCGCGCTACCTGCGCGACGGTGAGATTCTCTCCGACGCAGTGCTCGACCAGTTGCGTGGCTTCGATGCAATCCTGCTCGGCGCAGTGGGCACACCCGAGGTGCCGCCCGGTGTGATCGAGCGCGGTCTGCTGCTCAAGATGCGCTTCGAACTCGATCTCTACGTGAACCAGCGCCCGTTCGTCGGCACCGCCCCCGGTCACGTGACCCCGCACGATTTCATCTGCATCCGCGAGAACACCGAGGGCCCGTACGTGGGCGAGGGCGGCGTGCTGCGCCGCAACACTCCGCACGAGGTGGCCACGCAGGGTAGCGTGAACACGCGCATGGGTGTGGAGCGCTGCATCCGCTACGCATTCGAGCTCGCGCAGAAGCGCGAACGCAAGCACGTGACTCTCGTGCACAAGACCAACGTGCTCACCTTCGCCGGTGACCTGTGGCAGCGTGCCTTCAACGAGGTGGCCGCGCAGTACCCGCAGGTCGAGACCGCCTACAACCATGTTGACGCAGCCTGCATCTACTTCGTGCAGGACCCGCACCGCTACGACGTGATCGTCACCGACAACCTGTTCGGCGACATCCTCACCGATCTCGGCGGCGCGGTGAGCGGCGGCATCGGTCTCGCCTCGTCGGCGAACCTGAACCCGGCCCGCACCGGCCCGTCCATGTTCGAACCGGTCCACGGTTCGGCGCCCGACATCGTCGGCACCGGCAAGGCAAACCCCACAGCGGCGATCCTGTCGGCGGCCCTGATGCTCGATTTCCTGGGCGAATCGGCAGCGGCAGACCGCATCCGCACCGCATGTGCGACCGCACCCACGGGTTCCACCGTGGACATCGGAAACGCCATCGCCGCCGCAGTCGCCGCCAAGTAATCTTTTCCCACATCGTCACCGAGGAGCGCCAATGCCGACCCTGATACCCACACCCAAGATCTGGATGAACGGCACGCTCGTGGACTGGGACAAGGCACAGGTTCACGTGCTGACCCACACGCTGCACTACGGCACCGGTGTGTTCGAGGGCATCCGCGCGTACGAGTCCGCCGACGGCCCCGCCGTGTTCCGCCTCACGGAGCACATCGAGCGTCTGTTCAAGAGCGCCAAGATCCTCGGCATGGAGATCCCGTACTCGGTGGCCGAGCTCGTCCAGGCCACGAAGGACACCGTGCGTTCGACGGGTCTTCCCGGTTGCTACATCCGCCCGATCGCCTACTACGGGTACGGCGAGATGGGTCTGAACACGTTGCCGTGCTCGGTCGACGTGGCAATCGCATGCTGGCCGTGGGGTGCCTACCTGGGTGACGACGCCCTCACCAAGGGCGTGCGCATGAAGATCTCGTCGTGGAAGCGGCTCGACCACAACATGCTGCCGCCGGCCGCAAAGACAGTCGCCAACTACGCGAACTCGTCACTTGCAAAGGTCGAGGCGCTGCGCGCGGGGTACGACGAGGCGATCCTGCTGAACAACGAGGGACTCGTCAGCGAGTGCACCGGTGAGAACCTGTTCGTGGTGCGCAACGGCAAGGTCATCACGCCGCCCCTGTCGGCCGGCGCTCTCGAGGGCATCACACAGTGGAGCGTGATCAAGATCCTCGAGGACCTCGGCTACACGGTGGAGAAGGGCAACATCGCCCGCTCTGACCTCTACATCGCCGACGAGATCTTCTGTGTCGGCACCGCTGCCGAGGTGAGTGCGATCAACTCGGTCGACGACCGTTCGATTCCGTGCCCGGGGCCGATCACCACGCAGGTGGCAGACGTCTACGCCAAGGCCGTGCGGGGGCAGTTGCCCCAGTACCGCCAGTGGTGCGAACTGGCCTGATCTGCGGCCATGAATGCCGGGCCGTGGTCCGGTTCACCGCGGTGAACTCCACAGGGCGGGGCCATGCAGGGGCGGGGGAGCAGGGTTTTCCACAGATTTCCCCACAAGGTTTTCCCGAGGGGTTGACGAACGCTGTGGATGGGGCGATACTTTCTCGCATGTTGACAGCAATCGCGCCCCACCGCCACGTCGGTTCCGCTGCTGCAATTATTGACATTCGTTAGCGCACGCCGGCCCCCGACGTGCGCGTACCAGCCGCCCAAAGGGCGGCTTTTTCATACCCCCGGACCAACCCCAGATCGACACAGACACCAGCACGGAGAACACAATGAGCACAACAACGAAAGAAGTGGTCGAGGCATTCGACACCACGTTGCGTGACGGCATGCAGGTCGAGGGGGTGTCGGCCACCGTCGAGGACAAGCTGCGCATCGCAGAGCAGCTCGATTACCTGGGCGTGCACTTCATCGAGGGCGGCTGGCCCGGTGCCAACCCGAAGGACATCGAGTTCTTCGCCCGCGCGGCCACCGAGCTGCAGCTGAGGAACTCCACCCTGGTGGCGTTCGGCTCCACCCGCCGCCCCGCGGGCAAGGTCGACGAGGATGCCACACTGCGCAACCTTCTCGATGCGAACACCTCCGCCGTGTGCATCGTCGCAAAGTCGTGGGACTACCACGTGACCAATGCACTGCAGACGACGCTCGAGGAGGGCGTGCTGATGGTGGCCGACTCGGTCGACTTCCTGAACACCAACGGCCGTCGTGTTCTCGTCGACCTCGAGCACTTCTTCGACGGCTACAAGAACAACCCCGAGTTCGCGATGCGCGTGGTCGAGGCCGCCGTCATGAAGGGTGCAACGCACCTCGTCATGTGCGACACCAACGGTGGTTCGCTTCCGCACGAGATCGCAGAGATCGTGTCGCGCGTGAAGTCGTTCGTGGGCAATGACGCCACGCTCGGCATCCACTGTCACGACGACACCGGGTGTGCAGTCGCGAACTCGATGGCCGCTGTGATCTCCGGCGTGCGCCACGTGCAGGGAACCCTGAACGGCCTGGGCGAGCGCACCGGCAACACCAACCTGACGACGGTGATCCCGAATCTCGAGCTGAAGATGGGTTTTGCATGCCTGCCCGAGGGGCACCTGTCGCGTCTGACTGCGGTGAGCAACCACGTGGCCGAGGTGCTGAACCGGCCGTTGAACCCGCAGGCGCCTTATGTGGGCGCCTCGGCGTTCGCGCACAAGGCGGGTCTGCACGTGTCTGCGATCAAGCGCGCAAAGGACGCCTACGAGCATGTCGACCCGGAGATCGTCGGCAACGGCACGCGCTTCGTGGTGAGCGAGATGGCAGGCCGCGCCACGATCGAGGTGAAGGCAGAAGAACTCGGCCTGACCATGGACGGCCCTGCGGTCAACCAGGTGATCGACGACCTGAAGCGTCTCGAGCACGAGGGTTACCACTTCGAGGCGGCCGATGCATCCCTCGAGATGCTGATGCGCCGTGCATCGGGCTGGGTGCAGGACCAGTTCCGCGTGGATTCGATGCGTGTGATCACCGATGAGGGCACCGACGGCCGCTTCACCACCGAGGCAACCGTGAAGGTGTGGGTCGGCGACGAGCGTTTCGTGCAGACCGCCGAGGGCAACGGGCCCGTCAACGCGATCGACGCGGCCCTGCGCGCGTGCCTGCGCCGCAGCTTCCCCTGCATCGACCGCATCCACCTCACCGACTACAAGGTGCGCATCCTCGACGGTGCCACCGCGACCGGTGCGGTCACGCGCGTGCTCATCGACGCCACGAACGGCGACAGGTCGTGGACGACCATCGGGGTCTCCACGAACATCATCGAGGCCTCGTGGCAGGCTCTCGAGGAGTCGCTCGTCTACGGCATCCTGCACGACAAATAGGGGGCTTTCTTCCCGTCGCCCGGGGCGGACGGCGTAGAGTTTCTTCCCATGGCAGCACCCCGATTCGCCCCCGTTCCGCCGACTGAACCAGTCCGCTACTACGAGTCGCCCGACTTCGTGCCGCAGTCGTGGCAGCCGGGTCGTCCCGGCGAGATCGAGGGTCGTCAGCCGGCCGGCGAGCGCCTGGGTTACCAGGGCCCCGACCAGGGCTACATCATCACCCTCGCCGAGCGCGCGCGCGGGCGCGTGCGGGTCGGCGCCGGCGAGGACATCGATGACGTGCTCCGCGGCTGTTCGTTGATCGCGCTGCGCCGTGCATCGTTGTTCGGTCGTGCGCCGGTCGTGCACGACCTGAACCTTGCGCTCTCGCTGTGGGGGTACCTGTCGGATGCGCCCCCGGCCGACCAGGTCGCCGTCAGGCGCGAGCTGTTCGTCGGCGTGGGCAACGTGCACCACTACAAGGAAGGCCGCGCGATCGCCGACATGGTTCCCGAGTCGACACTGCGCATGCCGCCGGAACGGGTCGCATCGGAATCGCCGGGCAACTGGCGCTCACTCACGGGGTACGGACAATGACCACATACTCAGCGCCGCTGTCGGACATGGAGTTCGTGCTCCGCAACTTCTGCGAGATCGACCGCATCATGGCGATGCCGAAGTTCGCCGACATCGACCCCTCGTCGGTGGGCGACGTGCTCAGCGAGGGTGCCCGTTTCTTCGAGGAGCAGTTCGCACCGCTGAACAAGCTCGGTGACGTGGTCGGGTCGCACCGCAACGACGACGGCACGGTCACGACCCCCGACGGCTTCAAGCAGGCCTACCGCGCCTATGTCGATGCGGGCTGGGGTGCGCTCGGGTTCGACCCCGGCTTCGGCGGCGGCGGGTTCCCGTGGGTCGTGAACATCGCCCTGCAGGAGATCATGAACTCGGCCAACATGGCCCTGACCATGGCGCCGTTGCTCACCCAGGGTGCGATCGACGCGATCATGCACCACGGTGACGAGATCCAGAAGATGACCTACCTGCCGAAGATGATCACGGGCCAGTGGACGGGCACCATGAACCTGACCGAGCCCGATGCGGGTTCGGACGTGGGTGCCGTGCGCACGAAGGCCGTGAAGCAGGACGACGGTTCGTACCGCATCACCGGAACCAAGATCTACATCACCTACGGTGAGCACGACATGGCCGAGAACATCATCCACCTCGTGCTCGCGCGCACACCCGATGCCCCCGCCGGCACCAAGGGCATCTCGTGCTTCATCGTGCCGAAGTTCCTGCTGAACGCCGACGGCTCACTGGGCGCACGCAACGACGTGCAGTGCGTGAGCATCGAGCACAAGACCGGCATCAAGGCCAGCCCCACGTGCGTGCTGTCGTTCGGTGACAACGACGGTGCAGTCGGCTACCTGATCGGCGAAGAGAACCACGGCATGGCGTACATGTTCACGATGATGAACCAGGCGCGTCTCGGTGTGGGTCTCGAGGGGCTCGCGCTCATCGAGCGCGCCTACCAGCAGTCGCTCGAGTACGCGATGGTGCGCAGGCAGGGCCGTGCGCCCGGTGCACCGGCGGGGGAGAGCTCGCCGATCGTGCGCCACCCCGACGTGAAGCGGATGCTCGTGACCATGAAGAGCACCATCGAGGCGCTGCGCCGGATCCTGTACTGGAATGCCGCGTGCCTCGACATCGCGGCGCATCATCCCGATGCCGCCGAGCGGGAGAAGGCCTCCGACATGGCTGCGTTGCTCACCCCCATCTCGAAGGGATGGGGCACCGACATGGCGGTCGAGCTGACCGGCACCGCAGTGCAGATCCACGGTGGCATGGGCTTCATCGAGGAGACCGGGGTCGCGCAGCACTACCGCGACGCGCGCATCACCACCATCTACGAGGGGACGAACGGCATCCAGGCGATGGACCTCGTCGGCCGCAAGTTGGGCATGAAGGGCGGCGCCGTGATCATGTCGTTGTTCGGTGACATGGATGCGATGGAAGCGACGGTCCGTCAGCACGCCGAGCTTGCCGCATCGGCCGACGAGCTGAAGAAGGCGATCGCCGCGGTGCGCGGCACCACGCAGTGGATCTTCGAGAATGCCGGCAACCAGGTTGCGGTTCTGGCGGGAGCCACGCCGTACCTGCGTCAGTTGTCGACGCTCGTGGGCGGTTACGTGATGGCCAAGTCGGCGCACATCGCCCTGCAGTCAGAGCTTCCCGAGGTCGAGAAGAACGCCCGCGTCGCGAGTGCGCGGTTCTTCTGCGAGCAGCTGCTGCCGGCGGTGCACGGCCTGAGCGGTGCGGTGATGGGCGACGACCAGTTGTTGATGTCGTTCGACGAGAAGACCCTGGCGGTCTAGGCCGCTACAGGTCGATCGCGTGGGCGCGGAGAGCGTCCATGTCGCAGAACTCGGCTGCCGCCATGTGCGTGCTGTGCAGCTTCACGTTCGGGGCCCTGCCTGCCACGTAGGCCTCCTGCCAGCGCGGTGCGCACAGGCACCACTGGTCGCCGGCCTTCAGACCGGGGAACCCGTATTGGGGCATGGGGGTCGACAGGTCGTTGCCAGCCGCCTTCGAGAACTCGAGGAATTCGTCCGTCATCACCGCACACACCGCGTGCACCCCGGTGTCGTCGCCGCCGACCTCGCAGCAGCCGGTGCGGTAGAAGCCCGTCATCGGCGACGTGCAGCAGGTCTGCAACGGCTCGCCGAGAACGTTGAGTTGGTCCGTCTGGGTGAAACCGTCCATGGGCGTCACGCTATCCGTCAGCGGGCACGCACTGCCCACAAGTAGCCTGAGACCGCATGTCACACGCGCCACGATTCAGGTTCGCACCGTCACCCACGGGTTTCTTCCACGTGGGCGGCGCGCGCACGGCGCTCTACAACTGGGCTCTCACCCTGCGCACCGGCGGCACGTTCGTGCTGCGCATCGAGGACACCGATGAATCTCGCAACAGTCCGGAGTGGACCCAGGGCATCATCGATGCACTGTCATGGCTCGGCATCGACTCGAGCCACCCGCAGTTCGAGGGCCCGTACTTCCAGAGCCACAACGCGGAACTGCACGTGGCCGCGGCCCACCGCCTGTACGAGCAGGGCAATGCGTACTGGTGCGACCTGACCCCCGACCAGATCCAGGAGCGCGCCAAGTCGACGGGCAAGCAGGGATACGACGGTTTCTCTCGCGACCGCGGCCTCGAGCCCGGCCCCGGGCGCGTGCTGCGGTTCCGGGTGCCCGAGGGTGTCACGGTCGTGGAGGACCTCGTGCGCGGACGAGTCGAGTTCGCCAACGAGACCATCGAGGACTTCGTGCTCCTGCGCGGCAACGGCTCGCCGATGTTCCTGCTCGCCAACGTGGTCGATGACATCGAGATGGGCATCTCCACCGTGGTCCGCGCCGAGGAACACCTTCCGAACACGCCGAAGCAGCAGTTGATCTGGGATGCGCTGGGGAAGACCCCGCCGGTGTGGGCGCACGTGCCTGTGCTGGTGAACGAACAGCGCAAGAAACTGTCGAAGAGGCGCGACAAGGTGGCGCTCGAGCAGTACCGCGAAGAGGGGATCCTGCCCGAGGCGATGGTGAACTACCTGATGACCCTGGGGTGGGCGCCTGCGGGTGACACCGAGATCGTGCCGTGGTCACGCATCGTCGACGAGTTCCGCCTCGAGGACGTGAACCACTCGCCGGCTTTCTTCGACACGAAGAAGCTGAACGCGTTCAACGGCGACTACATCCGCATGATGACGACGGACCAGTTCGTGCGGGCGAGTGAACCGTTCCTCGCGCGCGGCCCCTGGCCTGCCGACAGGTTCGACATGGCGGTCTACGCGGAACTCGCTCCGTTGGTGCAGACGCGGGTCGCAACGTTGTCGGAGATCCCCGCGATGGTCGACTTCGTCTTCCTCGCCGATGCGCCCGTCGATGACGACGCGTGGGCCAAGACCATGTCATCGGATTTCGCCCGTGACGTGCTCGGCGATTTCTCGACCGCTCTTGCCGGTTGCGAGTGGAACCACGAGACCCTCAAGTCGGTGCTCGAGCAGTGGACCGAGACGCGCGGCCTGAAGCTCGGCAAGACACAGGCACCGATCCGTGTCGCGGTCACCGGGCGCACCGTGGGTCCGCCGCTCTTCGAGAGCATCGAGGTGCTCGGCAGGGAAGAGACGATCCGTCGGCTCGATGCCGCGCTGTCACGCCTGGGCTGAACCGGTGTGAAGACCAACATCGTTGCCGCGCTCAGGGTTGCAGTCGCTGTCGCCGTTGCGATGGCGCTGTACTTCGCGCTCACCTTCGCCAACATCCTCTACCTGGGCAGCGTGGACACCGGCCGCAACGCCGATGCGATCGTGGTGATGGGTGCCGCGCAGTACGACGGACGCCCGTCCCCGCTGCTGCAACAGCGGCTCGACACCGCGTATGTGTTGTGGTCGAACGAGAAGCGTGCGCCGTTGATCGCGCTCACGGGAGGCAAGCAGGAGGGCGACAGGTTCACCGAGGCAGAAGCCGGCCGGTCATGGTTGGAGGGCAGGGGTGTGCCGACCTCGGCGATCATGATGGAGACGGTCGGCAGGTCGACGTGGGAATCGCTCGAGGCGCTCGCGCCCGTGCTGCGTGACCGTGGCGTTCGATCCGTGATCGTGGTGTCGAGCGACTGGCATGTTGCCCGTGCTGCATCGTCACTGCAGGATCTGGGGTTCTCGGCCTCAACGGTCTCGATGGAGGGCCCCGGTAGGGGTTCGGGTCTGCGCGAATGGGTGCGCGAGACGGTGGGAGTCGGGGTGGGCCGATTGATCGGTTTCGACCGTCTGTTCGGCATCACCGGGTAGCGATTTCGCGGTGGTGAGCGTCAGCGTGCGTCGCTAGCATGGTGCCCGCACTGGGGAATGGTGTAATTGGCAACACAGCAGTTTCTGGTACTGTTATTCAGGGTTCGAGTCCTTGTTCCCCAACCAATTGCCCTTCGGCGTGACCGTTGATTGAGTCGCCGGAACCGGCCCGTTTCTTCCCAGAAACCGGATTTTTCGCTTTTTGCGTGCCTTGTTAGAGTCACCTCCCGTGGCGGAGGCGGATTTTGGCGTGCGCGACCCACGGTCGCACACTGCAACGGCACGGATCGGGCTGTTGCTTGTGGCGGCTGTTCTTGCGCTTCTCGTGGCACCCGCACAGCGCAACGAGATGCGTTCTGCATCTGCCGTCAGTGCGAACCCCGCGCCGGTGTGTGTGGGCGCCTTCTGCACCGTCACCTTCCCAGCCACGGGTGACTACTACTCGTGGACTGCTCCCTACAGCGGCACGTTCGACCTGAAGGTGTGGGGCGCCCAGGGCGGGAATGACCCGTACAACACGAATCTGAAGGGTGGTCGTGGCGGGTACGCCGCCGGAACGGTGAACCTGACGGCCGGTACCCGGTTGCATGTCTACGTGGGTGCACAGGGCACCGGTTGCACCTCGGCGACTTGGGGCTCCACCGGTGGTGGCGGCGCGACCGACATCAGGTTGGTGGAGGGGGCCTGGAACAACTCGGCGAGCCTGTTGTCGCGCATTCTCGTTGCCGGTGGCGGCGGCGGTCGGCACGGCAAGGGTTACGAGAGCTTCACTGCCTCGGCGAACGGAAACCTGACATGGGTGGGCAATGACGGCGGTGGCGCAACATCCCCGTCGTACACGGTCAACAGCACATCGATCACCGGTTCCTCCCAAACGGGCGGGGGTTCGTCCACCTACAGCACAGCCGTGGTGGTCGGGTCGTTCGGATTTGCCAGCCCCAACTCCTTCGGCAGCACCTGTTCTGTCGGTGGTTGGAACGGTGGTGCGCGCGGTTCGGACGGCTGGGCGAACGGTGGTGGCGGCGGCGGATGGTGGGGAGGTACCACGTCATGGCCGACCGGAGCGGGCGGCTCGGGGTACGTACTGAAGGCCGGGTCGCACCGGCCTGCCGGTTACACGCCGACAGCAGCCTTCGAGATGACGAACGACTCGTTGATTGCCGGCAACGCGACGATGCCGAACCCTGCAGGCGGCACGATGACGGGCAGGGAGGGCAACGGTCTCGCCACGATCACGTACCTCAGCGTTCCGTCGCCGGCGTTCACCGCCTCTGTCGGCGGTCTCACGAACCAGTCGTCGTCGATCACCTACACGGTGAACTACTCCGAGAGCGTCACCGGGGTTGCGTTGTCGGACTTCCAGCTCTCGGGCACCAGCACGGGCTGGACCCTCGCGTCGGTGTCAGGGTCGGGTTCCGGCCCGTACACCGTGACGGTGACCGGGTCTTCGGTGACGTCGGGGACCCTGATCCTCTCGCAACTGCAGAACTCGGTGTTCGGTCAATCGACCCAGCAGAACGGTCCGGTATCGAACACTGCCGCGTCGACAATCACGGTCGATGTCACCGCACCGACCGTCTCGTTGACATCGACGCCCGGCTCACCTGCATCCGGCATGACGCAGACCTTCGGCCTCACGTTCTCGGAGTCGGTGTCAGGGATCGCATCGGGTGATTTCTCAAACATCGGTACGGCCCAGGGCTGTGTCTTCACGCCGTCGGCCGCCTCGGGAACCACGGTGAACGTGGTGGTCACCCAGTGTCAGGAGGGAACACTGCAGCTCCAGATGGCGGCCGCGTCCGTCGCGGATGGAGCGGGCAACACTGGGCCTGCGGCTGCCCTGCAGTCGGCAGTGATAACACTGCAGGCATCGCCGCTGACCGTCACGGCCGCGACCAGGTCGATCAGTTTCGGCGGCTCATGGACTGATGCTTTCACCCAGAGCGGTCTCATCGGTGGGGACACGATTTCGTCGGTGAGCTACTCGTACTCGGGCACCACGACCCTCGGGACCCCGTACGGTCCATCCAGTACCAAGCCGACGGCAGGAGGCTCGTACACCATCACGCCCACCGCCGTGCTCAGTGCCGGAAACACCAATCGCTACTCCGTCACGCATGTCGGTGCGGCCCTGACGATCGCTCGTGTCGCACAGAGTCCGTTGACCATCACATCGACCTCGGGCGTCTTCGGTGTGGTGCTGACTCTCGGCACATCGGGTGGGTCGGGCACCGGAGCAGTGAGCTACGCGGTGACATCGGGTTCATGTTCGTTGTCGGGCAATCTGCTCACCCTGGGTGAAGCCGGATCGGCATGCTCGGTGACAGCAACAAAGGCCGCCGATGACAACTACACGGCTGTCTCGTCATCGGCGACGTCAGTGAGCACCGCAAAGGCTGCGCAGGCCACATTGACGGTGTCGACGACGTCGGCCACGTTCGGTCAGGACCTGGTTCTGGGTTCGTCGGGTGGTTCGGGCAACGGTGCGGTGTCGTACTCGGTGGTGTCGGGAACCTGTTCGATCGTCGGTGCGTTGTTGACACCCGGGAATGCCGGATCCGCATGTGTCATCCGCGCGACGAAGGCGACCGACACGAACTACCTGGAGCGTTCGTCGG
>CAZENK010000033.1:0-2284 GCA_964513585.1 uncultured Bifidobacterium sp. | reverse complement strand
TGGACACGACTGTGTCGATTGCGAAGGCTGCGCAGGCGACGTTGACGGTGTCGACGGTGTCGGCCACGTTCGGGTCGGTGTTGTCGTTGTCGACGTCGGGTGGTTCGGGCAACGGTGCGGTGTCGTTCGTGGTGGTGTCGGGGTCGTGTTCTGTGTCGGGGTCGTCGTTGACGCCGGGGGATGCGGGTTCTGTGTGTGTGGTGCGTGCGACGAAGGCGACCGACACGAACTACCTGGAGCGTTCGTCGGTGGACACGACTGTGTCGATTGCGAAGGCTGCGCAGGCGACGTTGACGGTGTCGACCACCACGGCCACCTACGGGCAGGGACTGGTGCTTGGAGTCTCGGGCGGTTCCGGCTCCGGTGCAGTGTCGTATTCGGTGGTGTCGGGAACCTGTTCGATCGTGGGTGCGTTGTTGACGCCCGGGAACGCCGGGTCCGCATGTGTCATCCGCGCGACGAAGGCGACCGACACGAACTACCTGGAACGTTCGTCGACACACACAACCGTCACGGTCAACAAGGCAGCACAGTCCGGGCTCGGAATCACGAGCCCGTTGTCGTTCACTACAGGCAGCTCCCTGACATTGGCCGCGAGCGGCGGTCAGTCGGGCGGTTCGCTGTCGTGGAGCCTGAACTCGGGGTTGTGCAACCTGTCGGGCAACACGTTGACGGCGAACCGCGGCGGGATCTCGTGCGTGGTCGAGGTCACGCGTGCAGGCGACTCAAACTATCTCTCGGCTTCCTCCACCGAGACCATCGCCGTTGACAAGATCGTTCAGGTGCTGACATTCCAGTCGTCACCACCGTCGCAGTCGATCGTGGGGGGCACGTACACGGTGCAGGTGACCAGCGATGCATCGCTCGCGCCCACGGTGGCAATCGCCAACTCATCGGCTTCCGTGTGCTCCATCTCGGCCGGTGTCGTGACCTTCAACACGGTCGGGACATGCCTGATCTCGGCGACACAGTCGGGCACTGATGTCTATGCGCCGGCCGCTGCGTCGCAGGCCGTGACGGTGGGCGTCGTGCCCACCTCGACCACAACCCTCGCTCCGCAGGCGGGCCCGAACTCCGCCCCCGCTTCTTCTTCGACGACAATCCCTCAAAGTGCCGTGCCGGCGCCTGTGAGCACCCCGTCAACCACATCGACAACCACCACGACGACGACGGTGCCGGCTGACCCCGGCAGCCCGGTGATGAGTGCAAACGGCCAGCCACCCGCACTCGAGGCGGGTGAGGCAACTGCAATGGTGCGCGGCAAGCGCGTGAAGGTCTCGACAGTGGTGGAACGTGGTCAATTGGTGATGACACTGCCCGGCAATGTGCGACTGACCATCGGTTCGCTCACCGCCGCAGCTGACGGCGCGCAGATCGGTTCCGACGGCGTGCTGCGGATGTTCGGCGATTCGAGCGTGGACGTGTTGGTCACCGGTTTCGTGCCCGAGACCACCTACACCGTGTTCATGTTCTCCGAGCCGGTCGAACTGGGCAGGGGCGAGACGGATTCGAAGGGCACAGTCGCCCAGCTCGTCACCGTGCCGTCGGATACGGAGACGGGGGAGCACACCCTGCAGATCAACGGCGTGGGCGAAGGCAATGAGGTTGTGTCGGTCTCCATGGGCTTCGAGGTGGTGGAGCGCGAGGACAACACCCGGCTCGCCGTGGGTGTGATCCTGCTCGCGGTGGCGCTGGCCCTGCTGGGCGGGCGCCCCATTTTCAGGCGGCGCCGGCGCGTTTGAGCAGCCCGAGTCGCCGATAGCCTTGGGTTCTCCACAGGCTCCCATCGTCTAGAGGCCTAGGACACCACCCTCTCAAGGTGGCGGCACGGGTTCGAATCCCGTTGGGAGTGCCATTTGCCTCTGTCAGGTCGGCTCGAATGAGAGACTGAACCGATGTTTGCCGGGCTGCTGTCGATTCCCGAGGCCCTTCTTCTCGGTCTCGTTGAGGGCATCACCGAGTTCCTCCCGGTCTCTTCCACAGGCCACCTGCTGATCGTCGGTGACCTGATCGGTTTCGGTCAGGGGGCGTCGAGCACTGCTGCCGATGCGTATTCGGTCGCCATCCAGTGCGGGGCAATCCTCGCGGTGGTGCTGCTCTACCGCATGCGTCTCGTGTCGATGGCACGTGGTCTCGCGGGTCGCGACTCTGACGGGCGCGCCGTGCTGCGGGCGCTCGTGGTCGCGTTCCTGCCCGCAGCGATCATCGGCGTGGTGATGGGCGACGCGGTGAAAGACGCGCTGTTCGGGCCGGTGCCGGTCACCATCGCGTGGGCCGTCGGCGG
>CAZENK010000032.1:0-21994 GCA_964513585.1 uncultured Bifidobacterium sp. | reverse complement strand
CCTGTTGATGCTGGTGGGTCGTCGTCGCCGCATGCTCGACTACGTCCGCGCCCGCGACATCACTCGCTACCGCGAACTCGTGGCAAAGCTCGGCCTTCGCCGTTAAACCACACCCGTGCACCGACATCTCACTATTTGTTGTCGGTTGTCAGTCGAGGATCCCGCGCCATGGGGCGGGGCCGTCGACTGGGAACCGGCTCCTGTGGGTGGACATCACAACACAATCAAGGGAGTTCCCATGGCTGACGCAATTCGCGTTTCCGCACCCGTGTCTGGTTCAGACAAGTCCATCACGTTCGAGACCGGAAAGCTCGCGACACAGTCGCAGGGCGCGGTCGTCGCAACGATCGGCGGTACCACCGTCCTCGCCACCGCAAACGCCGCCCGCGGCGTGCGCGACGGCATCGACTTCTTCCCTCTGACGGTCGACGTCGAGGAGAGGGCGTACGCAGCGGGCAAGATCCCCGGCGCGTTCTTCCGCCGCGAGGGTCGTCCGTCCGAGCAGGCAATCCTCACGTGCCGCCTCATCGACCGTCCGCTGCGCCCGGCGTTCCCCGACGGCTACCGCAACGAGACCCAGGTCGTCATCACCGTTGTCGGTGTCGACATGGAGAACCCGCATGACGTCATCGCGATCAACGCGTCGTCGGCGGCGCTCATGATCAGCGGCATCCCGTTCGAGGGTCCGATCGGCGCAGTGCGCATGGCCTACTCGCAGGAAGGCGAGTGGGTGCCGCACCCCACCTATGCAGAGGGCAACAACGGCACGTTCGAGATCGTCGTTGCGGGCCGTGAGCTCGACAACGGCGACGTCGCGATCATGATGGTCGAGGCCGGCGGCACCGAGAAGTCGTTCGACTACTACGCAGAGGGCGCCCCCAAGGTCTCCGAGCAGGTCATCGCCGACGGTCTCGAGGCATCGAAGCAGTGGATCAAGGAGTCCATCGGGCTCCAGCGCCAGCTCGTCGCCAGCGTGATCGCCACGCGCGGCACGATCACCCCGCTCGAGTACACGCCCGTTCTCGACTACACCGACGAGATCTTCGCCGCAGTCGAGCGCGTCGCAACCTCGAAGCTGTCGACCGCGGTCACCATCGCGCTGAAGGCAGACCGCAACGCGGCCACCGATGCGGCAGCAGCCGAGACGGTTGCCGAGCTGTGCGGCGAGGGTGCACCGTTCGCCGGCCAGGAGAAGGCCGTCAAGGAAGCCGTGCGCAGCCTGACAAAGAAGCTCGTGCGCAAGCGCGTCGTCGAGGCGGGCATCCGCATCGACGGCCGCGGCCCGCGTGACCTGCGTCCGCTCTCGAGCGAGGTCGGGGTTCTCCCCGCCGCGCACGGAACCGGTCTCTTCCAGCGTGGCGAGACCCAGGTCCTCAACGTGTGCACGCTCGCGATGCCGCGCATGAACCAGATGCTCGACACGCTCGGCCCGGACAACGAGAAGCGCTACATCCACCACTACAACATGGCCCCATGGGCAAACGGCGAGACCGGCCGCGTCGGTTCACCGAAGCGCCGCGAGATCGGGCACGGTGCACTCGCAGAGCGCGCACTGCTGCCGGTGGTGCCGAGCCAGGAAGAGTTCGCCTATGCGATCCGCCTGGTGTCAGAGGTGCTGTCCTCGAACGGGTCGACGTCGATGGCGTCGGTGTGCTCGTCGAGCCTCTCCCTGATGGATGCCGGCGTGCCGATCAAGGCCGCCGTGTCCGGCATCGCAATGGGTCTCATCTATGCAGAGGGCAAGTACCTCACGCTCACCGACATCCTCGGTGCAGAGGACGCCTTCGGCGACATGGACTTCAAGGTCGCCGGAACCGTCGATGCGGTCACCGCACTGCAGCTCGACACGAAGATCGACGGCATCCCGGCCGACGTGCTGGCTGCTGCACTGCAGCAGGCACGCGACGCCCGCATGCAGATCCTCGATTCGATGAACTCGGCACTCTCGGCACCGCGTGCCGAGGTCGGCGAGACCGCACCGAAGATCGTGTCGTTCAACATCCCGATGGACAAGATCGGTGAGGTCATCGGGCCCAAGGGCAAGGTCATCAACACCATCCAGCAGGAGACCGGTGCCGACATCGCAGTCGACGACGACGGAGCGGTGGGCATCGTGACCATCGGTTCGCCCGACAGCTTCCGCGTGGAAGAGGCGCGCGAGCGCATCCTTGCCATCGTGGACCCGCCGACGGCAGAGCTGAACGCGATCTACGTGGGCCGTGTCGTCAGCACCACCAAGTTCGGTGCCTTCGTGAACATCCTGCCCGGCCGTGACGGTCTGGTGCACATCTCGAAGCTCGGCAATGGCCAGCGCGTGAACAACGTGGAGGACGTGCTGAACCTCGGTGACGAGATCCGCGTGCGCGTGGACGACATCGACGACAAGGGCAAGGTCAGCCTGACGCCCGTCGACGAGGACGGAAACGACATCCCCGGTGGTGGCGGTGGTGGCGGCGGCGAACGCCGTGAGCGCCGTGACCGTGACGACCGCGGCGGACGCGACCGTGACGACCGTGGTGGTCGTGACCGTGGTTCGCGCGGCGGACGTGACCGTGACCGCGACGACCGCGGTCCCCGCGAGTCGCGCAACGACGGACCGAAGGAAGTGTCGTTCGAGGACGAGTTCGAGAACGAGCTGCGCTCGGAGCTCGGCGATCTCGGCCCGGACACCCGCGGCAGTGACCGCGGCGACCGTGGCGACAGGAATCGTCGCCGTCGCTGAGTCACACCAACGGCTACGGTGACCCCCATGATTCGCGTGGGAGTAGTCGGGGCCGCAGGGCGCATGGGAGCAACAGTCTGCGACGCAGTTGCGGCTTCCGAAGGACTTGAACTTGCCGCCGCCGTCGACGTTGTCGGCGGCGGCGGTGCCGTTCACGGGGTCACCGTGGCCTCAGACCTGAAGGCGCTCGCCGATGCGGGCTGTGAGGTGGTCGTCGACTTCACCGTCGCCGATGCGGCGCGCACCACGTTGCCGTGGCTCGCCCTGCACGGCATGCACGCGGTGGTGGGCACCACCGGGTTCTCCGACGGCGACATCGCATCGTTCCGTTCGGCGTTCACCGGCAGCAACTGCCTGATCGCGGCGAACTTCGCGATCGGTGCGGTGCTGATGATGAAGTTCGCCGAGCAGGCCGCGCCGTACTTCGAGACCGCAGAGATCATCGAGTTCCATCACAACGCAAAGGCTGACGCACCGAGCGGCACCGCGATGGCAACTGCGCAGCGCATGGCGGCGGCGAGCTCGCAGTGGGCCGCCGACCCCACGAAGCACGAGGTCATCCCCGGTGCCCGCGGTGGCGTCGGCCCAGGGGGCATCCACGTGCACGGTGTCCGCATGGCGGGCATGACGGCATCACAGGAGGTCATCCTGGGAACCGCCGGTCAGACGCTGGTGATCCGCCACGACAGCAACGACCGGGTGAGCTTCATGCCCGGCGTGGTGCTCGCGTGCCGCAGGGTGGCGGGTCTGGCCGACCGAATGACGTTCGGCATCGATTCGCTGCTGTGAACGACAAGAGCCCGCCCCACAGGGGGACGGGCTCCGTGTGCGGATGAATGCGGACTGTTACTTCAGTGCGCTGATCGCTGCGTCGTAGTTCGGTTCGTTCGCGATGTCCGACACCAGTTCGGTGTGCAGCACCTTGCCGCTCTCGTCGGCCACCACGACCGCACGTGCGAGCAGGCCGTTGAAGGCTCCCTCGTTCAGCAGCACGCCGAACGGGTTGCCGAAGCCGCCGCGGAAGCCCGATGCGTTCTGCACGTTGCCGAGACCCTCGGAGCCGCAGAAGCGTCCCTGCGCGAACGGCAGGTCGTTCGACACGCAGTAGACGACCGTGTTCTCGAGCGACGATGCGATCTCGTTGAAGCGGCGCACGCTCTGTGCGCAGGTGGGCGTGTCGACGCTGGGGAAGATGTTGAACACGACCCGCTTGCCTGCAACGTCGGCGTTGCCGAAGTCCTGCAGGTTCGCAGCCGTGAGGGTGAACGAGGGGAGCGACTGCCCGGGTGCGGGGAGATCGCCGACTGTGTTGACGGGGGTGCCGCCGAATGATGTCTGTGCCATGACGCCGAGCCTACGGCGTCGTTGGGCTCATGCTTCGGGGGCGCCCGGGGACTTGCGGCGTGAGCCCTGGAAGAAAGTGAGGGCGAACAGGGCACCCACGATCCACCACTGGTACTGGTCGATCCAGTTCAGGAACGACCTGATCTCTGACTCGAAGGCCTTCCCGCCGTACCACATGGCCACAAGACGGACCGCGATCCCGCTGACGAGGGACACGAAATAGGTGCGCGGCGGGATCCGCAGGTGCCCGGCGAGCAGGCACACGATGTTCGATCCGGGCATGAAGAACACCGCGACCCAGCCCGCACGCACGGCGAAGCGCTCGGTCGCGCGGTAGATGCGGGGCATCTCCCCGACCTGCGACTCGGCCCAGCGCAGTGCACGCTCACCGAACAGGCGCCCCACGTAGTACAGGGCGGCCGCGGCCACGAGCAACCTGATGAACCCGATCACGAAGAAGGGCAGCGCATCGATGAACGGCACCGAACCGAGCAGGTTCCGGTTGCGCGAGCTGAGCATCAGCACGAGGGCAGGGCGCTCGTCGACGAGTGCGGGCCCGATGTTGGTGCCGATGGTCCCGATGGCGAAAAGGAACGTGGTGAAGACCAGCAGGGACTTGCGCATTCGGGACACGGTATCGGCTCCAGCCTTTCGATGAGCATCGGCCAGTTGCTACGGTTTCGGCTTGTGGCGGCGAGGCCGCCGATCCTGAGGGGGACACCATGAAGGGCTTGATGCAGCCGACCCAGTTGACGATCAACTACCTGTTCGACCGTGCCGAGAAGTACCACCCGGACAAGAACGTGATCACCGCCACGGCCACGGGCATCGAGCGCACCACCTACGGCGTGTGGGCCGACCGCACGCGCAGGCTCGCCACCGTGTTCGACCAGCTCGGCATCAGCAAGCACGGCCGCGTCGGCACGTTCGCATGGAACACCCAGCGCCATCTCGAGCTGTACTTCGCCGCTCCATGCAGCGGCCGTGTGGCGCACACGCTGAACATCCGTCTCTTCCCCGAGCAGTTGACCTACATCGTGAACCACGCCGAGGACGAGGTCATCTTCATCGACACTTCGATCTACCCGTTGATCGAGCCGCTGCTCTCCACCTTCACCACTGTGAAGCACCTCGTGTTCATGTACGACGGCAAGGGCGAGGTGCCCACGGCGGTTCCCGGCTACACCGTGCACGAGTACGAGTCGCTGATCGCGAACGCCGAGCCCGCGCAGTGGCCCACCGACATCGACGAGAACCAGGCAGCGGCCATGTGTTACACGTCGGGAACGACCGGCAACCCGAAGGGTGTGGTGTACAGCCACCGCAGCACCTACCTGCACACGATGGGCACGATGATCGCCGACTCGGTCGGCGTGTGCGAGTCCGACATCCTGCTGCCGGTCGTGCCGATGTTCCATGCGAACACCTGGGGCCTCGCGCATGCCGGTGTCGCAACGGGAGCCGACCTGGTCATGCCCGGCCCCGATCTGTCGGGGCCCGCCGTGGCGAAGCTGATCGTGGAGGAAAAGGTCACGGTTGCCGCCGGTGTGCCCACCATCTGGATGGCGGTGCTGCCCGAACTGAAGGGCAAGGACACTTCTTCGTTGCGTTGCATCCCGTGCGGTGGTTCGGCGGTGCCGAAGGCACTGAGCGAGGCCTACCGCGAGCAGACCGGCCTTCCGATCCTGCAGGCATGGGGCATGACCGAGACGAGCCCGATCGCGGCTGTGTGCACGCTGTCGAAGGCCGACCGGAACCTGTCGGTCGAGGAACAGGCGGAACTGCGCACCACCGTCGGTCAGATCGCCTTCGGCGTCGAGATGCGCGTGGTTGAGCCCGGCACCACCACACCGTTGCCGTGGGACGGCGAGTCGAGCGGCGAACTGCAGTGCGCGGGGCCGTGGATCGCGGCGAACTACTACAACGACCCGCGCTCGGGCGAGAGCTTCACCGCCGACGGCTGGCTGCGGACGGGCGACGTGGCGGTCGTCGACGCAAAGGGCCGCATCAGGCTGGTGGACCGCACGAAGGACCTCATCAAGTCCGGCGGCGAGTGGATCTCGTCGGTCGACGTCGAGAACGAGCTCATGTCGCACCCGAAGATCGCCGAGGCTGCCGTCATCGGTGTGCCGCACCCGAAGTGGAGCGAGCGTCCGCTCGCATGCGTGGTGACGAAGCCCGGTGAGACACTGACCAAGGAAGAGGTCATCGAGCACCTGGTGCCTCGTCTCGCCAAGTGGCAGTTGCCCGACGACGTGGTGTTCATCCCCGAGGTGCCGAAGACCTCGGTGGGCAAGTTCTCGAAGAAGACCCTGCGCGACCAGTTCGCCGACTACGTGCTGCCCGACGCCTGATCACGGCGCCGCGCGCGGACCACAACCGCCGCAACCACCGCGACACCGAGCAACCCGAGCACGATGGAATCCGTCGCGAGCGGGCCGACGACGTGCGACGTGACCGTCGATGTTGCATCCCGTTGATCGACGGGCGCGAACGACGCAGCAATCGATGGTGCGACGATCGTCGAGAGGAAGACGAGTGCCGATGCGGCAACAACCGCCAGGCCGGGCGCGAGCAGGGGTCGGCGCGCCGTGCGTGATGCCGCAAAGGTGCCGACCAGGGCGAGGACTGCCGCGAGAGGCAACAGCCAACTCAGGGTCCGCAGCGCCCGGGCGAGGGTGCGGGCTGTGCCGAGGTTCGTGTCGTCGAGCACCTGGAAGCTGGCCTCCGGGGTCTCTGCCGGCAGCAGCAACGCAGCCGCAGGACTCTGCGCACGCACGTCGTCGAGCAGTCGTGCGACGAGCGGTCGCAGGTCGATCCGGTGCGCGGTCACCTCGCTGAGAGGGACGTCGGAAGTCAACTGCTCCACCAGGGGTGCGTGCGCGAGCCTCACCGCATCCGACCAGAAGGTCGTGAACACATCGGAGGCAACGACGGCAACGGCAATCCGCTCGAGCAGCACCCCCACCGGTGCGGGGATGCGGTCGTCCGGCGCGATTGCGTCGACCAGCACAGCGGCAATCTCGGCCTGCACCACGGGCTGGGCCACGAGGGTGTCGGCGGTGTCGACGAATGCATCGGTGGACAGCATCTGCTGGTCGGCCCATCTTGCGCACAACGAGAGCGCAACAAGGATGCACGCAACGGTTGCGGCGGCGACGGAGGCAACGCGTCGCGTGCCCGTCACAGTCGGCCCGAGGCGATGATGCGCTGCAGGAACGACCGTGTCCGGTCGGATGCGGGGTTCGTGAAGACCTGCGACGGCGGGCCCTGTTCGATGATGCGCCCACCGTCGAGCACGCAGACCAGGTCGCTGCTGTCGCGCGCGAACCCCATCTCGTGTGTCGCGAGCACGATGGTCATGCCGGCGGTCTTCAGTTCGCGGACCACGTCGAGCACCTCGCTCACCAGCTCGGGGTCGAGTGAGCTGGTGATCTCGTCGAGCAGCAGCACCTCGGGCTCGACCGCGAGTGCACGCACTATGGCCACCCGCTGCTGCTGGCCTCCCGACAGTTGATCGGGGTAGGAATCGGCCTTGTCGGCGAGCCCGAAGCGCTCGAGAAGCTCGAGTGCCCGAGTGCGTGCCTCGGCCCTGCCCATGCCGCGGGTGCGCGTGGGGGAGAGCGTGATGTTCTCCATCACCGACATGTGCGGGAAGAGATTGAAGCTCTGGAAGACCATTCCCACGCGCTGGCGGATCGGGTTCGCGTCGAGGCCCGGGGCGGAGATGTCGACCCCGTCGAGCCGGATCTCACCGTCGTCGATGGGTTCGAGAAGGTTGAGACAGCGCAGCAGTGTGCTCTTGCCCGAGCCACTCGGCCCGATCAGCGTCACGACCGTTCCTTGTGCGATGTCGAGCGTGATGCCGTTCAGCACCACGTGCCCTCCGTAGGACTTCACCAGGTCACGCACCGTCATCTTCATGATCGCACCTTCGTTCCGGTCGTGCGGCGCCGCTCGCGACTGAGCATGTAGTCGGTCAGGCGGGTCAGCGGGATGGTGATGCTCAGGAAGATGAGCGCTGCAGCGACGTACGGGGTGAAGTTCGCGAACTTGGACTTGTCGACACCGGCTTGGCGAAGGATCTCGATGGGTCCGATCAGGCTCACGAGGGCAACGTCCTTCTGCAGGGAGACCATGTCGTTCATGAGGGCGGGCACCACGCGGCGGATTGCCTGCGGCATGACCACGTGGCGCATGGTCTGCCAGTGCGACAGGCCGAGCGAGCGTGCGGCCGCACGCTGTGATTCGTGGATGCTCTCGATGCCGGCGCGGAACACCTCGGCCACGTACGAGGCGTAGGTCAGCACGAGCGCGACCGAGCCCCACAGCAGGGGGCTGTTCCACGGGCGCTCGAGACCCAGACCCGGCACACCGAACCCGATGAGGAAGATCCACAGGATGACGGGGACACCCCGCATGATGTCGGTGTAGGCGATGGTGACCACGCGCAGCGGGAACAGGGCGGGGGAGCGCGAGTTGCGCGCCATCGCGACGAGCATCGCGATCACGAGAATCGCGGGCGCGCTCCACAGGAAGATCTTGACGTCGAGCACGAATGCCTCGAGCAGGCGGGGGAAGCTGTCGCGGAACACCTCGCCGTTGAAGAACGAGTTGCGCACCCGGTCCCAGCGGGGCATGCGCGGCACCAGAACGACGATCGCGGCCACCACGATCAGCGAACTGACCGTGGCGACCGCGATGCTCCGACGTTGTCGTGTCTTTTCGTATGCGGCCCGACGACCCTGGGTGGACTCAGTGTCGTTCATCGGCCGCGGACGAGAGTCGTTACTTGATGACGGGGATGTTGGTGCTGGTCGACAACCACTGTGCGGTGATTGCTGCGAGCGAACCGTTCTCCTTCAGGGTCGCGAGTGCGAGGTTGACGCACTCTGCGAGCGGGTTGCCCAGGTCGAACACGAGACCGAACTCGTCGGCATCAGCACCGGCCTGGGTCGGGAACTGGCCGAGAACGGTCGATCCCTCGATCTCGACGGCAGACACGTAGAGGGCGGTGGGCAGGTCGAACACTGCGGCGTCGATCTGCTTGGCCTCGAGGGCGGCCTTGGCGCCTGCGTTGTCGTCGTACACGAACGGCTCAGCGTCGGGCTGGATGACCTCGGTGATGAAGGTCAGGCTGGTCGTGCCGGCCTGTGCACCGAGCTTCAGCTTCTTCAGGTCGGCCAGTGTGGTCGCACCCTTGGCGGCGGAGTCGTTCAGGCCGACGATGGCCTGGTTCGTGGTGTAGTACGCATCGCTGAACGTCACGTTCTTCTTGCGCTCCTCGGTGATCGAGTACTGCTGCAGGTTGAAGTCGAAGTTCTTGGCTCCGGGCTGGATCGCCTCGTCGAACGTGGTGCGCACCCACTTCACGTCGGCATCCTGGAAGCCGAGCTCGGTTGCGATTGCGTAGGCAACGGCGGCCTCGAAGCCTTCCTTCGACTCGGGCTTGTCGTCGATCACCCACGGCGAGAATGCGGGGTTGCCGGTGGCAACCGTCAGCACGCCGTCCTCGAGTGTCTTGCCGGCGGCGCACTCGGCGGCGTTGGCGAAGGAGCTGCCCGCGGGTGAGGTGGTGTCAGATGATGAGTCGCCTCCACCGCACGCCGCGAGGAGCAGCGAGCCGGAGACAGCAAGGGAGAGCGCGAGTTTGCGCATGGGATTGTCCTTTCAAAAGGGTGCTTAGGGCACCGAGAGCATAACCGCATGTATTCCTGACCGAACAAGTCGGGAATGAACCTCTTGACGTGAGACGTTGCCGTCCGTAGTGTCTCAGTGTGATGGGCGTCACACATTCGGGCGTGTTGCTGGGCGAGGCAGAGCGGGTGGTGCTCGACGCCACACGCGACTGCGTGGAACGGCTCGGGTTCGCCAAGGTCACCATGGATGACATCTGCGCTGCTGCCAATGTGTCGCGCGCGACCATCTACCGCATGTTCCCCGGCGGCCGGGATGTGCTGTTCGAGGCAGTGCGCGTGCAGTCGCTCGCCGATTTCTTCACCGTCCTGCGCGCCCACGTCGAGGGTGCCGACTCGCTCGAGGAGGTCGTGGTCCGGTGCATCAGCATTGCCCATGCCGAGTTGGTGGCCGACCAGCACCTCGCGACCATGCTCGCCACCGAACCGGGCGAGACTCTCGGTGACCTCACCGTGAACGCGCTCCCGCGCATCGTGAACGTGGCCGCCGAGTTCATGTCCCCGTTGCTGGCCCCGTTCGTGGAGCCGGCGCGGGCGGCAGAGATGGTCGAGATCATGTGCCGGCTCGTGATCTCGGCGTTCCTCGCGCCCTCGCCGATCCTCGACTTCTCGAACGAGTCGACCGTGCGCCGTGTCGTGCGCACGTACCTGCTGACACCGGTCTCTCACACACAATGAACACGAAAGGGAACAACCATGAGCCTTGACGAAAAGAGCAACTCCGAACTCATCGGCCGCGATGAGTTGAACGACATCGAGGCGATCCTCGCCATCACGAACACCGATGTCGACGAGGTCGAGCACATCGTGAAGAACAACGCCGACAGCATCTTCACGTGGGACTACTCGCTGTCGCGCCCCGGGTTGCGCAAGCTGTACGAGAAGGCAAAGACCGGGCAGTGGAACGGGTCGACCGACCTCGACTGGGACACCGACGTCGACATCGAGAAGTCGATCTTCGAGGACAGCCAGATCCTCGGCACCGGCATGGAGCAGGCGCTCTATGCGGACACATCGCTCGGGAAGTGGGGCGACAAGGAGTGGCTCGAGTTCGGCATCGAGGGGCGCAAGTGGCAGCTCAGCCAGTTCCTGCACGGTGAGCAGGGAGCGTTGATCTGCACCGCGAAGATCACCGAGACCGTGCCGTGGTACGACGCGAAGCTCTACGCGAGCACCCAGGTCGTCGACGAGGCGCGCCATGTCGAGGTGTTCGCCCGCTACCTGAACGAGAAGATGGGCGGCGGTTACCAGGTCAACACGCACCTGCGTCTGCTGCTCGACGACATCATCAACGACAGTCGCTGGGACATGACGTATCTCGGAATGCAGATCATGGTCGAGGGTCTCGCGCTCGCGGCTTTCGGGTTCCTGCATGCGACCACGAACGAGCCGCTGCTGAAGAAGCTGCTGCGCTACGTGATGAGCGACGAGGCACGTCACGTGGCGTTCGGCGTGCTGAGCCTGCAGGAGGCCTACAAGGACATCTCCGACCGCGAGATGAAGGACCGCCAGGAGTTCGCCTACGAGGCGAGCGTGCGCATGCGCGACCGTTTCCTGCAGCAGGAGGTCTGGGACCGCATGGGCGTGAACACGAAGGAGATCGCGCCGATGATGCTGCAGGACCCCTCGCGCCAGTTGTTCCAGCAGATGCTGTTCTCGAAGATCGTGCCGAACTGCAAGAAGCTCGGTCTTCTCGACCGCAACGACAAGTGGCTGCGTCACCGTTTCGAGGAGATGGGCGTGATCCAGTTCGAGGACTGGCAGGACACCGGCGAGGAGTTCACCGAGTTCGAGCTGGGCAAGGAGATGCCGGTCCCCGGCCAGCAGTAACGACGCATTCGTTCCCGGGAGCCCGTCCCCGTCATGGGGGCGGGCTCCCGGGCGTTCATGGGTCATAATTGGGCCATGGCGCATTTCGGTCAGGTTCTCACGGCGATGATCACGCCCTTCGATGCATCGGGTGCGCTGGACATCGACGAGGCGGTGCGTCTCGCGAGGTGGCTGCAGGACAACGGCAACGACGGTCTCGTGGTGTCGGGAACGACCGGCGAGTCGTCGACGCTCACCGACCAGGAGAAACTCGACCTGTGGCACGCGGTGATCAACGCAGTCACCATCCCGGTGATCGCCGGCTCCGGCTCGAACGACACGGCGCACTCCGTCCACCTCACGCGCGAGGTGACGAAGATGGGTGCCGCGGGGATCCTCGCGGTCGGTCCGTACTACAACCGCCCGCCGCAGTCCGGTCTCGAGGCGCACATCACCGCGATGGCCGGGGCGACCACGCTGCCGGTCGTGGTGTACGACATCCCCGTGCGCACGGGGCGCAAGATCAACACCGACACGTTGATCCGCCTGGCCAACAACGTGAAGAACATCAAGGCACTCAAGGACGCCGCGGGCAACCCGGCGGAGACCGCCAACCTGATGGCGCACGTGCCGGGTGACTTCGAGCTCTACTCCGGCGACGACGGTCTCACGCTCGCGTTCCTTGCCTACGGCGGCGTGGGCGTCATCGGTGTGGCAACGCACTGGAGCGCACCCGAGCACCAGGCGATGATCACCGCGTTCAGGAACGGCGACGTGAAGAAGGCGCGTGCGATCAACGACATCCTGCTCGAGAGCTATGCGTTCGAGACCGGCGATGCGAACCCGAACCCGATCCCGTCGAAGGTCATGATGAACCTGCTCGGTTTCTCGGTGGGCGAGTGCCGGCTCCCCATGGGGCCGCCTCCCGCCGGTCTCGACGACCGCGCCCGCGACGTTCTCGCGAACCTCGAGAAGGCGCGCGCCGCTCTGCGCGGCTGAACCGACATGGCGCCCCCCGTACGTCTCTACTTCCTCGGTGGTCTCGGTGAGATCGGCCGCAACTGCATGGTGCTCGAGCAGCAGGAGAAGCTGCTGCTCATCGACTGCGGGCTCATGTTCCCCGACGCCGACATGCACGGCATCGACCTGGTTCTCCCTGACTTCACGTTCCTGATCGAGAACAAGCACCGCATCGTCGGTTGCGTGGCCACCCATGGGCACGAGGACCACGTGGGCGGTCTGCAGTTCCTGCTGCGCGAACTCGAGTTCCCGATCTACGGCTCGGCGGTCACGCTCGGTCTCGCGCGCAACCGAATCGAGGAGGCGGGTCTGCTCAAGAAGACCGACCTCATCGCGGTCACCGACGGGCAGCGCCTGCACATCGGCCCGTTCGACGTCGAGTTCCTGCCGGTCACGCACTCGGTCCCTCATGCGCACGCGATCATCATCCACACACCGCAGGGTGTCATCGTGCACTCGGGCGACTTCAAGCTCGACCTCACACCGGTCGACGACCGCCGCACGGATCTCGCGCGTCTCGGCGAGCTCGCCTCGACCGTCGGCATCCGACTGTTGATGTGCGACAGCACGAACGCCGAGGAGCACGGTCATGCGCCCAGCGAGAAGAGCGTGGGCTCGGTGCTGCGACAGCTGTTCTGGGAGCACCGCGACCGCCGCATCATCACCGCGTCGTTCGCCAGCCACATCCACCGCGTGCAGCAGGTGATCGAGGCGGCGCGCGACCACGGGCGCAAGGTGTGCCTGATGGGCCGCTCGATGCAGAAGAACATCGCCCTTGCCATCGACCTGAAGCTGATCGACGTTCCCCCGAGCATGTTCATCGACGTGGAGAAGGTGAACGACCACGCACCCGAGAAGGTGTGCATCATCTCGACCGGGTCGCAGGGGGAGCCGATGTCTGCGCTGTCGTTGCTCGCACGCGGCGAGAGCAAGTGGTTCTCGGTGGGTGACCGCGACACCATCATCCTCTCGAGCCACGCAATCCCCGGCAACGAGGGGAACGTGAACCGCGTGATCGACGGTCTGATGCGCGCGGGCGCCAAGGTGGTGCACAGCGGCATCGCCGATGTGCACGCCACGGGGCACGCACAAGCCGACGAACTGAAGACCTACCACTCGATCCTTCGGCCGGAGTGGTTCGTGCCCGTGCACGGCGAGTTCCGGCACATGCGTGCGCACGCCGAACTCGCGGTCACCATGGGTGCCGACCCGAAGAGGGTGCTGCAGGCCACCGACGGTGATGTTCTCGAACTGAACGACGACGGACTCTCGTTCGTCGACAAGGTGCCCGCCAACTATCTCTATGTCGACGGCATCGTGGGCGACGTGGGCCAGGGCGTGCTGCGCGACCGTCGTGTGCTCGCCGAGGAGGGTGTGGTGGTCATCGTCGCCACGGTTGATGCACAGGCACGGCGTGTGATCACCGGACCGGAGGTCATCACGCGCGGATGGGTGTATGCACCCGAGGCCGACAATCTCCTCGACGAAGCCGAGGACCACGTCGAGCGCGCACTCGTTGCGGCCCTCGACGCGGGCGTGTCCGACATCGACGCCCTCGAGCGCGAGGTGCGCCGTGCAGCGGGCAAGTTCGTGAACGAACGCACCAAGCGGCGGCCGATGATCGTGCCCGTCGTGATGACCACCTAGGCACCCGCTCCGCCTTGCGGGGCACGGGTATCCCGAACACCCGTTCACCCCGGGAGTACCGTTTGGGGCATGTCTGGCAAGGGTTCTCGTTCGTCTTCTGGCGGCTCTCAGGGGTCGCGTGGGTCTCGCGGCGGCGTGAAGACCCCGCCCACCGGCAGCAAGCGCCCCGCGCGCAAGCAGCCCGAGAGCGCCGCGGAATCTGCCCGTGAGGTCGTGCGAGGCCGTGAGGTCGAGTTCTGGGGCGTGGGGCTGATCAGCACCGGCATCGTGCTGGTGCTCTCCATGTACCTGCACATGGCCGGGCCGCTCGGTCGCGGCATCGACACCACGTTCGGCTGGCTGCTCGGTCTCGGTCGCTTCGCCCTGCCCGTGGTTGTGGTCGGCATCGGGGTGGCGATGGTCCGCCGCCGCAGCGTGGAGCATCGTGTGCGCCTGGCCATCGGCTGGACCGTCGTCGTGCTCGCGGTCCTCGGTGTGCTGCACGTGATCAACGGCGCCGACAAGATCGTCGCCGACGTCGACGCCATGTCGCAGGCAGGTGGCTGGTTCGGCGCCATCGTCGGTGAGCCGCTCAGGTCCACGTTGTCGTGGGCCGGCGCCATGGTCGTGCTGTTCGCGATCGGTCTTGCCGGCGCGATGCTCGTCACCGACACCACCGTGCCCGAGCTGGTCACCATCGTGCGCAACTGGACCAACAAGGCGGGGGGCCGCGCCGCATCGGCAGCACGCACCGCCACCACGAACCGTGACCGTTCGTCGAACTACGACGACCTGGTCGACGTGCCGGGCGAGCACGGGCGCACGCCGCGCCCTGCCGCCCAGAAACCATCGATCTACGACGCAGCCGACGACGAGGACCTCGCCCCCGAGAAGCCCAAGCAGCGTTCCGTGCGCCGTCCGAAGGTGACCCAGGGTGAACCAAAGGAGCCCGAGTTCGTCGGCAAGCCTGGCATGCGGGGCAAGGGCGACCAGGGTGAATCGCCGTCGGCAGCGGTGTCGACAACGCCCGGCTCGTGGACTCTTCCGCCGACCGACGTTCTCGGTCTCACCGAATCGTTCCAGGTCGACAAGGCGCGCGTGGCCGAGCGGGGTCGTCTGCTCGAGGAGTCACTTGCATCACACGGTGTCGAGACACGTCTGGTCGGCATGACCGTCGGCCCGACCGTCACCCGTTTCGAGCTCGAGCTCGGCTCCGGCGTGAAGGTCGCGAAGGTCACCAGCCTCAACCGTGACATCGCCTATTCCATGGCAGCGACCGATGTGCGCATCCTCGCTCCCATCCCCGGCAAGTCGGCGGTGGGTGTCGAGGTGCCGAACGAGACACGCCAGCTCGTGTCGCTCGGCGACCTCATGGTCAGTGCCGAGGCACGCGCAGCAACGCACCCGCTCGACGTCGCCGTCGGAAAGGACATCGCCGGTCGCGCGGTGTTCGTGAACCTCGCGAGCACGCCCCACATGCTGATCGCCGGCGCCACCGGTGCCGGAAAGTCGAGCGGCATCAACTCGATCCTCACGTCGTTGCTGATGCGCAGCACGCCCGACCAGGTGCGCCTCATCCTCATCGACCCCAAGCAGGTCGAGATGGGCCAGTACGCACGGCTGCCGCACCTGTTGACCGCGCCGGTCACCAACCCGAAGAAGGCCGCGAACGCGCTCGGCTGGGCAGTGAAGGAGATGGAGCGCCGCTACGACCTGCTGGTCGAGGTCGGGTTCCGCGACATTGCCGGCTACAACGCCGCGTTCGACAAGGGCGAGATCAACGACCCGAACGCAGAAGAGGGCGCGAAGGTCTACGACCGCCTGCCGTTCATCGTGGTGGTGGTCGACGAGCTGAACGACCTGATGATGGTGGCGGCCCGCGACGTGGAGGAGTGCATCACGCGCATCGCCCAGAAGGCGCGCGCCGTCGGCATCCACCTCATCGTCGCCACGCAGCGTCCGTCGGTCAACGTGATCACCGGAGTCATCAAGGCGAACATCCCGGCACGCATGGCCTTTGCCGTGAGCAGCCTCACCGACAGCCGCGTGATCCTGGACCAGCCCGGCGCCGAGAAGCTCGTCGGCAAGGGCGACATGCTGCTGATGCCGGGCAACACCAACGTGCCGCAGCGAATCCAGGGGTCATGGGTCGACGAGGAAGAGGTGCGCAAGGTGGTCGCGCACTGGCGCCGCCAGTCGCCCGAGGTCGTGTACGTGTCGGGCATCGAGGGCGAGGAGGGCGCGGGGTCGTCCTCCGGCAACGGCCCGTTGTTCGGGGGCTCGGACGGCGAGGATGACCTGATCAGGCAGGCGATCGATGTCGTGGTCCGTTCCGGTCTCGGTTCCACATCGATGCTGCAGCGCAAGCTGAAGGTGGGCTTCGCCCGTGCGGGCCGCATCATGGACGAACTCGAGGAGCGCGGGGTCGTGGGCCCGGCGCAGGGTTCGAAGCCGCGCGAGGTTCTCATGACGGTCGAGGAACTCGAATCACAGGAGTGATGACATGACTGCATCGCGTTTCACACAGGTGTGTGACGGACTCGTCTTCCCGGAGGGTCCGGTCGCGATGCCCGATGGTTCGGTGATCGTCACCGAGATGTTCGCCTCGCGTCTCACGCGCGTGCACCCTGATGGTTCCAAGTCGACCGTTGCCGAGATCAACGGCTTGCCGAACGGCCTGGCGCTCGGCCCCGGTGGTTATCTGTACCTGTGCAACAACGGTGGCGCCTTCACGCCCGTGCAGCTCGGCGGGCTCACGTACCCGGGTGAATTCGACCCCGAGAGGTACACGGGCGGACGCATCCAGCGTGTCGACATCGCAACGGGCGAGGTTGTTGATCTGTACACGCACTGCGGTGATGTCGCCCTGCGCGCCCCGAACGACCTGGTGTTCGACGAGCACGGTGGTTTCTGGTTCACCGACCACGGCATCCGTCATCACCGCAGCGCAGACCGCACCGGCATCTACTACGCAAAGGCGGACGGGTCGTTCATCCGCGAGGTCGTGTTCCCCGTGGACTCTCCGAACGGCATCGGTCTGTCGCCCGCGGGCGACCGTGTGTACTGGGCCGAGACCCACACAGGACGTGTGTACCAGCGCGAGGTGACGGCACCGGGCGAGGTCGCCCCGCCGGGGCCCGACGTGCCGGTCATGCTGTGCGGTCTGCCCGGGTACCAGTTGTTCGATTCGCTCGCTGTCGACGGTGACGGCAACATCTGCGTGGCAACACTGGTGAACGGCGGCATCACCGTGATCTCGCCCGGGGGTGACGTGGTCGACTTCGTCGAGGTCGACGACCGGATCACCACGAACATCTGCTTCGGCGGCCCTGATCACCGCACTGCATACGTCACGGCCTCGAGCACCGGGCGTCTCCTCACGACGGAATGGCCATACGAGGGGCTGAAACTGCACTGGCACTAGGCTCGTCCCCGATGGGGCAGCGCTTTTACATCGAGACTCTGGGTTGCCCCAAGAATCAAGTCGACTCCGACAAGATCATCGGCACGCTCGTTGCCGACGGCCTCTCGCGCACCGATGACCCGTCGAAGGCCGATGTGGTGGTCGTGAACACGTGCGCATTCATCGAGGACGCACGCAAGGAGAGCATCGACACACTGCTCGCGCTCGACGACCAGCGCAAGCGCTCGTCGCGCCTGGTGGTCACCGGTTGCATGGCGGAGCGCTACGGCAGTGAACTCGCCGAGGCCCTGCCCGAGGCTGACCAGGTTGCCGGTTTCGGCGTGCCGATCCAGCTCGGGCGCAAGCCGCTGTCGGTCACCGGTTCGGTGCCCACGTTCGACCTGTTGAACCTGCCGCGCCCGAAGTCCGAGGCACCATGGGCATACGTGAAGATCGCCGAGGGGTGCGACCGCAACTGCGGGTTCTGCGCGATCCCGTCCTTCCGTGGGCCACAGCGCAGCCGTGACGTCGATGCAATCCTGCGTGAGGTCGACGAGGTCGACGTGCGCGAGGTCGTTCTCGTGGCGCAGGACCTCGCGAGCTACGGCAAGGACCGCCCCGACGAACTCGGTGCAGGGTCGATCGTGGGGCTCGTGCGCGAAGTGTCGGCCCGTGTCGACTGGGTCCGCCTGCTGTACCTGTACCCGAGTGACCTGTCGGACGAACTCATCGACGCGATTCTCGCGACCGGAGTGCCGTACTTCGACCTGTCGCTGCAGCACGTGAGCCGTGCGCACCTGCGTCGCATGCGCCGGTGGGGCGACAAGGACCGCTTCCTCGAGCGCATCGAGCGCATCCGCTCCATGGCCCCCGACGCGACGTTCCGCAGCAACTTCATCGTGGGGTACCCGGGGGAGACCGAGGACGACCACGATCAGTTGCTCGACTTCGTGCGCGAGGCCCAGCTCGACTGGTGCGGCTTCTTCACGTTCAGCCCGGAAGAGGGCACGCATGCGCTCACCCTGCCCGACCATGTCGATGAGTCGCTCATGAACGAACGGATCGCCGAACTGCGCGAGATGCAGGACGCCATCACCGCCGAGCGCCGTGACGCCCTGCTCGGCACGACGATCACCGTGCTGGTGGACGAGCCGGGCATCGCACGCTCCTTCCGTGAGGCCCCGGAGATCGACGGCGTGGTGCAGGTGCCCGAGTCGCTGACGGTGGGGGAGTTCCACACCGTGCATGTCGAACAGGTCTTCGGGCCGGACCTCATCGCCGTGCCGGGGGCGGGCAACGATGGCCGTTGACGAAACCGCCATCGTCACCTGGGCGAACATGGTGACCGTCGGTCGCGTGTTGGCATCGCCGTTCCTGTTCGCCATGATCCCCGACGAGCGCGTCGGGTCGTGGGTTGCGCTCACGGTGTGGATCGTGCTGTGCGGCAGCGACGGCTTCGACGGCTATCTCGCACGTCGTCACGGCATCACGCGCAGCGGCGCATTCCTCGACCCGCTCGCTGACAAGATCCTCGTGCTCGGCGCGATGTTCACCCTGGTCAACCGCGAGGTGTTCTGGTTGCTGCCCGTTGTCATCATCGCCACGCGCGAGATCATCGTGAGTCTGTACCGGGTGTTCGTCGGTTCGAGGGGCGTGTCGGTGCCCGCGAGCAGGATGGCGAAGGTGAAGACCTTCAGCCAGCAGCTCGCCGTGGGTTTCGCACTCGCCCCGGTCACGATCAACGACGCCACATGGACTTTCGTGGTCTGCATGTGGGTCGCCGTGGTGCTCACGCTGTCGAGTGCCGCACAGTATGCGTGGCGCGCGATGGCGGCCTCGAGATGACGCCGGCCTACTCGGCCGAGGAGATCGCCTCGATACAGCAGCGCACGCTTCGCACCCTCACACTCGGCCAGATCGTGGGGTCTGCCGCGCTTGCTGCCTCGGTCACGGTGGGCGCCTTCGTGATCCAGGAGATCCTCGGCAGCACCACACCGTGGGGAGGCCTGGCAACGGCGACAACCACGACGGGAACCGCCGTGATGTCCCAGGTGCTCTCGCGCCACATGATGCGCAAGGGCAGACGCCCCGGTTTGCGCAACGGCTACCTACTCGGCACGGTCGGTGCGGTGCTCGCCGCAGTCGGTGCCGAGACCTTCAACCTCGCCGTCTTTCTTCTCGGTCTCTTCCTCTTCGGCAACGGACAGGCGGCCAACCTGCTCGCCCGCTACACCGCGACCGACCTCGCACTTCCCGAGGAGCGCGGCCGTGCGATGTCGCGCATCGTGTTTGCATCCACCTTCGGCGCCGTCTTTGCGCCGTTGTTGATCGGTCCCGCCGAGGCCGCGGGCCAGAACTGGTTCGGCCTGCACAAGTACACCGGCCCCTGGATCCTGTCGGCCCTCGTTCTGTTCATGGCGTTCTGCAACATCACCCTTCAGCTGCGCCCTGACCCTCTCGTCGTGATCGACGGACTGCGGGCGAGGACCGACGCGAAACTGCCGAGCGTGAGTGCCGCACTGCGCATCGTCACTGCGACCACGAAGGGCCGGCTGGCTCTTGCCAGCATGGTGGTCTCCCAGGTTGCGATGGTGGCGGTCATGACGATGACACCGGTTCACATGAAACTGCACGGCCACGAGAGCATCAGTGCCTACGTGGTGTCGTTGCACATCGCGGGCATGTACGCATTCAGCCCGTTCGTGGGCCGGTATGCCGACCGCAGGGGGACGAATGCCGCCGTGATCCTCGGCGCCGCCACGTTGGTGGTCTCCGGGGTGCTGTCCGCCCTCAGCGGCGAATCGCCCTGGATTCTCTTCCCGGCGCTGTGGTTGCTCGGCATCGGCTGGAACTTCGGGTTGATCGGGGGTTCCTCGATGCTCCTGGAGTCCGTGCCGGCCGACAAGCGCGTGCTGGTGCAGGGGTCTGCCGACCTGATGATGAGTTTCTGCGGCGGCATGGCCGGGCTGTCGTCGGGGTTCATCAGGCGCGCGGTGGGGTACCACCTGCTGTCGGTCCTGGCACTGTTGCTGTGCGGTGCGCTGCTGGCATACGCCGTGTACGTGCGCGGGAGCACGAAGACACCCCGGGCGGTGGTGGCATGAGGTGCAACGTGGTCGCAGTCGGGACCGAGTTGCTGCTCGGCCAGATCGTCGACACGAACTCGTCGTACATCGGTGAGCGCCTCGCCGCGGCGGGCATTGCGTCGCACCTGCAGCTGAAGGTGGGCGACAATCTCGACCGCATCGTCCATGCATTCGAGACCGCACTCGCCGATGCCGATGCGATCATCGTGTGCGGTGGGCTCGGCCCCACGCACGACGATCTCACCCGCGAGGCGATCGCACGCGTGATGGGCGCAGAGCTGCGCCATGACCCCGCGGTTGCGCAGGTCATCGAGCAGATGTTCGCGCGTCGTCAGCGGCGCATGCCGGAGAACAACCTGCGCCAGGCGTTGGTGCCCGACGGCGCAACGGTGATCCCGCAGACACGGGGCACGGCCCCGGGTCTCGTGTGCCCGGTCGGCGACAAGGTCATCTATGCGGTGCCGGGTGTGCCGCACGAGATGCACGACATGCTGGCGCGCGCGGTTCTGCCCGACCTGCTGTCGCGCAGCGGCGGGCAGTCGGTCATCGTGAGCCGCGTGCTGCGCACCTGGGGCGACAGCGAGTCGGGGCTGAACGAACGACTCGACGGTGTGATCTCCGAACTCGATGCTCTCGGCAACCCCACGCTTGCCTTCCTTGCGAGCGGGTGGGAAGGCATCAAGGTGCGGCTCACAGCGAGGGCGGCCACGCATGATGATGCGGCAGAGCTGCTGTCGACGTGGGAGGCAAGGGTGCGCGGGAACGTCGGGGACGTCGTCTTCGGCGTGGATGACGACACGATGGAATCGGTGGTGCTCGAACTGTTGCGGTCGCGCGGTTCCACTCTGGTTCTCGCCGAGTCGGTCACGGGCGGCTTGATCAGCGGTCGCATCACGAACGTGCCGGGATCTTCGACGGTGTTCCGCGGTGGGGTCGTGAGTTACGCGAGCGAGGTGAAGTTCGACCTTCTCGGTGTGCCGGTCGGTCCCGTCGTGTCGGAACAGGTCGCGGTGGAGATGGCAACAGGTGCGAGGGATATTCTCGGTGGTTCCGTGGCGCTTGCGGTGACGGGTGTTGCAGGACCCGACGAGCAGGACGGTCAGCCGGTCGGAACGTTGTGCGTGGGAGTGGTGCTCGAGGACGGAACGTCCCGTTCGACACGAATGATGCTGCCGGGCCAGCGCGACCAGATGCGTCAGTTCAGCGTGATCTCGGCCCTGTCGTTCCTGCGGACGGTGCTGCTCTCGAGTCCTCGGTAGAGTACGACTGTCGCCTCCGTAGCTCAGTT
>CAZENK010000031.1:0-22013 GCA_964513585.1 uncultured Bifidobacterium sp. | reverse complement strand
GAATGCGTAGGCAACCTCGACGCGCTCGATGGTCTGGTCGAGGTTGATGATGTGGATTCCGTTGCGCTCGCCGAAGATGAACTGCTTCATCTTCGGGTTCCAACGACGGGTCTGGTGTCCGAAGTGAACGCCAGCCTCGAGCATTTGTCGCATAGAGACGACAGCCATGATTTTTCTCCTTCTGCGGTTGTCCACACACCGGACCGACGCCGAAGCGACCGCAGGTGGCCGGTGTGCATGATTTCTTGTGACCCACGCGACGGAACGCCCCGTGAAGCCTCGGAAACTCTATCGGGAGACCCCCTGTGGGCCCACACTGCGGGGGTGCACCGCCCCTGCCCCCACCAGACGGGCCCGCCCGATTCCGAGGGCACGCAGAGGCTCGACGTGCCGGTCGTGATGCCTCACGCTCAGGTATGCCTCGCCCGTCGAACGACCGATCGGCTCTCCGGCCCCCAGGCGCGCCCCCTCGACAACCCCTTCCCCGACCGGGTCGAAGCCCGCGTATGTGATCCTGACCGCCGGCGCGACCCGTTGCACCACATAGATACGACCCGCGACCGGCCCGACGAACTCGACCACTCCCCCCGCAACCGCCACCACGGTGTGCCCCGGCTGCGCGGCGATCGTGACCCCGCGGTGCCCGGCGCATCTCTCGCACGCAGGAGGATCAAAGGCGCGCACGACAATACCCGGCACCGGGATGACCACCCCGAGGGAGACTGCGCAGCGCAAGGCGATTCGGGTGCCGGCGTTCACGGCACCCGATGTGTGCGGGTCAGCCCATCCCGGCGGCCGCGAGACGCGAGCGAAGCTGCAGCACGGCCTTTGTGTGTATCTGCGACACGCGGCTCTCCGTCACGCCGAGTGCCTCACCGATCTCTGCGAGAGTCAGCCCGTCGTCGTAGTACAGGATGAGAACAGCCTGCTCGCGCTCCGGCAGGCGCGTTATCTCTGCACGCATCGCGTCGCGCAGCTCGCCGTCCTCCATCGCGCGACCGGGCTGCAGGTGCGCGTCGGCATCAGCGAGCGTGTTGTCCATCGCCACGTGGTCGAGTGGGCCCACCGACCCGGCAGCGATGTCAGCGAGCCACTTCTCGAGTTCGTCGACCGAGATCGACAGTTCGTTCGCGATCTCCTCGTCGTTCGGTGTGCGGCCGAGCTCGTGCTCGAGCCTTGCGATCGCATCCTGCACGGAACGTGACCGTGACCGCACCGACCGCGGCACCCAGTCGAGGGAGCGCAGACTGTCGAGGATCGCACCACGGATGCGCGGTATCGCGTAGGTCTCGAACGTGTTCCCCTGTGCCGGGTCGAAACGGTCGATCGCGTTCATCAGCCCGAACACGCCGGCGCTCACGAGATCGCCGGTGTCGACGGAACGCGGCAGACCTGCCGAGAGACGACCCGCCACGAACTTCACGAGCGAGGCGTAGTGCACCACCAGCCATTCCCGTGCGGTGACCTCCTGCGCGGAGTGCCACGCCTGCCAGGCGGACTCGATGGTGTAGCGGACCGGACGCGCGTTCATGCCCTGGGGTGCGTTTCGGTGTAGGCGGCACGCAGCCGCTCCTTGCTCACGTGCGTGTAGCGCTGTGTGGTTGCAGCATCACTGTGACCGAGAAGCTCCTGGATCGACCGGGTGTCAGCGCCGTTGTCCATGAGATGCGTGGCGAACGAGTGACGCAACGCGTGAGGGTGGGTGCCGCCCTGGACACCCGCCCGCTCACATGCCTCGTCGAGCAACCTTGCAACGTCCCTGCGCGCAACGGGCCTGCCGCGTGCACCCAGGAACAACGCATTGCCCGACCGGTCATCGGAGACTTCAGCGCGCGCACCGATCCATGCCCGCAGGGCATCTGCGGACGGCTCGCTCAGCGGCACGATGCGCTCCTTCGAACCCTTGCCGACCACACGCAACGACAACCCGTCGGAGGCGATGCTGTCGATCGCAAGCGAGCACACCTCGGACACACGGAGACCGCTGCCGTACAGGATCTCGAGCACGGCGCGGTCCCGCATGCGACGCCATGCCGGTGCGTCGGGATCCTCGCTCGTGATCAATGCGGCAACTGTTGCCTCGTCGAGCGGGCGCGGCAGGCGCCCCTTCGACTGGGGAGTGTGGATCGACTCCGTCGGGTCGACCGATGTCATCGACCTTCGGATTGCCCAGGTGAAGTAACGGCGCAGGGCCGCGATGCGACGGGCGACTGTGCGTGACGTGGCCCCGCTGTCGTGCAGATGCGCAAGGTAGTCACGGACATGGTCCTTCGTGGTCTCTGCCGGGCACGAAGCGGAACCCGTGTCGATCGACCACTCGGCGAACAACTCGACATCGCGGCGGTACGCCGCACGGGTGTTGGCGGCCGACGCCGTCAGCGACTGCTCGAACCCGGCCGGGCCCCACCCGGGCAGGCGTGCATCGCGTTCGTCGCACAGTCCCTTGAGCGTGGCGACCCCCGGGCGTGCACAGTCCCGACAGTTCGAACCGTGACGGGTTGTGACCGATCTCGCCGGGTGAACGAACTCGACCGAACCGCGGGCGGGCTTGTGCGTGCGTGCGAACCAGCCGAAGTACCCGACGAGTGCCGCCAGACGCTGTTCCACCGTCTCGACCGAGTACCCGCGGGACTCAAGGTCACACACATGGGCCTGGACCATCTCGGGTGTCACCGCGAACGGGGACCGCGCGCCTGCACCCACGAACGCATTCGCCGCGCGCACCAGGTCTGCATGCCGGGTGGCCCTCGCCACATCACCGCAGCGAAGCGAGCGCACATGCCGGTCGATGTCGTAGGCAGAGATGTCGGCGCGCACTGAACGAGAGGTCTCCGCGACGGCCATGGCACCACGGTACTTCTCGTGACCTACCGGGTGAGCGCCTCCCACCATCCGTCGGTGCACGCGACCCAACCGTCGGACTCGAGCCGGCCGAGTGCGACCGCCACGTCGACCACCGAGAGGCCCGCCGACAGAGCAATCTCGTCGATGGTCCTCGGCACGTCGGCCAGCGCGTCGAGCACGCGGGCGCCCTCGCGTGCCGGTTCGTTCCTGGTCTCGACCCGGATGCCGCACCGCCGGTGGTCGAGCCCGAGGGCGATGAGCACGTCGTCGACCGTGGTGACAGGGGCGCACCCGTCGCGCAGCAACTCGTTGGTTCCCGAGCTGGTGCCCACAAGCGGCGATCCGGGAACGGCCATCACCGGGATGTCGCGCTTCATCGCCTCGTGCACCGTGATCATCGACCCGCCGGTCTCGCGGGACTCGACAACGACCACGATCTCGCTGAGTGCCGCGAGCACACGGTTGCGCTGGGGAAACCGGTACGGCTCGGGGTGCACACCGGGCGGCAGTTCACTCACGATGAGCCCCCGCTCACCCATGTCGCGCCAGATGCCCGCATGTTCGCGCGGGTACACCACATCGGGTCCGCCGGCGACCACCGCGATCGGCGGGAAACCGTCCGTTGTGTCGAGTGCGCCACGGTGCGACTCGACATCGATGCCGCGTGCGAGCCCCGACACCACGCTGACACCCGATGACGCGAGCTGGCCGCCGAGCGTGCGCGCGAAGTGCCGACCCGACTGCGTGGCGCGACGGGTTCCGATGATGCCGACTCGGCGCGCACGGAACGCACGCAGGTCGCCGACGCAGAAGAGCACTGCGGGGGCGTCGATGTCGGCATCCAGCACGGCCGGGTACGACACGTGACCACGCACCACGACCGTGACGCCCGCGTCGACACATCTCCCCCCTGTCTCATGCAGCAGCGACTGATTCGTCTGTCGCCACACGCCGAGGACTGCATCATCGAAACCGAGGAGGCCGCCGCCCGACTGGGTCGCCATGAACCACGCTTCGTCGGCGGGCCACATCGACAGCAGTCGCCGCAACCGCGCCGGCGTCTGCAACGGAAGTGCCGCAAGAGCCGCCGCATGGACCCACTGCTCGTGCCCACCCGTCACCTGGCAACCATTCCGGTGTCGAGTCGGGCACGCAACTGCAGCGCCACCTCGACCCACCTCCGGCCGATCACGCCCTCGTCGCCGTGCAGGTCGGCCAGCGTGCGCGCCACCCGGCGCACACGGTGATAGCCGCGACCGGTCAGCAACCCCTCGTCGAGACGGGCGCGCAAGCAGGTCATCGCATCGTCATCGAGGGGCGCGACCGCATCGAGCATGTCGCCGGTGATCGCCGAGTTCATGCACCCCTGGCGCCTGCGCGCCGTGTCGTGCACCCTGGCGACCCGCGCTGCAACCGTGGCACTGCACTCACCGCCGTCGCTCCCGGTGAGTTCTGTGGTGCTGGGTCGCGCAAGGTGCACGCGCACATCGAACCGGTCGAGCAACGGACCGCTCAGACGCCGCAGGTAGCGCTGGCGCGCGTGCGGGGCGCACTCGCAGTCGACCCGTGCCGCGACACCGCACGGACAGGGGTTCGTGGCTGCCACCACCAGACAGTCCGCCGCCATCTCGACCGACGAATGTGCACGCGCAATCCGCACCCGTCGCTCCTCGAGGGGCTGGCGCAGGGCGTCGAGCACACCGGGCGCGAACTCGCCCATCTCGTCGAGAAACAGCACACCGTGCGACGCGAGAGTGATCTCGCCGGGCCTGATCTGTGCCGATCCGCCGCCCACCATCGCAGCCATCGAGATGCTGTGATGCGGCGCACGGTACGGCGGCGAGGTGGCAAGGTGACCCGACATCGGCAGACCTGCCGCACTGCGGATCATCGCCACACGAAATGCATCTTCCTCGGTGAGTCGCGGCAACAGCCCGGGGAGACGCCTGGCCAGCATCGACTTTCCCGCGCCCGGCGGGCCGATCATGAGCATGTGGTGCACACCGGCTGCCGCCACCTCGAGTGCCAGCCGCGCAAGAGGCTGACCCCGCACATCGCGCAGGTCCGGAACCTGGTCGCACACGACCTGCGGAGTATCGCCGACACAGTCGGGCCATGGCTGCTCCCCGCACAGCACCGACACGAGTTCGCCGAGATGCGACACGCCCCGCACACGTGCAGGCCGGGCAAGCATCGACTCGTGAACGGCCGCGGCAGCCACCACCACGTCGTGGTCGGCGACTGCGGCGACGAGCGGGGCCATGCCGGCAGTGCCGCGCAACGAACCGTCGAGCCCCAGCTCTGCGACGAACGCACACGACTCGACTGCCCGTGCCTCGATCACTCCGGTTGCCACCAGCAAACCGATGGCAATGGCAAGATCAAGACCCGCTCCACCACGACGCTCGCCTGCCCCGACAAGATTGATGGTGATACGACGGTTCGGCCACTCGAGACCGCTCGACAACATTGCAGCCCGCACCCGGTCGCGCGATTCCCTGCACCCCTCGTCGGGAAGGCCGACAACAGTGAACGCCGGGATGCCGGGGCCCACGTGTGCCTCGACAACGATCAGACCGCCCGTTGTGCCCGTGAGCGTCGCAGATGTGATTGCTGCGTACATGTGCAGTCTCCCCCGGCCGTCGTTCTGAGATAATCGGAGGAATGTGTACGAAGCCGAGGTCGATGCTGGCATGCGTTGCCGCCTGCATGACGGCGCTTGCGGCGTGCGGCGGGTCGGAGAGGACCGGGAGCGCATTCTGTGCCCAACTCGGCAAGGAAGTGCCCGCGATCGCGCAGCGCCCCCAGACCACCGACGACATCAAGGCGATGGTCGATCGTTACGAGAGGCTCCAGGAAAAGACCCCTCTCACCATCGAGAAGGACTTCGCAGTGCTGACAGACCTGCTGCGCACTGCCGAGAAGGTCGACCCGACCGACAAGGACCAGGTGCAGTCGCTCGCCGATGCCACGTACGCGGCGAATCAGTCGGCGCTCAATGTGCGCGACTGGGTGAAGAGCACCTGCGCAGTCGACATCAGCACGGGCCTGAACATCGAGCCACCGCGTCAGGCAACCACGACAACAGTGCCGGTGGCCACCACGGTTCCCGTGGCGACCACGACACCCTGAGCAGAACTAGCGGATCTCTCCGCGACGCACGATCACCTTGTCGACAAGGCCGTAGTCCTTGGCCTCTTCGGCGGTGAACCAACGGTCACGCTCGCTGTCGGCCTGGATGTCCTCGATGGCGCGACCGGAGTGGTGTGCGATCAACTCGGCCATGCGACGCTTCGTGAAGCGCAGCTGCTCGGCCTGGATGGCGATGTCGGCCGCCTGCCCGCGCAGACCGGCGAGGGGCTGGTGCATCATGATGCGGGCGTTGGGCAGGGTGTAGCGCTTCCCGGGTGCTCCGGCGGTGAGCAGGAACTGGCCCATCGAGGCGGCGAGACCCATGCAGACTGTCGCGACATCGCAACTGACGAACTGCATCGTGTCGTAGATCGCCATGCCTGCGGTGACCGACCCGCCGGGGCTGTTGATGTAGAGCCAGATGTCGGCGTTCGGGTCCTCGCCCTCGAGGTACAGCAACTGGGCGCAGAGGCTGTTCGCGATGTCGTCATTGACGTCGGTGCCGAGCATGACGACCCTGTTCTTCAGCAACCGGGTGAAGATGTCGGCACGCGGGTCACCGATGGAGTCGAGTGCGACGGCAGGAACAGGAAGACCGGAGGTGCTCATATGCCCTGAAGGCTACCTGCTGGGAAAGTCCGTGGTTGGGCCCCGTTCGGGCCGTGTGACGTCAGTTGTCCGTGAATTCGTGCACTGTGGCCGCGAGGCCATTGCGCCCGATTACTGCCGCTGGACACCGCTCATCACCACAACGACACGTTCGTCATCGGCGATGCGTTCACGGATCTCGAGCAACCCTGCCAGTCCTGCACTGCCCGTGGGGCTCACGTTGACCGCGGTCAGTTCATGGCTCATACGGTGGGCCGCGATCACCGATTCCTCCGATGCAACCACCGGCCACCCACCGGTCTCCGCCATCCCCTCGACCACACCGATCCAGTCGTATGTCTCATCGTCGAGGATGCCGTCCGCGAGCGATCGTGGTTCGTCCTCCCACGGCCACATGCACTCGGACCAGCGCCTGCCCACGCCGTGCACACCACCGGTCTCGATGGCCCGGCGCCATGCGCGCTCCAACGGTGCACACCCCTCGGCCTGCACCGCATGGAGTCTTGGATGCACACCGACGGTCTTCATGCTGCTCGCGACACACGAGGCGAATGCCCCGCCGCCGACCTGCACGAACACCCTGTCCACCCGGTTGTCCATCTGCTCCAGGATCTCCCAGCCGATCGTGCGTCCGCCATCGAGACACCACGCGTTCTCGGTGCCCTGCACACCGAAGGGAACCGCACCGTCAGCCACGACATCGCGGAACCGCAGCACACACGGGTCGCCCGGCGGGTCCGACTCGAGCCGCGGGCACACCCTGACGTCGGCATGCAGCGCCTCGAGGGTGGACAGCACGGACTGCGCTGCAGCAACGGGGACATGCACGGCGATCGGCCAGGCAACCGCTGCGGCGATGGTCGATGCGGCGATTGCTGCGTTGCCACACGATGCAATCGCAAGTGGTGGCCGGGATGCCGGGCCCGACCACGGCACACGCGACGCGGCCTCTGCGAACAGCAGGTGCAGCATCTCGGTCATGAGATGACGTGCCTTGTGCGAGCCGGCCACGTTGTTGGTCTCGTCCTTCAGCCAGACACCGCCGTCATCGGTGAACCCGAGCGCGCGCGACAGACCGTGCGCACGCGTGAGCGGGGTCTTGCGGAAGCCGGTGCCGCACACGCGCGCGATCGCTGCGTCGAGATCGGCGATGATGCGCGTGCGCTCGCCCTCGGCCAAGCCGATCGCATCACCGAATGCATCGACCGCGAGCCATCGCCGGTACGACAGGAACGGATTGTCGTCGTGCTCGGGCCGGAACGGCTCGATGCTGCTCTCGAACCCGAGAACGTGGTGACGGTCACCCGCCGACGAGTTCGGGCATCGCCATGACAGGGGCGTCGACACATCGACGCGTGCACCGCAGACCGAGCAGACCAACCCCGTGACGACGTTGGCCATGGACAGTTACCCGGAGATCTTCGCGACGCGCGCGTTGAACTCGCCGATGAGTTCGTCCCACACCGGTGCATAGGCCCGCACGGAACGCCAGAACGACTGTGAACGGCGTGCCTCGAACACCTCGAGCGGAGTGCCCTGCTGCTCGACCCACGTGTAGTACCCCAGATTGAAGATCCGGTTGCGGTCCTTCTCGGTGCAGTCGATCATCGCGTCGGTGCCGACCGAGCCCAGGTGCTCGCTGAACACCTCTGCAGCGTCGATCTCGGTGAAGTCGTCGTTGAAACGCGACGCGAGCGTCTTCACACGCTCGCTCGGGTACAGGGCACTGCCGTCAGTGGCCACCGTGACGATGGCATCGTTGGCGCCGAAGCCGAGCAGCTTCGCGGTCTTGATCGCCGCCAGCACGTTGCAGATCGACGAGAAACCGAAATGCGTGAGTGCCTCGATCAGTTCGGGGCCGGCGCCGTGACGCTGCGCGAGGTACTTCTGGCCGGCGGGCGTGTTGAACAGCACGTCGAGCTCGTCGGTCGCCCTGTCGGACACCCCGACGACGACATCGGTGTTCATCACGTTGTGGATCAGGGGGATGTGCTTGTCGCCGATGCCCTGGATGTTGTGCTCGCCGAATCCGTTCTCGAGCATGGTCGGGCACTCGAGCGCCTCGACGGCGACGATCTTCGTGCCGTAGATGTCCTTCAGGCGGTCGCCCGCCGAGATGGTGCCCGCCGAGCCCGTTGCCGAGGTGAACGCCGCAAGGCGTATGTCGGAGTATCCGTTCGCCTTCACGTGCTCGAACGCATGCGCAAGAGCGCGGCCCGTGACCTCGTAGTGGCCGACCGGGTTCCCGAACTCGCAGAACTGGTTCAGGATGAAGTTGCCCGGGTCCTTCGCCATCTCGTTGCACGCGTCGTAGATCTCCTTCACGTTGCTCTCGGTGCCGGGGGTGCGCACGATGTCAGCGGGGTCGGCAACCCACTTGTCGAGCCAGTCGAAGCGCTCCTTCGACATGCCCGCGGGCAGCACTGCGACACCGCGTGAACTCATCAGCCTGCTGATCGCGATGCCCCCGCGCGCGTAGTTGCCGGTGGACGGCCACACAGCGCGGTGCCGCGTGGGGTCGAACTGCCCCGTGATCACACGTGGCGCGAAGCATGAGTATGCGGCGAGCACCTTGTGCGCGGTGATCATGGGGAAACGGTCACCGAACACCACGATGATCGGTGAGTCGATGCCGGTGATGGACGACGGAAGGACCACGTGGTCGGGCACCTCGACCCTGTCGCCGTTCAGGTCGTTGTACCAGTGCACGCGGAAGAGGTTGCGGGGGTCGGCCGCGTTCTTGTCGACACCGTCGGTGATGCCGCGCGGGATGCGGTGCGGCTCTGCCAGTTCCATGAAGGTCGGCAGCACGATCTTCTGCTCGGCGAACCTGCGCACGCTGTTCTCGAGCGATGCCTCGTCGATCACGTGGTCAGCAAGACCGAGCTGCGCCTGGAGGGCGGTCGCGTCGAGCGTGGATTCAAGGGTGGAAGAAACAGTCACCCGCCCAGTTTGCCACCGATAGGACCAGGTACCTGCGAACGGGGGGTACCCTCACGGTGTCGCCGGTGTAGCCCAATTGGCAGAGGCAGCAGGTTTAGGTCCTGCGTGTTGGGGGTTCGAGTCCCTTCACCGGCACCATGCACATCAACGATCTCCCCACCCCCGCAGTCGTCATCGACATCGGCGCCCTGCGCAGGAACATCGCGACCATGACAGAGGTCCACCCCGGGCGGCGGCTGCGGCCGCACGTGAAGGCGCACAAGTGCACCGGGCTCGCCGCAGAACTCGAGGCCGTGGGTCACCGCTCGTTCACGTGCGCGACCCCGCGCGAGATCATCGGCATGATCGAGGCGGACGTGGGTGACAACTTTCTTCTTGCGAACGAGGTGATCGACCCGCGGCGGCTCGAGGCACTCGCACAGGCCCAGGACTCGGCTCTCATCATCGTGGCGATCGACTCCGAGGAGACGCTGCGTGCGGCCGAGACTGCGGGGATCCGCAACGTCATCGTCGATGTGAACGTGGGTCTGCCGCGATGCGGATGCGACCCGAAGAATGCAGGCCGCCTCGCGGATGCGGCACGGGTGCGGGGCATGACCGTTCACGGAGTGATGGGATACGAGGGTCACCTCATGATGGTCACCGACCGCGCAGAGAGGAAGCAGCGCGTGCACGATGCCATGGCGGTGCTGGCCGCTGCACACGAGGACGTGGGAGGCGACACCGTGTCGGCCGGGGGCACAGGGACCTACGACATGTTCGCGGGCACCACGGTGAACGAGGTGCAGGCAGGCAGCTACGCGCTGATGGACACGCACTATGCCCAGCTCGGGCTTCCCTTCTCGCAGGCCATGTGGGTGGTCGGCACCGTTGTGTCGGTGAACGACCGGTGGGCAGTGGCCGACGTAGGGCTGAAGGCACTCGGGCTCGACCACGGCAACCCGTCGATCGCGGGTCACAGCGTGTGGTTCTGCTCCGATGAGCACATCACGTTCTCGGCAACCGACGACACCCCGAAGCCGAAGGTCGGCGACCGCGCGTTCGTGGCGCCGTCGCACATCGACCCCACCATGGCGATGCACGAGGTTGCGTACGTGACGAACCAGTTCGGCGAGGTGCTCGCCGAATGGCCGATCGACCTACGTGGCTGGTGACCCGAAGATCCGCGACAACAACCCGGGCAGCTGCGCGAGCGCGCGGCCGCGGTGCGACAACGAGTCCTTCTCTTCGGCCGACATCTCGGCAAAGGTTCGTCCATCGCCGTCGCGCGGCACGAACACGCTGTCGTAGCCGAATCCGTTCTGCCCTGATTCTGCGACCGCAATCTCGCCCTCGCACTCGCCGCTGAGAATGTGCATCTCCCCCGACGGGTGCACGACCGCGATGACCGTGCGGAAACGAGCGGCGCGCGATGAAACACCGTGCAGGCGTTCGAGCAGCAGATGGCGGTTGTCGGCGTCCGATGCGGAGTCACCGGCGAACCGTGCGCTGCGCACGCCGGGCCCACCGTTCAACGCATCGACGATCAGCCCAGTGTCGTCGGCAATCGCCCATTCACCGGTGTGATTGGCGATCTCGACCGCCTTGATGACTGCGTTGCCCTCGAGCGTCGGCGCGGTCTCTTCGACCTCTCCCACCGTCGACGGACGCGGCACGAGTTCGACCCACGGCGGCAGCAACCTCGCGATCTCCGCGACCTTCTTGTCGTTCGCGCTCGCGCACACGAGCCTCATCGGATCACCGCTCGGGTGCGCGGGCAGCCGGAGGTTCAGCCAGAAGACCGGCCTGCAGGTCGAAGATGCGGTTCAGGCCCGTGTCAGCGAGCATCAGCAGGTCGTCGAGCTCGCCCCGCGTGAACGCCATTCCCTCTGCGGTCCCCTGCACCTCGACGAAGCGCGATTCACCGCCGTTCACCGGACGCAGCATCACGACGTTCATGTCGACCTCTGCCGTTGAGTCCTCGACGTACGGCAGGTCGAGCACCGGCACGCCGCCGCACACCCCCACCGAGATGGCCGCGCACAGCGAATGCAGTGGGTGCGCAGGAATCGAACCGTTCTGCACCAGGCGCGTGAGCGCGTCATGCAGCGCCAGGTAGCCGCCGCAGATGCTGGCGGTTCGTGTGCCGCCGTCTGCCTGCAGCACGTCGCAGTCGACAACCACCTGGCGCTCGCCGAGGGCCCGCATGTCACAGGCGGCGCGCAACGACCGGCCGATCAGGCGCTGGATCTCCACGGTGCGGCCGCTCTGCTTGCCCTTGGCCGCCTCGCGGTCGACACGTTCGGGGGAAGAACCCGGGAGCATCGAGTACTCGGCGGTGACCCACCCCTTGCCCGAACCCTTCATCCAGCGCGGGACATCCTCGTCGACGGATGCCGTGCACAACACCCGCGTGCGCCCGAACGACACGAGCACCGAGCCGGCCGACATCTCGGTGAAGTCTCGCTGGAACGACATCGGTCGAAGTTGGTCTGGTGTGCGGCCATCGGGGCGTGACATGTGGTGTACCTCCGCGTCGTCCGTGTTCGGATCCGACGCGATGTCAACAATACGCACATCGAACGGCGACACGGCGTAGCGTCACCGACCGTGCTCACCGCCACGCTTCTCGCACTCGCCGCCGCGGTTCTGCATGCGGCCTGGAACCTGTGGGTGAAGCAGAGCGGCGACCGATGGATCGCACTGTGGGGACAGATGACGGCCGGCGGCGCCCTGTGCGCAGTCATTCTCGTGTTCACCGGATTGCCCGCGAACCTCGCTTGGTGGCCTGCGGTCGCGAGCGGTGTCATTCACGTTGCCTACATCGGCGCACTCGCACGCGCCTACGACATCGGTGACTTCTCCGTCACCTACCCGATCGCACGTGGTGTCGGGGCCCTGCTTGCGGCCGTGGGCGGTGTCCTCGTGCTCGGTGACTCTTTCGGTGCCCTGTCGATCGCGGGCATCGGAATCGCGGTCACGGGCATCGTGGCGCTGTCGGGTCGTGCCGATTCCTCGCACGTGCGTGCCGCACTGCTCGTGTCGCTCACCATCGGTGCCTACTCGATCGTCGACGGCCACGGTTCGAGGGAGACCGGGGGCTACCTGTACCCGCTCGTGCTGTTCGTGTCGACGGCACTGTTCACGACTGCGGCGGGTGTGGCGACCGGACGCACGGCCGACATGGTCTCTGCCATGCGGAGCCGGGGGCACACCTTCCTGCTCGCAGGAGCGGCATCGGTGCTCACGTACTGGATGGTGCTCGTCGCAATGCAGAGCGCACCCGTCGGCTACGTGACTGCACTGCGCGAGTCGAGCGTGGTGATAGTGGCCCTGGTGGGCACCCGGTATCTCGGCGAACGCGACATGAAGCGCCGGATCGCAGCCGCATGCGTGGTGGCAACGGGACTCGCAGTGCTGATCGCGGGCCGGTGAGCCCGCGCAACCCGCGTCAGAAGTAGATGATCTTCTCCGCGTTGGCTTCGGCCTGGTCGAGATCATCGGTGTAAGCACCGGTCGACAGGTACTTCCATCCGCCGTCGCACACGATGAACACGATGGTTCCCTCTTCGATCTCGCTCGCCACCTTCGCGGCTCCCGCTAGTGACGCGCCCGAGGAGATGCCGGCGAAGATGCCGCACTCCTGCACCAGGCGGCGGGTCCACTCGAGTGACTCACGCGGGCGCACCACGCGCTTGCGGTCGAGCAGGTCACGGCCGTGCCAGTTGTCGAACACCGGGGGGATGTAGCCGTCGTCCAGGTTCCGCAGACCCTCGACGCGCTCACCGAGCGGCGGCTCGACGGCAACGATCTTGATGTCGGGATTCTGTTCCTTCAGGTACTTGCCGGTGCCCATCAGGGTGCCGCTGGTTCCGAGGCCCGCAACGAAGTGGGTGATCTCGGGGCAGTCGCGGTAGATCTCGGGCCCCGTGCCTGTGTAGTGGGCGCGCGGGTTGGCATCGTTTGCGTACTGATAGAGGAAGCACCACTCGGGGTGCTGGGCGGCCAGGTCCTGGGCACGGCGCACTGCACCGTTCGAGCCCTCCTCGCCGGGAGTGAGGATGATCTCTGCACCGAAGACCTCGAGCATCTGGCGACGCTCGATGCTCACCGAGGTGGGCATCAAGATGGTGATCGGGTACCCCTTCATCTTCGCGATGGCGGCCAGTGCGATCCCTGTGTTGCCCGACGACGGCTCGACGATGCGCTGACCGGGCACGAGACGACCCGTGCGCTCGGCATCCTCGATCATCGACTTTGCAATGCGGTCCTTGACGGAGCCGAACGGGTTCTGGCTCTCGAGCTTTGCCACGAGGCGAACGTTCGGGTTCGGCGACAGAACGGACACGTCGACCATCGGAGTGTTGCCGACGAGCTCGAGTGAGTTCTGCAGAACAAACACCGAGCCTCCGTTCCTGCGCACATCCGCTATTGACATGGTTCTCCTTCGCGACCTTTCGGGGCTTCCAGTTGAAACAAGGGCGCGACCTGCCCTATTCCCGATAAATCCAGTCGGAATTGTAACCATCTGTTCAGCGATTGTCACCCCCCCTGCCGAGGGGGCGCTTCCGACCCCGGTCAGGTGGTGACGATCGCCTCTTCGGTGATGACCTGGCCCTCGATGCGGAACGACCGGGGCCGCGGCTCGCCGGTCTTCAAACTGACGATCACGTAGTGCCAGGCGGGATCCGGAGCCTGCTCCACGTCGGTTCTGCTGGGGTATGCCTCGGTGTGGGTGTGGCTGTGTGCACAGCCGATGATCTCGAGACCCTCGGCCTCGGCAGCCAGTTCGGCCCGCAGGTGCTCCTTCGGGTCGATGGTGTACACGAGGGCACTGCGGGCGATGTTCGTGCAGGGGACGAACCGCACCACTGCACTCGAACCCGGGGCCCCGACGAGCAGCCCGCACATCTCCTCGGGGTAGCACGCGACGGCATGAGCACCCATGGCTTCAATTGCGTCGGGCGGGACAGAGATATGTCGTTCGAACTGCTCGGACATGCCTGCGCAGGCTAGCGGTACGCTCGTGTACCCCTATGGCAAAGTCACCGAACACCGTGCTGGCGAGCAATCGCAAGGCGCGGCACGATTACGAGATCCTCGACGTGGTCGAGGCCGGGATCGTGCTGGTCGGCAGCGAGGTGAAGAGCCTGCGGGCCGGGCAGGTGCAGCTGGTCGATGCGTACGCGCGGATCCTCGACGGCGAGATATGGCTCGACGGCGTGCACATCGCCCCGTACTCCCATGCCGTCGGGGTGGGTGCCCACGAGCCTGACCGTGCCCGGAAACTTCTGCTGCACCGCGACGAAATCGACCGCCTGCACGACCGCATCGCCCGGGAACGCCTGGCACTCGTGCCGCTCGCGTTCAAACTGGTGGACGGCCGCGTGAAGGTCGAGCTTGCGCTCGGCCGCGGTCGCAAGAAGGGCGACAAGAGGCAGGCGATCGCCGAGAAGGACGTGCAGCGCGAGATCCAACGTTCGCTCGGCAGGCAACGCAAGGGCATGCACTGACCCGACAGAATCGGCGCACCCCGGCCGTACACTGTGGGGACACAACCAACCAATGGGGCTGACAGGTTTCGACAGCAGTTTCGTTGTTTGCACGTGCAACCCGAATTGCTCAGATTCGTTAAACGGGGCAAAAAACAGAATTGCCAACGAGCAGTTCGCTCTCGCCGCCTAATACTCGGTAGAGAGACATCGTGACCAGCAATGGCGCACGGGGCCAGTCCATCGCAGCCCGGCAACAGAAGCGGAGGATGACGGCAGGAAAGAACGCTGACGACGGGAAAGACCGTTGACCTGCCGGAAAGACGACACGCGACTGAGGTGACTCAGTAGTCGACCCGTCGACCGTGTTGCGTCAGCACGAGAACGGGAATGGTTGTATCACTGGCAGGCAGCGCCTGATGGACGGGGGTTCGATTCCCCCCAGCTCCACCATTAGCCACGGCTCGGTGTCATGCACCTGCTCGTTGTCGCCGACGGCGACGAATCTGGTTCGGGACCGTCAGGCCGACGATCACAGCGAGCGCAACCGGGACACCGATCAACAGTCGCGACAGGACGACCCCCTCGTCGCCGCCGCTGTGGATCACGCCCAATGTGAACTGGGAGGCTTCGCCCGAACTCGAGGCAACTTCGACAACCAATCGATGATCACCGGATTCAATGTCGGACGGAAGTTCGAAGCGTCCCACCACGCTTCCGTCTGGCCCGACCTCTGACTCGCCGAGCTTCGTTGGTTCGGAGAACATCCAGACAGTGCAGTCATCTCCAGGATTGAATCCATCAAGGCGCACCTCCACGAATGCTGCTCGTGAGATCTCGATTGCACCGGTGTCGTCGAGAGAAACCCTCTGCTGATCTTCGTCAAGAACGCTGATTGTTGCGCTGAACTGCCGGGTCCTCATCACAACCTGATTCGATTCCCTCGACACTCTGAGATCCTCGGCTTTTCCATTCTTCACGAATGAACCTTCGCCGGCCTCTACCGCTGAAGGTGTGGGCGCGTCTGTTCGTGTCTTTGCTTCAGGAACCGTCGTCGTTGTCGTCGCCATGACCGGAAGAGCGGGCGTAGAACTCGTCGAGGGGACACGCGGGACATCCTTCTGGCCCTGCGCAACTGTCGATGCTGTCGCCCCCGGCACCCCTCCCCCGTTCGACGCAAGAACGGAGGTTGAGGTCACTGACGGCGCAATCGTTGTCGTCGTTGTTGTTGTCGTCGTTGTGGTGGTTGTCGTGGTCGTCGTTGTCGTGACGGGCCCCATGGTGAAGGTCAACTGAGGCTCCACCGCGACATTGCTGTAGGGAGTGGCCACCGAGCTCACTCCGAGTGCACCTGCATCGTTTGCGCCCCAGCACCTCACCGAATCGTCGTTGAGAATCGCACAGTACTTCTGTGGCCAACCACCGCCGGTGGACAGTTGCTTTGCATTCGAAACGAACGGCGTGGGTTCTGGACTTGTTCTCAGAGGGATCAGCTGCTGTGTCGGCTGGCCACCGGCATTCCCGTGCCAGTTGCCCCAACACCTGACGTCACCTGTCGCAAGCAGAACGCATGCGTTCTCTTCAGCTGAAGCAACTTGCAGAGCGTTCGTCACCCCCAGCACCGATACGGGCGAGCTGGAACCATTCCTCGTTCCACTGCCGAGGTCACTCATTCCCCAGCATGCAACGGCCCCGCTCGATCGACGAGCACAGCCCATTGCGTCACCGAGCGCAAGCTGAGTTGCATCTGACAGTGTTCCGGTGCCGCCGATTCCAGAGACAGGAACCGCAGAGTTCGTGGATCCGGATGAAGGATTCCCGAGCTGGCCGAGTCCGTTGTCACCCCAACAGAATGCATCGCCGTTGGACTTCGCCGCGCACGCGGCATAGGTTCCGACAGCAATCGTGCTGATGTCTGTCAGCGCGTTTCCCGTTGACTGTTCGGTGACCACGACAGGAGTGTCCGAGAACGAACCGAATGAGACAGAAGAACTTCCGAGAACGCCGTTTGAGTTGTCGCCCCAGCACATCGCACGCCCGGAACCCGACAGTGCACACGAAATATGGCGCTTGGCCGATGCATACACCTGAACGATGTTCGTCAAGGCCCCGGAACCACCGACGCCGACAACTGTGACCGGCGAACTGCTCGAGTTCTGAGTGCCGTTGCCCAGCTGGCCACGTCCGTTGCTTCCCCAGCACCGCACGGTTCCAGTTCTGAGAAGTGCGCACGTGTGTTCCTTGCCGGCGGTCACGTCGATCGCATTGTCAATTCCGGGGACTATGCCGCTGATCGGCGCGTTGTTGCCCCAACAAAGAACCTCGTTGCTGAGCAGAATCGCACATCCGTAACCCAGATGCCCTTCCCCGCCAACAGCGATGTCAACCGCGCGCACCGGGTTCACTGCCTTAACTTCCGAATCACCAGTCACGGAGACAAACGCAAAAGCCCCGAGAAGAACTGCAGTGACCATTCGTGACCATGTGCGAAAAATCATCCCCTCAGTGTAAAGTCAGCGACTTTTCCCGTCAAGAACAGTTCGACATGGCAGAGCGAGTGGCCGGTCGATGTTGGCGGATCCATCGCCCCAGCTCGACCGTCGATCACGTAAGTGATCCCGCTCTCGGCCTCATCACGTTCGCCAGATTCGAACACCCCCGGCAAACGTGGCGTCTATCAAGCTGCGGACATCCACACGGGCAGAACACTGGATTCATGCTGTTTGCGCAGTGGACCGCAGCCTCCACCACCTCCTCCACGACCACCCCATGTACGAACACCACGTTGTACGAACACCACGTTGCCTCGACTGTTGACACACCGGTTGCGATCAGTTCACGACCGCCCACACTTCCGTCTACGGGAAATTCAACACGTGTCCCACTTCTCACACGCGTCGCGGTGCTGATTACCAGCATTGCGTTGAGGCTGCACCGCCAACTGGCGCAATGCAGAGACGTGACCAAGTCAACAAATCGCCGAAAACATTTTCACTTCTGGCTTGCGACGGGCCGGATCCGAACACGAGTGACAGGAATCCAACCCTCGCCAGTCAGCGAAACCCAGCCGCCGTGACCCTCTTCGATTTCGCTGACACTCTCGCCGGCAGACGATGAGTGACCACCATGCCCGGTAACCGGTCGCGTGCGCACTCTGATCCTGCCGCCCTCGTTGGGGCGAATGTCCAGCTGCACGTAGGCCTCTCTGCCATCGGGCCTGGTCACCGTGCCGAGGACATGCACGACACCGGAATCCTCGGCGGACGACGATCCTCCGCTCCAGATCCGACACCACTCGTTGACAAGCACCTGCGACGGACCGCGACCTACGACCAGTTCACCCGACACCCGGCCGTCGTTGTCTGACTCGACCAGCGCAACAACTTTCGTCGTCTTCTGGGCTTGTCTCCCGACCACATGAGCGAGGACCTGGTGCGAGGGCGCCGAAGCACCCCCGCACGGTCCACTGATGTGTTCTGCTGACGCAACACCCGTCGTTGCAACCATGACCACTCCGGCCACTGCACAGGCGAGCCCGCAGGCAATCCACTTCAGAGTCTTCATCATCGATGTCCGCCAGAACCGCCACCGGAACCAGAACCGCCGGAACCGGACCCGCCGCCGCTACCGCCGCCAGGGCTACCCCTCAAGCCGGCAGAAGCAGAAATGGTGAGCACCAAACTCGTCGTTTTTGAAGTGAAGGTCGCCTTCGCCGCGTCACTCGAGTCAACACCGACCACTGTTGCGTTGTTCGATGTGAACGTGACACGGTACGTGCCTGGAAGCGGACGGTTCTTCTTGCCTTTCACTCCCCAGTTGTAGCCATAGACCACTGCACCGACAGAGTTGACTTCTGCAGACATGGCTCCGTCGTACACAACCCCGCCGGGGCCGTCGACTCGTTCGATTCTGAGACGGGCACCGGAATCGAAGACTCGTACCTTCGTGAAGTCAGTGACCACGCCACGGGTTCCGTAGGTTGCCAACCGATCCTCTGCATCGGGCGTCAGCTTCTCGACGACGAATCCCTTCATCGGTGTCACCGGTGAGTGCTCCAGCCCGACTTCAACTCGCACTGGCTGTCGAGAACTCAGCACAGGGCGTGACGTGAGGTTGTCACCCCAGTTCGCGTAGACGTTCAGCGACGCAGCTTCGGCACACTCGGACTGCCACACCGATTCGGACTTCTGCAGGAAGTAGCCGGGGTAGACGAGCGAGGGGGAACCCGTGGGGTTGACCGACGCGCCGCACGCACCGCCCCTCAATGCCGGGGCGTCAGCCGCCGAGGTCCCCGGCAGGAAGATCGCGGGAACGGAGAGATTGCTCCCGTACCCCTCCTCCTCCGCCGCAGAGACTGCGTTGCTGGTCACTTGGACTCCGCAGACGAGTGCACCGATGAGCGATGCACCCGCCAGCAGAGATCGACGACGCTCTCGAATCCGTGAACCATTCATGTCGTTGCCTTCTTTCTTTCTTGAGGAAACAGAAACTCTCTGCCCCACATCAGAATGAGGAACCGTCTGCATCTTTACGAGGAGATTCCGTACCGACGAGACGGTTACGACCAAGAAGCGACCAACATCCGCGACGAGAGGCACGAAACAACAGGACATCTCCCACCTGCACACCTAGCGGCAACTACTCTCCTCGAGGTGATTTCGAGTCAGGTGGCAACCAACGAGGGAGTGTTCTTGGTGGTTGCCGTGATCGGCACGATTGCGTTCGCGACGTCGGGGGTGCTCGCTGCTGCAGAGGCCGGGCTCGACTGGCTCGGCGCAACGGTTCTCGCTGTGGTCGTGTCGATCGGTGGCGGGACGATCCGCGACATCCTGATCGGGAATCTTCCGACCACGTGGGTACAGGACGAGTGGCCCGTCATTGTTGCGCTCTGCACGGTGGCGGTCGGTCTCGTGATGTTGCGTCTGCCGTGGCGCGTGGACCCGCGCAACCACGCCTGGTATCTGGCGAGCGACGCGGTCGGTCTCGGTGCATTCGTGGTTCTCGGAACCTCAATCGCGCTCGACAACGGCACATCGTCGTTCATCGCGGTCTTCATGGGTGTCGTCACCGGCGTGGGTGGCGGCGTCATCCGTGACATTTTCACCGGCCAGACACCCATCGTGTTCGTCGGACAGGTCTATGCCATCGCCGGCCTGGTCGGTGCACTCGCACACGTGGCGCTCCGCGAGACGGATGCCTCGGACCCGGTGAGGGTCTGGATCCCCGTTGCAATCGTGGTCGCGCTGCGCGCGCTTGCGATCCGGTTCGATCTCCACCTGCCCCGCACCGGCACGCAAGAACGCGACTAGTTGCGGACCTGCTCGTCAAGATCGCCGAGTTTCCTGCCGGCGATCTCCACGATCTCCCACCAGTCGCCCTCGGCCATCAGTGTCGAGGCTGCACCGGTTGCGATGTCGCCCATCTGCAGCACCATCACGATCGACCCGAACCGCGCGATCGTGGTGCGCCCGACCGACGACATCTTCTCCCCCGCAGTCGACTCCGGCGGCGTCGTTGTCTGCAGCCAACTGATCGACTCATCACCGATGTCCCGGCTGTTTATGACGTCGTATGTCGACACGACACCGTCCGAATCGGTCACGGTCTCGCCGTCGCAGATGCGCACCGCTTCCTTGGCATCGCGGAAGTAATCCTGCACATCGTCGTTCGCCCATGCCTGCAGGCGCATCATCCGTGGGTTCCCGCCGGTCGACTGCGACTGCATCTCGACGTCCGCCCCCGACTCACCGGCGAGATCAACCAGGTTCTCCGTCACCATCTCGGCAGCCGGGCACCAGATTGACGGGTCGATCGACGGGTTCTCTGCGCCCCTCGTGGTGAACACCTGGCGCTGGGATTCGTCCCAGTCCCCCGGCATCTCGGTGATGGTGGGCAGGGCGTCGGACAGCATGTCCGGTGAGGGCAGCTGACCCTCCGCAGACCTCGAACAGGCCCCGGCAATGAGGGTGAATGCGAGGGTCGCGATGATCATCTTGTTTCTCATCCGGTCATCCAAGTCCCCGGAAATCCAGGGACCATCGCCGGTTCGTCCCCCGCTGGTCGGACACCCATCCCCCGGCGCTGGATGCTTTGTGGAATAAATCCAGATTTTGATATGTTCCATTCCGTGATGAGCCACGACTACGCGATGATCCTGCGGGACCACGGTCTCAGCGTCACGGCACAGCGCCTCGAGATCCTGCGCACGGTTGCCGCGCACCCTCACTGCACGGCAGACACCGTGACCGAGGCGGCCCGCCAGGCGCTCGGCAGCATCTCGCGGCAGTCGGTGTACGGAACGCTGAACACCTTCGTGGAAATGGGACTTCTGCGCCGCATTCAACCCATCGGGTCGCCGGCACTCTATGAAGACCGCATCAACGACAACCATCACCACCTGATCTGCCGTGCGTGCGGCACGGTCGTCGATGTCGACTGCGCTGTCGGCTACCGCCCGTGCCTTCATGCATCGGACGATTTCAACTTCGAGATCGACGAGGCAGAGGTCGTGTACTGGGGCACCTGCCCCGCGTGCATCTCGTCGGGAAACCGACAGCCTCAACCATCCCTCAACTGACCAAACCAACCAACAAACCCCAACCAACAAACCAACAACAAGGAGCAACAATGAGCAACGAAGCACAGTGCCCGTTTGCAGCAGGATCATTCACTGCGGCAGACACAGGCACCACCAACACCAAGTGGTGGCCCAACTCACTCAACATCAAGGTGCTGCACAACAACCCCGAGGCCGGAGATCCGATGGACCCCGACTTCGACTACGCCGAGGAGTTCAAGAAGCTCGACCTCGACGCAGTGGTTGCGGACCTCACGAAGCTGATGACCGACTCACAGGAATGGTGGCCGGCTGACTACGGCCACTACGGCCCGTTCTTCATCCGCATGGCATGGCACTCGGCAGGCACCTACCGCGTGCATGACGGCCGCGGCGGCGCAGGCACAGGCATGCACCGCTTTGCACCCCAGAACTCATGGCCCGACAACGGCAACCTC
>CAZENK010000030.1:0-22841 GCA_964513585.1 uncultured Bifidobacterium sp. | reverse complement strand
CTCACATTCACCGGGTTTGTCGGGCTGTTTGCCCTGATCGCAACGAAGTTCTGACTGCGCGCTACTGCAGCGAGTCGCGGGCAACAAGGCCGAGAGCAAGACCTTCTTCCGGGTCGACCACGACCATCTGCAGCCACCACCCGAGACCCGGGTGGTCCGGTGTGGTGAACGCGAACCACTCGAGACTGTCGATCACGTCGCCGAGTTCTGCGAACGAGTCCGGCCATTCATCGCTCAGCCCCGTGAACACCGACAACAGCCACAGCGCCTCGCTGCGACCCGTTGCAGCGCCACGTCGCTTGCCGTGTGCGCCTCCGCTCGATGCGGCCCACGCCAGCCATCGCAGTGCTTCTGCCGGTTCGAGCGGAGACAGCCGCACATCGCGCATACCCAGCGCACCGAGCGCCTCGTGGGTCTCACCCTCGACCACCACGGCACGTGCCGTGCCCTCGGACTGTGAGGTCCACGGTGACATCATGCGGGCGAACTCGACAACGGCGTCGTCGTTCATCGGCTCGGCACTCTGGGTGCCGCACGGTTCCCACTCGACATCGAGATTGGGCATCTCGTCGATGACGCCGTCGTCGTTGTAGGCGGCAAGCGGGTACTCGGGCTCCCACGCCGCGGGCTCGAAGGGCACCTCGAGCAGTGCGGGTTCGCCCGGTTCGATCTCATCGCCGCGCAGGGCCCGCTCGTATGCCACGAGCGACCTGTCGTGGCCGTGCTCGAGATGCGGTTCGAGCTCCTGCCAGGTGTGGTGCACCGCGAGGATCTCACTGACCGGACCGGGCATGAACGTGCGCGCGGTGTCATCGAGGGCGCGCGCCGCAAGGTGCGCCGGTGCCCACAGGGCAAGGCGGTGGTTGGCAAGAGTGGCGATCGGCCATAGTTGGCGCCCCGTGCTCACCGCCGCACGTGCCTCGTTGCGGATGCGCAGCAGGTGGTCCCAGTCGCGAGAGGAGCATGTGTCGTCCACGTGGCGCACCAGCCCGTCGAGATCGGCCCGCTGGATGAGTTCGTCTAGAGAAGCGGCCACGGGTACTGGTATCTGCTCTCGGGCGCGGGGAAGATGCGGTTGCGCAGCAGCCACTGCGCGCGCTCGATCATCGCCTCGATCTCGTCGCTGGTCAGCAGCGCGGCGAGGGCGACCGGCACCGACTGCACGAACGGCTCGAGCGGTGCGAGGAGGCCATCGTCGATGCTCTCGCCGGCGAAATCCCAGATCACCGTGCGCAGCTTGAACTCGTCGCTGAAGCACACGCCGTGGTCGATGCCCCACACGTTGTCGTCCTCGTCGACCAGCACGTGGCCGCCCTTGCGGTCGGTGTTGTTGGCAACGATGTCGAACACGGCGAGCGTGCGCAGCCGGTCGTGCAGGTCAGGCCTGCCGTCGAGGAACGTGAAGTAGTGCTGCGAGGGGTCATGGTCGACGAACAGCTGCAGCGAGCCCTCGCCGAGCTGGTCCTCGCGCACGACGGTGGGCGGCACCACGTGGTAGCCGAGCGCATCACTCAGGCGGTAGGCCGCGACCTCGCGCTTGTACAGGCCCGGGTCGAAGTCCCACAGCGGCCGCTCGCCCGAGAGCGGCTTGTAGATGGCCTTCATCGGTGAGTCGTCACCGTCGTGCCCGCCGACGGTCACGAGGAACGTGGCGTTCGACGAGTTCGGCATGCGCCCCTCGATGTCGATCGCACCGTGCGACAGACGCTCGGTCACGTGCGGGTCGTGCCTCATGCCGCCGTGCACCCTTCGCTCAGTTGAACTTGGGGCAGGCGTGGCCGGCGGGGTCGATGGGTTGGCTGCACCACTTGCACGTGGCGCGCCCTGCCGACACGAACAGATCTGCGGTGTCGCAGAACGCACGCACCTGTTCGGGGGTGAGCAGCACGCGCACCACGGTCGTGGGTGACTCGTCGTCCTCGTCGCCGTCCAGGATGTCGAAGATGTCCTCGTCGTCCTCTGCGTCGTCGATGAAGACCATCTCCTCGAGCTGCACCACCATTCGCATGTTCGACCTGTCGACCCCGAGCCCGATGGACCCGAGAACGAAGTCCTGTTCCACCGGGTTCACGAGCGAGGCGGTCATCGGGTCGACCGACGGCCCGGTGTCGGGCATGTCGGCGAGCATGTCGCGCAGGTAGCTGCTCAGCGCCGCCACCTGGCTCTTCTCGCACTTCACCGACACGGTGCGGCCGTCCGCGCGCACCTGCAGGTAGAACGTGCGCTCGCCGGGCCGGCCGATTGCGCCCGTTGCGAATGCGTCTGCGTTCTCGAAGTCGAAGTACATGCTCATCGTGTCACCAGTGTGTCAGCCGTTCATGATGGGCGAAGATCGGCCAGCGAGCCCCCGGTGGAGTTCACCGTGAGGACAATCGGGCCGTGGGGGGAGTACGCAACCGCGCTCACCGAGCACGTGCCGATCACGATGCGCTGGAACAGGTCGAGGTGCGTGCCCATGGCATGGGCGACCGCGGCCTTGATCGGGTCCGCGTGCGACACGCAGACCACGGTGCCGCCCGGGTGTGCGGAACGGATGCGGTCGAGGGCGGTCACCATGCGTGTCTGCATCTCGGTGAACGACTCGCCCCCGGGGAAGCGGAAGGTGCTCGGCGCCTTCTGCACGGTCGACCACTCGGGCTTCTTCATCAGCTTGCCGAGTTCGGCGCCGGTCCAGTCGCCGAAGTCGCACTCGAGGAGTCCCTTGTCGATCTTCACCTTCTGGTTGAGCGCCTTGGCGATCGGTGCGGCGGTCTCGCGCGCACGCTCGAGCGGCGATGCATAGATCGCGTCGATCCGCGGCAACTCGGCGATGCGCTCGGCAACACGGTGAGCCTGCGACACCCCGGACTCTGCGAGATGCAGTCCGGCTGCGCGTCCCGGCAGGATCCTGCCGGTGGTGGGGGTCTGTCCGTGCCGCACGAGGAGAACCAACGTGGAGGACGGCGGGGCCTGCTTCTTCTTTGCGGTTGCCATGCTGATTCCAACCTACTGTGAGAGCCGTGGATTCCCTGAAACGAGTGTGCGACGACATTTCGGCATGTGTCGTGTGTCCGCGCCTCGTGCAGTGGCGCGAACAGGTCGCGCGCGAGAAGCGTGCATCGTTCCGTGACGATGACTACTGGGGTCGCGGCGTGCCCGGTTTCGGCGACGCCGGCGCATCCCTGTGGGTGGTGGGCCTCGCACCTGCGGCACACGGCGCCAACAGGACGGGCCGCATGTTCACCGGTGACCGCAGCGGTGACTGGCTGTACCGCGCGATGCACAGGGCGGGCTTTGCGTCACAGGCCGAGAGCGTGAACGCACGCGACGGTCTCACGTTGAACGGCGCATGGGTGTCGTCGGTGGTGCGGTGCGCACCGCCCGACAACAAACCCACACCCGACGAACGTGATGCCTGCATCGGGTACCTGCGGCGGGAACGGTCTCTGCTGGTGAACGTGCGCGCGGTGGTGTGCCTCGGCAGCTTTGCCTACGAAGCCGTGTGCAGGGAATGGAACGTGAGACCCCGACCGAAGTTCGGCCACGGTGTCGAGGTCGCTGCACCCGACGGCACGGTGATCCTGTGTTCGTTCCACCCCAGCCAGCAGAACACCTTCACGGGGAAACTCACCGAGCCGATGCTCGACGGTGTGTTCGCGAGGGCGCGCGGGGTGGTCGGCTAGGCGTCGAGTGCGCGGGAGAGCATCGACGCCGAGATGTCGTGCGCGGTGCGCGGGTCGTCCATCAGGTTGTGCATGCTGAAGAACCCGTGGAACATGCCGTTGAACCGGATGATGCTCGCGGTGACCCCGTTCTCGATCAGCTTGCGACCGTAGGCCTCGCCCTCGTCGCGCAACGGGTCCTTCTCGGCCGTGATGATGAGTGCGGGCGGCGCACCAACGAACAGGGAGTCCGGTGCGAACAACGGTGATGCCAGCGGGTCCTTCTTGTCGGCGGTGGCGGGCATGTAGTGGCCGATGAACCATTCCATGGCCTGCTGCGTCAGCACCGGGCCAGCGGCGTTCTCGGTGTGCGAGCCGAACGACTGCGTCATGTCGGTGGCGGGGTAGATGAGCAACTGGAACACGAGGGGCACGGGCCGCTGCTGTGCCACGATCGCGGCCAGGTTGCCCCCTGCGCTGTCACCGCCCACCGCGATGCGGTCGGGGTTCACGCCCAGCTCGGCGGCGTTCTCGTATGCCCACCGCAGCGAGCACAGAGCGTCTTCCGCGGCGGCGGGGTAGGGGTGCTCGGGCGCGAGGCGGTAGTCAACCGACAGCACTGCATGACCGGTGCGTGCCGCGAGCGACCTGCAGATGCCGTCGTGCGAGTCGACGTTCCCGATCACCCATCCGCCGCCGTGGTAGTACACCAGCAGGCCGCTGTCGGTGCGGTCGGTCGGCCGGTACAGGCGTGCGGGAACGCCCCCGGCGCTGATGTCGCGGATCTCGTGCATCTGCTCGGCACCCGGCATCGACCTGCTCAGGTAGAAGGCGCGGAACTCCTCCGGCGTCGACTCGTGGATCACGGGTCCGCCGACCGCGGCCATCATCTCGAGAATTGCGGATGCCTGCGGATGTAACGACATGGTGCCCCCTCACATGTGTGTTGCACTCACAGTACTCGCGCGGTGCGCGGGGGGCTTCAGGCGGAAGGTGCAGGGGGTTCGGTCTGGGCGGGTGCCTCGGCCGCGGGCTGTGCCTCGGCCGGTGCTGCGGCATCGGGCGCGGGTGCCTTCTTCTTCAGTGCGGGTGTTCCGACCTTCACGGTCTTTTCCGCCCAGTCCGGCCAGCGGCGACGGCTCACGATCGACAGGGTGCGCAGCAGCTTCATCGCCACTTCGTCCTCCTGCGCCGGGCGTGCCTCGATGACGCCGTCCTTGATCATGCGTTCGATGACCTCGACGCCGAGCTTCGTGCGCACGATGGTGAGAGTCCAGTCGTTGTCCTTGCCGATGCCGCCGGTCGAGATGTCGGCGTGCTCCGCGGCGAAGTCAGGGCAGCTCTTGCAGCCCTCACGGGTCCACTGGTGGCACTCCTTCAGGTCGATCTCGTGGAACGAGCCGTCCTTCATCCAGATCTGGAAGGCGCCCTTGATGTTCATCTTCACCATGTCCTCCTTCTTCAGGCCGTACTTCGGCTCGAAGAGTTCGGTGAAGATCGCGTCGTCGAATGTCTTGCTGCACAGCAGACCGATGTTGAACTGGAACGGCTTCGACACCTTGCCGGCCTTGCGGTCCCACATCACGGGCGGCGAGGAGACCTGGCAGCCCATGCCCACGAGTGCGAGCTTGCTCAGGCCCTTCTCCTTCGCGTCACGCAGCGCGAGCGGGTTCGCACAGTACGTGTAGCGCGAGCCGGCGGTGGCGAGCACCTCTTCCTTCGTCTGCACGAGAACGGGCTTGGCCTTCCACTTGTCGTCGTCCTCCACGCCGCTCACGAGTGCACCCTCGATGTAGCCGTTGTCGAGGAGCCACGAGAGCATCGCCGTCACGAAGCCGCCGTCCTGGCCCTTGTCGTGCTGGGTCTTGTCGGTGGCCCGGGTGAGCAGCAACTGCTCCCAGATGCCGGCCATCTCGTCGTCCTCGCGGTCACGGCCGAAGAGGTGCTTGTTCGCCGCCGACTCCCACGTGCGGAACCGTGGGCATGCGCGCGTGCAGGTGGTGCAGCCCTTCTCGCCGTGGATGCAGTTGTCGAGACCGAGTTCCTCCTCGAGGTGGAAGGGCTTGTACTTGCCTTCCTCGTGCTCGTAGCCGATGACGTCGTGGGGGCAGGTGACCACGCACCCGGCGCAACCCGTGCACAGCCCCGTGTTGATGACCTCTTCGTAGAGCTCTTTCCACTGCGCTGTCCAGCGCTCTGCCTTGACGGGGGCGTCGGGTGTCATTGTCATGTCACCGAGACTAGGGGCTAGATGGCATCGACCCCATGTTCGCCCGTGCGGATGCGCACGATCTGCTCGACGTTGGTGACCCACACTTTGCCGTCGCCGATCTTGCCGGTGCTGGCCGCCTTGACGATCACGTCGACCACCCGTTCGGCGTCTGCATCGTCGACCACGAGTTCCATCTTGATCTTGGGGACAAAATCGATCTGGTACTCCGACCCGCGGTAGGTCTCGGTGTGGCCGCCCTGCCGGCCGAAGCCGCGCACCTCCGACACGGTCATCCCCTGGATGCCCGCACCCTTCAGTGCCTCCTTCAGGTCGTCGACCTTGAAGGGCTTGATGATTGCTGTCACGAGCTTCATTGGTTCATTCTGCCTTTCCTGTTGGACTGTCGTGTCACTGGTACGCGGATTCCGCGTGCTGGCTCTGGTCGAGACCCACGAGTTCGTCCTCCGAACTCACGCGCAGGCCGATGGTTGCGTCGATCGCCTTTGCGATCACCCAGGTGACCACGAACGAGAACACGATGGTCGAGCCGAGTGCGACGAGCTGGTCGACGAGCAGCTCGGTGCCGCCCCCGAAGAACAGGCCGTCGAACCCGAGCGAGTTCACCTTGGTGTCCGCGAAGAGACCGAGCAGCAGTGCACCGAGGATTCCCCCGACCAGGTGAACCGCGATCACGTCGAGGCTGTCGTCGAAGCCGAACTTGCTCTTGAGCGAGAGCGCCAGGTAGCACACTGCGCCGGACACGAACCCGATGATGACCGGGGCGTAGCCGCCGACGAAACCTGCGCACGGTGTGATTGCCACGAGGCCGGCAACCGCGCCTGATGCCGCGCCGAGTGTCGTTGCGTGCCCTGCGCGGATCTTCTCGACGATCAACCATCCGACCATCGCTGCAGCTGCGGCGAGGTGAGTGTTCACGAGTGCCTGTGCGGCGAGACCGTTCGCTGCGAGGGCCGAACCGGCGTTGAAGCCGAACCAGCCGAACCACAGGATGCCGGTGCCGAGAACGGTGAGCGGCAGGTTGTGCGGCGGCATGGCCTCACGCGGCCAGCCCTTGCGGTTGCCGAGCACGAGGATGATCGCGAGTGCGGCGACGCCTGCGTTCACGTGGATCACCGCACCACCGGCGAAGTCGAGTGCACCGCGCTTGAACAACCAACCGTTGGGGCTGAACACCCAGTGAGCGACGGTGGGGTACACAATGACGCCCCAGATGCCGATCAGCAGGGCATACGCCGAGAACTTCAGACGGTCTGCTGTCGCACCGGTGATCAGCGCGGGGGTGATGACCGCGAACATCATCTGGAACGCGAAGAACACCATGATCGGAACCACGAGCGCGAATTCCTCGGTGTAGCCGGGCAGTGTCGCGATCTTCGTGAGGTCGTTCAGGAACACGAAGTCGAAGTTCCCGATGTAGGCGTTGTCGCCGCCGAAGGCGAGCGAGAAGCCGATGGTGGCCCACAGAACGCTGATGAGACCCATCGCGAAGATGTTCTGCATCAGCATGCCGAGAACGTTCTTCGCTCTCACCATGCCCCCGTAGAAGAAGGCAAGGCCCGGTGTCATGAACGCGACGAGCGCGGTGGACACCAACACCCAGGCGGTGGCCCCGCTGTCGATTTCGGCTGCTAGCAACATCTGTGTCTCCTCTGTGAGGGTCGGATTGGTGAAGTTGACGTTAGGAATCCGTTGTTTCCGAAGTGTTTCGTGAGGGTGAATGCTGATGCAGCGCAAAAGGCCCGCGCGAACCACGTCGTTGTGGTCGCGCGGGCCTCTCGGCAACCGTCATCAGTCGGCGTTGTTGTACCCGCTGAAGCCGTGCTCGTGCACGTCCAGCCCCTCGATCTCCTCCTGCTCACTGACGCGCAGGCCGACCGTGGCCTTCAGTGCGCCGAACAGGATGACCGATGCGACGAACACGAACCCGCCGATCGAGGCGACCCCGATGACCTGGCTCACCAGCTGGTCGGTGCCGCCCCCGTAGAAGAGGCCCTTGCTCACGATGCCCTCGGCCTCGACAGTCGAGAAGAACCCGACGGCCAACGTGCCGAAGGCGCCGCACACACCGTGCACGCTCACTGCGCCGACGGGGTCGTCGATGCGCACCCGGTCGAAGAACGACACCGCGAAGACCACGATGGTGCCCGCGATCGCGCCGATGACGATTGCGCCCAGCCCGTTGATGACCCATGCGCCGGCGGTGACGCCGACGAGACCGGCGAGAAGACCGTTACCGGCCATCGCAACATCGGGCTTGCCCGAGCGCAGCCATGTCGTCGCTGTTGCGGCGATGGCCCCCATCGATGCGCCGAGGGTCGTGTTCACGGCGATGCCGCCGATCTCTGTGCCCGCGGCGAGCCAGGAGCCCGCATTGAATCCGTACCAGCCCACGAGAAGCACGAAGCAGCCGAGGATGGCGAACGGGATCGAGTGACCGGGGATCGCCCGCGGGCGACCGTCGGCGCCGTAGCGACCGATGCGCGGCCCGAGCATGGCTGCGCCCACGGCTGCGGCGATGCCGCCGGTCATGTGCACCAGCGACGAACCGGCGAAGTCATGGAACGGGGTGTCGAGCTGGAACAGCCAGCCGCCGCCCCACTGCCACCTGACGACCACCGGGTAGATCACCGCGGAGATCACCGCGGAGAACAGCACGTACGACTTGAACTTCGTGCGCTCGGCCATTGCACCGGAGACGATGGTCGCTGCGGTTGCCGCGAACGCCGCCTGGAAGGTGAAGAAGACGAACTTGTCGAGCGTGCCGTAGGTGAAGATGCCGTCCCCCGCGAGGAACCAGCCGTCACCACCGATGTAGCCGCCGAGACCGCTCATCTTGCCGCCGAAGGCAATCGCGTAACCGACGGCGAAGAACACCGCCGAGCCGATGCAGAAGTCCATCAGGTTCTTCATGAAGATGTTTGCCACGTTCTTGCCGCGGGTGAGCCCGGCCTCGACGAGCGCGAAGCCCGCCTGCATGAGGATGACGAGGCTCGCCGCGATCAGGATCCAGACGTTGTCCAGCAGTGCCTGGACGGATTGTGCAGTTGCTTCAGACAGCATCGGGTCCCACCTCTCCTGTGCGGATTCGAACGAGTGTGCTCACGTCGGTGACCCAGACCTTGCCGTCACCGATCTTTCCTGTGTTTGCTGACGCGCGGATCGCATCAACGACCGCGTCAACTTGAGCATCGTCAACGACGAGCTCGATCTTCGTCTTCGGCACGAAATCGATGGCGTACTCACTGCCGCGGTAGGTCTCGGTGTGTCCGCCCTGACGGCCGAACCCCCTCACCTCCGACACGGTCATTCCCTGTACGCCGGCTGATTTCAGTGCGTCTTTCACATCGTCGAGCTTGAAAGGCTTGACGATCGCCGTGATCAACTTCACCGGATCCTGACTCCTTGTGTTCGTGCCACCTGTGAGGTGGCGTTTCGAGAGTCGCTGTTGCGACTACGGAGCACCGTACGGAAGACAGATTTCGCGACTGTCGCGCATGTGTTTCGGGAGTGTGGCGATTTCGTAGGTGTGTGAACGCCGTGTGAACGGCTACGTGTCAGTCGGGGGAGAGACCGAGGATCTCCCGCGCGGGCTGCAGGCTGCCGTCGGAGAGCATCCATCCCCGCTGCCTCACCGTGATGATCGACCCGGCCCCGAGTGCGCGCCGCAGCGCAACCAGCGACACATCGGGTCTGCGCGCCCCGGCCCCGTCGAGCCCGGCCATCCGCGCCAGGGTCTCGCGGCCCGTGACCCGACCCGCCTGGTCGACGAGCACCGCCAGCACGGCACGGTCGGCGGGCGTCAGATCTGCGGAACGGGGGTTTTCCATGCTCGGGTCACCGTAGGTCGGGAATTTTTCGGGGTTGTTCGCCCGTTGTGAACGGTGTGTGAACGGACACATCAGTTCGATGCACCGAAACCGCCCCCGAGACGACAGAATCAGGAACCATGGAACTCACCTACAGCCCCGAAGACGAAAAGTTCCGCGAAGAGATTCGCGCCTGGTTGAAGGAGAACCTGCCGAAGGGCTGGTTCGACAAGGGCTTCGAAATGAGCGCAGACGAGCGCGCGAAGTTCAACGAGGAGTGGCCATCCAAGCTCTTCGAAGGCGGATGGATCTGTGCGACCTGGCCGAAGGAGTACGGCGGCAAGGGTCTTAGCACCATGCAGGGCGTCGTGCTGTCGGAGGAGTTCGCCAATGCGAAGGCGCCGATGCGCGCCGACTTCTTCGGCGACACCCTGGTCGGCCCCACCCTCCTGCAGTGGGGCACCGAGGAGCAGAAGAAGGAGTTCCTGCCCCAGATCCTGAACGGTTCGATGCGCTGGTGCCAGGGATTCTCCGAGCCCAACTCGGGTTCTGACCTTGCGAGCCTGAAGACCTCGGCCGTTCTCGACGGCGACGAGTGGGTCATCAACGGCCAGAAGGTGTGGACCACCCAGGGCCACCATGCTGACTACTGCTTCCTGCTCACCCGCACCGATCCCGATGCGCCGAAGCACAAGGGCATCTCCTACATGCTCGTGCCGATGAAGCAGCCCGGCGTCGAGGTGCGCGGCATCGTGCAGCCCGACGGCACCGCAGAGTTCTGCGAGGTGTTCTTCACCAACGCACGTTGCCCGAAGGACAACGTCGTGGGCGGCGTGAACAACGGATGGGTCGTCACGAACTCCACGCTCGCATTCGAGCGCGGCATGAGCGCCACCACCGGCTACCGCCGTTTCGAGGCCGAGTACAAGGCGATGGTGCGCGGCGCACAGGAGAACGGCAAGATCAACGACCCGAAGATCCGCCAGCGCCTCATGAACTACTACACGAAGATCCAGATCCTCAAGATCAACGGTCTGCGTTCGCTGTCCACCACCTTGATGAACAAGAAGGACCCGAGCATGGCCGCCCTCGGTGCGACCAACAAGATGTTCTGGTCCGAGATGCACAAGGAAGCCATGGAACTGGCCCTCGACATCAGCGGCCCGAACGCGATGCTCGTCGACTACGCGCTCGGTGACGGCAACTGGCCCGGCACTGCGCGCGAGAAGCGCCGTGAGGGGTACCCCGTCAGCGGCATGATGTCGGCGTTCTTCTTCTCGCGTTCCGAGACCATCTGGGGCGGCACGAGCCAGATCCAGCGCAACATCGTCGGCGAGCGTGTTCTCGGTCTGCCGAAAGAGCCGAGCAACAAGTAGTCGTCGGGTGCCCGGCAACCTCTTCGCCAGGGCACGTGTCGAGGCTCCCTTCGGGGGGTTGACCGTTGTCGCATCAGACGCGGGCGTGCGTTACGTCATGTTCGACCATGACGCTCACCCCAAGTCGTTTGCCGACATGGACATTGTCGACGATGCCGATCACCCGGTGGTGGCCCGCGCCGTCGCCCAGTTGACCGAGTACCTGTCGGGCAATCGTTCTGCGTTCGACCTGCCCCTCGACCTCCGGGGAACCGAGTTCCAGTTGCTCGCGTGGCGGGCACTTGCCGTTGTTCCCTACGGTCGAACCGTGTCGTACGCGCAGCAGGCGGCGTCGATCGGCAGGCCCACGGCGACACGGGCAATCGGTGCCGCGAACGGGCGCAACCCCGTGGTCGTGGTGCTGCCGTGTCACCGCGTGGTCGGCGCCGACGGGTCACTCACCGGTTTCGGCGGGGGGATCGCGGTGAAGAAGTGGTTGCTCGATCACGAGCATGCAGTCACTTCGTCGCAGCGTCGTGAAGGGTTGCCGAGAGCATGGTGACCACGGCATCCACCGTGTCGACCTCTGACGCCCGGTAGTCGGTCTCGAGCGAGTGCACGGCAAACGACGAGATCGCGAGTGCGAAGGCAAGCTCGACCGACTGGGGCACGGGGTCGGTGCGGCCGGCCTTGGCCCATGCGGCGGCAGCAATTGACCTTGTGAGTTCCTGACGTGACTCGCGCCGGATGCGGTTGACCCCGGCCACCGGCCCCGGAAGGTCGTTGTCCTTGCTTGCCGCTAGTTGCCACAGCCCGGCCCCTGCGCGTCGTTGCGATGCGAAAAGACTGCGGACCATGTCCGACAGCCATGTCTCGATGTCGGAGGACTCGCTCGCGGCATCGAACACCTGACTGTGGAAGCGGGTGAGTGACTCGGTGAGGGCGCGGGCAACCAGGTCGTCGCGGCTCGCGAAGTGCCTGAACACGGTCCGCCGTCCGAGGTCGGCCTCGGCAGCAATGTCGTCAATCGACACCCCCAGCCCGTCACGTGCCAGCAGCCGCTGCGTGGCGCGCAGGATCCTGAACTCGGTCGCGGATCTCGGGTCCCTGAGCAATGCCTCCAGTTCGTCAGAGGTCAGATCGGTGGGGTTTCCCGACGAAGTCATGCACGGCACTTTACTCTGCCGAAGTGGCACTGTAAGGTGCCATTCGTGCGGGAGGGGCCGCACGAATGGGGGCAGCAATGAACACAACGACCACATTCCGGACCACGCACATCACGCGTCATGTGGGCACCGAGATCGAGGGGATCCGGCTTCTCGAGCTGAGCGATTCTGCGGTGCAGGAACTTCTGCACCTGCTTGCGGACCGCGGCGTGGTGGTCGTGCGCAATCAGGACATGTCGATTCCCGAACAGATCGAGTTCGGCGCACGCCTCGGCGAGCTGCATGTGCACCCGGCGTACGCGAAGAACACGTATCCCGAGGCGCTGCACATCTACGGCGACGAGAACTCGAAGATGGTGCCGGGCGAGGGCTGGCACTCCGACGTGAGCTGCGACGAGCGCCCACCAGGCGTGTCAATGCTCCGCATCGAGACCACGCCGACGGTCGGCGGTGACACTGCGTTCTCCCACCAGGCGGCGCTCTACGAGTCGATGTCCGACACCATGAAGAACTTCCTGCGCTCGCTGAGGGCGCGCCACTCGGGCGACCTGCCGTGGCGGAAGGGATACAAGAGCGTCGACCCGAAGCAGTACCCGCGCAATATTCACCCTGTCGTGCGCACCCACCCGTTGACCGGGCGTGACGCGCTGTACGTGAACAGCGGCTTCACCGACCGCATCTGGGACATGGAGGAGTGGGAGAGCGACCTGTTGCTGCGCGGGCTGTTCGACAAGATCGCCTACTCGGTCGAGTTCCAGTGCCGTGTCCGTTGGGAGCCGAACACGGTCACCTTCTGGGACAACCGCACGGTCCAGCACCATGCATGCTGGGACTACTTCCCCGAGAAGCGCGAGGGGTGGCGCGTGACCACCACGGGCGAGAAGCCCTATCTCGCCGGCTAGCAGCACCGCGCTCGTTAGGGTGTGAACATGACGTTCGTGGCGCATGTTCTTGCTGTTGTACTCATCGTGCTGTGCGGCGTGTCCGCGCTGATGGACTTCGTGAAGCCGCCGCAGATCGTGCAGGTCATGAGCCGGTTGCGCATCCCGGTGAAGGCCCTGCCCGTGCTCGGTGGCATCAAGCTGATCGCGTGCCTCGGGCTGGCCATCGGGTTCTCGAATGCGCGCATCGGCCAGCTCGCGGGCATCGGTCTGTGTGTGTACTTCGCTGTCGCGACCACCACGCACACCCGCGTGAAGGATTCGATCAAGGACACCCTGCCGGCGTTCGTCCACCTGGTGCTGTCGGTGCTCTACGTGCTGGTCGCCTTCGCCCGCTGACGGGCAGCGCAGTGGCCCCGGTCTAGCCCCGGAACTTCTCCCACTCGGAGTCCGGGAGACCGAGCTTCTTGTAGCGCTTCGAGATCCACAGCGGAACCTCCATCGGTTCGCCGTTCTCGATGCCGCGCACCATGTCACCGTTCTCGTCCCACATGTGGCACGTGTTCAGGTTCATCGCATAGGAGCGACGGCGCATCTCCGGGGTGATGTTCTCCCGTGACATCGGCTTCATGCCACCGCTCGACGATGCGCGCATCGACCAGATGCTCTGGATCGCAACCGGTGCCATCGCCGACAGCAACGCACCGATGTGGGTGCAGCCGCGCGGCCCGCCGAACAGTTCCTTGACCTTCGCGTTGAACCCTCGCGCGATCGACAGCCCCACGAGCTTCCCGTACTCGGGCTCGATGTCGGTGCAGTGCGTGTGCGGGCGCTCGTGGAAGGTCGCCTTGGCGTCCTCGATCACGAGGTCGGGCAGGCGCAGGACCAGGTCGACGACCATGTGGTGCACCCACAGCACCTCTGGGTCGTGCGCCACGTAGAGACCGGCCGGCTTCTCGTCGACAACCACGCCGCGCAGCATGAACCTGTCCTCGGTGAGCTTGTACGCACGCACCTCGTAGCGACGCGTGTGGATGAGGGTGCTGCCTTCCGGCGCAGGGGGGAACGGATCTGGTGTCGACACGCGGAACACTGTGCCACCTCCGGTGCGCAGGGGGCGAACCGTGTGGGCGCCGTGGTGGCCGTGGGTCGCGTCGGTTGCCCGGCATCATCGGGCAGAATTGACGGGTGACATCACTCAAAGAGACCCTGAAGAACGACCTGACGGCCGCGATGAAGGCCGGTGACGACGTGGCGAAGTCCACGCTGCGCATGGCACTGTCGGCGATCTCGAACGCAGAGGTCGCCGGTGATGCAGCCGTGGAACTGTCCGATGATCAGGTTGTGAAGGTGCTGCAGGCAGAGTCGAAGAAGCGCGCCGAGTCGGCCGAGCTGTACGACCAGGCCGGGCGCACCGATGCCGCCTCGAAGGAGCGCGCCGAGGCGGCGATTCTCGCGGCGTACCTGCCGGCAGCGATGTCAGACGACGAACTCGCATCGGTGGTCGCAGAGGAAGTGGCGAACGCCGCCGCGGCAGGCAACACCGGCATGAAGGCGATGGGGTCCGTGGTCAAGGCCGTGCGCGAGCGCGTGGGGTCATCGGCGGATGGCTCGAAGATCGCCGATCTCGTGAAGGCAGCACTGGCCTGATGACGGACCCCGGCCCGCGACTCGAGCCGCTCTCGCCGCACATGTCGCGCCTGAGCGCGGCGATGCGGCGTGCACTGAAGGCGATGTACCACGTGCACCCTGCGCACGAGAGCGACACGATCGCGGGGCTCGCTGAGTCCCTCGCCGACGAACTCGAGTCGGCCGGCACGCTCGGCCTCGGTCAGGAGTCCGCCGTTCGGTACACGCGCAGCCCGTTGTCGGGCGACATGAACCCGATCGCGCCCCCGGTGACGTACGAGTACGGCGACATGAGCATCACAGCCCGGGTCAGGTTCCACGAGGGGTACCAGGGCCCGCCTGCGTGCGTGCACGGCGGCATCGTGGCCGCGCTGCTCGATGATGCCCTCGGCCGCACTCGGCACCTCACGGGGCGCAACTGCGTGACCGGCAGCCTCGACATCTCGTACAAGCGCCCCACTCCGCTGAATGCCGACCTGGTGGTAGAGGCACGCATCGACCAGGTGCTCGAGCGCAAGTTCCTCGTCACCGGTGAGATCCTGCATGAGGGCCAGGTCACGGCCTCTGCACGTGCCGTGTTCGTCTTCCTGGCCGACGAAAAATTCAATGCACTCGTCTCCGGTGCCCGTGAGGCGTCCCGCAAGTAGCACACTGGTCCCCGTAGGCACTCACCACCGGGGGACCCAATGTCGAACGAACTGATTCTTGACTCGCTGCAGCGTCGCATGCGTGCGCTGTTCTCGTTGTACGAGGACGCAACGGCATCCATGACGGTCGACCAGGTGAACCACCGCGAGAAGCCCCGTGTCATGCCGATCGCGTTCTCGCTGTTCCACTACGTGAACATGATCGATGCATCGTTGATGATGCTGAACGGCGAGCCGTTCCTCTGCAACGACGAGATCCTCGATGCGATCAGCCCCGAGGTGCGTGACCACGGCAAGCACCGCACCGTCGACGAGATGGACGTCCAGCAGATAGGCAACTACGGGGCCTTCATCGACTACATGAACGCGGTGTTCGCCCGCATCGAGACATGGCTGGCGAACCTGTCGCCCGACGAGCTCGACCGTCTCGTGATCCCGCGACCGTTCGGGCCGCAGATCGCGAACACGTTCTCCGCACGAGTCGCGGGGGAGCAGGGGATCACGGTTCTCGACGGTGTCGAGTGCTGGATCTACCAGCACGGTCTGCGCCACATGGGCGAGATCGAACTCGCCAGGTCGTTCGTGGGTCTGCAGGGAATGACGAGCTGACGCCGCGGCGCTGACCGGGCAGTGCAGCCCGGGCCGCGATGAGTGGCGCCCACGGCAGGAATTGAACCTGCGACCCCTTGCTCCGGAGGCAAGTGCTCTATCCGCTGAGCTACGTGAGCGTGACGTGTTGGATCACGCGCAGTTCCAGTCTAGGGCTCGGTCAATTGGAACCCCGCCCGGGTCGGTGTTCGGGGCAGAATGGAGGCTCCATGGCTGACCCGATCGTTTCCGTTGCCCGCCGTCTCGAGGCGGCGTTCTCCGCGGTTGCGGGCGCCCCGTGCGACCCCGTGGTGCGACCCAGCGACAGGGCCGATGCCCAGGCAAACGGCGCACTGCCGCTCGCGAAGTCGCTCGGCATGTCGCCCCGCGACGTGGCTCAGAAGGCCCTCGATGCTGCCGGTGACGTCTCGGACATGCTGCAGGGCACCGAGATCGCAGGGCCCGGGTTCATCAACCTGGTCTTCTCCACGCCGTTCATTGCCGGTGAGCTCTCGGCCGCGATGAGCGACGGTCGGCTCGGGGTCCGCGCCTCGGGAGACCCGCACACGATCGTGATCGACTACTCGGCCCCGAACGTTGCCAAGGAGATGCACGTGGGCCACCTTCGCTCGACGGTGATCGGTGATTCGTTGGTGCGCGCGCTCGGGTACGTGGGCCACACGGTGGTGCGCGAGAACCACATCGGTGACTGGGGCACGCCGTTCGGCATGCTGATTGAGCACCTGGTCGACCTGGGCGAGGAGAACGCCGCGCACGAACTGAGCGTGGGCGACCTCGACGGGTTCTACAAGGAGGCCCGCCGCAAGTTCGAGGCTGACGATTCATTCAAGGACCGGTCGCGCCGGCGCGTGGTGATGCTGCAGGGCGGCGACGGTGACACCCTGCGCCTGTGGCGCACGCTGGTGGAGGAGAGCACCCGCTACTTCAACAAGGTGTACTCACAGCTCGACGTGCTGCTCACGGACGGCGACCTCATGGGCGAGAGCGCGTACAACGACCTGCTGGTGCAGGTGGTCGACCGCCTCCGCGACGCAGGCCTGCTCGTCGAGAGCGACGGGGCAGAGGTGGTGTTCCCCGAGGGGTTCACCAACCGCGAGAACGAGCCGTTGCCGTTGATCATCCGCAAGGGCGACGGTGGGTACAACTACGCCACCACCGACCTGGCCTGTGTCATCGACAGAGTGGAACGGATCGGCGCGCGCACGATGCTCTACGTGGTGGGCGCACCGCAGGCCCAGCACCTGCAGATGGTCGAGAGCGTGTCGCGCGCAGCCGGCTGGCTGACCGACGGTCACGTGATGAACCACGTGTCGTTCGGCAGCGTGCTCGGGTCGGACCGCAAGATCCTGAAGAGCCGCGCGGGTGACACCGTGAAGCTGGCAGCGCTGCTCGACGAGGCAGTCGAGCGTGCCGCTGCTGCGGTGGCGGAGAAGAACCCCGCGATGTCCGACGAGGAACGCCATCAGGTCGCGCGCATGATCGGCATCGGGGCAGTGAAGTACTCGGACCTCAGTTCGGACCGTGTGAAGGACTACATCTTCGACTGGGACCGCATGCTGTCGTTCGAGGGGAACACGGCGCCGTACCTGCAGTACGCACACGCCCGTATCTGCAGCATCTTCCGTCGGGCCGGGATCGAGAGGTCCTCCGTGCGCGGTGCGGCGCCGTTGCTCGACGACGACCGCGAGCGGGCACTCGCACTGCGCATCCTGCGTTTCGACTCGGCTGTGTGGGAGATGATCGACACCCTCAGCCCGCACAAACTGTGCACCTACCTCTACGAACTGGCGTCCGACTTCACGTCGTTCTACGAGCACTGCCCGGTGCTGAAGGCCGACGACGAGCAGACCAGACTGTCGCGCCTGATGCTGTGTGACTCGACCGCGCGCACGCTGCAGCAGGGCCTCGCCCTGCTCGGCATCCGGGCACCGGAGCAGATGTGAGCGCCGTCGACATGCGCCTGCTGCCGCGCACCTCGTCGGTCTCTGCCGACGGTGAGCTGTCGATCGGTGGTGTGCAGGTCACCTCCCTGGTCGAGGAGTTCGCGACCCCGTTGTTCGTCTATGACGAGGAGCATCTGCGTGCCACGTGCCGCGAGGCCGTGAGCGCCTTCGGTGCCGACAATGTCATCTATGCCACCAAGGCGTTCCTGTGCACCGCCATGGCGCGCCTGGCCCACGAGGAGCAGCTGCTGCTCGACGTGGCCACCGGGGGCGAGCTGTTCGTCGCGCTGAACGCGGGCGTTCCCGCAGGGCGCTGTGTGCTGCACGGCAACAACAAGTCGGACACCGAGCTGCTCACCGCGATGCGTGCCGGTGTGCGCCATGTGGTCGTCGACAGTTTCGACGAGATCGACCGCATCGAACGGCTGCATGCATCGGGTGCACCCGCGCCGCGCGTGCAACTGCGCGTGACCCCCGGCCTGCACGTCGAGACACACGAGTACGTGTCGACCGGACAGGACGACAGCAAGTTTGGCTTCAACCTGAACAACGGCGACGCACACCGTGCAGTCGCGCGCGCTGCCGGTTCGGCCGCGATGGAACTCGTCGGGATCCACTGCCACATCGGTTCGAACGTGGTCACGGTGGCGAACTTCCGCGATGCATGGCGCGTCATGGTCGACATGTTCGCGCCCCTCGGTCTTCCCGAGATCACGCTCGGTGGCGGTCTCGGTGTCGCGTACACGTCGCACGACCGCGCGCCGACGATGGACGAGTGGGCCGGTGTGCTGAGGGAGGCGACCACGGGTCTGCCGCAGGGAACACACGTGTACGTGGAGCCCGGCCGCAGCATCGTGGCAACGGCCGCGGTCACCGTGTACGAGGTCGGGACCGTGAAGCACATCGACGGCATCCGCACCTATGTCGCCGTTGACGGCGGCATGAGCGACAACCCGCGTCCGATGATGTACGGCAGCGAGTACGAAGCCTTCGACCCCCGTCGTTGCGGTGATGAGCGTGCCGCCACGGCGCGTGTCGTGGGCAAGCACTGCGAGAGCGGCGACATCCTCATCCTCGATGCCGCGGTGCCCGCCGACGTGCGGGTGGGTGACCTGCTCGCCGTGCCGGTCACCGGTGCCTACGGGTACTCCATGGCGAGCAACTACAACAAGGTGCCGCGCCCGGCCGTTGTGTTCGTGCGTGACAGCTCGGCCCGGCTCGTGGTGCGACGCGAAACTCCCGAGGACTTGGTACGTCTCGACCTGTGACTCGACACAGCGTTGCCGTACCTTTCCCGCATGGACAGGAGCAACGTATGAGCAACAGGATCGAGTGCCCCGAATGCGGGGGACCACTGGTGGACGGCGGTGGAGACGACCTTCGGTGCGTGGAGTGCGGGTTCACGCGTGAGGACTTCTCCGAGATCGACGATGTCGAGGACCAGTACGGCAGCGACGACGACGAAGAGGACATCGACGAGGTCGACGACGACGAGTGGTGACCGGGTGGTCGCCGGTCCGGTGCCCAGATAACCCCTTTCTTTCTGCTTCGCGGTCGCCGTAGGCTTGACCCCCTATGGCACCGGCCCCTCTCGAATCATCCGTCGTCCGCATCGGTGTTCTCGGCTGCGGCAATGTCGGTGCGGCCCTGGTCCAGTTGATCGAGCGCCAGGCCGACGTGATCATGAAGCGCACCGGCATCACGCTGCAGGTGGCGCGGGTGGCCGTGCGCAACGTGAGCCGTGACCGCGAGGTGGCCCTGGCCGACGGTGTCCTGACCCGCGACGCGTTCGACGTGGTGAACGACCCGACCATCGACGTGATCGTCGAGGTCATCGGGGGCATCGAGCCGGCGCGCGAGTTGATCTCCACCGCACTGGCGAACGGCAAGCCCGTGGTCACTGCGAACAAGGAACTGCTGGCGAACGTGGGGCACGACCTGTGGGCGCAGTCCGACTCCCTCGGTGTCGACCTGTTGTTCGAGGCCGCCGTTGCAGGTGGCATCCCGTTGATCCGCGCACTGCGCGAGTCGTTGCGCGGCGAGCCCGTGACACGGGTGATGGGCATCGTGAACGGCACCACCAACTTCATCCTCACGAAGATGACCGACGAGGGCGCCGACTACTCGGCGGCACTCAGCGAGGCACAGCGCCTCGGTTTTGCCGAGCGTGACCCAACCGCCGACGTCGAGGGATTCGATGCCGGCGCAAAGGCGGCGATCATCGCGAGCATCGCGTTCGGCGCCCGCGTGGTGGCGGGCGACGTGTACCACGAGGGCATCAGCGGTGTGACAGCGGCGGACATCGCCATCGCGCGCCGCCTCGGGTACGTGGTGAAACTCCTCGCCATCGCAGAGCAGGCAGGTGACTCGCGCACGGTGGCGGTGCGCGTGCACCCCACGATGGTGCCCGTCGAGCATCCGCTCGCGAGCGTGCGCGACTCCTACAACGCGGTGTTCGTCGAGGGTGATGCCGTCGGTTCGCTCATGTTCTACGGCCGTGGTGCCGGCGGCTTCCCGACTGCATCCGCGGTGCTGGGCGACGTGATCGATGCGGCGGTGAACCTGCGCAAGGGCACCCACGGCACCATCGGTTCGTTCGAGCGCGTGCCCGTCAAGCCGATCGACGAGACATCGTCGCAGTACCTGATCGGTCTCGACGTGGAGGACAAGCCCGGCGTGCTGCACTCGATCACCGGCGTGTTCGCAGGCCACGGCGTCAGCATCCGCGCGGCCGAGCAGGAGGGCATCGGCGCCGATGCGCGCCTCGTCTTCATCACGCACCTCGCGCGCGAGGCCGACGTGCAGGCCTGTCTCTCGGAGTTCAAGAAGCTGGCCGTGGTGAAGCGCTCGTCCGGCCTTCTGCGCGTCATCGGCGAGTAACCGATGAGATACGTGTCCACCCGCGGCGCCGCGCCGGTGCTCGGCTTCTCCGAGGTGGTGCTGGCCGGTCTCGCGAACGACGGCGGTCTCTATGTTCCCGAGTCATGGCCCGTGGCGAGCCCGGACAACTCCGGTTCGTACGCCGATCTCGCCGCCTCGGTCTTCGCGTCGTACCTCGATCCATCGGTCTCGGGTGAGACCATGTCGCGGTTGTGCCGCGAGGCGTACTCCACCTTCCGTCATCCCGACGTGGTGCCGTTGGTCGACCTCGAGCCGGGGCACATGCTGATGGAGCTCTTCCACGGCCCGACGCTCGCGTTCAAGGACGTTGCCCTGCAGCTGCTCGGTCGGTTGTTCGACCACATACTCACCCAACGCAACGAGAAGGTCACGATCGTCGGTGCCACCAGCGGTGACACCGGCAGCGCCGCCATCGACGGCGTGAGGAACTGCGCGAACGTCGACATCGTGATCCTGTACCCGAAGGGCCGCGTGAGCGACGTGCAGCGCCGCCAGATGACGACGGTCGACTCCCCGAACGTGCGCACCGTGGCCATCGAGGGAACCTTCGACGACTGCCAGGACCTGGTGAAGGCCATGTTCAACGACGCTGCGTTCCGCGAGCGCAACAACCTCTCTGCCGTGAACAGCATCAACTGGGCGCGTGTCATGGCCCAGGTTGTCTACTACTTCGAGATCGCCCGCCGGGTCGAGGGCCAGTTCGACGTCACCGTGCCCACGGGCAACTTCGGCAACGTGCTGAGCGGCTGGATCGCCAAGCAGATGGGTGCGCCCGTGCGGCACCTGGTCGTTGCATCGAACGAGAACGACATCCTCACGCGGTTCTTCGAGTCGCTCGCCATGAACGTGACCGGGGTGCACCCCACGCTCAGCCCCAGCATGGACATCCAGGTGTCGTCGAACTTCGAGCGGCTGCTGTTCGAGATGAACGGTCGCGACGGCGGCCTCACCGCCGAACAGCTGCGGGTGTTCCGCGACAGGGGCACCCTGTCGGTCGAACCCGATCAGTACGAGCGGTGGATCGCACCGACTTTCCGTGCTGCGCGTGCCAACGACCACGACACCCTGACCGCAATCCGGTCGGTGCACGAGGCCACCGGCATGCTGATCGACCCGCACACTGCCGTGGGTGTGAAGGCCGCACGCGAGCACGCCGAGGAGGGGATCCCGATGGTCACCCTTGCCACGGCGCACCCGGCGAAGTTCCCCGATGCGGTCGAACGTGCGACCGGCGTGCGGCCCGCTCTGCCGGAGCACCTGGCGAACCTTTTCGACCTGCCCGAGCGCTCCACGACCCTCGCCAACGACCTGTCAACGGTCGAGGCCTTCGTCGAGTCGCGGTAGCGCGCGGGGCGGCCCGGGTCACCAGCCGTTGATCGACCTGATGACCCAGTGCGCATCGAGGGGGTTGCGACCGAACCACTGGTGCACCTCGTCGACAGCGTCGCGCATCTGCGATGCCGAACCGCCGTTGCGTGCCACCCACCATGCCGCCGCATCCGGTGCGTAGACCGTTGCCGCAATGGGTCGTGCACTGCGGATCGCACGCAGCGCCGGGAGTGAGTCCCATCCGCGCGTGCGCAGGATTGCATACGTCGCCGACGGACCGCGGTTGCAGCCCACCCAGCACGTGACCATGAGGACCGCGTCGGGGTCGCTCTCGATCTCTGCGGCCTTTGCCGCGATCGCGTCGAACCAGCGAGGGTCGCGCCGACCCAGGTCGTCGTCCACGCCGATGTGGTGGACCCTGATGCTCGAGTTCTGCTCGATGAACCGCTGCTCGCGGAACTCGATGTGCACCGGCATGTAGTCGGTGATGCCCGCAGCCTCCCAGCGCGCGAGCTGCTCGAGAGCAGTGTCGGGGTCGGGGGAGATGCCGCCGCTCATCGCGAGGGTGGGGGTCACGAAGCAGATCTCGCGCCACCAGAACATGGGGTCGACGGGCCGCCGCGGGAGGTCGAGGGAGTCAAGGGGGAAGTCGGTGGTGGTCATGGGGTCCTCTCTTATTTGGGTAGGTATGACCATTATGA
>CAZENK010000029.1:18260-23036 GCA_964513585.1 uncultured Bifidobacterium sp. | reverse complement strand
CCGGGGTTCCCTCCGTACGTTGCCCGCCCACACATTCGCAGCCGTTGTCACCAGGGGGTCACTCACATGGACATGCATCGCCAACCGGCGCCGCCCGACGCTCACGACCGACTCTCCGCGTTGCGGTCCCCGCAGGCGAACAAGATCACTTCCTCACCGTCAATGTCGTTGTTGCGGAAGTGGGGAGTACCGGGCGCAGTGGCAGCAGTGCTCGTGGCCGGTGCAGTTGTGATCCTCGGTGACCTCCGGCGCGGCGAGGCCGACGGGCCCCGTGACGCTGCCGTCACCCTCCCGGTGGCCGATGAAACGGCCGAGTTGCTGAGCGGCGAGGCCCTAGTCGCACTGTCGGTGCGCCATGGTCATTTCCCACCGTCGTTGAGCCGGGGTGACTCGGTGCGGATTGCGGTCACGCCAGGTGCTGACGGCACGGGCGAGACCCGGCTACTGCCCGAGTCCGTGTTGGTTGTGTCTGTCGACTCGGCTTCCGGCAGCCCCGATGACGTTGTTCTCACGGTGCGGGCACCGGTCGACCTGTTGCCGTCGGTGGCGAACGCGGGCTCCCTGCATGTCGCGCGTGTCGAGGTCAGGGGCATCGAATCATGACGGTGGTCAACGAACTCGTTCGGGTCATTGCATCCGCCCTTGCCGATGACCGTGTGCGCCGGCACCAGTCTGACGCTCCGGTGGCCACCGAGGCTGAAGAGAAGGAACTGGCGCGTGTCGTCGCGCACGAATACCTCAATCAATCGAGGGGAGCACACGATTGGGCAGGCTCCACTGACGGCCTGGTCGCCGATGACGAATCGGTCGACGCGGCCGTCGCACAGGTTCTGGGTCTCGGCAGACTCGAACCGCTGCTCGCAGATGACGACATCTCGGACATCCACGTGCGGGGCAACAACCCGATCTGGCTCAAGATGAGGTCGGGCGAGCGGGTGCAGGCGGCCCCGATTGTGGGCAGCGATGCAGAACTTGTCGAGTTGATCCGGCGCATCGCCACACGGATGGGTCACCGGGAGCAACGGTTCGATCCGTCGCACCCGGAACTGAATCTTCAGTTGAACGACGGGTCCCGGGTGTTTGCCACCATGGAGGTCTCGGCACGGCCGTCTCTCGTGATCCGGCGGCACCGGTTCGAGTTCTCGCACCTGCCCGAGTTGGTCGAGCTGGGAATGCTCGATGACGAGACCTCTCGGTTCCTTTCAGCGGCGGTGCGGGCGAGGATGAACATCGTCATTGCAGGTGGTACCGGCTCGGGAAAGACCACACTCCTGCGCGCATTGATAAACGAGGTGCCACCGACCGAGCGAATCGTGACCATTGAGGATGCATTCGAGATCGGCATCGACCGGTTCGCGGATGCCCACCCCGATCATGACGCACTCCAGTCCCGCCCATCGAACATGGAAGGCGTCGGGGCAATCGACATGAGTGACCTGGCCCGCATGGCCCTGCGCATGGATCCCGACCGGGTCGTCATCGGTGAGGTGCGTGGCGCAGAGGCCTTCCCGATGCTGTTGGCGATGAGTCAGGGCAACAACGGCTCGATGTGCACGATGCATGCCGACAGCCCCCGCAACGTCTTCACGAAACTCCTTGCCTACGTCTCCATGGCCCAGACCGGACTGCCGGCGGAATCGGTGAACCTGCTCATGTCCTCATCGATCAATCTCGTCGTGCATGTGCAGTCCTCACACGGGATCCGCAGTGTCGCATCAATCCATGAGGTGGTCGACTCTGTCGAGTACGGGGTCGCCACGAACGAGGTGTTCTCTCTTGATGGCGGCGGCAACAACTTCGTGGCACTGCGGACGAACACCCAGAAGATGCTCGAGCAGAATGGCTACCGCCGGGATCAGGAGTTCTCGTGGTCCCGGTGATGGAGCTGCCGCGTGTCCTCCGTCGGGTGCCCATCGAGGACCAACGTGACCTGGTTGATGCAATCGCAGTGTGGACGGAGAACCTGCGCGATGCTCTTTCGACCGCGACCGGGATCGAGCAGGCAGTGCTGTCGACGGCACACCACGCACCCGCTGTCCTCGCCGAACACGTGAACATGCTGGTCGCATCGGTCAGATACCGGGGCCTGGAGGAAGCACTGCGCCGTTTCGCCGGGGACCTGTCGAATCCCGCCTCGGATTTCGTGGTCACTGCGCTGGTGTTGTCCCTGAGCCACCACACGCGCAACCTTCCGGCGCTCCTCACTCACCTCAGCGAATGTGCCAGATCCGAGTCGGACCTGTACACGCGAGTGTGGGTGTCTCGGGCCCGCTCCCGCACGGCAGTACACATCATCACCTGGTCCGTGGTCGCGTTCACGGTGGGCCTCGCCGCGCTGAACCCCGGCTACATGTCACCGTTTGCGTCCTCGAGCGGGGTGACGGCCCTGATGTTCGTCGGGCTGTGCTTTGTGTGCGGTCTTGGCTGGTTGAGGGCAATGACCACACTCGAGCCCCCTGCACGGTTTCTTCGACACGGAGAGAGCCCGCGTTGAAGTACCGCCGAGTGCAGCCGACTGATCTTGCGATTCTCGACCTTGATACCCAATTGGTTCAACGGCGTATGAACCACGACATTGTGGTGGCAGCCGTCTCAAGTGCAGGGCTCCTCCTTGTGAGACACCTGTTTGCGGGCAACCTGCCGGTGTTGCCCGTTGTCATTGTTGGCTGTCTGGTTGGTGTCCGTATCGCCGACCGCACCTCAGCTTTCATCCGCCGTGAGGCCGAGCGTGCGCGGAAACAGGTGGAGCTTGCGTCGGCGGTCTTTCTTGACCTGGTCAATGTGATGCTTGCTGGGGGGTCCGGCATCGAGACCGCTGTGGTCGCTTCGGCATCCGCCGGTGATGGCCCGGGTTTCTCACAGATCCGTATTGCAGTCATGCGTGCCCAGAGCGCACGAGTGTCGTACTGGGATTCACTCGGCGAGCTGGGTGCACAGATCGGTGTCAACTCCCTGATTGAGGTTGCACACACGATTCAGCTTGCCGGTGAGAGCGGTGCGCGTATCAGGGGATCACTCGAGGCGAGATCGGCTGCGCTGCGCAAGCGCAATCTGGCACGCATCGAACATGAATCGGAACAGCAGACAGAGAAGATGGGCCTTCCGCTCGTAGTTCTCTTTCTCGGCTTCCTCGTACTCGTCGGTTATCCGGCCTTCAACCAGACAATGAATTCCCTGTGAGGAAAGGAAAAGAGATGAAGCAGATTGCGACCTACTACTGGGTGAGGTTCACCGCGTCGCGCGAAGCAGACAAGGAACGCGGCGAGGTGAGTGCCACGACTGTGGTGATGGCTGCTGCACTGGTCGCGCTTGCCATCAGCGTGGGGGCAGTCATCAGTGCACGGGTGCGCGAGAAGGCCAACTCGCTGAATCTCGGATGACCGAAATGGGGCACGACATGCGCGATCGCGCAGAAACAACCATTCAGGCTGTCATTCTCGTGCCGGTGGTCCTTCTTGTGGTCTTCATGTGCTTCCAGGTTGGTGCCTACTTCCACCAGTCGCACGTGGCCGAGTTCATCGCGTCGCGCGGGGCAGAGATTGCGAGTTCTCACGGTGTCTCTGCCGATACGCGGGACTCAGCAGTACGCGAGATGAAGAGGATCGCTGCGGATCTCGGTTCCCGGCTCGCGCACGACCCCACCATCAGCTACGAACCGAGTGGAGTGCGTGTGAGGGTGGTTCTCGGGGTTCCCGCCGCCACACCCTTGCTGCCGACATCCACGACCGCCGAGGTGAGACATTCGTACGAGGCATTCATCCGCGAGCAGGACCGCACATGAGGAGCGAGCGGGGGTCGATGGTGGTCGAATCGTTGCTGATTGTTCCGTCCTTGATGGTGCTGACACTGCTGGTGCTGCACGCAGGAACGACGATGCACACGTCGATGGAGTTGAGATCTGTGGCCGGTCTTGCCGCACGGCGTGCATCGCAGGTGCCGGTCGAGAGATCGGTCCGGGCAGCCGAGACAACAGCGACCCGGGAACTGCGCCTGCGTGGAATCTCCTGTGCCCACCGGAACGTGAGTGCGCAGGTGACACAGCGGGCCGGATCGGGGCATCTCGTTGTCAGGCTCGCCTGTCGGCTTCCGACAGCCAATCTCGGGCTGCTCAGGGTCCAGGGTCGGACAGTGACGGTCGTGGCTGATTCTGTTTTCGACAGGTACCGGCGCTCGTGATGGCATCCCGGGGGGTGGAATCTGCATCCGTGTCCGCACTGTTCGTGTGCGTGGTGTCGGGTCTCATCGCAGTGGCTGCATTCACTTTCGAGGCGGGGAGAAAGATCGACACCTACGCGGAGCTCTCGATTCTGGCTGCATCGACAGGGCGCGTCGGGGCGCAGCATCTGTCCGGGGTCAGGGCCAACGAAGTGCGCATTGACCGCGATGAGGCTGTACGTGCGATGGACTCGCATCTGAACGGTCTGCGGGTTTCCGCCACGTACGTTGTGTCCGAGTCGCGGATTCAGGTGACACTGCGCCGCGACACAGGGGCACCCTGGGTGGCAGGGCTGGGACTAGTGAACCGTCGCGTAGAGGTCACTCGTTCGGTGGAGATTGTGTCGGGATGATGCCAATTGTCGCTGCTGAGTATCCGCTGCCAGATGTCGACCAGCCCTGGGATGCAATCGTGCGTCTCTACGGTCATCCGAGCGTCGAGAACCCACGCGGTGAGCGTGCCGTGTTCGCCAAGAACAGGTCACTCGAGGTGGTGTCATGGCTTGGGATGAACCGTGACAGGTCCCGCCGTTCGGCTGTGAGAACTGCGATCTGGGACAT
>CAZENK010000029.1:16811-18160 GCA_964513585.1 uncultured Bifidobacterium sp. | reverse complement strand
GGCACCACCACCCGGATGGTGATGGTCGCAATCGATGCTGCTCTCTCACTCGCACACTGGGCAGAGACGAACAACAACACCGATGCGTGTCTGGTGGCGGTAAAAGCCGGGTTGCGCGTGATGCCCGGTTGTGAAGAACTGCTGGAGATCCAGAATTCATTTCTTTCGTCGCGATTGTTGTCCCGATGACCCGTCGGCCCATTGAATAGCAGTGACTGTCTTCGTACCGTGCTCCTTGTCCCCACAATCACAAGGAGAACAACATGTCACTCATACGCAAAGCGGCAACCGATTTCGACTGGCCGGCGTGGATGGCCGGCCGTAGCATTCTCGATTTCCCGGAATCATGGATCGATTCGGTCGGTGAGGCAGCCATCAAGGTGGAGGAGTTCGAGGACGGCGACGAGCTCATCGTGCGCGCAGAGGCCCCCGGCGTGAACCCCGAGGACGACATCGAGATCAGCATCACAGAGGGGATGCTGCGCATAATGGTGCAGCGCAAGAAGGAATCGAAGCACGAGAACAAGCGTCACTACCGCAGCGAGTTCCAGTACGGCTCCTTCGTGCGCACGATTGCCCTGCCGGCCGGTGCCACGGACCAGGACGTGAAGGCCCGTTACGTGGACGGTGTGCTCGAGGTTCGCATCCCCATGAGCGGCAAGCAGGCCCAGACCAAGAAGGTGACGATCACCCGCCACTAGCCACACGGGGAGTCGGCGTCGGGCTCCGTAACATGAGCCCATGTTCGGACGCAGAACCCCCGAGATGATCACACCCGACCGTGCACTGCCCGGTCGCACCGACCAGACCATGCCCGTGCCGGAGCAGCACTTCGAGCTCGGCACGCCGCTTGTTGGTCCGTGGGCCGCGAACATGGAGACCCTTGTCGTGGGCATGGGTTGTTTCTGGGGGGCCGAGCGCAAGTTCTGGCAGACCCCGGGTGTGCACTCCACGTCAGTCGGGTATGCAGGCGGCTACACACCGAACCCGTCGTATGAAGAGGTGTGCTCCGGTCTCACGGGCCACACCGAGGTCGTGCTGGTGGTGTTCGATGCGTCGAATGTGTCGGTCAACGACATGCTGCGCGTGTTCTGGGAGAACCACGACCCCACGCAGGGCATGCGACAGGGCAACGACATCGGCACCCAGTACCGCAGCGCCGTGTACTTCGCGACCGATGCACAGCGTGCGGCTGCAGAGGCAACACGTGATGCCTACCAAGAGCGCCTGACTGCGGCAGGGTACGGAACCATCACCACCGAGATCGCACCGTTGACCGACTACTTCTACGCCGAGCCGTACCACCAGCAGTATCTCGGCAAGAACCCGAACGGGTACTGCGGCATCGG
>CAZENK010000029.1:0-16711 GCA_964513585.1 uncultured Bifidobacterium sp. | reverse complement strand
GTGAGCATGAAGGTGCCGAAGCTGAGCAGCACCGAACCCACCATCAACACCCGTGCATGGCCCCACCGCACTGCCACGCGCCCCATCGGGGCTGCGAACAGCGCGGCCATGATCGGTCCGGGCGCCGTGGCGAGTCCCGACTTTGCCGGGCTGTAGCCCCAGATCGCCTGGATCCACTGTGTGTTCAGCAGCCACATGCCGAGGAACCCGATGGAGAAGAACAGTCCCGAGAGGTTGGCGGCGACCACGAACGGCAGCTTGAAGAGCGAGAGATCGAGGAGCGGGTTCGACACGGTGCGGCAGCGCTGCACGAACAGTGCCAGCAACAGCACGCCTGCCGCGAACGCGATGATCGTGCGGTTGTCGATGTAGCCCCACACGCTGCTCTGGGTGATCGCGAGGGTCACGAGTGCCACACCGGGGAACCCGAGCGCAGTGCCGACGAGGTCGACGTTCTTGGTTGCGTTCGGGTCCTTGCTCTCGTGCAGCAGCTTGCGCCCGACAAGAAGTGTGAAGAGACAGAAGGGAACGTTGATAAAGAACAGCGCACGCCAGTTGAGCCAGTCAACGAGAACCCCGCCGGCAGAGGGCCCGATCGCTGCGGCCAGGCCGCCGACTGCTCCCCACACGCCGATCGCGACCGTGCGCTTCTCGGCGGGGAACTCGGGCAGCACCAGTGCGAGCGATGCCGGTGTCAACTGTGCACCGCCGATGGCCTGCACCAGACGCGCCAGCACCAGGGTCAGGGTGTTCGGTGCGAATCCGCACAGCACCGAGCCGATGCTGAACAGGGCGAGTCCGCGCATGAACGATCGCTTGCGGCCGTTCACGTCGGCGAAGCGACCGGCGGTCAGCAGACCGGCGGCATAGGCGATGCTGTAACCGGAGAACACCCAGGGCATCAGCGTGGGGTTGCCGAGGTCCTCTGCGATCGTGCGCTCGGCAATCACGACAATGCTCGTGTCGAGCGAGACCAGGAAGGTGGCGATTGCGGTGAGGCCGAGGACCTTGTGGGCGCGGGTGAACCGCGGGGCGGCTGTGTCGGTCATGTGTGTCCCCCTGTCGAACAGGTGAACATTACTAAACGGGGCGCGACGCGCCCGTGTCGGACCTAGTTTGACCAGCCGTTGGTGCGGATGTCGTCGCCGTCAGCATCGTGGGCCCTGCCGCGCCACCGCACGGCACCGGGGGTCTTCGACAGCTTTGCGATGAGCGACTGCATCGGTGTGCCCTCGACCGAGATGATCGCCTCGCGTGCCGCGTAGTGAGGGTCTCCTGCGATTTCGCTCATGTCGAGCACGGGTCCTGCCGCTGCCTGGATCTGTTCGAAGATCGCCAGCGCCTCGGCCTGTGTGTGTCGCGCGAACCACTGCTCGATTGCATCGTCGATGATCTCACGGTTCTCGATGCGACCTGCGAACGTGGCGAAGCGCTCGTCAGAGTCGAGACCGAGCAGTTCCATCACGCGGCCGGCAATCGAGTCGCTCGACGTCGACATGGCAACGAACTTGCCGTCGCTGCACCGGTAGACACCGCGCGGCACGGTGTAGGGGATCAACGATCCCATGCGCTCCTGCATCTCTCCTCGCGTCAACCACACCGTGATCAGCGGCCCCATGATCTGGAAGATGCTCTCGAGCAGCGACACGTCGACGACCTGCCCTTGCTCTGACCACAACGCGACCATCGTGGCGAAGGCGGCAACCAGGCCGGTGACCTCGTCGGTCAACGCGATGGGCGGCAGCATCGGGTCTCCGCCGGGTATGCCGGTGATCGATGCAAGGCCCGACATTGCCTCTGCGATCGTGGCGAACCCCGGGCGGCCCGCATACGGGCCTGTCTGGCCGAAGCCGCTGACGCGCGTGATCACAAGACGCGGGTTGCGTTCGAGCAGCAGGTCGGGCCCGAGGCCGAGACGCTCGAGCACACCGGGGCGCAGGTTCTCGACCAGCACATCTGCCTCGTCGACAAGACGCAGGAAGACCGCACAGTCGTCGGTGCTCTTCAGGTCGAGCGCAACCGTGCGCTTGTTGCGGTTGACGACTCGCCACCACAGACCTTCGCCGTCGGCGGGGTCGCGCCATCCCATGTTGCGCAGACTGTCGGGCACATCAGGTCGTTCGATCTTGATGACATCGGCACCGAAGTCAGCGAGGTAACGGGCACAGTTGGGGCCGGCAAGCACGGTCGACATGTCGATGACACGGAGACCGGCGAGTGCCTGCTGCGGCATGTCGGTCACGCGCCGGGGCGGCTGCGACGGGCGATGTGGTTCGAGGCCCACCAACGCCCGCTGAATCGCCACGACACGTTCGACGTGGGCGAATCATCACGGGTTGCCGCGACGGGCTGCGGCCACATCATGGTGACGGCGGCTGCGATCGCTGCTGCCTCCTCCTCGGTGGGTGCCGGTGAGATCGATGCGACATCGACGTTCATCGCTTCACCACCACGGTGCCCGCGGCCTTGTCGTGCCATGTCTGGCTCTTCGGGTCCCACAGCATCCAGAGGAAGCCGAGACCGAAGCACAGGAGACTGATGTTGGCCACGAGGATGCGCACGAACGCGCGCCACGGACCGATCGGCTGGTAGGTGACCTGGTCAACGATCAACACGCTGATGCCCCTGCGGAACGGGCTGCCGCCGCGGCCCTCCCACATGATCTGCAGACCGACGATGGTTGCGATGCCGAGCAGTGACACGGTGGTCGCAAGAGCGGATTCCTCATCCGCCCCGGACACCGCCAGGATGACGGCCGACAGCATCAGAACACCCAGGTACGCAACGAACGAGTTCAGCGAGTCGAGAATCCGGCCGAGAAGACGCTGCCCGAACGAGGCCATCACCTGGGGGCCGGCGTACGAGTTCGCCGCGGCCTGGCGAGGTGCGTCCTGCGGGTTCGGTGCCGGCCAGTTCAGTTCTTCGCTCATCGTGATCCCCTACAGCGGCATGTTTCCGTGCTTGCGGCGGGGGAGTTCCTCGCGCTTGGTCTGCAGCATGCGAAGACCCGAGATCACCTTCTTGCGCGTGTCGGCGGGGTCGATCACGTCGTCCACGTACCCGCGCTCGGCGGCTGCGTAGGGGTTCGCGTACTTCTCCGTGTACTCGGCGACCAGCTCGTTGCGGCGGGCCACCGGGTCGGCGGCCTGCTGCAGTTCGCGCTTGTACACGATCTCAACGGCGCCCTGCGGGCCCATGACCGCGAGTTCGGCGGTGGGCCATGCGTACGCAAGGTCGGCACCGATCGACTTCGAGTTCATGACCACGTACGCACCGCCGTATGCCTTGCGTGTGATGATCTGGATGCGCGGCACGGTCGCCTCGCAGAACGCGTACAGCAGCTTTGCGCCGTGACGGATGATGCCCTCGTGCTCCTGGTTGACACCGGGCAGGAACCCGGGGACATCGACGAACGTGATGAGCGGGATGTTGAACGCATCGCACGTGCGCACGAAACGAGCGGCCTTCTCGGACGACTCGATGTCGAGGACACCGGCAAATGCCATCGGCTGGTTGCCCACGACACCCACGGTCATGCCGTCGAGGCGGGAGAACCCGCAGGTGATGCTGGTGGCCCAGTGCGGGAAGTACTCGAAGTACTCACCGTTGTCGACGACCTCGCGGATGATCTTCTTCATGTCGTATGGCTGGTTCGGCGACACGGGAAGGATGTCGCGCAGCGAGTCGCACGAACGCTCTGGGTCATCGGACGGCTCCTCGGCCGGCGGCACCTCGAGGTTGTTCTGCGGCAGGAACGACAGCAGGAAGCGAACGTCGTCGAGACATGCCTGCTCGTCTGCCGAGACGAACGTGGCCACACCGCTCTTCGATGCATGGCTCATCGCACCGCCGAGTTCCTCGAGGGTGACGTCCTCGCCGGTCACGGTCTTCACCACGTCCGGGCCTGTGATGAACATGTGGCTCGACTCGCGCACCATGAAGATGAAGTCGGTCATGGCCGGCGAGTACACCGCACCGCCTGCACAGGGCCCGAGGATCACCGAGATCTGCGGGATCACGCCCGACGCCTGCACGTTGCGGTGGAAGATGCCGCCGTACGAGGCGAGCGACACGACGCCTTCCTGGATGCGTGCGCCCGCGCCGTCGTTCAGACCGACGACCGGTGCGCCCACCTTGAGAGCCAGGTCCATCAGCTTGTGGATCTTCTCGGCGAACACTTCGCCGAGCGCGCCACCGAAGACCGTGAAGTCCTGCGAGAACAGGAACACCTTGCGTCCCTCGATGGTTCCCCAGCCGGTGATGACACCGTCGGTGTACGGGCGTTCCTCGAGACCGGCGGCATGCGCGCGGTGACGGGCGAGCATGTCGAGTTCGTGGAAGGAGCCCGGGTCGCACAGGTACTCGATGCGCTCACGGGCGAGCATCTTGCCCTTGCTCTTGTGTCGCTCGACCGACCGCGGGCTGCCTGCGTTGCGGGCCTGCTCTTGGCGATTCCGGAGGTCGTCAATCTTGTCTTGCATGCTGGCGGCGGTCGTGTCTGTCACGGGGGAAACGCTACTGCCGAACGGCCCGTCGGCGCCCATTTACGGGTGTGCGGGGCGCGGTTTTCCGCTACCCGGCGGGTGCAACGGTGGTCGTGGTCGCGACCGGGGTGGTCGTGGTGGCCGGGACCGTGGTGGTGACCAGCGGTTTCAGACCTTGCCTGGGAACAGTGGTCACCGTGACCCCATCGGCCACGATGAACTGGCCCGTCAATGTCTCCAGGTTGCCGATGGTGGAGACACCCGTCACCTCGAGCTTCCACACGCCCGGCGCCCTCATCTGGAACTTCGCATCGGCGTTGATGAGCGCACCACCGGGGCGGGTGATCGGCACGTTGATCGTGTAGCCGGCGAAGTTCGGGTTCTCGGGCGTGAGTTTCACCACGAAGTTCTGGATGCGCGCGGGTCCGAACAGCTCGATGAGCACCTGGTTCGGGCCCACGTTCCCCGGCGTGATCGACACACGCACCTTGAAGTCGTCGTCACCCTCGAGTTCCTGCACGATGGCGTAGTCGACACGCGGGCCCTTGTCGGCGGGCAGCACATACGGCGGCCGCATCGCCATCAACCACGCCGATGCGGCGAGCACCGCGATGCTGAGCGACAGCTCGACACCGACGGGGCGCTTCAGCCGCAGCACCGCTCGTTGGTTCAGCGACTGTGCGCGGTGCAACGAACGTGAGATGAACTGGCGAACTGCAGAGCCGACGAAGATCATCCCCGCCACGAGCAGCACCTTCAGCAGCACCACACGACCGTGGCCGCTGTTCACGAGGCTGAAGCCGTCGATGCGCCACACCTGCACAGCGCCGGTCGCGACCACGCCGATGGTCAGCGGTGTTGCGATTCGTGTCCACCCGCGCAGGGCCTCGACCAGGTCGGACCCACCCGGTCCGTGCAGCACGACGCGCCACATGATCGCGATGCTTCCGACCCACACATAGATGAAGGCCATGTGGGCGACGTTCATCGCCACACCGAGCACCAGCGCCCGGCCCGTGAAGCGGTCGAATCCGTGGGTGAGCGCGACGATGCCGAGCAGCACCGTGGTGACGGTGCCGTAGGTCTCGAACAGCACGCGCTCGGTAATCCACGCGAACCATGCCAGCGCCACGACCACCACGAACCGCAGCACGAGCCCGCGACCCTCGTTCGTCTCGAGCAACGGGCCCCAGCTCGTGGGAGACAGCGCAGAGCCCATTCCGGTACCGGCTTCGCGCGCTGCGATCAATGACATCAACAGGTACAGCGACACCAGGGAGAGCACCGAGACCAGGCGGAAGTAACGCTCACCGATCGGGTACTCCACGCCCTCCGGCCATGCAAGGCGGATGAACACGATGCCGCCGAACAACGCACCGACGAAGAGGAACGACAGCCAACGCACGAGCCCGATCGGCCCGCCGAGGCGCGGCTCCTCGGCCGCGGTCTCGGTCGGCACCCCGGGAATCGTGGGGGTGGTGCTGCCCGGCACGCTGTCGGGAATGGTCGTGGTCGGCACCACATTCGACGTGAACGTGAAGGAACCTGCGCTCCCGTCGGGGAGTGTCCAGTCGACCTTGCAGGTTCCGTTGCCCAGCACCTGGGTGAGTGCGGCCGACACGGTCACGCCGTCAGAGCCGAGCTGCGGGGACGCCAGGTTGGTGATCTTGTTGTCGCATGTGAGCACGAGCCCCATCTGCGCGACCGCCTCGGCGCCGCCCACGGGCTGGGTGAAGCGCAGTTGGATCTGAGTGGGGGCCAGCGTGATGATCTCGCCCGCGCCGGGGGTCGAGGACTCCACCGTGTTGTCGCCGGCGGCACTGGCATGGCCCGTCATGAACGAGAGGCATCCGAGGCAGAGGACGAAGAAGGTGAAGAGACGACGCATGGGGTTCAGAAAAACGGTAGCCAGTCAGCCACCTCTACGGGTGCTCAACGATGGCACACGCTGAGCCCCGCTGCACCGCATTGGTAGGGTCACATCAATGGCCACGCAGTCCCTCTATCGCCGTTTTCGCCCCCGGAAGTTTTCCGAGTTGTACGGCCAGGACCACGTGGTGCGTGCACTGCGCAATGCGGTGATCCATGGCCGTGAGGGCCAGGCGTATCTGTTCTCGGGCCCGCGCGGAACCGGCAAGACCACCACGGCGCGGATTCTCGCCAAGGTTCTGAACTGCGAGAACCCGGTCGACGGCGAGCCGTGCTGCGAGTGCGACTCGTGCCGTGCTGTCGAGGTCGGCACGAGTTATGACGTGCTCGAGCTCGACGCCGCGAGCAACAACGGCGTGCAGGAGATCAGGGACATCATCGAGGCGGCCGCTCTCTCGAGCCCCGGCAGGCACAGGGTGTTCATTCTCGACGAGGTCCACATGCTCACCCGGGCCGCCGAGGCGGCGTTGCTGAAGACACTCGAGGAACCGCCCGCGCAGGTGGTGTTCGTGCTCGCGACCACGGACCCGCAGAAGGTGTCAGAGACCATCCGCAGCCGTGTGCAGCATCTTCAGTTCCACCTTCTGCCCATCGACGAACTCGAGAAGTACGTGCGGTTCGTGGTCGAGCAGGCCGCACTCGAAGTCGATGACGAGGAGATCTCGATGGTGCTGCGCCAGGGTGGCGGCAGTGCCCGCGACACGTTGTCCGCACTCGAGCTCGTGGCTGCCGGTGGCGGCGACGCCGACGATGCGTCGTACGTGGAAGAGATCGTGAAGGCGATAGTCGCCCGTGACCACGGCGCCGCTCTGGTGGCGGTGGCCCGGGCGATGCAGCAGGGTCGCGACGCGCACACGCACGCCGAGGACATCGTCCGGCTCATGCGTGATTGCTTCCTGTCCGTCATGTCGCCGGAACTCGTGCAGCTGCCCGCGGCCCGCGTCGCGGAGATCAGCGGCTATGCGCGTGACCTCGGTGTGCAGCGCATCGTGCGTGTGATGGAGGTGCTCGGCACGACCATGGTCGAGATGCGTCATGCCCCCGATTCGCGACTTCTGCTCGAGGTCGCGCTCGTGCAGTTGGCATCACCCGTGTTCGACGACAGCAACGAGAACCTGCTCGCACGGATGTCGCAGCTCGAGGATGCCGTGAAGCAGTTGAAGGAGCAGGGCGTCGCCGCAGCGTTGCCGCCGCCACCAGTTGACCCGGCGACGGGCCGCGCAAAGATCGGGGGACGCGCATCGTCTTCTGCCCCGGCTGCACCGCCACCGTCCGCATCGAAACCATCGCCCGACCCGTCGGCACCGGAACCACGGGCGCAGGTTCCTGCGGCAGACGAAACCCGCACGCCCGAGGCAAAAGACCCGTCGACGCCTGTTGCTGTGCCCGTCGCCGACACTCCGTCGGTGCAGGCGAACGATCAGGGGAAGGACCCGTCACAGGCGTGGCCGCAGATCACTGATGCGATGAAGGGCCTGTCGAAGGCGTTGTTCAAGCCTGCGGTCGTCGAGTCGTTCGACGGCAAGAAGATCACCGTGCGGATGCCCGCCAACACCCCGTTGCAGCGCGCACGCGAGCGTGAGTCCGAGTTGGTCGCCGCGATAAAGAATGTGTGCGGCATCGCATGCACCGTTCAGTTCGTGCAGGCTGATCCCACTTCCGGCACCGAGCGCCCGAAGGAGACCGACGAGCCCGGGGTGCAGACCATCGACAAGATCGTGGCGCAGGACCCCATGGCACCGGTCGACATCAGCGAGACCATCCCGGTGAACGAAGCCATAGACCCGATTCTCGAGGCGTTGCAGTCGCAGTTCCCCCAGGGGTCGTTGGTCGATGACGACACCGGTTCGACCGAGCGATAACCGTGGCGAGCCCGTACACACCCCCGGTCCAGATACTCATCGACGAGTTGGGTCGGTTGCCGGGTATCGGCCCCCGCAGCGCACAACGCCTTGCCCTGCATCTCATCAAGTCGAACGACGATGACGTCGCGCGTCTTGCGCGCTCGATCATCGAGGCAAAGCAGAAGGTGCGGTTCTGCGAGCGTTGCTTCAACCTCGCGGATTCGCACCTGTGCAGCATCTGTTCCGATGCAAAGCGCGAGTCGAGCATCCTGTGCGTCGTCGAGGACTCCCGCGACATCGCGGCACTCGAGCGCACGGGTGGTTTCCGTGGTCGCTACCACGTGCTGCTCGGCCTGATCGACCCGTTGCAGGGGGTCAGCCCCGAGAACCTGAAGGTGAGAGAGCTCGTCGCGCGCATCAAGCCGGAGGGCATCTTGGAGGTCGTGGTCTGCACGAGCAACAACACGGAGGGCGATGTGACCGCCATGTACCTGGCGCGCATGCTGTCACCGCTCGGCGTTGAGGTATCGCGCCTTGCGAGCGGGCTGCCCGTCGGTGGTGACATCGAGTTCGCCGACGAGGTCACGCTCGGCCGGGCCTTCGACAACCGTCGCAGGCTCGACCCCTAGGTTGAAGGGTTGAATCACCCGTCGGGTTGGCTGCCCGACTTGTGCGCGCGCACCTTCTGTGAGTGATAGATGCCGGTGTGACCGCTTGCCGCATACGCCACCACGCATGCAACCGCCAGCACCGACAACCCCGTGCCACCGAACAACTCCACCCCCACGAGCGTGCATGCGAGAGGTGCATTCGTGGCGGCTGCGAGGATGGCAACCGCGCCGATCATCGCGAACAGGGCCACGTTGCTGCCGGTGATGTGACCGAAGCTCGCCCCCGCGAGTGCACCGATCACGAAGAGGGGAATGAACTCGCCACCGACGAAACCGGTGCCGATGGTGAGCGATGTCAGCACGAGTTTCACGCCCCACTGACCCGAGGCCGAACCGTTCATCGCCTCGATGGCCAGCGGTATCGAGAGGCCCTGGTAGTCGCGCCAGCCGAAGGCGAGAACCAACGCCGCGATGATCACACCGCCGAGCATCGGGCGTGCGGGGTACCACCGCACGAGCCGGGCCACGGTCGACTTCACCTTGTGCGTTGCCGTCACGAACAGCATCGCCACGAGACCTGCGCACACTGCGAAGGCGACGAGCCGCAGAACGAAGGCTGCATTCCATGTCACCGAGGGAAACGCGGGGTAGTGCGTGTGCTCGATGCCGAGGCCGCGCACCACCGCATCACCCACGAAACTGGCGACAACGGCGGGCACCAGCGCCTCGTACCTGATGCGGCCGATTCTCTGGACCTCGAGCGCGAACACGGCACCTGCCACGGGAACGCCGAACACCGCCCCGAAGCCCCCGGCGATCGCGGTGACGAGCATCAACGACCTGTCGCTGCCGGACAACCCGAGTCTCCTGCTGATCGGGTCGGTCACGCCCGCAGCGAACTGCAGTGCTGCCCCCTCGCGCCCAGTCGACCCGCCGGCAACGTGCGAGATCACACTCGCACCGAAGATGATCGGTGTGAGCCGCAGCGGTATCCATTCGGACTGCGAGTGGATCTGGTCGATCACCAGGTTCGTGCCCCTTTCGAGGCCGCGGCCGAGGTGGTGGTAGATCAGACCGACCGTGAGCCCCGCAAGGGGCAGCGTGAACACGAGCCAGTCATTGCCGGACCGCGCGTTGGTCGCCCAGTCGAGCGATTCGATGAATGCTGCGGACAGCAGCCCGCACAGCACGCCCACCACAACGGCAAGAGCCACCCAGCGGGCAACATGACGTGCCCGACCGAGTGGCTCTTTCACCGCTTGAATCCGCGGACGATTGCTCAGACGGTGCGAACGATGATCGCGTCGCCCTGACCGCCACCGCCGCACAGTGCAGCCGCACCGACCCCGCCGCCACGGCGGCGCAGTTCGTGCAGGATCGTGAGGGCAAGGCGGTTTCCGCTCATGCCGATCGGGTGACCGAGTGCGATCGCACCGCCGTTCACGTTCACGATGTCGTCCTTGATGCCGAGTTCGCGCATTGATGCGATGCCGACGGCAGCGAATGCCTCGTTCAGCTCGAACAGGTCGACATCGGAGACCTTCATGCCCGCACGGTCGAGAGCACGCATGATCGAACGGCTCGGCTGGTGCAGCAACGATGCGTTGTCCGGGCCGGCGACCATTCCGTACGACACGACCTCACCCAAAGGCTTCACACCGCGTGCTTCGGCTGCCTTCTTCGACATGAGCACGACTGCCGAGCCGCCGTCGGAGATCTGGCTCGCATTCGCGGCGGTGATGGTGCCCTCCTTGTCGAACGCGGGCTTCAGCGACGCGAGCGAGTCCATGGTGGTGTCGGCGCGCACGCCCTCGTCGTTCTTCACGATGACGGGGTCACCCTTGCGCTGCTTCACGGCGACTTCGATGATCTCCTCCGCGAGCCTGCCCGCAGCGATTGCGGCAGCCGCACGCTGGTTGCTCTTCATGGCGGCGTCGTCCTGCTCGTCGCGTGAGATGCCGCCGGCGGTGTAGCGCTCGGTTCCGAGGCCCATGAGGCATGCGTCGAATGCGCACCACAGTCCGTCGCGAACGATTGCGTCCTGCAGCTCGGTGTTGCCGTAGCGGAACCCGCCGCGTGCGCCCTGTGCGAGGTACGGGGCGTTCGTCATCGACTCCATGCCGCCTGCCACCACGATGTCGGCCTCGCCGTTCGCGATCATCTGGTCGGCGAGATAGATGGAGTTCAGTCCGGAGAGGCACACCTTGTTGATGTTCACGGAGGGCACGTTCATCGGGATGCCCGCGAGCACTGCTGCCTGGCGCGAGGGCACCTGGCCCTGGCCGGCCATGAGCACCTGACCCATGATCACATGCTCCACTTCCTCGGGCTTCACACCGGCACGCTCGAGTGCGGCCTTGATCGCGAATCCACCGAGGTCTGCGGCACTGAATGAGGAAAGTGCACCGCTCATCTTCCCGATCGGGGTACGGGCCCCAGCAACGATGTATGAACCAGCCATGTCTGCCTCCGAAAGGACGTGCACCGGGGTGCGAGGTAACGGGAGACAGGCTAGGAGATGAAGCGTCAAATGTCGCTATCGTCGTGCGAATGGATGAAATCCTCCAAGCAATCCTGAACGGCGCGTCGGGTGAAGAACTCGCCGCCATCCCGCTTCCGTCCACGTACCGCGCGGCCTTCGTCCGCAAGGACGAGCAGACGATGTGGGACGGCATGCCGAGCCCCGAGAAGGACCCGCGCAAGAGCCTGCACATCGGCGAGGTGCCGCTGCCCGAGATCGCCCCGGACGAGGCGGTCATCGCGGTCATGGCCTCGAGCATCAACTTCAACACCGTGTGGGCCACTCTCTTCGAGCCGGTCAGCACCTTCCTCACACTTGCGCGCAACTCGCGCGAGGGAGAGTGGGCTGCCCGTCACGACCTGGACTACCACGTGCTCGGCTCCGATGCATCTGGTGTCGTGCTGCGGGTCGGCAGCGCCGTGCGCAACTGGAAGCCCGGCGACCGTGTCACCGTGCACTGCAACTACGTCGACGACCAGGACCCGTCGTCGCACAGCGACTCGATGATGGGCTCGAACCAGCGCATCTGGGGTTACGAGACGAACTTCGGTGGTCTTGCCGACCTGTCGGTCGTGAAGGCGAACCAGTTGATGCCGAAGCCCGCGCATCTCACGTGGGAAGAGTCGGCGGTCAACGCACTCTGCAACTCGACCAGCTACCGCATGCTGGTGTCCCCGAACGGCGCGAACATGAAGCAGGGCGACGTCGTGCTGATCTGGGGCGCATCGGGCGGCATCGGTTCGTATGCGGTCCAGTTCGTGCTGAACGGCGGCGGTATCCCCGTGGCCGTGGTGTCGTCCGAGGAGAAGGAAGCGATCCTGCGCGAGATGGGTTGCGAGTACATCATCAACCGCAAGAAGGCGAACTACAGGTTCTTCAAGGATGACGGCTCGCACGACGAGAAGGAGTGGCGCCGTCTCGGCAGCGACATCCGCGCGCTCGTCGGCGAGGACCCGGACATCGTGTTCGAGCACCCCGGCCGCAGCACGTTCGCTGCCTCGGTCTATGTCACGAAGAAGGGCGGCACGATCGTCACCTGTGCCGCTACGAGCGGCTACATGATGGAGTTCGACAACCGCCACTTCTGGATGCGCCTCAAGACCCTCGTCGGCTCGCACTTTGCGAACTACAAGGAGTCCTACGAGGCCAACAGGCTCATCTCGAAGGGGATGATCCACCCCGTGATGTCGCAGGTGTTCACCCTGGACCAGGCCGGTGAGGCCTGCTGGCAGGTGCACCAGAACATGCACGAGGGCAAGCTCGGCGTGCTGTGCCTGGCCCCCGAGGAAGGCCTCGGCGTCGATGATCCGGAGCTGCGCGCAAAGGTCAGCGACAAACTCAACTGGTTCCGTCGGTAAACAAACAAGGAGACTCCCATGCTGTTGACAGAAATCGATCACGTCGCAATCGCGGTGCGCGACCTTGAGGCCGCCATCGAGTACTACAAGAATGCGTTCGGCGCGACGGTTGACCACCGTGAAGTCGTCGAGTCCGACGGAGTGGAAGAGGCGCTGCTGAAGGTGGCCGAGAGCTACGTGCAGTTGCTGACGCCCACCAATCCCGACTCGCCGGTGGCCAAGTCCATCGAGAAGCGGGGCGAGGGCCTGCACCACATCGGCTACCGCGTTGACAACTGCGCAGAGGCGCTCGCAGCGATGGTGGCCGCAGGTGCAACCCCGATCGACAAGGCCCCCCGCCCCGGGTCGCGCGGCACCACCGTCGCGTTCATCCACCCCAAGGGCAGCTTCGGCACTCTCATCGAACTCGTCCAGGAGTGATCCGTCGCCCGAGGGGCGATTGGCAAGCGCGAACATGATTCGTTAGACACCACGCGTGCGCGTGGCTGTCTGGACCTTCATCGCATTCTTTGTCGGGATTCTTGCGTGTCTTCACGCGCGCACCGATGCCGCACGACAGCGGCGGCGCGGGGCGCACTTCGCCGATCTCGCCTTCACGGGTTCGACATGGTGCCTGTGTGCCGCTGCTGGGGTCGTGGGTGTCGTTGTGTCTGCATCTGCGGTGCGGTCAGGTGACGCCGTCGTCGCGCTCAGTTCCCTGCTCGCGTACTCCGGGACACGGTTGTCCCTTGTCGACATCGACACGCACACCATCCCTCGCAGATCACTGGTGCGTCTCACCGTGGTGGCACTGCCGGTCGTGGTCGCGGCACACTTTGTCGATCCGCACGTGACCCTTGCGGGTGCGTGCGTGGGTGCATTCGTCGCATGGTGTGCGATGAGGCTCGTCGAGGCGGTGTCCCGCGGCGCCATGGGCGCAGCCGATGCCGTGTTCGCCGCTCACCTCGGTCTGTACGTCGGTGCACACAACCCGTACGGCATCCCGGTCTTCCTGCTGTCGGCCTTTCTCGCAGGCGGCTCGGTCGCGACCGTGTTGCTCGTTGCACGGCGGCTCGTGCGCACTTCGTACCTTCCGTTCGGCCCGTTTCTCTTCTTCGGTGCGCTTGTTGCGGTCCTACGATGAGGGCGCGTCGTAGCGGCGCGAGACAGGGGGAACGAACATGTCGGAATTCAAGGGAATGGTCGCCGTCGTGACCGGCTCGTCGAGCGGCATCGGTGAGCGCATTGCGCAACGGCTCTCGGAACTGGGTGCGGCTGTCGTGGTGAACTCTGCCAGCAGTGTCGAGGCGGGCCAGAAGGTGTCGGATGCGCTGCCCGGTGAGTCGATCTACGTGCAGGCCGACATCAGTGACAAGGCACAGTGCGAGAACCTGGTGGCGCGCACCATCGAGCGGTTCGGCCGGCTCGACCTGCTCGTGAACAATGCGGGCTGGACCACGCTGGTACCCCACGGGAATCTCGATGCGCTCACCGACGAGATCTTCATGAAGACCTTCGAGGTGAACGTGTTCGGCACGTGGTTCCTCACCATGGCGGCCATGCCGCACCTTCGCGCGTCGGACGACGGCCACGTCGTCACGATCACATCGGTCGCCGGCGTGCGGCCGATGGGTTCGTCGATTGCCTACTCCATGTCGAAGGCGGCGCTCAACCACATGACGAGACTGATGGCCAAGAGCCACGGACCCGTGAGGTTCAACGCAGTGGCACCGGGTCTTGTCGAGACCCCGTGGACCAAGGACTGGTCAAGTCAACATGCCGGCATTGCGGCGATAAACCCGATCAAGCGTTCTGCCACGCCCGATGACTGCGCAGAGGCAACACTCGCACTGGTGCGCAACAAGTACGTGACCGGCGAGGTGTTCGTTGTCGACGGCGGCCTGACCCAGGTGAGCTGACCGCGAACGATCAACGACCGCGGAAAGGTTGGATGCCGTTCGCGGGGACCACCCCGAGGCGCCCACGCTGGTAATCGTCGAACGCCTGCTGCAGTTCGGCGCGTGTGTTCATGACGAACGGCCCGTACTGCTCGACAGGTTCGCCGATGGGCTCGCCACCGAGAAGGATCACGTCGAGCGGTTCGCGGTCGCCTGCCTCGAGGGTCAGCACATCGCCGTGGCCGAACACAGCGGCCTGGCCGAGCCCGAACGGCGCTCGATCAGGACCGGCGAAGCCCGAACCCTTCAGGCCGTAGGCGAGAGCGTTGAACCGTGGGTTCCACGGCAGTGTCATGCGTGAACCGGGCGACAGTGTTGCGTGGGCCATGACGATCGGGGTGTGTGTGGAGCCCGGACCCTTTGCATCACCGAGATCGCCGGCAATCAACCGGATCAACGTGCCCGCATCGGGTGTGGTGAGAAGCGGCACCATGTTCGCTTCCAGGTTCTGGTACGCGGGCGAGATCATCTTGCTGCGCGAGGGAAGGTTCACCCAGAGCTGCAGTCCGTGGAAGAGGCCACCCTTGATGACCAGGCTCTCGGGTGGTGTCTCGATGTGCAGGATTCCCGCGCCTGCGGTCATCCACTGGGTGTCACCGTCGGTGATGACGCCGCCACCACCGTGGGAGTCCTGGTGGATGAACGCGCCGTCCATGATGTAGGTGACGGTCTCGAACCCGCGGTGCGGGTGCCAGTCGGTGCCGCGTGGTTCGTAGGGGCCGTAATCGACCTCTCCCATCTGGTCCATCATGATGAACGGGTCGAGAGCTGCCTTCGAGATCCCGGCAAAGGCGCGTCGCACGGGGAATCCCTCGCCCTCGAGCCCGCGGGGTGCAGTGGTGAGTGCGCGCACGGCGCGCTCGCGGGCATCAGCTGATGGGGCGGTCAACCGGGGGAGCGTGAGGGTGTCGGCGGTGACGGCAGGCATGGGGGAACTCCTGTTGCGGGTTTCATTGAGGGCACAACTATTTAGTTGCGCTCGCAATCATAACCATCGCCGACGTGCTTCACAACCGGTCTGGCACACTGTGACGGTGATTGTTCATCTCATCGACGGTACGTACGAGCTGTACCGCCAGCACTACGGCCAGGCGGTGAGACATCGCACGCCGCCACCGTTGTCTGCCTCGCGGGGTGTGGTCACGTCGACACTGCAACTGCTCGCAGCCGGCGCCACTCACGTGGCCGTGTCGGTCGACCACGTCATCGAGAGCTTCCGCAACGACCTGTACGACGGCTACAAGACCTCCGAGGGCATGGAACCCGAGATCCTCGAGCAGTTGCCGGTGATGCAGGATGCCCTGCGTGCACTCGGTGTTCCCGTGTGGTCGATGGTCAAGTACGAGGCTGATGACGGTCTCGCTGCCGCTGCCGCACGTGCAGACGCCGACCCGCGAGTCGACCAGGTACAGATGCTGACGCCCGACAAGGACCTCGGCCAGATGGTGAAGGGCAACCGGGTCGTGCAGTACGACCGACGCAACGATGTGATCATCAACGAGTCAGCGATCGTCGAGAAGTTCGGTGTGCCACCCGCGAGCATCGCCGACTGGCTGGGGCTGGTGGGTGACTCGGCAGACGGCTTTCCGGGCCTTCCCGGCTGGGGTGCAAAGAGTGCTGCCGGTGTGCTCGCGCGTTACGGGCACATCGAGAACATCCCTGACGACGAATCAACCTGGCAGTCCGACGGTGTCGCTGTCCGGGGAGCGGCAAAGCTCGCTGCAACGCTGTGCGAGCAACGCGACGACGCAATGCTCTTCAAGAAGATCGCAACCGTTGTCACCGATGTCGACGACGACGTGCGCATCGGTTCGGTAGACGACTGGGAATGGCGCGGGCCCACGAAGGAGCTGGCAAGGATCGCCGGCATGCTCGAGATGGCCGACCTTGTCGAGCGAGCCGAACGGGCGATGATCGGTCGTTGACGACCCGCACCGGTGTGCCGTGCAGACTGCGTCAGCTGCGCGGGGCCCATGGGCAGTGAAGTGACGGCCAGGCGACCTGCGGCGCACGATCGTTCCCGTGTG
>CAZENK010000028.1:0-24289 GCA_964513585.1 uncultured Bifidobacterium sp. | reverse complement strand
AGGCTGACGAGTTCCAGCCACTCGGGACTGAAATAGTCCACTTCACCGTCGGGCAGCAGGATCACCTTCGTGGGGTTCAGGCGCTGCACGAACTCCTCGTCGTGGCTCACCATGATGATGGACCCCTTCCAGTTCTCGAGCGCCCCGGCGACCGCCTCGCGACTCTGCGGGTCGAGGTTGTTGGTCGGCTCATCGAGAAGCAACACGTTGTTGCGGCCCACCATCAGCATGGCGAGCGCGAGCTTGGTCTTCTCTCCGCCCGACAGCGAGCCCGACTCCTGGAACACCTTCTCCCCCTGCAGGCCGAACATTCCGAGCAGGGCCCGCAACTGGGTCTCGGTGAGCGGCGACCCCACCGGCAGTTCACGACGCATGTGCCACAGCAGTGACTGGTACGGGTCGAGCGTGTCGTGCTCCTGCGCGAAGTAGCCCACACTCACCTGGTGACCCCACTCGAAGTTGCCGATGTTCGCCTGGGTCGCACCTGCGAGGATGCGAAGCAGCGAGGTCTTGCCCGCACCGTTCAGGCCGAGCACGAGCAGACGCTCGCCACGGCCGAGATCGAACGACACATCCTCGAACACCGGCGGCCCGCCGTAGCCCTTGCTCAGCCCCGTGGCGGTCACCACGGTGATGCCGCTCTGCGGCGGGTCGGGGAACTTCACGGTCAGCACGCGGTCCTTCTTCCGCGTACCCGTCGACTCCGACTCGATGCGTGCGATGCGCTTCTCGATGCTGTGCGCCATTGCCGCCTTCGTTGCCTTCGCACCGAACCGGTCGACCACTTCCTGCAGCCGTGCGACTTCTTTCGCCTGCATCATCGCCTTCTTCTCCGCGCGCGCCTCGTCGTCGGCGCGTGACCGCTTGTACTGGCTGTACGTGCCGCGGTACTCGACAACCGAGCCGGTGTCGTCCTCGTTCGGCCTGTCGAGGTGCAGTACGCGGGTGATCGCCTCGTCGAGCAGTTCGAGGTCATGGCTGATCACGAGCAGCGCGCCCCTGTAGTTGCGGAGGAAGTTGAGCAACCAGGTCTTTGCATCGACATCGAGGTGGTTGGTGGGTTCGTCAAGCAGCAGCATGTCGCTGCCGGCAAAGAGGATGCGGGCCAGTTCGACACGGCGGCGTTCGCCGCCCGACAGCACGCCGAGCGCCAGGTCGAGCCGGTCGGGCTTCAGGCCGAGGCCCGATGCGATGCTGCGTGCATCGCTCTCTGCCGAATACCCGCCCTTCAGGTTGAAGGCCTCTTCTGCCTTGATGAACCGCGACACGGCGCGTTCGTCGGCGCTCTCCTCCATCGCGATGCGGAGTTTCTCGAGGCGCTCCAGGTCCTCGTCGATGCTGCGCCCCGACAGCACGTGCGAGATCGCGGACCTGCGTTCGGTCTCGGGCGAGGTGCGGGGGTCCTGCGACAGGTAGCCGTACTGACCGGTGCGTGTCACCTTGCCGCCTGCTGGTTCGGCCTCACCGCCGAGCACCTTGAACATCGACGTCTTGCCGGCGCCGTTGCGCCCCACGATGCCGACCTTGTCGCGCGCCATCACCGTGAATGTGGCACCCATCACCACGTTGCGACCGCCCACCTCGACGGTCAGGTTCTGCACCTGCAGCATTACTGACGGACCGTGGTCGTGGTCGCGCCGCTCACGACAGTCGATGTGGTGGTGGTCGTGTTCACGACCGGAGCGGTTGTTGCGGGCGCGGTGCCGTAAGGGATTGTCTCGCCGGGCTGCGTGGTCGACGGCATCACGCCTCCCTCGACCAGCGAGTCATCGGTGTACTTCGACACCAGGCAACGACCCGGCGACACGGGTGCGGTGCCGAGCGCCGCCGCGATCGAGGAGACCAGCACGGCGCGACCTGCATTGGTTGGGTGTACACGGTCCTTGTTCAGCAGGCCCGGCTGCACAGACGCCGTGCCCCAGTCGAGCACCGACACGTGCGTGTTGCGCGACGCCACCACCCGGATCACGTCGTTCACCTGCTGCATCGGATCGCGAAAGAGCGTGGCTGTCAGCAACAGCGTGGGCCGCGGTGCGAGTGACTCCACGATGCGGGTGAGGTCGCGCTCGTAGTTCTCCTTGCTGCCACCGAAGTTGGTGCCGAGAAACACGACCGCCGCATCCCAACCTTCGTAGATGCGGTCGCGCAGCACCGTGCGGCCGAACCCCACCATCTGCCCGGCCTCGGCCTCGACCGCCACCTGCCACCCGAGCGGAACGAGTGCCGAGCACATCGCGCCGCCGTAGCGACTTGCGGTGCCCGCAAGGATCGAGTCGCCGATGATCAGCACGCGGTTGCCGGGCGCACGCGAACCGAGCGTGGCACCCTCGAGCGGCGAGAGATTCGCACGCACGCCGTCGACCACCACCGCACCGCCCGCCGAGTTGATGCCGGGGATGCGGCCGACATTGTTCAGTTCGGTCAGGCCCGACCCGCCGCCGCCACCCGCACAGGCAGACACCACGCATGCGAAGGCCACCAGACCGGGGATCGAGCGCAGACGGAGTCGGAACATGAGCCCCTCAGGCTATTGGGGCCCGGGGTCAACCAGAGGGCGGCGAAGTACCTACTCGCCCCGGGCAGTGCGCGCCTGGCGCAGCTCGTCACGGATCTCGGCAAGCAACTCGTTCGTGGTCGGTTCCGCGGTGCCGTCGGGGTTGGCATCGCGGTCACGCAGCCGGTTGTACAGCTTCACCACCGCGAACAGCACCAACGCCACGAAGAAGAAGTTCATCGAGGCGGTGGCGAACGCGCCGAGCGGGATGTTGCTGCCGTTGACCGTGACCATCTTCTTGGAGAAGTCGGGCTGCTGGCCGCCGAACACCGCACCGATCAGACCACCGAGGATGCCGGGGCTCTTGTCGCTGCCGGCGAACGAGTCAACCACGGTCTTGAAGGCCGCGCCCATCACGAACGCCACCGCGACATCAACGACGCTGCCGCGGTTGACGAACTCCTTGAACTCGGCGATGATCCCGCGCCTGGTCAGATTCGTGACCTTTTCCTCGACCTTGTTGATGAGTTCTGCCATGCAGGCAGATTACTCCGCACGTTCCTCGAGGTCCTCGAACCTGTCCACGTTGCGCAACGAGGGGAACGCGAACCACCAGACGCCGGCGATGGCGATCGTGGCCACGCCGCCGCCGATCACCGTTGCAGGTGTGCCCACGAGACTCGACACCGCTCCCGACTCGAACGCCCCCAGTTCGTTCGATGCGCCGATGAACACGTTCTCCACTGCCGACACCCGGCCGCGCTTGTCATCGGGCGTCACCAACGGCACCAGGGAACTGCGGATGAACACACTGACCATGTCGGCACCGAACGCAACCATCACCGCCGCGAACGCGATCCAGTACACGGTGGTGCTGCCGAGCACGATCGTTGCCGCGCCGAAGATCGCCACGACCAGCAGGAGTGTGCGGCCGATGTGCCGTCGCACGGGGCGGAACGCGAGGAACACCGCCACCAGCGCCGCGCCGATGCCGCCGGCCGCGCGCAGCCAGCCGTACGCAACATCGCCCACCTTCAGCTGTTCCTCGGCGATGACGGGAAGCAGTGCAACCGCGCCACCGAACAACACCGCGAGAAGATCGAGCGAGATGGCGGCCAGCAGCATGGGAGTGCGGCGGATGAACGCCAGGCCCTCGATCGCGTCACGCAGGGTGGGCCGCTCGGCCTTCTCGCCTCGCTCGGCCACGTCCGGCACCGTCACCAACGACAGACTGAACATGCCGCCCGCGATGAGCACCGCCGCGGTGCCGTAGGCCACCGCGGGGTCGATGGAATAGAGGAATCCGCTCAGGGCAGGACCGATGATCGCGGCGCCGGTCCATGTGGCGCTGTAGAAGGCGATGACCCGTGTCAACCCGCCCTCGGGTGCGATCATCGCAGCAATCGGCCTGAACGCAGGCGCGAGGAACGCGCGCGACACGCCGAACAGCACGACGATCCCGTAGATGGGCACCGCGGATGTGGGGTCGCCGAGGGCGTACCACATCAACAGCAACGAGCAGACGAGCTCGCCCCCCTGCGCACAGAGCGACACCTTCTTCCTGTTGATGCGGTCTGCCACCGTGCCGGTGACGAGAACCAAGGCAACCGCCGGGATGAACTCTGCGAGACCGAGCAGGCCGATCGAGAGCTCGGAATCGGTGATGTCATAGACGTGCTTCACCAGTGCGGCGGCCTGCATGAGCACGCCGACCGTGAGAACCGTGCTCGAGACGAGCAACGGGCGGATTCCCCTCGAGGTGATGACGACGCGCGCGGGCAGCACCCCGGGTTCCGCGGTCATCTCGCCGACCAACCCCCGTCGACGACGACCGACTGGCCGGTCATGAACGACGATGCATCACTCGCCATGAAGAGCAGCGCGCCGTCGAGCTCGTGCTCGTGGCCCATGCGCGGGATCGGCGAGTTCTGCAGGATGAACTTCTGGGAGCTCTCGTCGGAGTCCATTCCCGCGGTCATCTCGCTGACGAACCAGCCCGGACACAGCGAGTTCACGCGCACGCCCTTGCGGGCCCACTGCACGGCGATCTCGCGCGACATTGCGATCACCGCACCCTTGCTCGCTGCGTAGTTCGCCTGCTTGATGGGGGTGCCCGCGATCATGCCAAGGATCGACGCGACGTTCACGATCGATCCGCTGCGGTTCGCCACCATGCTCTCGCCCGCAAGCTTGCACAGGTGCCAGATGGCGGTGGTGTTGACCTCCATCGTCTCGCGGAACTGCTCGATGGTCTCCGACTCGATCGGGGTCTTGTGCGTGATGCCCGCGTTGTTCACCAGGATGTCGACGCGACCGAACGTGTCGATGACCGTGCGGATCAGGTTCTCGCGCTCGGATTCCTGCGCCACGTCGCACTGCACCGCGAGCGAACCGGGCAGCGACTCGGCAAGGGCAGAAAGGCGGTCCATGCGGCGCGCCGTGATCACCACTGTCGCCCCTGCCGCATGGAGAACGCGGGCAAAGCGCGCCCCGAGGCCCGACGATGCCCCGGTGACGATTGCGATCTTTCCGTCGACGCGGAACAGGGAAACAGGGTCGAGTGCGGGCGTGTCTGTCATGCGCCGAGGCTATGCCGTTCGCGTCGTTGTGTCAGCATGGAGCCGTGAAGGTCCGAGTGGGGTACGGGTTCGGGGTGCGCACCCGGCTGAATGACGACACGTTCCTCGATGTCGTCGAGGCCATGGAGCATCTCGGTTTCGACAGCCTGTGGCTGAGCGAACGGATCGGCGGCGAGGCGCCCGACCCGGTGGTGGCGATGTCGATGGCCGCCGCACGCACCACGAAGATGAAGTTCGGCATGAGCGTGATGGTGCTGCCGGGCCGCAACCCCGTGGTGCTCGCGAAGGAACTGGCCACGCTCGACCGCATGTCGAAGGGACGACTGCTGCCTGCGTTCGGTCTGGGAGTTGCGGACCCGCACGAGCAGCAGGCGTTCGGTGTCGAGCGATCGAAGCGCGCGAAGATGTTCAACGAGGCCCTCGAGGTCGTGCGCGCGTGCTGGCGCGACGAATCAGTCACCTTCCACGGCGAGTTCTTCGACTATGACGACCTGCGCGTGCTGCCGAAACCGGTGCAGCAGCCACCGGAGGTGTGGCTGGGCGGGATCGCAGAGAGCGAACTGAAGCGCGTCGGGCGTCTTGCCGACGGGTGGTTGCCCTCATTCGTCACGCCCGATGACGCCGCCGCCGGATGGCGCACGGTGAACCAGGTCGCCCACGACCACGGCCGCGAGATCGACCCCGAGCACTTCGGCGTGCTGATCCCCTATTCGATGACACCGCCGGCAGACGCGATGATCGCCGGCCTCAAGGCGCGGCGCCCCGACCTGGACGACGTGTCGGTCCTGGTGCCGACCGGGTTCGAACAACTGGCCGGGGTCATCGAGCAGTTCGTGGCGGTCGGTGCATCGAAGTTCGTGATCATCCCCTTCGGCGAGCCGTCGGGCGCGGGCGAATGGAAGGACCACCTGGCAGAGGCGGCATCTCACATGATGCCGCTGCAGACCTGACCTACTTGTTCTTTGCGGTCGGCTTCTTGAAGTTCGCGCAGAAGTCGATCAGCAGGCGTGTTCCGTAGGCGGTCGCACCGCGGTTCAGCCATCCGTTGTCACCGTCCGACTCCATGGGGCCGGCCATGTCGATGTGCGCCCACGGTGTGTCACCCACGAACTCACTGAGGAACAGCGCCGCAGTCGTGGCACCGGCCAGCGGGCCGCCGATGTTGCGCATGTCGGCCACGTTCGAGTCGAGCAACGACCGGTACGGGCGGTGGAACGGGAGCTCCCACACCAGCTCGTCGGTGCGTGTGCTTGCTGCCTTGAGCTGCGAGAGCACGCCGTCGTTGTTGCCGAAGATTCCCGCCATGTGCTTGCCGAGCGCCCCCATGCACGCTCCCGTGAGGGTCGCGATGTTCACCATCGCGTCGGGCTTGCTCTCTGCGCCGAGCGAGAGGCCGTCGGCGAGGATCAAGCGTCCCTCGGCATCGGTGTTGTGGATCTCGACGGTCTTGCCGTTGCGCATCGTGAGAACATCACCGAGCTTCATCGCGCTGCCGCTCGGCAAGTTGTCGGTGCACATCAGGTACGCGGTTACCTTGGTCTTGACCTTCAGTGCGCGCAGTGACGTCATCGTGGCCAGCACTGCGGCCGCACCGCTCATGTCCATCTTCATCGATGCATGGCTTGCGTCGCTCGGCTTCAGCGAGATTCCGCCCGAGTCGTACATCACACCCTTGCCGACCAGCACCACGTCGCCGCTCGCCTTCGACGGGCGGTACTCGAGCTTGACCATGCGCGGCGGTTCGACACTGCCGGCGTTCACGCCGACGAGACCGCCGCAGCCCATGGCGATGAGCTGGTCGCGGTTGTATACCGTGGCCTTCAGTCCCGAGGTGCGGGCCAGTTCCACCGCACGATCGGCGAACTGCCGGGCGGTCAGGTGCGACGGCGGCGTGTTGGCCAGGTCGCGTGCGAGACACACTGCAGATGCCGTGGTGATGCCGGCGTCCATTCCCGCCTTCACGTCGGCCGTGCCGGTCGCGGCAACGAGCGTGACCTTGGTCAGCTTCGCGAGACCGCCCTTGTCGTTCTTCAGGTCGACCCAACGGTGCAGCGCGAGCGCCATGCCCTCGACCACCGACTGCGCGTTCTGACGCGCGGAGCCGCGACCCACCGACGCGAGCGTCGTTGCGACCGATGCGTAGCGGGCGCATGCACGCGCAGCCGCTGCGGCAATGTTGCGGACAGCGTTCGCGTTGAGGTCCTTCACCTCGCCGACACCGACCAGCACCGTGACGGGCGCAGAGCCCGACGGCGGCAGGGCGAGGGTCTGGCCGGCGCCACCCTCGAACCCGAGTGCAGACAGCTGTGCGCGGGTGTGCCCGGTGCCTGCGGGCAGGCTGCCCGATGCGGCGACGGGCACGATGACGGCATCAAGCTTCGTGGGGACGGTCTTCGATGTGCTGAATGAGGTACGCATGGCCCCACTCTACGGGGCGGTGCGGAACGCGGTATTGCCCGTGCTCAGAGGCTCTTGACCGGGCGCGACTCGCCCTCCTGCCAGCGGGCCATCGTCCACAGCAGGTCCGAGAGCCGGTTCAGGTACGGAACCACGTACGACGGCGGCGGCGCTGCACCGAAGGCCTGACGCTCGGCGCGACGCACGGTCGTGCGGGCAAAGTCGAGCCATGCAGACACAGGGTGCTCGCCGGGCACCACGAACTCGGTCGGGGGCTCGAACTTGGTGTCGAGGTCATCGATGATGGTCTCGAGCCGGTCGACCATCTCGGAGGTGACACTGCTCAGGCCGGGGGTCAGCTTGTGACGGTTCTCGGGGAGCGTGGCCAGCTCGGCCATCAGCACGTAGAGGTCCTTCATGATCGGCACGACGATTGCGTCGACGTCAGAGCCGTGTCCTGCCGCGGTGCGCACCAGACCGATGACCGCCTGGGCCTCGTCGACGGCACCGTAGGCACGCGGGAGCGCGGAGTCCTTCGGCACGCGGCCTCCGTAGAAGAGTCCGGTCGTGCCGTCGTCGCCTTCCCGGGTGTAGATCTTCTCGCGAGCCATGGCAGAGACTCTATGGGTGACAATGCCTCAACTGTGGCTTTCCGTGAATGTCACATACGCCCGGAATCACCATGGGGCGGACCTCCCGACCGCCCCGGCACTAGCGTTGGGGAGTCATGAATCGTCAGTCGTACCGTGAAGCCATCCGCGAGAGAGTCATCGTTTTCGACGGCGCTTTCGGCACATTCGTGCAGGACCTGGACCTGACCGCCGACGACTTCGGCGGGCCGTCGCTCGAGGGCTGCAACGAGATGCTGTGCCTCACCCGCCCGGACGTGATCGAGGCGATGCACACCGCATTCCTCGAGGCCGGAGTCGATGCCATCGAGACCGCGAGTTTCGGCAGCTTCTCGACGGTGCTGACCGAGTACGAGATCCCCGAGAAGGCATACGAGCTGAACGTGGCGGCGGCGAGCATCGCGCGCCGCGTTGCCGACCGCTTCGAGACCGACGGCCGCCCGCGCTACGTGGCCGGCAGCATCGGGCCCGGCACGAAACTGCCGAGCCTCGGGCACATCAGCTTTGCCGAACTGCGCGATTCCTATGCCGAGCAGGCCCGCGGACTGATCGACGGCGGCGTCGACCTCTTCCTGATCGAGACCTGCATGGACCTGCTGCAGATCAAGGCGGCGATGCAGGCGTGCCGCGCGGCAATGGCGGAGCGCAACGTCGACCTGCCCATCCAGGTGCAGGTGACCATGGAGACCACCGGACGCATGCTGGTCGGCACCGAGATCGGTGCGGCGTATGCGGCATTGATCGCAATGAAGCCCGATGCCATCGGCATCAACTGCGCGACGGGCCCCGCCGAGATGCAGGAGCACCTGCGCTACCTCAGCGAGCACTCGACCATACCGATCAGCGTGCTGCCGAACGCCGGTCTGCCGAGCGTCGTAGACGGCCGTACCCACTACGACCTGACCCCGGAGCAGCTCGCCGAGTTCCACGCACACCACGTGAAGGACCTCGGCATCACCATCGTGGGCGGTTGCTGCGGCACCACACCCGAGCACCTGCGCCAGGTCGTGCAGGCCGTGCGCTCTGCAGAGGCAAAGCCGCGCACGCCCGAGTTCGAGCCGAGCGTGACCTCGCTGTACTCCCCCGTGCCGCTCGAGCAGGACAACAGCTTCCTCATCATCGGCGAGCGCACCAATGCGAACGGCTCAAAGGCGTTCCGCGACGCGATGCTGCGCGAGGACTGGGACACCTGCCTCAAGATGGCGACCGACCAGATCCGCGAGGGCTCGCACGTGCTCGACGTGTGCGTCGACTACGTCGGCCGTGACGGCACGATCGACATGCACGAGATCGCCTCGCGCTTCGCCACCCAGGCCAGCGTGCCTCTCGTGCTCGACTCGACCGAGCCACAGGTGATGGAAGCCGGCCTGATCCACACCGGCGGCCGCTGCATCCTGAACTCGGCGAACCTGGAGGACGGCGAGGAGCCCGGCAGCCGACTCGACAGGGTGTTCTCGCTCGCACGCGACTTCGGTGCCGCGGTCATCTGTCTGTTGATCGACGAGCGCGGACAGGCACGCGACGTGGAGTGGAAGATGGAGGTCGCCCACCGTCTGCACAGGATCGCCACCGAGCGTTACGGGCTGCAGGCGAGCGACCTGATCTTCGACGCACTAACCTTCCCCATCGGCACCGGCGACGAGGACCTGCGCAAGGACGGCATCGCCACGCTCGAGGCCATCAAGCGCATCAAGGACGAGATCCCCGGCGCCTACACGACACTCGGCCTGTCGAACGTGAGTTTCGGCCTCAGCCCCGCGACACGCCAGGTGCTGAACAGCGTGTTCCTGCACGAGGCGCGTGAGCACGGTCTCGACTCGGCCATCGTGCACGCCTCGAAGATCCTGCCCCTCGCACGCATCCCCGAGGAACAGATCACCGTGTGCCAGGACCTGATCTACGACCGTCGCACCGCCGACTACGACCCGCTCGCGCGCCTGCTCGAGCTCTTCGCCGGCGTGTCGTCGGTGGCGGCCGTGAAGGAGGACCGCAGCGACTGGAGCATCGAGCGCATCCTGCGCCAGCGCATCATCGACGGCGACCGCGACGGCCTGGTCGACGACCTGGAGGCCGCACGCGCGCAGGGCATCGCCCCGCTCGACATCATCAACGAGATCCTGCTCGACGGCATGAAAGAGGTCGGCGAGCTGTTCGGCAGCGGCCGCATGCAGCTTCCGTTCGTGCTGCAGAGCGCCGAGACCATGAAGACCGCCGTTGCGCACCTGGAGCAGTTCATGGAGAAGACCGGCGAGAGCAGCGCCAAGGGCAAGCTCGTGCTCGCCACCGTGAAGGGTGACGTGCACGACATCGGCAAGAACCTGGTCGACATCATCTGCACGAACAACGGCTACGAGGTCCACAACATCGGCATCAAGATCGGCATCCAGGAGATGATCGACAAGGTGCAGGAGGTCAAGGCCGACGCCCTCGGCATGAGCGGCCTTCTCGTGAAGTCCACCATCATCATGCGCGAGAACCTGGAGACGCTGAACGAGCAGGGGCTGAGCGACATTCCGGTGCTGCTCGGCGGCGCCGCACTGACCCGCAGCTACGTGGAGCAGGACCTGCGCAAGGTGTACGAGGGCCGCGTGTTCTACGGCAAGGATGCCTTCGAGGGCCTTTCAACTCTCGACAGGCTCATGGAGATCAAGCGCACGGGCAATGACGACCCCGACTTCGGGCGTGCGCTCGGCACCCGTCTGATCGAGCGTGCTCCGAAGGAGGAAGTCGACCCGTCGACCATCCCGGCGCGCTCGCCCGAGGTGGAGACCGACAACACGGTGTTCACTCCCCCGTTCCTCGGCACCAAGGTGGTGAAGGGCATCGGGCTCGACGAGATCGCCGAGTACATCAACGAGACCGCGCTCTTCCGCAACCAGTGGCAGTACCGCCCGAACGACGGCGAGACCGACGCCGAGTTCAAGGACCGCATCCGCCCGTTGCTGCGCGAACAGATTGCGGCGGCCAAGGCAGGCGGATACCTGGTGCCGCAGGTGGTCTACGGCTACTTCGCCGTGAACGGCGACGGCAACGACCTGGTGGTCTGGACCGACGATTCACGCACGCAGGAACTCGCACGATTTGCATACCCTCGCCAGAAGGTGGAGCCGTACCTGTGCATCGCCGACTTCTTCAGGTCGGTGGAGAGCGGCGAGAAGGACTACGCCGCGTTCCACATCGTGACCATGGGGTCGCCGGTCAGCGAGAAGGCCGCGGAGCTGTTCAACGCGAACAAGTACAACGACTACATGGTGCTGCACGGCATCGGGGTCGAGATGGCTGAGGCACTCGCCGAGTACTGGCACCACCGCATCCGCACCGAGTGGGGATTCGTGGGCGAGGACGGCCCGTCACTGGCCGGGCTGTTCCGCCAGCAGTACCGCGGCGGTCGTTACAGCTGGGGCTACCCCGCGTGCCCCGACTTGGAGGACAACGCCACGGTGGCGCGCATTCTCGAGGCCGGTCGCATCGGCATCGATGTGAGCGAGGAGACCGGCTGGCAGTACCAGCCGGAGCAGACCACGTCTGCGATCATCTGCCACCACCCGAAGGCCAAGTACTTCGTCGCCCGCGACTGACCTGCGGTTTAGGAAACCACAGGCTCTACGTCGGTTGTGACTTGTTCCAATTGGCCACAAGGGCCGCATAGTGGCCATCCATCGCCATCAACTCGTCGTGTGTCCCGAACTCCGAGATGCCGGCATTCGCCACCACAGCAATGCGGTCGGCCCGCTGCACGGTTGTGAGCCGGTGGGCGACCACGATCACCGAGCGACCTGACATCAACCTGTCGAGCGCGGCCTCGACCAGCATCTCCGTGCCCGGGTCCAGGTTCGATGTTGCCTCGTCGAGCACCAGCACGGCCGGGTCAACGAGTGCCGCGCGCGAAAGTGCGACCAACTGGCGCTCCCCTGCCGACAGGCGTGAACCGCGCTCGCGCACCTGGGTGTCAAGACCCTCGGGCAACGACTCGAACCTGTCCCTGAGGCCCAGGTCATCAAGTGCACGCAACAATTCGGCCTCGGTCGCCGTGGGCTTTGCGATCAACAGGTTGTCGCGCACCGAACCGTCGAACAGGAACCCCTCCTGGGGGATCACCACGATGCGGCGGCGCAGGTCCTCGAGTGATGCATCACGCAGGTTGATGCCACCGAACGACACCGAGCCCGACTGCGGGTCGTACAGGCGGGCCATCAGCTTCGCGAGCGTCGACTTGCCCGCACCGGTCGGGCCCACCAACGCGAGTCGGGTGCCGGCGGGCAGGGCCACACTCACGTTCGAGAGCGCCGGCTGCGACCCGCCCGCATAGGTGAAGGTGATGTCGTTCACCACCACGTCACCCACGGCGGGCAACGACACCGGTGAATCGCTCTCGCGCACGTCCGGTTCGGCATCGAGAATTCCGAACAGCTTGTGCAGGGCGGCCGCAGCCGACTGCAGCGTGTTGTACAGCTGCGACAGCTGCTGCACGGGGTCGAACAGGTTGGCGAGCAGCAGCACGAACGCCACCACCGTGCCGAGCGACACGGTTCCGCGGTGCACCAGCCATCCGCCCACTCCGATGATCAGTGCAGACGATGCGATGCCCGCGAACTCGATGAGGCCGAAGTACCAGGTGCTCACCTTCACGCTGTGCATGTGGCTGCGGAACAGCGCACGGTTGCTCTCCTCGAAACGGCGGATCTGCTCGTCCTCGCGCGCATACGCCTGGATCACGCGCACCCCGGTGATGCCCTCCTGCAGGGCCGACAGGTTCGCCCCCACCTTCTCGCGCACCTCGAGGTACGCACGGTTCGAGTCGCGCTGGAACTTCACCGATGCCGCGATGAGGAACGGGAACACGATCAGGGTGATCAGGGTCAACTGCCATGACAGGCTGAGCAGCAGGAAGAACGCCAGGAACAGCAGCAGTGCCGCCGACAGGAACTGCATGAGGCCCCACTGCACGAGCTCTGCCATCGACTCGATGTCTGCAGTCATGCGCGCGACCAGCACGCCGGCCTTCTCACGGTCGAAGAACGCCATCGACTGGCGCTGCAGCTGGGCGAACACCTTCACGCGCAGCAGGCGCAGGAAACCCTCGCCGGCGGCGTTCAGCACCACGTACTGCATGCGGCCGATCACGTAGGCGATCGCCACCACGACCAGGTACGCCACCACGGTCAGGTTGAGCACCCCCGTGTCTTTCGCCTTGATGCCCGAGTCGATGCCGTGGCGCACCAGCACCGGGCCCGCGAGCGTGCATGCGACCGTGATCGTCACGAGCAACAGGGCGAGCAGTGCCTTGCCGCGGAACTCGCCCGCCATGCGGATGCTGCGTCCGAGCACGACCCGCGTCTGCGTGCGGTTCAGCTTGTCGTCCTCCCCGACACCGCTCTTGCCACCACCGCGACCGCCGCTCGACCACACGGCTATGCACCTGCCCCGTGGGTCATGGCGGCAAGGACCTCGCGGTAGCGCTCGTTTGTCGCCAGCAGCTCATGATGCGTGCCCGATGCCGCGATCACGCCGTTGTCGAGCAACACCGCCCTGTCGGCCAGCTCGATCGTGGCGGGCCGGTGCGCAATGACGAGCGTGGTGCGCCCGCGCATCACCGTCGCGAGTGCATCACGGATCTCGTGCTCCTTCGTGGGGTCCACCGCAGATGTCGCATCGTCGAGCACCAGCACGCGCGGGTCGGCCACGATGGCACGGGCGATCGCTATGCGCTGGCGCTGCCCGCCCGACAGCGAGAAGCCGCGCTCCCCGAGAACCGTGTCGTACTTCTCCGGCAGCTGCAGGATGAAGTCGTGCGCCCCCGCCAGCTTCGCGGCCCGCACGACCACCTCGGAATCGATTCCGGGTTTTGCGAACGCGATGTTCGCCGACACGGTGTCGTGGAAGAGAAGCGTGTCCTCGAACACGACACCCACGGCGCGGCGCAGCTCGGGCAGGTGCAGTTCCCTCAGGTCGACACCGTCGAGCGTGATCACACCGGCCTGCGGGTCGTAGAAGCGCAGGAGCAGACGCGTGATGGTCGACTTCCCCGAGCCCGTTGCACCCACGATGGCGACCGACTCACCTGGCGCGACATCGAGCCGAAGACCGTTCAGCACGCGCACGTCGGTGTGGCCGATGTCGTAGCCGAAGCGCACGTCGTCGAACCGCACGGCGCCCACCGGCTGGGCAAGACCCGCGGCGGGCAGCCTGCGGGGCTGTGCGGGGCTCGCGATGGCGGGCTCCTCCGACAGGATCTCGTTGACCCGCATCAACGCAGACGCGGCACGCTGGCCGAATGCGATCGTCATGCCGATGTTGCGCATCGGCCAGATCAGCATCGTGAGATAGGTGTTGAACGCCACCAGACCTCCGAGCGACATGTCGCCGTTGATCACACGGTGGCCGCCCACACCGAGCACGGCAACGAGACCGAGCGACGGGAGCAGGTCGATCGCGGGCAGGAAACGACTGCGGATGCGCGCGGCCCTCATCGACTCGCGCTGGATGTCGTTTGCCTCCTGCTCCAGCTTCTTCTGCTGCACGGCCTCGGCACCGAAACCCTTGACCACCCGCACGCCCGACACGCTCTCCTCGACCACGTTGGCGAGCTGTGCCTGTTCCTGCTGCACCGCGAGCACTGCAGGGTGGATCTTCGTGGAGAACGACCGCGCCGACACGTTGATGAACGGCAGCGGGGCCAGCGAGATCGCCGCGAGGATCGGGTCGGACATGAACAGGATCACGACCACACCGACCACCATGGTGATCTGCGAGACGAAGATCGGGATGTTGACCACGAACCCCTGCACCTGCTGCAGGTCGCTCGACGACCTGCTCATCAACTGACCGGTCTGTGCCCGGTCGTGGAACCCCACGTGCAGCCCCTGCAGGTGGGCAAAGATGCGCTCGCGCAGCATCGTCTCCGTCAGGCGGCTCTCACGGAACGCGATGTAGCGACGCCATGCGGCGAAGAACCCGGCCACGGTGGCCGCCGCCAGGATCAGGAGCGTCCAGAACAGCAACGAGCCGTTCTTCTCGATGCCCCGGTCGATCGAGAGCTTCGTCAGCTGCGGCACCGACACCTTGCCGAGCGTCCACGCAAGGCCGACCGCCGCACCGGTTGCGAGACCCACGCGCTGCAGGCGCAGGGTGCGCAGCAGGAGTTTCCAGCCCTCCCGTGTGGGTCGGTCGTTGTCGGTCATGCAGGGTCAGTGCGCCGAGGGCGACAACGACTTCACGGCATCCCAGTAGTTGAGCTCCGGGTCGAACGGCATGATCGCAAGTGTCGACGTGGTCACGCCGTTGTCGAAGTACTGACGGATCCGGTCGCGGCAGTAGGCGGGCGAACCGTGCACGATCAACTGGTCGACCACCTCGTCGGGAATGGCCGCGAGCGCCGCCTTGCGGTCCCCCGCCTTCCACATGTCCCACATGCCCCGCAACGCATCACCCCGGCCGAGCCACGCGTGGAACTCGGCATAGACCGGCACGTTCAGGTACGCAGCGATCGCGAAACGTGCAGCGGCACGGACGACCTCGGTGTTCTCCGACGGGCAGACGAAGATGCGGGCCACGATCTCCTTCGGGGTGCCGCCCGCGGCCTCGCGCACCACACCGGCGACACGCACCACGTCCTCGGGGCTCAGCCAGTTGATGATCGCACCGTCTGCCTCGCGTGCCGCCAGGCGCAGCATTCCCTCGCGCAGGGCCGCGACGAGGATCTGCGGCTTGACCTCGGGTCGTATCCCCAGACGGAAGCCGTCCACATTGAACGTGTCGTACTGCTTGGCGACCTTCTCGCCCGACAGTGCGTCATTCAGGAACCGCACGACATCGCGCACCTTCTTGTAGGGCTCCTCGAACGGGATGCCGTTCCACTTCTGCACGATGACGTTGCTCGACGACCCGATCCCGATCGCGAATCGGCCGGGTGCGGCATCGGCGAGCGTGGCAACGGACTGCGCGAAGCACGCAGGGCTTCGCGTGTAGGCGGGCACGATGGCTGTACCGAGGCGCAGCCGCGGTTCCCACGCTGCTGCGAGCGCGAGCGGTGTGAACGCGTCGGCGCCGTCGGCCTCGGCCGACCAGATGTCGGTGTAGCCCATGTCGGCGAGCTCGATCAGTTTCTCCCGGTGGGTGTTCAGGTGCCCGGGCAACGGCACGGTCATCCCGGGCCGGACCGGCATCCCCGGCTGTGCGGTGGCTCCGTAGGCGTTCATGTGCTCCCCTATCTGTTGTGAATCCGTGCGATGCAACTCTGGCTGGCCGTGGCCATCAGAGTTCCGTCCTCTGCGTACATGTGAACGAGCCCGTGTGCGAACCCGCGTGCGACCGCGTGCACCCTGATGTCGAGCAGCACCCACGTGGTGGGCACGAGGTTCACGACGCGCAGCGTGTTGTCGAGAGAGTTGCCGCCGGCATGGAGACCGAGCGCCTGGCCGACACCCCTCGGCACGAAGTCGCCGAGCACGCCGAGCGCCGCCGCATCGATGCCGTCGATGACCTCGGGCAGCCGCGCCCACATCTGTGCGGTGCCGTCGCTCAACGAACCGTCCAGGTCCTTGCCGAAACGGCCCTTCACCACACGCTCCTCCATGAAGTCGTGGATGGTCTCGAAGTCGCGGCGGTAGTGCTCCCACTCCGGGCACTCGTCGGGCGGGGGCGCGACAGGCGCGGTCTCGAACTGAGCCGACAGCGGGAAGTCACGGTCGCCGAGTGCCGCGTTCACGGTGATGATCTCGCGCTCCCCCACGTGCCCGACCACGCGCGCCTGCGTGATCGAGTTGCCGACCACGGGGACGATCACGTCGATGTCCATCACCTCGTCGGGGCGTGCATACGACAGGTACTGCGCGGTCACCCAGACCACGTTGCGGCCCGTGGCTCCCTCGAGCGCCGAGATGGCGGCCCCGAGTGCACTGCCCCCGTACAGGAAGTCACCGCCGGTGCAGAGTTTGCGCTGCACGGGCAGGTGCCACCGGTAGGGGTTGTGAGTGCGCTGCAGACCGAGGAAAGTGCGACTGTCCATGACCCTTCGACCCTACTCCCGTGGCCGATTGTGCGGCGGGTTGAGGGGAACAACAGGCAGGTCGGTCGGCTATGTTGCGGAAATGAGTGATGTTCCGTGGCAGGGCGATGCCTGCTCGTTGGTAGAAGAGTTCCGCGCGAAGAGGCGTTCCCCCGAGGAGGAGATGCGTGCGTCTCTCGCTGCGATCTCGCGCAGCGAGCTGAACGCAGTCTCGTTCATCGATGCCGACGGCGCGATCGAGCGCGCGCGACGCGCCGACGTGTCACTGCCGTTCGGCGGGGTCCCGCTCGGCATCAAGGAACTCGATCCGGTGAAGGGCTGGCCCGACACCGAGGCATCGGTGCCGCTTGCCGACCGCATTGCAAGCCGCACCAGCATCCACGTGCAACGCATCACCTCGCTCGGCGGTGCCGTGGAGTTCGGCATGACCACCGCGAGCGAGTTCGGCGGCGTCAATCTCACCCGCACGGTGCTGAACGGCGCCACGAAGAACCCGTGGGACCTCGAGCGCACGCCCGGTGGTTCCTCCGGTGGCAGTGCCGCAGCAGTGGCGGGCGGTCTCGTTCCCCTCGCAACGGCCGGAGACGGTGGGGGTTCCATCAGGATTCCCGCGGGGTTCACCGGTCTGGTCGGGCTGAAGTCGACGTACGGGCGCATCCCCCGTGGCCCGGGCGCCCACTACGGGAACCTCACGGTCACCGTGGGGTGCGTGTCGCGCAGCGTGCGTGACACCGCACGCTGGTTCGACACGTGCAACGGCCACGACGCGCACGACCCGCTGAGTCTGCCGCGTGTCGGCGGGTGGGAATCGGCTCTCGGCACCGTCGATGTCGCGGGTCTGAAGGTTGCGATCGTCGACAACTGGGGCGGCGCCGTCGTCTCCCCCGCGATGTGGGCGGTGCTGCTCGAGACCGCAGAACTGCTCGTGAAGGAAGCCGGGCTCGTGCGCGTGTCCGATGTCGACACCTCGCTCCCCCGCATGGGGGCGGCATGGTCGATCAGCGGCATGCTCGAGATCGCCGAGGCGCTGAAGGACCACTGGCCCGGCTGCGCCGACGTGCTGACACCCGAGATGCGTCTCGGCCTCGAGTACACAGCGGGCCTCTACTCGGCCGACGCACGCGCAAAGATCGAGGCACGCCGCGCGGCGGTGAACACGCGCATGGCAGAGATCTTCTCCGAGGTCGATCTGGTGATCACGGCCACGAACCCCGATGTCGCATTCGATGCAGAAGGGCCGTTGCCGAGCGTGTTCGGCGGCATCAAGGCAGGCGCCGGCAACAACGGCCAGCTCACCTTCCCCTGCAACCTGCACGGCAACCCCGGCATCTCGGTGCCGGCCGGATTCGTCGACGGACTGCCCGTGGGTCTGCAGATCATCGGCCGCCACTTCTCCGAGCAGGTGCTGCTCGAGCTCGCACACCTGGTCGAGCGCACGCGGCCGTGGCCGCTCACCGCGCCGTCGTCGCCGCGCTGACGAACGCAGCCCGGCTGCTGTCGGTCACTTCGCGAGTGCGCGCCCCACGATCTCTTTCATGATCTCGGTCGTGCCGCCGTAGATGGTCTGGATCCGGCTGTCCGCCCACGCACGTGCGATCGGGTACTCGAGCATGTAGCCGTACCCGCCGTGCATCTGCAGGCAACGGTCCACCACCTTGTTCTGCAGTTCGGTGGTGATGAACTTCGCGGCTGCAGCCTGCTCGACCGTCAGCTTCCCCGCGCAGTGCAGCTCGAGGCATCGGTCCACGTATGCCTGGGCCATCTGCACCTCTGTGTGCAGTTCGGCGAGCAGGAACTTCGAGTTCTGGAAGCTCGCGATCGACTGACCGAAGGCCTTGCGCTCGCGGGTGTACTCGAGCGTCCAGCGCAACGCCGCCCTCGCCACCGCCACCGCGCCGATCGCCATACCGAAACGTTCCTGGGCGAGGTTGTGCGTCAGGTACATGAAGCCCATGCCGGGTTCGCCCAGCACGTTCGCAGCGGGCACCTCGACGTTGTCGAAGAACAACTCGGCGGTGTCCTGGGCGTGCATTCCCAGCTTGTTCAGGTTGCGCCCCCGCTCGAACCCCTTCATGCCGCGTTCGAGCACGATGAGCGAGAAACCCCGGTGCCCGGCATCGGGGTCCGTGCGGCACACCGTCAGCACCAGGTCGGCGTTGATGCCGTTGGTGATGAAGGTCTTCGCACCGTTCACGACCCACGTGTCACCGTGGCGCACGGCCGAGGTCTTCACGCCCGCCATGTCGCTCCCGGTGTTCGGCTCGGTGATGGCGATCGCGGTGATGTACTCGCCGGTGACCATCTTCGGCAGCCAACGTTCCTTCTGCTCGTCCGTCGCCAGCGACAGGTAGTACGGCAGCACGATGTCGTTGTGCAGCGTCATTCCGTTCGCACTGCCGATCACGCCCGCATCCGACACCTCTTCCTGCATCACTGCGCCGAACTTGTAGTCGTCGGTGCCGCCGCCCCCGTACTGCTCGGGCACGTGGTACCCGAGGAACCCGTGCTTGCCGGCCTCGAGCCACACCTCGCGCGGTGCGATGCCGTCGGCCTCCCACTGCTCGTGGTTCGGCACGACCTCGTTGTCGAGCCACTGGCGGAACACTGCACGGAACTGCTCGTGGTCTGCGTCGTACACGGTGCGTTCGAAGAACTCCATGCCCGACACGCTAGGCGTTTGCCCCGCACCACTGCAGGTCCGGCATCCGGCCGCACGGACTACTGTCGGGGGCGGAACAAACGACGCCGGCCGCCACGTTCGCGGTCACCGGATGGGAGAGCCATGGGCGCACTTGCAATGACGAAATCCGAGAGGGAGGAGTTCCTCGCGGGGCTCCACGTGGGGGTTCTGGGCATCGAACGACAGGACGGCCCGCCGCTGACCGTGCCCGTCTGGTACATCTACGAGCCCGGCGGCGAACTGTGGTTTCTGATCGAGCTTGACTCCTTGAAGGGGCGCCTTCTACAGAAATCAATGCGGTTCAGCCTGTGCGCACAGTCGGAGTCCCTGCCCTACAGGTACGTGTCCGTCGAGGGCCCTGCAACCATCTCCCCTGCCGACAAGGAACTGCACAGTCGACCCATGTCGCACCGGTACCTCGGCAAGGAGGCAGGAGACCAATACACCGACAGAGGTTCCGACTCAAACTCGGTACGTGTCTCGACCACGCCCGAGCGCTGGTTCAGCGTCGACTACTCGAAGCTCTAGGCGAGCACGGCACGCGCCACCAGGTCGGTGCCGAACGCCGTGAGGATGGCCAGGTACAGCAGCCCCGTCGCGGCCATCACCGCCGAGTAACTCTTCTCGCGCATGGCTGCGCGCGTGACCTCGGTGAGCACCACCGTGGTGACGCTGCATGCGATCCAGAACCAGCCGAGCATGCCGCCCCAACCGTCATCGATGGAGCCGCTGATCACGCTGATCATCCCGGTCGGCAGAAGCATGACAGCGATCTCGAACGGCGTGATCCAGCGCAGTGCCGTCACCAGTTCGCCGAGGATCGAACGAGGGAGGCCGGGCTGCACCAGGTACCAGTGCCCGAGCAGCATCGCGTCACTGACCGCGCCGAGGAAGAACGCGCCGACGATGACGCGCAGCAGACTGACCACCGTGTCACCGGCACCGTCGGCTGCGTCGACCGCAGCGAACACGAGGCCTGCAAGACCGATCAACGGCGCAACCAGGTCCCACCGGGGCTGCGTGCGGCGCAGGGTGAGCAGGCTGACCACCGCAACCGCAATCGAGGCGATCTCACGCGGCACCACCACATCGGTGGCGAACCCGGCGGCGGCACCACCGGCGGCAATCACGAGGAACGAACCGCGCAGCAGCCACCCGTAGCCGGCGCCCATCGTGTGCCTGCGCGTCGTGAACCACAGGAAGAAGAGTCCGCCCGTGGCCCACTGGAGGAGAACTGTTGCTGCGTCGAGTTTGATCACTGTGATGTCACTGTTTCGGTCGTTGAGTCACTCTCCACCCTAGGGAGCGAGAGCCTGCGGTTCATCGATCGAGAACCACCAGCTCGTGGATTGCGTGGTTCACCGGCATGGGGCCCGAATCGGTCGCGACCACGATGTCCTCGAGACGCATTCCCCACTTCCCGGGCACGTAGATCCCGGGCTCGACGCTATAGGCATGACCGGCGGCAACCGGTGTGGTGTTGCCCGACACCATGTACGGGTCCTCGTGCTCCTCGAGACCGATGCCGTGCCCGGTCCGGTGCACGAAGTACTCGCCGTACCCCGCCTCGTCGATGATCGCGCGCGTCACCGCATCGACACTCTCGCACGCAGCACCGATGGTTCCCGCGGCCACCCCCGCGGACTGTGCGCGCATCAGCACCGCGTATGCATCGCGGATCTCCTGCGGCGGTTCACCGATGTGCACGCAACGGGTGATGTCGCTGCAGTAGCCGTTCATGGTGCCGCCGAAGTCGCACAGCACGATCTCTCCGTGCCTGATGACGCGGTCACCGGCATGGTGGTGCGGGCTCGCGGCGTTCTCGCCCGCGGCCACGATCGCAAAGTTCACCTTCTGGTGACCCTCGGTGATGAGCCTGCGCGAGATGTCCGCCGACACCTCGGCCTCGGTGCGGCCCACGAGCGGGATCTCACCGCCCTGCAGCTGGGCAGCGACACGGTCAGCCGCCGCGCCCGCTGCGACAAGTGCGGCTATCTCGGCGGCGTCCTTGCGCGAACGCAGCGCCTCCATCACGGTCACGCTTCGCACGTAACTCGACCCCGTCCGCATGGCGAGCAGATCAACGAGGAACCGTGACCACATCTGGTCGCCGACGGCGATGGTCGAGGCGGAGCCGAGAAGTCGGTGCGCGATCGCCACCGGGTCCTCGGTCTCGTTCCACGGGATCATCGTGAAGACACTGTCCATCTCGTGCACGCGGGGTGCCTCGAGCCTCGGGATGATGAGCGACGCAGTCCCCTCGCGCGGCACCACGAGCATGGTGAGCCGTTCGAGCGGCATCGCGTGGTACCCCATGAGATACGGCATGTCATGGCCGAGCGACAGGATCATCGCATCCACGCCCGCTGCCCTCATCTCGGCACGTGCACGGTCCAGTCTCTGCAGGTAGGTGGCCGGGTCGAGTGTGGTGCTCATCGTGCTCCGATCGTGACGGGAACCGCGTGTTCGGCGGATTCGCGGGCGTGGTAGCTCGAGCGGGTCAGCGGGCTCGACTCGACATGGCCGATACCGAGCCGCTCACCGATGAGCTTGTAGTTCTCGAACACGTGCGGCTCCACCCAACGCGCCACGGGCAGGTGGTTCGTCGTGGGGCGCAGGTACTGACCGATCGTCACGATGTCGACACCGATGTCGGCGAGATCGGCGAGCACACCGTGGACCTCATCGTCGGTCTCGCCCATGCCGACGATCAGACCGGACTTCACGGTGAGGCCGGCCGCCTTGCCCCGCGCGAGCACCGACAGGCTGCGTGCGTACCCTGCGCTCGGGCGCACGGCGCGCTGCAGGCGCGGCACAGTCTCGACATTGTGGTTGAACACGTCGGGTCGTGCGTCGATCAGAAGACCCAGTGCGGCGGTTCCGCGCGCATCTGAGATCAGTGTCTCCACACGGATCGACGCATCACGGTCGCGGATCGCCCGGATGCAGTCGGCCACGTGCCCCATGCCCTCGTCGTCCAGGTCATCGCGCGCCACCATCGTCAGCACGGCGAACCTGAGCCCCATCCGCGCCACCGCCTCGGCCACATGGCGCGGTTCCTGCGGGTCCGGCGGCTCGGGCTTGCGGGTGTCGACCAGACAGAAACCGCACGCACGGGTGCAACGCTCGCCCAGCACCATGAAGGTGGCCGTGCCGTCACTCCAGCACTCCGACAAGTTGGGGCACCCGGCTTCCTCGCACACTGTCACGAGCGACAGATCGCGCAGTGTCTTCTTCAGCGTGAGCACTTCCTCGCCGTGCTTCACATGCGGCCTGATCCAGTCGGGCTTGCGCTCCGACAACGGCACGGATTCCTCGACGCCCGCTCGCGCCAGACGCCCCATCAGGCGGACCGGCTGGCCCGGCCCCTCGCCCCGTGAGAATGCCGACAGGTCATCGGGCGTGTGCTTCCACGCGACGTCCTGGCGCTCCATGGTGCCGTCGCCCCACTCGGCGGCTGCACGGCGCGCAACCACGGCGACGAAGTCCTGCATCGGGATGTCGAACCCCTCTGCGCGCAACGACGTGACCGGGTACTCGGAGATTCCGCACGGCACGATGTTGGTGGTCATGTACTCGAGATCGGTCGACACGTTCACGGCGAAACCGTGCATGGTGCGCCTGCGCCCCACCCGCACACCGATCGCACAGATCTTGCGCGGCGTGTCGCTGTGCACGTCGACCCACACACCCGGGTACCCGTCGAGGCGGTCGGCGCCCGCGAGGCCGATCTCACGCAACGAGTCGATGATGACCTGCTCGACCGACCGCACGTACGCAACCGAGTCGGCCGGGCCGTCACCACCGTGCTTCGGCGACAGGGAAAGAACCGGGTACCCCACGAGCTGACCCGGGCCGTGGTAGGTGATGTCACCGCCGCGCTTCACCTTCACGAAGTCGGCACCCACCGCAGCGGGGTCGCACTTCAGGTTCTTCTCCAGGTCGGCCGAGGGTCCGTGGGTGAACACATGCGGGTGCTCCATGAGCAACAGGGCGTTGCCCGACCCGTGCGTGAACATCGATTCCTGCACGGCCAGTGCCTCGGCATACGGCACCCTGCCGAGCCAGCGGACACGCAGTTGTGGCGAGGAGTTTGTCACGACGACTTTCTCTCCTTCATCACATTCCTCGTTCAGACCTCTGAGGACCAATCCCGTGTCTCGAGAATCGTCTTCACCTTGACGAGGAACCCGGCGGCGTACGCGCCGTCGAATGCACGGTGGTCCCACGCCATCGCAAGGTTGCCCACCGGGTGGATCGCGATGCTGTCGCCGCCACCGGGCACCTCGACCACGACGGGCTTCTTCACGATTGCGTCGGTCGAGAGAATCGCCACCTGCGGCTGGTTGATGATCGGCATGGTCAGCACAGAACCGGCAGAGCCGTTGTTCGTGATGGTGAACGTGCCGCCCGAGATCTCGTCGGGGCCCAGACGACGGGCACGTGCGCGCTGGGCAAGGTCGTTGATCTCACGGGCGATGGCACGCATGCGCTTGCCCTCGG
>CAZENK010000027.1:0-25153 GCA_964513585.1 uncultured Bifidobacterium sp. | reverse complement strand
GGTCGTACGGCTCGGGCTACGGCGGCAACGCCCTGCTCGGCAAGAAGTGCTTCGCCCTGCGCATCGCATCGGTGATGGCACGCGACGCCGGCTGGCTCGCCGAGCACATGCTGATCCTCAAGCTCACGAACCCCGAGGGCCAGTCGAAGTACATCGCGGCTGCGTTCCCGTCCGCCTGTGGCAAGACCAACCTTGCGATGCTCGTTCCCACGATCCCCGGCTGGAAGGCCGAGACGATCGGTGACGACATCTGCTGGATGAAGTTCGGCGACGACGGGCGCCTGTACGCCATCAACCCGGAGGCAGGTTTCTTCGGCGTTGCACCCGGTACGGGCTACGACACGAACGCGAACGCGATGGAGACCCTGTGGGGCAACTGCCTGTTCACGAACACCGCACTCACCGCTGACGGCGACGTGTGGTGGGAGGGAATGAGCGACACCCCGCCCGCACGCGCAACCGACTGGAAGGGCAACACCTGGACACCCGAGAGCGACTCGGTTGCCGCGCACCCGAACGCACGCTTCACAGCCCCTGCATCGCAGTGCCCGTCCGTCGCCCCCGAGTGGGAGGACCCCGCAGGTGTGCCGATCTCGGCAATCCTGTTCGGCGGACGCCGCCGCACCACGGTGCCGTTGGTGACCGAGGCCTTCGACTGGGACCACGGCGTGTTCCTCGGCAGCATCATGGCCTCCGAGACCACGGCCGCACAGGCCGGAGCCGTGGGCAACCTGCGCTTCGACCCGATGGCAATGCTGCCGTTCTGCGGCTACAACATGGCCGACTACTTCGGCCACTGGCTGAAGATCGGCGCATCGACGAAGAGCGAGAACCTGCCGAAGATCTTCTTCGTGAACTGGTTCCGCCGCGACGAGGACGGCCGCTTCCTGTGGCCCGGCTACGGCGAGAACAGCCGCGTGCTCAAGTGGATCTTCGACCGCGTGGACGGCAAAGGTTCGGCAACCAGGACCAGCATCGGGTACCTGCCCGCGCCGAAGGACATCGACACCGCCGGCCTGAACATCGCGATCGAGGACCTCGAGGCGATCCTGTCGGTCGACGAGAAGGGCTGGAAGGAAGCACTCCCCCAGATCCGCGACCACTACGCGAGCTTCGGTGAGAAGCTCCCGTCCGGCCTCGTGTCGCAGTTGGATCAGCTGGCCAGCGAACTGAGCTGAATCACACCGGCTGGTCGGCCGGTTCCTGCCGGCGACGCAGCACCACCGGGATCAACAGCGCCACGAGAATTGCCAGCCCAATGGGCAGGATGATGACCCACGGGTTGATACCGGCGGGCTTCTCCCCGATTGCGATCGAGAGAGCGAATGTGACGTCGTCCTCCTGCGCGGTACCCACGAGAACCACCGTGTGGTTGCCGATCTCGGCATCTGCAGGGATCTGGTAGGACGCCGAGAGGGTTCCGGATCCTCCGACCTGCGTCCTTCCCAGAAGAACCGGCTCGGAGTGGAGTCGCACAGCGACCATGGTGCCCGCGTCGAACCCCTTGACGTCAACGGTGACGGAGTCGCCAGCCATCAGGCGCAAGCGACCGTCGGGGTCCAGCGGCACCTTCCCTCCCGATTGCGCCACCGCCCAGATGCGCGCATTGATCGGACCGACCCTCACTTTCAGCTCGTTGTTCTCCCGCGTCACTGTTGCCACCGTCTCGACGCCACCGATCAACGCAGACGCACCGCCAACCTCCGTCTCGGGCACCTTGATCGGTGCCAGCGTGGTCGTGGCAGGTGCCGTCGTGCTGGGGCTCACTGTCGTCGGTGTTCCCGGTACCGCACCTCCGGACCCGGTTGAGGCGCCCGATGCCACAACTGTCGTCGGTGTTGCCGACGGCTGACCCGCGCGCACAATTGTTGTTGTGGTGCTTCCGGGGACCCCAACGACGGTTGTGGACGGAGCAACTGTCGTCGTTGGAGATGTTGTCGTCGTCGGAGCCGGTGTCGTGTCGATCAACACCGAAGAAGCCGGGGTGAGCGCGGCCGGCCCCGTGTTGGATGCCGCATCAACCACCGATCCGGCGGCGAGCCGCGCGACGACCGTGCCGTCGGACGCGCATGTGACACTGACTGTGATGGATGAGTTGGTGGACGACGCCGACGGCGTGAACGAGCACGGCGTTGCCGTGCCGGTCGCCGAGAAGTCGCCTGATGCGATACCCGAGACGGCCTCGGAGAATGTGAGCGTGTAGGAGAGTGTGCGCGACGGCGACGGCGACGACGGTGAGGTCCACGTCGCGGTCGGCGGGATCAGGTCGGCACCCGGTGCCGTGGTGCTCCTGAGGTACGGATACCCGTCGTTGACCGCAGGGTCGATTGTCCAGATGGTGGAGAAGTCCCATCCGGTGAACGTGTTCTGGTCCTTCAACTGGGCGGTCGTTCGACCCGCACCTCCCGATCCACAGAGCGTGGACGACCGGCCGGAGGTTGTGGTGTTCCAGAAACTCGCCGTACAGGTCTTCTGGTACTGCACGTCACCGGCGATGCCGTAGCCGTAGGCGTAGGCGTTCGTGGTGGATGCGTACGAGTTCGTGATCGTGCCCGTTCCACGGCCGGAGATTCCACCGAACGAGTTGTCGTTGCCGCTTGTCCTGGTCAAGGAACCCCGGAAGAACACATTGTTCAGCGCGGCCACCCCGTTCCCCTCGACCCCGCCCGAGCGACACACTCCCGACACCGCAGCGAGCGAGTACGACTGCGACACGCTTCCGAACTCCGATGATCCCACGACACCCCCTGCGCCTGCAGAGCAGGAAGTGGTGGTCGAGACCACGGTTCCCGTCGACCACGACGTGGCAATCGTGGCATTGCTGCGCAACCAGCCCACGACACCCCCCACGTAGTCGCCACCCGAAATCGACCCGGTCGACCACGACCCGGTCACCGCCAGGTTGGAGATCAGCCCTGCGATTCCGCCTGACGAATGGTTGGAGTTCGATAGCTGGGACACCGAACCGGTGAACGACGAATTGAAGATCCCGTAGGAGGCGTTGTATGCGTTCCGGTACGCGGAACCGAGGATGCCGCCCACGTAGAGAGCTCCGCTCACGACTGCAGAAGAGGTTGTGTTGCTGATGGTCGAAAGATGCGCATTGAAATCACCCATTGATGCGATGACACCGCCCGTGTAGTCGCCCGTGGACGAGACGTTCCCCGAAGTGGAGACCCCCGACACCGTGCACGTGACGGAGCAGTCACCCACCAGCCCCCCTGTGCGTGATGCGCCCGAAACTGCGGCATTCGCGACCGTGATGTTCGTGAGTGTGTTGGAACCGGATGTGAGCCCGGCAAGCGTGCCCACGTGCCCGCCGGTCGAGGTGACCGTGAAATTCGACAGTGTGATGTTCCTCACTGTCGCACCCGCAAGCCGCGCAAACAGACCGCACCCGGTTGTCGTGCAGTTCAGCGTCACGTTCGAGATCGACTTGCCGTCACCGTTCAGGTCCCCGGAGAAGTACGTGGACCCGTTCACCATCGGGGTCATCGCCACACCGTTGCAGTCGATGTTCGTGGTGAGCACATACGCCTTGGACAGGTTCCCGGTCGTGTCGTCGATCTTCATCAAGTGGGCACATGAGGAGATCTGGAACGGGTCGCCCGAGGTCCCCGTACCGCCCGCGAATGCGGACGCCGCAGAGGTCGTTGCGACGACCGTCGCTGCCGTCACGACCGCTACAACAAGAACACGAAGAAAAATCCTGCACGAAAATGGCATGCAGCGAAATTACTCCAGCGTTGTCGACACTCCCGGGATGTCAGGACTGGCCGACGAGCATCGCGCGGATGCCGAGACCCATGAGGAACAGCCCACCGCCGCCGTATAGGAGATACAGACGGGACTTCAACTGTGACCGGTACGAGTAGATGATCGCCACAGCCATGATCGCCACGAAGCCGTAGAACGCATGGAAGGCGGGGAACTCGAGCTTCTGCTTGTTCACGAGGGTGACACCCAACGCGACCTGCACGAAGATCGTGAACTGGGCGAGACCCGTGAACCACCAGAGGGCGCGCGTACGAAGTGCCGTGACCTTGTGCGCGGCGAATGCCCACAAGCCGGCGAGACCGTTACCGATAATGACGATCCATGTCCACGATGTGTGGAGCTCGAGCAGTGTGGTGGAGATCACGCAACAAATCTACTAGCGGATCAGCGTGTCGGCCTCACCACCGACCTCGACAAGCGTCAGATTCCCGTCGATTGCGTCGAAGACCGTGACCGAGCAGTTGTCGAGGCTCGCGATGAGCACCCTGTCGTCCCCTGCTGCGGTGCCGATGACCGCGTTGATGGCCACGAAGTGACTGAACACCACCGTGTCACGGTCGAACGACGCGATGCAGTCCGCGATGGCACGACGGTACTCGGCGTAGTGCGGACCCGACCTGTCGGCGACCTCGGTCCATGTCCCCGCCATCGCCTCGCGCAGCCATGTGACGCGATCCTCGATTGCGTACCCCTCCGGTGACGGGATCTCCCCCACCCGTGGTTCGATCGTCACGTCCGCGCGCCACGCGGTGGCCAACGGGAACGCCGTCTGCTGACAACGGAGCAACGGGCTCGACACAACGTCGAGCGGACCCCGCGCCGAGAGCCTCGAGGCGACCGCAAGCGCCTGTGCACGACCTGTCTCGTCGAGCGGCGGATCAGGGTCCACATCCCACCCTGCGGCGGCACGGCCGTGCCTGACCATGTACACGCGTGCCATCAGACGATGAACCCCTCGCGCATCGGCAGGTCGCTCGACGGGTCGATGAACCATTCCCATCCGAATGCCTCGACGAAACCCTCGACCGGCATCCGCAGGAAGAAGCTCGAGTCAGTGACCTGGCTCGCATGGCACTGCACCGACTCGCGCTTCCTCAACGCGAACTCGCGCACGTCGACCATGATCGAGATCTCACTCTCGAGCGAGCCGAACGGGTTGCCGTCATCTGCGGGACCGTCGACATCCCAGGCATCTTCCTCGCTCATGAACCCGGCTTCGCGAGCTGCGTTCATCCGCTCGCGCACGCGGTCGCGGTTCATGGTGGCCTCGAACAGCCTCACGCCCGGGCGAACCGCGTGTGCGGCGTGCACGACCCTGTGCACCATGATGTGATCGGGGTGACCGTATCCTCCGTGCCAGTCGTACCCCACCAGGACATCAGCATTCTCGTCATCCATGATTGCCACGAGCCGGTCACGCGCCTGCTCGATGTCGGCCGACATGAAGGCATTGGGGTGGGAGTTCTGCTCCCACCCGGTCATGCCGCTGTCGGCGTAGCCGAGCCACTCGAGCCGGTGCACGCCCAGCACCTCGCACGAACGCTCGGTCTCCTCGCGCCTCACGTCGACGAGGGTGCGCCCTGCCGGAAGACCCTGCGGCACCTCGCCGTGGTCACCGTGGGTCGCCACGACGAGCACCACCCGGTGACCCTCTGCCACCGCCCGCGCGATGGAACCACCCGTGCTGATGCTCTCGTCATCCGGGTGGGCGTGGAGGAAGACGATCGTCGCCACTAGGCCTGCTTTGCGGCGCCGCTCTGCAGCAGCGCATCGATGTTGCCCACTCCCCACTCACGCAGCACCTCGGCTGTGTGCTGTCCGGGGTGCGCCGACGGGCGGTCGACGCTCGGCACGGTGCGCGAGAAACGCGGTGCCGGTGCCGGCTGCACGTGGCCGTTGATGTCGATGAACGTGCGGCGCTCGACGTTGTGCGGGTGCGCGGCCGCCTCGCTCATGGTGAGCACAGGGGCGAAGCACACGTCGGTCGCCTCCATCACGGCGCACCATTCGTCTCGGGTCTTCTGCTTCATCACCTCCCGCAGGCGCTCCTTCAGGTGGGGCCACTGCGAGGAGTCCATCTGCCTCGCGAACTCCGGGTCACCCTCGAGGCCGGTCAGGCGCAGGAGCTCTGCGTAGAACTGCGGCTCGATCGAGCCGAGCGACACGTACCTGCCGTCCTTGCACTCGAACACGTCGTAGAAGTGCGCACCGGTGTCGAGCAGGTTCGTTCCCGGGGCGTTCTCGTTGAAGATGCCCATCGACTTGAACGACCAGAACATGGTCATGAGAACCGCGGCGCCGTCGACCATCGCGGTGTCTACGACCTGGCCCTTGCCCGACTTCTGCGCCTCGAGAAGTGCGCACACCACGCCGTAGGCGAGGAACATGCCGCCACCGCCGAAGTCGCCGACCATGTTGAGGGGCGGCACCGGCATCTCCCCTGCACGTGCGAAGTGCGCGAGTGAGCCGGCGAGCGCGATGTAGTTGATGTCGTGGCCCGCTGCATGGGCATACATGCCCTCCTGCCCCCATCCGGTCATCCGGCCGAAGACGAGTTTCGGATTGCGTGCGAGGCACGCGTCCGGACCGACGCCGAGACGTTCCATCACACCGGGACGGAAGCCCTCGATCAGTGCATCAGCCTTCTCGACCAGGGTGAGAAGCGCCTCGACGCCCTCGGGGTTTTTCAGGTCGAGCGCGATGTTGCGACGACCACGGAGCATCAGGTCGCCGGCAGGTGTGTCGGGTGCGGGTCCGCGCACTGCCTGTGCGCGGTCGACGCGGATCACCTCTGCGCCCATGTCGGCGAGCAGCATGGCCGCAAACGGCCCTGGCCCGATGCCTGCTATCTCGATGATCCTGTATCCACTCAGTGGTCCAGCCATGACGGTTCCCTTTCCTGGTTGTTCATCCGAAGATCCGAGCGTTTCCCGGGTGTCACGGGTGCGAGCGACGCACGTGCGACGAGATCGCATCGACGAGCAGCGACCACAACGGCCTCGGCAGGTCATGGCCCATGTCCGACACGAACATGAACGTGGAGCCCGGGATCAGTTCTGCCGTGCGCTCCCCGCCCGACGGAGTGAGCAACGTGTCGTCGCGACCGTGGATCACGAGCGTCGGCACGTCGAGTGTGCGCAGTTGTTCGCTTCGGTCACCCGATGCATAGATCGCCGCCAGTTGCCTGTGTGTCCCCTCGGGGTAGAAGTTGCGGTCGTACTCACGACCGGCCCTCTCGCGTGCTTCGTCCACGTCGAAGTGCTTCTTCGAGCACCACACGGCCCAGTTCGCCGCGCCCTCCACGAATGCGGCCCGGTCGGCGGCAGGCGGCGACAGCAACACCGCCAGCGCCTCGTCGGTCGGTGTGCCGTAGGCCAGGTCACCGGGCACCGACATGATCGACGTGAGACTGTGCACACGGTGCGGATGACGTATCGCCAGCGTCTGGGCGATCATCCCTCCCATCGATGCGCCCAGAACATGGGCCTTCTCGATGCCGAGGTGGTCGAGCACACCGATTGCGTCATCGGCCATGTCGTGCAGCCTGTACGGGACGGGCACCGTGACCTCGTCGCCGAGCATCGCCTGCATCGTGACCTTGTCGGTCTCGACCATCACCCCGTCGTGCTTGTGTGACAGCCCGCAGTCGCGGTTGTCGAAGAGGACGTTGTGGAAGCCGTTGTCGACGAACATCCGGATGAACTCGGCCGGCCACGCCGTGAGCTGGGCACCGAATCCCATGATCCAGAGCAGCGTGGGGCGGGCAGGGTCACCGACGGTTTCGTACTCGATGTTGATTCCGGTGGAGAGATGGGCCTGCGGCATGCCTTCATTCTCTCAGGTCGAGCGGGTCACCCCGCCATGGAGCGGTTCAGTGGCCGAGAAGGCGCTTTTTCTGATCCTCGAACTCGGCATCGGTCAGGGTCCCCCGGTCCCGCAGGGCCTCGAGGCGCTCCAGCTCGCCCGCAATGCCCCCGAGCGGGGTGGAACCGCTGAAGCGGCGGTCGGCACGCTCGGCGATCGTCTGGTTGATGATCTTCTGGACCTCATCGGGTCGGGCAATGTCGCTGAAGACCTGCTCGCCGTCCTGGCCGCCGGACTGCACCATGATGTCGCCCACACCGAGGATGCGCTCGAGGATCGACTGCTCGAAATTCACGTTCGCGAGCCGGTCGATCGGGATCTCGACGCCGGTGCGCGCCACGACGCCCTGGCGGTAGATCACGCGGTCGGTGGTCACCACGAAGTAGGTGGTGCGCCACTTGACCAGTTCGACCACCACGAGCGCCGCGCAGACGATGATCGCACCCATGCCCAGGTAGCGGAACGCCGAGGCTGCCCAGCCCGAGAGCAACGAATGCACCCAGTAGACGGCGACCATCACCGCGCCGAGCCCGATGACCGGGGGCCCGAAGAACCACCAGTGCGGATGCAGATCGAGCACCATCGACTCGTTGTCGTTCAGGAGGCGCTGGGGAAAGGGCATGTGGCGAAGGGTAGCAACCGCCTAGTTTCGGGGTGTGCACATCAGGACGCCGGACGACGAGACACGGGTGACCAGTCCTGATTCCCTGCTGTCCGGGCTCGACCCGGACCAGAGGGCTGCGGTCAGCGCCCCGGTGGGCGTGGTGGTCGTGCGCGCGGGTGCTGGCTCGGGCAAGACCACCGTTCTCACACGCCGCATCGCGTGGCGCATCGCCACGGAGACCGCCGATGCACAACGCACGCTCGCCATCACCTTCACGAGACAGGCCGCAACCGAGATGCGTGCACGCCTCGCCACCCACGACCTCGACGGTCGCCCCACGATCGGCACGTTCCACGCAGTGGCGCGCCGGCTGGTGCTGCAGATGCACGAGGACAAGAACCGCAGACCTCCGTTGATCATCAACAACCGGTCGTCGGCGATGTCGACCTGCATGGGGGACGACGCACGTTCGGGTGGCGTGTCAGATGTGCTCGCCGCCGTCGACTGGTGCCACTCGCAGATGATCGCCCCTGCAGAGGCCGCACGTGAACTCTCCGCGGCGGGCACGAGACTCCCGTTGCCGGCCGCGCGCTTCGCCGAGGTGTTCGATGCGTACGAGAAACTGAAGAGGAAGCGCGGTGTCGTCGACCTGAACGACTTCCTCACAGCGGTGGTGCGCGAGGCCGAACGCGACCCGCGGTTCGTTGAATCGATCCGGTTCCAGTACCGGCACGTGTCGGTCGACGAGGCACAGGACATGAACCCGCTGCAGTACCGGTTCCTGCAGGCCCTGCTCCCTACGAACCCGGACGTCTTCCTCGTGGGTGACCCGAACCAGGCGATCTACGGGTTCAACGGCGCCGACAAGACGTTGTTCGACACACTGCCCGGCATCGAGGGGGCAGCGACGGTGTTGTCCCTGCCGTCGAACTACCGCTGCACTCCCGAGATCGTCGACTATGCGGTACAGACGCTCGCCCGCGACGGGCAGACCGCCGACTCGGTGTCCGTGCGCAACAACGGCGCGCCGGTGCAGCTCGAGCGCTGTGCCACCGATGATGACGAGTGCACCGCAATCGTGAGGGCGGTGCGGCGCGCATCGGCACGCGGCCTGCGGTTCGGGGACATCGCCGTGCTCGCGCGCGTGAACAACGTGGCCGACCGTTACAGGGAGGCACTTGCTGCGGCCGGGTACCCCGTTCGCTCCGCACGGCGAGGCGGGGCCTGGGGGCGGGCAGTTGCCGCCGCGACCGACCTCACGAGTCGCGATGGCCTGGCGACATGGGCCGCCGACATCCTTGACTCCGGCGAGTACGGCCCGGACGATGCCGATGTGGGTGTGGCACGCCACGTGCGGCAGTTCCTCGACGAGAACCGCGTGGGCTCCGTGGACGGACGGGCATTCGGCTCATGGCTCGCGACGTCGGCCGATGTGTCCGAGACCGACGGGATCGATGTGCTCACGTTCCACGCCGCGAAGGGCCGGGAGTGGCCGTTCGTGATCGTGGCCGGTGCAGAGAAGGGTCTGCTGCCCCATCGCAGTGCCCGCAGCGCGGCCGCACGCAGCGAGGAGGCGCGCCTCGCCTACGTCGCCCTCACCCGCGCAGCTGACGAACTCGTGGTCACATGGACCGACCGCCGCAATGACCGTGCGACAGGGCCGTCACCGTTCCTGCCCTCGGTGAAGACCTCTGTTCCCGAGCCCGCTGCGCCGCCGGTCGAGATACGCGAGCGCGTGCGCACGGCACCGACGACACACCCGGTGGAGACGGCACTGCGGCAATGGAGCGAGTCCCTCGCACGTCGCAGGCGTGTCGAGCCCGAGGCGATCCTGTCGCAGCGTTCACTGAAGCGGCTCGCACGGCTCGTGGCCCCGACCCGCGATGACATCGTGGAATGCGTGGACGCCGTGTTCGCCGCGCGTCATGCAGACGAGGTGATCGACGTGATCACCCGTTCTGCGGGTTCGTGAGGTCACGCCCCTTGCGCAGTTGATGCATCAACTCCTCCGGCATCGACAGGAAGAGTGCCTCTGCCTCGGCGCACAGGGTGTCGCCGTTGTGCGCAGTGCCCTTGGTGAAGATCTTGCGGCCCTCGACCTTCTCGACCCAGCCCGTGAAGCGGATCGTCGCATGCAACGGGGTCGGCGACCTGTAGGTGATCGACAGCCGTCCGGTCATCCCGGGTCGACCGGTGAGTGACTGGGCCATGCCGAGCACCTCGTCGAATGCACCTGCGATGAACCCGCCGTGACAGTGGCCGGGCGGGCCCTCGTGGACCTCCGTGAACACCGCGTCACCCATGATGGCGCCGAACTCGCCCACCGATGCGTCCTGTGACATCGTCATCGGCATCGACAGCGGGTTCATCGCCCCGTAGAAGGGGCTGCGGTCCGAGAAGTGCGACTCGGCCGCTGCAGTACCTGCCTCACCGGCGGTGTTCAGCGACTCCCTTAGCGCAGCGATTGTGTTGCTCGCCGCATCCACTGCGACGGCATCGGCTGTCGACATGAACGCATCGCGCACGAGGCCCCTCAGTTCGGCGGCGAGTCTCACGCGCGCAATGTCGGCATCGCTCAGTTCGCGGTCACGCGAGTGGAACGCAGGGAAGGAGAAGATCTCCTCCGTCACTGCGGCTCCACCTTCAGCAGAACGGGGGCATGGTCGCTGGGCGACTCCCCCTTTCGCGCATTGCGGTCGACGGTCGTCCACGTGGACCGTTGCGCGACCGACTTCGTCGCCAGCAGCAGGTCGATCCTCATTCCGTGCCCCTTGTAGAAGCTGCCGCCGCGGTAGTCCCACCACGAGAACAGCCCCGCTTCGTCATGGAAACGACGGAAGGTGTCCTCCATGCCGAAGTCGCACACGTGTGCGAGCGCATCGCGCTCGGGCTGGCTCACGTGGGTGGCATCGGCGAACTGCTTCACGTCCCACACGTCGCGGTCATCGGGTGCGATGTTGAAGTCACCGGCGACAATGACGTCATCACCGGGGGAACACGTGGCATCCAGGTGCTCACGCAGCCGCTTCATCCACGACAGCTTGTAGCGGTAATGGTCGTGGTCGAGTTCGCGGCCGTTCGGCACGTACACCGAACTGATGCGCACGCCCGCACAGGTCGCACTGATGATCCGCGCCTCGGTGTCCTGCTCGATGCCGGGCGCGAAGTTGTGCACGACATCGTCGAGACCCACGCGCGAGAGAATGGCAACACCGTTCCACTGACCCTGACCGAAGTGCGCACTCTCGTACCCGAGTGCAGCGATGGCCTCCGTGGGGAACTTGTCCTGGGCGAGTTTCGTCTCCTGGATGCACACCACGTCGGGGCCGATCTCGGCGAGCCACTCCTCCACCCGGGGCAACCGGGCCTTCAATGAGTTCACGTTCCAGGTCACGACGAGCACGCCACGACGGTAGTTGTCGCAGGGTGCCGGCGCGGAACCGGGCTACTTCTTCTTGGCGGGAGCCTTCTTTGCCGCTGCCTTCTTCGCAGGTGTCGCGACCTTCTTCGCCGGTGCGGCCTTCGCAGGTGTGACCGTCTTCTTGACGGCGGCCTTCTTTGCGGGCGCCTTCTTTGCCGACGCCTTCTTCGCTGGTGCGACTTCCTTCTTCACGACTGCCTTCTTCGCAACGGCTTTCTTTGCGGGCGCGGCCGCCTTCGTGACGGGCTTTGCCGGCGACTTCTCTGCCTTCTTTGCGGGCGACTTCTTGGCTGCGGAAGGCGCCGGCTTCACGGGGACCTTCAGCATCGATGCCACGACATCGGGCACGCCCAGGTCGACACTGCGCCGTGCAGGGGTGTAACCCACCACGGTCAACGTCACGACGTCATCGATGGAGAACACATCACGCGCACTGCGCGGGATCGGCTGTGCCATGTTGCGCAGGGGCACGTACCCGGCGACATCGCCGATCGACACGGTGACACCGTTCGCTGCGTACGTGCGCACCACAGCCTTGACCTTCGTGCCGACGGGGTGCTTCTCCACGAACTCGAGATACGGCACCACCTCGTTCGCCATCGTGACCGCCGGTGCAGGGCGCGTCTTCTCGGGCGCGTTTCTCCCCGATCGCTTCTCCGGCGCCTTAGGCGCAGGAGCCGACTTCAACCGCGCGTTCGGCGGCGGTGCCTTCGGCACCGGCATCGGCTTGCTGGCCTCGGGGCTCGCCTTCAGTTCCTTCTTCACCATGGTGCCGCTGCGCACCGAGCGCCGGCTGGTGGGGCCACGAACGGGAAGACGCTCGACGAACACCCAACCGACGAGCGGCACGGGCTTGCCGCCGATCAGTCGACCCTCGTCGAAGAGCCACTTGTACTTGCCGTGGAACTCCTGGTAGCTGTCATTCGAGAGGATCGACGCGTTCGCCTTGTCCGCAATGGCAAGAATGAACGCATCGCCACGGCCCACGGCACCGGCGGGCGGCGCGACAAGTTCGTTGTTCGCGATGGCGGTGTCGAACTCCGCACGCTCCTTCTTGGCGATGCGGTGCCCGAACGTCGCATCGACGATGACGGTGATCTTGGCGCCCTTGTACTCGGCCATCAGGGCCTGGACGGCCTCGTCCAGCTGGGCAAGGCTCGGCTCGGAGCGCCCCTCGGTCGCGATGTTCGACCCGTCGACGATGATGTGTTTGGCCACTCATTCATTGAACCACCCCGACAGTGCGCAAGCAGGGCAATCCGGACCCCCGGGCGGGCTTTTCCTGCGTCTAGCCTGACCCGATGACGTCGACACCGGTCCGGGCCGTTCTGTGGGATTTCGGCGGGGTGATCCTGTCGAGCCCGTTCGAGGCGTTCCGGCGCTACGAAGCCGAGCACGGCCTGCCGACCGACTTCATCAGGTCGGTCAACGCGGTCAACCCCGACTCGAATGCCTGGGCGCTGCTCGAGCGCAATGACATCAGCCCATCCAGATTCGACAGCCTGTTCGCCGACGAGAGCGAGAATCTCGGCCACAGGGTGAGGGGCGCCGACGTCCTTGCGCTGCTGTCGGGCGACGTCCGCCCGCGCATGGTCGATGCACTCGACGCCGTCATCGCGGCGGGGTTCCTGACGGCTTGCCTCACGAACAATGTTGTGGCCACGGGCAACGACCTCACCGAACGCCAGCGCGAGGTGGCGACGATCATGGCCAGGTTCCACCACGTGGTCGAGAGCAGCAAGGTCGGGTGCCGCAAGCCCGAGCCGCGCTTCTACGAGATCGCATGCGAACTGCTCGGGGTCTCACCCACCGAATGCGTGTTCCTCGACGACCTCGGCATCAACCTGAAGCCGGCGGCGGCGATGGGCATGCGCACGATCAAGGTCATCGACCCTGATGCCGCGCTCGCCGAACTGTCGTCTCACGTGTCGATCGAGTTCCCCCGACCGACCTAGGTCACGATCCTGCGAAGGCCTCGTTCATCAGGTCCTCGAGCTCCTGGTCGTGGATGACCTTCGACCCTGTCGCGGGGCTGCCGGACGCAACGCGGCACGCGCTGTTCAGGTCGTACCCACGCTCCTTCAGTCTCCAGATGAGATGCTCGACGAAGTGCCACGGACCCATGTTCTCGGGCTCCTCCTGCAGCCATGTCACCTGCTTCGCGTTCGGGTAACGCAGCAGAACCTCGTTGATCTGGTCGATCGGGAACGGGTAGAGCTGCTCGACGCGCACCACGGCGACGGGCGCGTTGCGCTTGGTGCGCTCGGCCATCGCGTCGTGGGCGACCTTTCCGCTGCACAGGATCACCTTCTTCACTGCGGCCTTGTCGGTCACGTGCGGGTCATCGAGAACCTCGAGGAACGAGCCGTTGACGAACTCGTTGATGTGCGAGCGGCTCTCCTTCATGCGCAGCGGTTGCTTCGGCGTGAAGATCACGAGGGGCTTGCGGATGTCGCGGTGCAGCTGTCGACGCAGCACGTGGAAGTACTGGGCGGCAGTCGTTGCGTTCACGACCTGGATGTTGTCCTCGGCGCACATCTGCAGGAAACGCTCGATGCGGGCGCTCGAGTGCTCGGGTCCCTGGCCCTCGAATCCATGGGGCAGCAACAGCACGAGACCGTTCTGCAGGTTCCACTTGTCCTCGGCCGCCACGATGTACTGGTCGATCACGATCTGCGCGCCGTTCACGAAGTCACCGAACTGGCCCTCCCACAGCACCAATGCGTTGCGGTTCGCCTGGGCGTATCCGTACTCGAAACCGAGTGCCGCGTACTCCGACAGCAGCGAGTCATAGACCCAGAAGTGCCCGGCTGCACCGTCGAGGTGCTTCAGCGGGAGGAAGGTGTTCTCGTTCTCCACGTCGACGAGCGATGCATGGCGGTGGCTGAACGTGCCACGGCGTGAGTCCTCGCCGGCAAGCCGGACGTCGAAACCCTCGAGCAGCAACGATCCGAATGCGAGGGCCTCGCCGACCCCCCACTCGAAATCGCCGTCGGTCTGGTACGCCTTCTCGCGTGCCTCGAACTGGCGCACCAGCTTGGGGTGCACGTTGAAGCCCTCCGGGTAGTTGGTGAGCGAGTAGAAGATCTTCTCGAGCGTCTCCTTGGCGACGCCGGTGTTCACGTGCGGCAGCACACCGACCGGCTCGGGCGGCCGTGCCGCCTTCACCTTCGCCGGGGCGTTCTGGCGCGTGTCATCGAGTGCGGCCTGCAGTTTGCCCTGGTAGTCCTGCAGGGTCTGCTCTGCGACCTCGAGACTGATGTCGCCGCGCTTCACCAGGTGCTCGACGTACATCTTGCGCACGCTGCGCTTCTCGGCGATCGCCTTGTACATGAGCGGCTGGGTGTAGCTCGGGTCGTCGCCCTCGTTGTGGCCGTGCAGTCGGTAGCACATGAGGTCGATGACGACGTCCTTGTGGAACTTCTGGCGGTACTCGTACGCGAGGCGCGCCACGCGGGCGCACGCCTCGGGGTCATCACCGTTCACGTGGAAGATCGGTGCCTGCACCGTCTTGGCGACATCGGTTGCGTACATGGACGAGCGGGCGAACTTGGGCGAGGTGGTGAAGCCGATCTGGTTGTTCACCACGAGGTGGATGGTGCCGCCCACGCGGTAGCCGTTGATGTCGCTCATCGCCAGGCCCTCGTACACGATGCCCTGGCCCGCGAACGCCGCGTCGCCGTGCATGAGGACAGGGATGACGCTGTACAGCAACGGCGGCTGGATCGCATCCTGCTTCGCGCGCACCATGCCGAGCACCACGCCGTTCACGGTCTCGAGATGGCTCGGGTTCGCGGCGAGCTCAACGTCGATCGTGTTGCCGTTCGCCGACACGTACGAGCCGTGCGCACCGAGGTGGTACTTCACGTCGCCGCTCCCCTGCACCGAGTCGGGGCTCACGTGGCCCTCGAACTCCTTGAACAGCTGCGAGCAGTCCTTGCCCATCACGTTCACGAGCATGTTCAGACGACCGCGGTGCGGCATGCCGAACACGACGCCGTGCATGCCGTCGTCGGCAGCCGAACAGAGGATCTCGTCGACCATGGGGATCATCGACTCGGCACCCTCGAGACCGAACCGCTTTGTGCCGACGTACTTGGTGGCGAGGAACTTCTCGAATGCCTCGGCGGCATTCAGCCGCTCGAGGATGCGCAGCTTCTTGTCGAGCGTGGGCGTGAACGTGACGCCCTCCATCTTCGACTGGATCCAACGCTGCTCGTCGGTGTCCTGGATGTGCATGTACTCGACACCGATGGTGCGGCAGTACGCATCGCGGAGAACGCCGAGCAGTTCGTCGAGCTTCATCTTCGTGCTGCCGGCCACCCCGCCGGTGAGGAACTCGCGCTCGAGGTCCCAGATGGTGAGCCCGTAGTTCGACGGGTCGAGTTCCCGCGGCAGCTGGGGCTCCTTCCAGCGCAGCGGATCCAGATCGGCGATCAGGTGACCACGCACACGGTGCGAACGCACGAGCAGGCTGACCTGCATCTGCTTGTGCATCATGGTCTCTTCGCGGTTCATCGGCGACACGTCGGATGCCCACTGCACCGCCTGGTACGGGATCTCGAGACTGCGGAAGATGTCGTCGTAGAAGTGGTGCTCACCGAGCAGAAGCTCGTGCACGCGCTTCAGGAACAGACCGCTCTCGGCGCCCTGGATGATGCGGTGGTCGTAGGTGCTGGTGACTGTCACGACCTTCGACACGCCGAGCGCGTTCAGGTTGGTCTCGTCAGCGCCCTGGAACTCGGCCGGGTAGTCGATGTTGCCGACACCGACGATGACACCCTGGCCCGGCATCAGACGGGGCACGGACTGCACGGTACCGATGGTGCCCGGGTTCGTGATCGACACGTTGGCACCCTGGAAGTCGGCAATCGTGAGCTTGTTGTTCTTCACCTTGCGGATGATCTCGTCGTAGGCGACCAGGAAGCCGGCGAACGAGAGGGTGTCCGCCTCGCGCAGCACGGGCACCACCAGGTTGCGGGTGCCGTCACCCTTGTCGACGTCGACTGCAAGACCGACGTTCACGTGCTGGTTGCGGATCAGCTGCGGCTTGCCCGATTCGTCGACCGTGTATGCGTTGCGCATGTTCGGCACGGCATCGGCGACCGCGCGCACGATTGCGTACGCGATGATGTGCGTGAACGACACCTTCGACATCCCGTGGCGCGAGCGGTAGTCGTTGATCTGCTTGCGGTTCACCTCGAGCAACCGGGCAGGCACGTTGCGGAAGCTCGTTGCGGTGGGGACCGACAGGCTCTTCTCCATGTTCGTCACGATCGTGGCACCGACCCCGCGGATCGGCTCGGGCGCCACGTCTGATGCCACAGGCACCGGTGCGGGTGCGGCTGCAGGCGCGGCGGCGGGAGCCGGCGACGGGGTCGCAGCGGTTGCCGGTGCCGCCGGGGCAGGTGCCACGGGCTGTGCAGCGACGGTGGCACTGCGGTAGTCGCTGAAGAACTCGCGCCAGGCATCGCTGACCGACGACGGATCGAGTCGGAACTGTTCGTACATCTCCTCGACGAGCCAGGAGTTGGCTCCGAAGTCCTGCGTGCGGTCAGCTAGATCGGCCATGTTGTCGCCTCAGATCCTTGCCCCTGGGGGCGGTGGGGTGCCCGGGCTAGGCACCGCGGACGCCGTTGTCCGCGTGACGAATGGTACTTCTCGGGCGCCCCGTGGCCCTCTCTTTGCGGCCGCGAAGACAGTAAATTCAGTCTCATGAAGCGTGTACTCCCCCTGACCGCCGCTCTGGCCCTCGTGCTCACCGCCTGCGGTGGCTCGGGCACCAGCGAACCGGCCGAGACAATCCCCGCCGGTTCACTCGAGATCAAGGCGGTGTCGGGCCTGCGGTTCGACGCAGAGCAGTACGGCCCCGTGCCCGCGGGCGACGTGACCTTCGGGTACATCAACGAGGACTCCATCCGCCACACGATGATCGTGGCGAAGGGCGAGCAGAAGATCGGCACCTTCAAGCTCGAGGTCAACAAGAAGGGTGACGTTGACTCGGGGACCATTGCCCTCGACCCGGGCACATACACATTGATCTGCGACGTGCCGGGACACGGCAACATGCGCGCCGAGCTCACCGTCGAGTGATCGATCCGCCCATCGGGCAACAAAAAGGGCCGCCCCCCTCGGGGACGGCCCTTTTCTTTTGAGGTCTGCTCGGACTAAGCCATGAGGACGACGCTGACGATGAACAGCACCGCCCACAGCACCACGCTCGTGATGATGGCGTTCTTGTGGCTCTCGTAGATCACGAGGGTCTTGTTGCCGGCCTTGATGCCACCGAACTTGCCGAGGGCGTTCAGCTGCAGCAGTGCAGCGATCACCACGGAGATGATGACGAAGGTGTTGGCCGCACCGGGGGTGGCCTCGAAGGCCTCCGGGTAGTAGTGGGCTGCACCGACCATGTAGAACAACATGGTGACCGAGAAGATCATGTTCTGACGCGACATCAGCATCGCCCGGCGGCCCGCCGTGGCAGCGTCGGGGTTCGCCTCGCCACCGTTGAGCACGTTGGTCGCGTTCGCGATGACGACCTTCTGGTTCTTCCAGATGACCATCCACACGTTGGCGGCCATCAATGTGCCGAGGATCATGCCCACCGCGATGGCGGCGTTCTTCGCGTTCGCCGGGTCGTCACCGACATGGTTCAGGAAGTTCTCCATGTAGTTCGGGATGACACCGACAATGAGGATTCCCGTGGCGAGTGTGGCCACTGCAGCCCAGCGGAACCACCACAGCGCGCGGTTCGCGATCTGGGTGATGGTGATGTTGCGGGCCTTGCCCTCGTCGCCGTAGGCGGCAAGACCGGGCACCTGCACCAGGTTGAAGTAGTAGAGCAGGCCGATCCATGCAATGCCTGCGAGCACGTGCAGGTAGCGGAACCAGAAGTTCCCCAGCGCCTGCTGGTCGAAAAGTGAAGCTGCGTTCATGTTGTGAATGTCCCCTTGTGTGAGGGCCCGTCGACGGGCTTGTTCGTCAAATTACCGCCTGTCGGGGCGGGAAGGGTGGAATCAATGGTCCCCAACTAACCTCGGGAGCACCATGGCGCACGAGTTCATCTACACCTGTTACAAGCTGGCGCGGTTCTACCCGCCCGACCGCACCATCCTCGAGAACATCTCCCTCTCCTTCTATCCCGGCGCGAAGATCGGTGTCATCGGCTCGAACGGCAGCGGAAAGTCGAGCCTCCTGCGCATCATGGCCGGCCTCGACGACGGCTACTCGGGCGAGGCCCGCCTCACCCCGGGCTTCACCGTGGGGCTACTCGAGCAAGAGCCACAGCTAGACCCATCCAAGAACGTGCTCGACAACGTGATGGACGGCGTGGCGCCGATCCGCGACATGCTGACCCGTTACGAAGAGGTCATGGCCATGTGGGGAGACCCAGACGCGGACTACGAGAAGGTCGGCGCGCTCCAGGCCGAGCTCGAGGACAAGATCGCTGCAGCTGATGCATGGAGCCTGGACCGCAACGTCGAGATCGCGATGGACGCCCTGCGCTGCCCTCCGAACGATGCCGACGTGACCACCCTCTCGGGTGGTGAGCGGCGCCGCGTTGCACTGTGCCGTCTGTTGCTGTCGCGACCCGACCTGTTGCTGCTCGACGAACCGACCAACCACCTCGACGCAGAGAGCGTCGACTGGCTCGAGCGGTTCCTGAAGGAGTACCCGGGAACCGTGGTTGCGATCACCCACGACCGCTACTTCCTCGACAATGTCGCCAAGTGGATCCTCGAGCTCGACCGCGGCCGTGGTTTCCCGTTCGAGGGCAACTACTCGTCGTGGCTCGAGCAGAAGCAGGCGCGTCTCGCCGCGGAGGAGAAGCAGAGCGACAACCGCCAGCGCACCCTGCAGCGCGAGCTCGAGTGGGTGAAGATGTCGCCGAAGGCCCGCCAGGCGAAGGGCAAGGCGCGTCTCGCCGCGTACGACAAACTGCATGCAGAGGCGATGGCCGCAGAACGCGGCCCCGACAAGCTCGAGATCAACATCCCCGCGGGACCGCGCCTGGGCGACAACGTCATCAAGGTGGAGAACCTGTCGAAGGGGTTCGGCGACCGCTTGCTCATCGAGAACCTGTCGTTCTCGTTGCCCCCGGCGGGCATCGTGGGCATCATCGGACCGAACGGCGCCGGCAAGTCGACCCTGTTCTCGATGCTCACCGGCCAGCAGGCCCCTGATGCGGGAACCATCACCGTGGGCGACACAGTTCAGCTCAGCTACGTGGACCAGAACCGCGACTCACTCGACCCGGCCAAGTCGGTCTACGAGGAGATCACCGACGGTGTCGAGCACATGAAGGTCGGTGGCCGCGAGATCCACGGACGCGCCTACGTCGCCAGCTTCAACTTCAAGGGTGCCGACCAGCAGAAGCTCGTGGGCGACCTGTCCGGTGGCGAACGCAACCGGGTGCACCTCGCCAAGGTGCTGAAGCGCGGGGGCAACGTGCTGTTGCTCGACGAACCCACGAACGACCTCGATGTCGACACGCTGCGCGCGCTGGAGGACGCTCTCGAGCAGTTCCCCGGGTGTGCCGTCGTGATCAGTCACGACCGTTGGTTCCTCGACCGCATCGCCACACATGTGCTCGCGTTCGAGGGCGACAGCCAGGTGCGCTGGTTCGAGGGCAACTTCAGCGAGTACGAGGCGTGGCGGCGCAAGGAACTGGGTGCCGCAGCCGAGCAGCCGCACCGCATCAAGTACAAGCCGTTGTCGAGGTGATGGGCATGTCGTTGAGACTCATAAAGGCAATGTGTTTCGCACTCTTCCTCGCGGGTCTGCCCTCGATCATCGTGTCGTCGATCCGCGGCAACAACGAGGGTTGGGTCGTCACCTTCGGGATGATCACCGCCGTGGCTGCGATCATTCTCATTGCCGTCTCGGCAGTCACGGCCACACGACGGATCGATGTGTTCAATGACGTGCTCGCCGAGCGCATCGAGCAACGCGTTCAGTCGCTCGTGCAGGCAGGTGCCGACGAGGCCGAGGTGCGCACACTCATCCGCGAGACGATCGACCTGGCACGCGGCCAGTCGTGACCAGGGACGAGCTGTTCGACTCCTGGCGCGGGCTGTCCGACGCCGACCTCGCCGCGAACCTTGCAATCCACACGGGCGCACTGCTGGTCGAGCACCGCGAACAGCTGATCGAGCGCGGCAACGTGTCGGTGTGGCAGCTGAAGGACTCAGGTGACATGCTCGCCCACCACTTCCTCATGGATGCCTTCCGCGCCCTCCGCCCCGATGATGCTGTGCTCTCCGAGGAGGGGCACGACGACCGGAAGCGCGTGCATGCACAACGCGTGTGGATCGTCGACCCGCTGGACGGCACGAACGAGTACGGCGAGGGGCGCTCGGACTGGGCGGTGCATGTCGCGCTGTGGGAGGCCGGTGCGGCACCGCTCGGTGCGCTCACCGCGGCCGCCGTGTCGCTCCCGAGCATCAACGCGGTGTTCGGCACGGACCCAGCGCCGGTGCTGCCGCGCAAGACCGGGGCACGGCCGAGACTGGTGACCTCTCGGAACCGGGCCCCGTACGCCGCGATTCTCGTGGCCGAACACATGGAGTGCGAGGCGTTCCGCCTCGGGAGTGCCGGCGCAAAGACGATGTCCATCGTGATGGGTGAGGCCGACATCTACGTGCACGACGGCGGCATGCACCAGTGGGACACCGCCGCCCCCACCGCCGTGGCGATGGCCGCGGGCCTGCATGCGAGCCGTCTCGACGGGTCACCGCTCGAGTACAACGACGCAGACACCTGGCTGCCCGATTTCTTCGTGTGCCGACCCGAGTACACCGACGATGTCCTCACGGCAATCTGGGGCCGGGACCCGCGCAACGACTGACCGCACCCGGGGCCGGTCGCACGCCGTTCACCAGCGCGGTTCGTGCTCCCCGAGTCTCGGCACCGGGCCGTACGTCGGCGTGTACCCGCTGAAATCCACCGGGCTGTTCACCGCACGGTACGGCTGCTCACCGGGCTGCGGTGTCATGTCGACGAATGCTCCCGCGGCGATCGCCTGCGGGTCGTTCACGACGTCTGCGATCGAGTTCAACGGGGCCCACCACACATCGTTCTCGTCGAACCGCGCCGTCCAGTGTGCGTAGGTGTCGGTCGCGAAGTGTTCGTCGAGGACCGCGGTGAACTCAGCGGCGTTGATCGCACGTGCACGCGCGTTCCTGAAGTTCTCGACACCGGCGAGATCCTCGCGGCCGATTGCCTTCAGCAGACCCGGGAAGTGCCGGTCGGCCTCGAGACCGAGCAGCCAGAACGCGCGGCCGTCCGAGCAGCGATAGCAGTTCATCTGCGGCGCCGGGTTCGCGCGGTTCGTCTTGGTGCTCTGTCGCTTGCCGAACCGCAGGTACACACCGATGTCCCACCCGAGCGTGTACATGCCCGTGCGCAGGAGACTCGTCGACACGAGCCTGCCCTTCCCCGTGCGCTCCCTGTCGAACAGCGCGGCCATGATGCCCGACGCGAGCGCGAGACCCGTGGTGTGGTCGCCCTGGCCGCTGCGCAGTGCGGGCGGCAGTTCATCGGGGGCAACCGTCGTGTGCGCAAGACCCGACCGCGACCAGAACGCGCCGATGTCGTACCCGGCTCGGTCGACATCAGGGCCGCTCAACCCGTACCCGGTGACGATTCCGTAGATCAGTCGCGGGAACCTCTTCGTGAGGGTGTCGGCGTCGAGCCCGAGCCGGGTGAGCCCGCCGGGGCGCACGTTGGTGACGAACACATCAGCATCGGCGAGCAGACCCATCATCGTGGCCAGGTCGGTCTCGTTCCGCAGGTCGAGGACCACGGAACGCTTCCCCCTGTTGTCGATCTCGAACGGCGGCACACCCTGCTGGTCGGCCACACCGAGTGCGCCGAACACAGAGCGCTGCGGGTCGCCGGCGGGCGGCTCCACCTTCATGACATCGGCACCCCAGTCGGCCATGATGCCGGTGACCGCGGGCCCTGCCACCCACACACCCATCTCGACAACGCGCACCCCGTGCAACGGACCGTTCGACATGATTCCCCCTTATTCCCCTTGACATTGTGTCCTATGTCGCCCGTCGTTCGACAATGCGAACGGCAGACTGACGGCGTGACTGAACGCGCCGCAGACCTCGAGTGGGGCAACTTCTCCGATGCCGGCCCCTGGACACTCGATCGTGACGCCATCTCGTGGTCCCGCGTCGCAGTGGTGCTGCGCGACCAGGCGCGTCGTGAGGTCCCGAGCCTCATCCGCTCTCGGCGTCTTCCGCCGGTCAAGCGCCTCGTGGTCGTGGTCGCACGCCTCGGGTGGGCGCTCGCACCGTGGTTCTGGAAGAAGAAGCGCGGACGCTTCGCAACGCCCGAGCAGTCGCGTGCGTACCTGTCGTTGCGGCTGCGTCAGGCGATCGAGAAGCTAGGCGCGACCTACATCAAGCTGGCCCAGATCATCTCGAGCGGGGAGGGTCTCTTCCCGTCCGAACTGGTCGACGAGTTCAAGCGCTGTCGCGACCAGGTGCCGCCCGAGCCGTGGGACTCGGTGCGCACCACCGTGGAGCAGGACCTCGGTGCGCGCATCAGCGACGTGTTCGCATCGTTCGAGAAGACATCACTCGCCGCGGCATCGATCGCCCAGGTGCACAGGGCCACACTCCTCACCGGCGAGGAGGTCGTCGTGAAGGTGCAGCGGCCGTCGGTGTCGACACTGGTGCGCCAGGACCTCCAGGTGATGGCATGGATCGCACCGTTCATGATCGGGCGCATCAAGGTCGCGGCACTGGCCAACCCGCCGGCGCTCGTGGAACTGTTCGCAGAGACCATCGTGGAGGAACTCGACTTCCGCATGGAGGCGAGCAACATGGTCGATGTGGCCGCGATGCTGCACGACCTGAACCAGGACTCGTACCTGGTGCCGCGGCCCCACCCGTCGCTCGTGACCCGGCGCATCCTCGTCATGGAGAAGCTGCAGGGCTTCAACTTCGACGACGTCGAGGGGATGAAGGCGGCCGGCATCGACACCGAAGAAGTCATCCGTCAGGGAATGATCTCGTTCATGGAGGGCGCCCTGATCCACGGCGTGTTCCACGGTGACCTGCACGGCGGCAACCTGTTCGTGCTCACCGACGGCCGCACGGCACTGCTCGACTTCGGCATCGTCGGTCGCCTGACGCACGCACGTCGCATGGCCTTCATGCGACTGATGCTCGGCGCCACCACGAACGACCTGCGCGGCCAGGTGGCGGCACTTCGCGACCTCGGCGCGCTGCCGATGGACACCGACATCGACGCCGTGATCGTGGACCTGAAGCTCGACCAGCCGGTCGACCCCACCACGCTGAACGGCGAGGAACTGGTGCAGGAGGTGCAGCGCATCGTGAAGTCGCTGCTGGCCTACGGTGCGAAGCTGCCGAAGGAACTCATGCTCTACGTGAAGAACATGGTGTTCCTCGACGGCGCGATCGCCCGTCTCGCCCCCGATCTCGACATCATCGCCGAGCTCACGAACATCACGATGGTGTTCACGCAGCGGCACGGCGAGCGCCTGTTCCGCGAGCTCGGCATGGACCAGAGCACCTTCCAGATCGACCTGACCAGCGTGAAGAACAGCCTCGGCGTGCACGAGTCGACCGACTCGCTCACCTACCGCGAGCTGCAGAAGCGCCGGGAGCTCATCCAGAAGCGCATGAAGGAGCACCTGGTCGGCTGACGCTTTCGCGCCGGCACACCCCGTCGGCGAGAATGGGTGCGTGAGACTGATCGTGGCGCGCTGCACCGTCGAGTACGCAGGCCGGCTCGAGACCAGGCTGCCCGAGGCCACCCGGCTGGTGATGGTGAAGGCCGACGGGTGCGTTGCCATCCACTCCGACGGCGGCGCCTACAAGCCGCTGAACTGGATGAACTCCCCCAACACCGTGGAGGACAACTCCGACCACTGGGTCGTTCGCAACCCCAAGGGCGAGGCGATGACCATCACGTTCCACGAGATCATCCACGACAGCGCGCACGAACTCGGCGAGGACCCGGGCCTCGAGAAGGACGGCGTGGAGAAACAACTGCAGGAACTGCTCGCGGCGTCACCTGAGGTGATGGAGCCGGGCCTCGTGCTGCTGCGCCGGGAGCACTACACCGCGCTCGGCCCGGTCGACCTGCTCTGCCGTGACACGCAAGGCAACACCGTGGTGATCGAGGTGAAGAGACGCGGCGAGATCGACGGCGTGGAGCAACTCACCCGTTACCTCGCTGATCTCGCAAACGACCCCACGCTCGGCACGTTGCGCGGCATGTTCGTGGCACAGAGCATCAAGCCTCAGGCACGCACGCTTGCCGAGTCACGCGGCATCGCGTGCGTCGAGGTCGACTACGACGCGTTGCGTGGCATGAAGCCCGACGAATGGACGTTGTTCGACTGACTCTCGCCGCCCGTCGACCGGCTCTGTCCGGCCGGCTCCGGTCAGGAGTACTTCTCGTCGACCCGCACCGACAGGAAATCGACCAGGAACCGCAAC
>CAZENK010000026.1:0-25276 GCA_964513585.1 uncultured Bifidobacterium sp. | reverse complement strand
TGGCCGACTATTCACGGGCGGTCGAGGCCGGGAGCCATGTGGTCGTGTACCCAGAGCTGACCGTCACCGGCTACCCGCCCGAGGATCTGCTCTTGAAGGGTGCGTTCGTGCGTGAGAACCGGCTGGCGGTCGACCGCATCGCAGCCGCAACGGGCGACTGCACCGCGGTGGTGGGCTTTGTCGACCACGAGGGTGGTTCGTTGTACAACGCGGTCGCAATGTGCCGCAACGGGCGGATCGACGGCGTGTACCGCAAGCGGCTCCTGCCGAACTACTCGGTCTTCGACGAGGAGCGTTACTTCCAGCCCGGCCCTGCCGAGGTGAACGGTGTGCCCGCGGGTCTGTTCTCGGTCAATGATGTTGTTGTCGGTGTCTCCGTGTGCGAGGACATCTGGTTCGCCGACGGCCCGGTGAGGTCGCAGGCCGCACACGGGGCGCGCGTGTTCCTGAACCTGAACGGTTCGCCCTATCACCAGGGCAAGCACCTCGAGCGCGAGGCGATGCTGAGCGAGCGCGCGCGCGAGTCCCGCGGTGTGATCGTGTACGTGAACCAGGCCGGTGCGCAGGACGAACTCGTCTTCGAGGGATCCAGTGTGGTCGTCGATGCCGCCGGCACGGTCGCGGCACGGCTCGTGTCGTTCGACTCGGATTTCGCGGTGGTCGATGTGTCAGCCGACGGTTCCGTTCACGGAGGTTCCGTCACCGCGTGGGAGCACGATCTTGACCGTGTTCACCGTGCACTCGTTCTGGGCACACGCGACTACGTGCGCAAGAACGGTTTCACCGATGTGGTGATCGGGCTCTCGGGCGGAATCGATTCGTCGATCGTTGCGGCCGTCGCTGTGGATGCCCTGGGGAGGGACCACGTGCACGGTGTCGCCATGCCGTCGCGATACTCGAGCCAGGGGTCATTGGATGATGCGGCGCGTCTTGCGGATGCGCTCGGCATCGATCACCGTGTTGTGTCCATCGAGCCGGCGTTCAAGGCGTATCTCGACATGACCGCCGAGTCGTTCGAGGGGCGCCAGCCCGACCTGACGGAGGAGAACCTGCAGAGCCGGTGCCGCGGGACGACACTGATGGCGCTGAGCAACAAGTTCGGCTGGATGGTGCTGACCACCGGCAACAAGAGCGAGATGGCCGTCGGGTACTTCACCATCTACGGCGACTCGGCCGGTGGCTATGCGGTCATAAAGGATGTCTTCAAGACGCAGGTCTTCGCGTTGTCGCGGCGGATCAACGAGCGTGCGGGTCGTGAGATCATCCCCGAGTCGGTTCTCACCAAGCCGCCGTCCGCAGAGCTGCGCCCCGACCAGCGCGATGACCAGAGCCTGCCGCCGTACGAGGTTCTCGATCCGATCCTGCGCCACTACATCGATGACGACATGGGTGTGCACGAGATCATGGCGCAGGGGTTCGACGAGGCCACGGTCCGGCGCATCGCGCGTCTGGTCGACGTGAACGAGTACAAGCGTCGTCAGTGCGCGCCCGGCGTGCGCGTGTCGACCAAGGCGTTCGGCAAGGACCGTCGCATGCCGATCACGAACGGTTACCGCGCCGACCGTGCATAGGCACTGATCGCAACGACCGTCAACCCGGCAAGGGCGGTGGCGGTCAGCGCAGGCCCCAGCGGACCCACCGAGTCGTACAGGCGCGTTGCAACGGTGCTGAACACCGCACGCCCGCAGGTTCCGGCACCCACGGTCAGGCCCAGGCCGATGCCGCCCGCGGTCGGCACCAGGTTGGCCGCCAGCGGCAGCATGCTCACGAGTGCGAACTCGAAACCGGCGATGAAGAGAACGAGCATCGGCACCGCGACAACCGAAGATGACGCGCCCGCACTCATGGCGAGACCCGCCACCACCATCAGCAGCACACCGCGCCGCATGCTCGTCTCTTTCCCCCATGAATCTGTCACGCGGCTGCTGCCGATGCTCGATGCGAGCTCGAAGACACCCAGCACGATGACAACGGCGATCAGCGCTGCACTGCCGAAACCGAACTCGTCCTCGAACCACGGTCCGAACGTGATGCTCACGCACTGGCTCGCGCCCATGAGCAGGAACGAAGAGCCGAAGATCCACCATGCACGGGCCGGCACCTTCCCCTTGCCCTCGCTGCGCACCGGGGCGAGTGCATCATCGCGCGGCAGGCCGAGGGAGACGAGGGCACCCGAGACCATCAGGGCAACCGCGCCCACGACGAAGCCGAACCGCCACGACACGAGCGCGGTGGCAACGCCCATGAGTGCGACCCCGATGAAGAGCGACAGTGCCCACGAAGTCTCGATGATGCCGACGATCCGTCCGCGGCGCTCGTAGGGGACATGGTCGTTCACCCACACGATCAATGATGTGTCGAACAGGACTTTCGAGGCGCTCAGCAGGAACATTGCCGCCGAGAACATGACGAGTCCGTTCGAGAACGCGGCGAGCAACGTGGCCACGATTATCAGACCCATTCCGAATGTCATCGCCACGATCCGGTTCGCACGGTCGACGTAACGCCCGATCACCGGCGAGAGCAGACCGGCGAACTCACCGATCGTGAACGCAATGCCTATCTGTGCGACCGATACGTCGAGACCCCGTGCGATCACCGCGATGAACGGCGGCGCGAAGCGGTAGCACGAGTTCGAGACCAGGCGTGCCCAGACCAGCCTGTTCACGTTGGCGCGCACCACCGGTGCGTACGAGTCGTCGAGCCAGCGGACGAACACGTCTACAGTTCTTCGCCGAGCTCGCCGTGCTCGAAGAGGTCGACAACCTCACCGATCTCGATCGATGCGTTGTCCCCGGTGCGCACCACGAAGTGACAGCCCCCGAGATTGGCGATGCGCGTGTCGGCCACACGGTGCGCGCGTCGCATCACCCGGATGATGCCCGCGTGTGCGATGCACAGCACCTCGGTTCCCGGGAACTGCCCGGCCAGGTCGAACAGCGCCGCGGACACGCGCGCCACGATCGATTCGTCCGGCTCGAACCCCGGCGGGCGTTGCTGTGAGTCGAGGTAACCGGGCCAGTCGCGCTCGATCTGGCCGTGCGTGAGGCCCTGCCACTCGCCCACATCGGTCTCGCGGAGCCTGGCATCGGGCGGGAGCAGACCCACCCCGAGGCCGTTCGCAATGATCGTTGCGGTCAGGTGTGCACGTCGCAGGTCACTCGAGATCACTGCGTCGAACATGCCGAGCTTCTCACTGGCCCGCCGGGCCTGCTCGTACCCGAGGTCGGTGAGTTCGATGTCGGCCTGACCCTGCCAGCGGCCCATCGCGTTCCATTCGCTCTGGCCGTGCCGGAGCATGAGGATGCGTGTCGCCGAATTCACCGTTCCATTGTAGGTGTGGTCCCGAATCCCGCCCGAGTCGATGGGCGGGAGGAGTCAGCCTGAGATCGCCGCGACGATGTCGTCGAAGACGGCATCGGCCAGGGCCCTCATCTCGTCGTCGGTGCGGTCCTGGATCGGGTGCGACGTGAACACACGGCGCACATCAGGGAAACCGAGTGCCTTCGATTGGGCATCGGCCGCCGACACGAACTCATCGGAGGCGACGAACACCCCCGGGATTCCGCGAAGCTCGAGATCTGCGATGTCGTGCACACTGCACGTCGTGCAGCTGCCTCAATCGGCGAGAGCCTCGATGACCAGCGTGCACTGTGTTGCGATCTCGTGGCGCAGGTCGACCGGTGCCGGCTTGGTGAACGTGGGCTTGGCGTAGCGCAGCACCTTTGCCCCGCGCTCGACGAGTCTCTGCTCGATGCGGTCGAGGAACACGTTGCCCCGCGGCTTCGAGATGTCGAGGAGCCCGATCGTGTGTCCCTCGATGCCCGACGGTCGCGGCAGCAGGGTCCGCGTGGCGGGCTTCGACTCGTTGGTCGGATCGAGGACGGTGACGGAGGACATCGACGTCAGTATGTCATGCGCCGGGGGTTCAGGGGTTCACGACGCGGGTGACGGGGTTGCTGCCGATGCTGCCGTTCGCCCATCCGGCGATCACCGACGAGAACAGGCCCGCACCGCCACCCGCGAACGTGAGCAACAGACCACCCGGCCTGAACTTGGGCAGTGTTGCGCCCTCGAGGTGCGCAGGGATTCCTTCTGCCATGCCGTGTGCGCCGCGCACCAGGTCGACGCCCGCGCGCATCGAGCGCAGCGAGACCTCCTCGACAAGCCGCTCGCGCGTCCAGTTCTCCTGGGCGAACACGCGGCCGTGATCGGGGCTCACGGTCAGGATGGCATCGAAACCGAGCACCAGCTTCGGGTGGTGCACGGTCTGCAGACACGCGACGAACGAGTTCACCAGTTCGTCGGCGGTGCGCGCGAGTTGGTCGACGATGCAACGCGGTCCCTCGCCGGCGAACACGGTGACCGCATTCGTGCCGACAGGAATGCCGCGCTCGGCGGACAACGGGGTGAACGGCGAGCGCTCCTCGTCCTCGGCGAAGCAGAACGAGATCTTCCCCGGGTTGCCGTGCGTCGCGCGGTCGACCTCACCGGGCCGACCACCACCTACGTTGCGGACGGTCAACTGCACTGCACGCCCGATGGTGTTGTTCGCACGGTTCCCCTGGCCGAACGCATTGATTCCCGAGTTCATGCCGATGGCGCGCGTGCCCGGACCGTTGCACACGATCACAGGCCCGACCGGCATCGTGGTGGCGAGCACTCCGTGCATGTTGAACTCGTCGTTGCACACGGCCTCGAGGGCCGCGATCACCCACGGCAGGTACTCGGGGAGACACCCGGCCATCACTGCATTGACCGCGATCTTCTCGACAGTCAGTTCCACCAGGTCGGGCGGGCACAGCGCCACCACGTCCTGGGGGTGGCGGGTGGTCCCTGTGAGCATCCTCAGCACGCGTTCACGCGTCGGTGGCACCACCGGGAACCCGTCGGTCCACCCACGTGCGTACATCGCCTCGAACTCGTCCTCTGCCGCCGAGAACTCGATCGTGCGCGAGACAACCGGCGAATCGGTGAAACGTGCGCGCAACGCATCGACACGGTCGGGGTCGACACTCATCGAACCGCAGCCCGGGCGCATCTCGGGCAGGTCGTCGCCGAGCGACTCGAGTCCCGTGATGCGACGCCATTCGATCTTCGACCATCCGAACGTGCGCTCGACCTCTTTCCCGTTCTCGACACGCAGAAGGGTCGGCACGGTCTCGATGTCGTGGTGCCATGACACCGACAGGTCGGCATCGTGCTCGCGTGCGACCGACGCAGGGAACCCGGGATCGTCCTGTGTGTAGACGGTGAGCACCAGGTCGCTCCCCGCAATGTCGGAGAGAACTTGCTCCACCATCTGGCAGGTCGCGCACTCCCGCTTCACGACCACGACGAATCCGTCGGGCAGACGGGGCACGGTGCGTTCCATGCGAGAACGGTACCCTCATGCCGGGGGCGTACGAGTACCTGGTGGGCTTCGCTGTCTTCAAAACAGTCGGAACGGGTGAACCCCGTTCGGCGGGTTCGATTCCCGTCCGCCTCCGCCACATCAGCCTGCGTGGCCGCGGATCCTCTTGTCCCCCTGGCGTCGCGTGATCCCCGCCCTGTCCAGGCATTCAGCCAGCGGCACGGCGTGCTTGCGCGTGATGCCGAGTGCCTCACGGATCTGTGACACCGTCACGCCCTCCGGTGACCCGACCCACAGACGCTCGAGCTCCGTGCGCACCGCATGCAGGGTGTCGATGTGGAAGGCGATTGCATCGTGCTCGAACACGACGCCTCGCTGCACAAGTTGCCGCATCACGTTCCGGTCAAGACCCGCAGTCGAGGGTCCGGTCAGACCCCACGATCGGATCTCTTCCACCAGAGGGTGGTCGAGCAGGGGGTCTGCGGCGCCGCGGCGTGCGATACCCGACTCGACGACCACACCGGGGATCGTCGGCAACAGTGCGCGGTCCACTTCGTTCAGATCAGCGAGTGCAGCGGTGCCATCTGCACCGATCCGTGTCGACAGTGCATCGACCGCAGCCCTGTGCACGTCGTCTGTTGCGTACCAGTCGCCGACCGTGGGTGCCAGGTGCCTGCCCGTCAGCATGCGGGCAGTGCGCAACGGGACGAAACCGCGCCCCTTCATGATCGACTCGACTGAACCGTCGGGGTCGGCGGCCGACAGCCGTGCGACCGGGTCGACATCGAGGACCGTGCCGCCACCCACAGTGGTGTTCGTGCTCGTGTCTCGCAGCAGGAACCGGTCGCCGGGCGCGAGTGGCAACGGTCGGGAGAACCTGAGACGGATGCGGCCCGTTGCGCCCCCTTGAATGCGGTCGCCGTCGATGATGCGAACCGTCGCCGACTGGAAGTCCGAACCGACGTGCAGCGTGAAGCTCCCGCGGTGGGTGAGCGCCCGTGGAACCGTCGGCAGTGTCGAGATACGTGCATCGAAGACAGTGGTCAGCCACCAACACCCATCGGCGACAAGTGCATCGCCTCGAACGATGTCCCCGGCGGAGACCCCGGTGAGATTCAATGCGCAACGAGACCCCGGTTCGCACGTGTTGGTCTCGTGCCCGTGCACCTGGACCGACCGCACCCGCACGGGGTGGTGGCCCCGCACGACCATGAGAGCATCCCCTGTCCGCACCGGGGCAGAGTCGAGGGTTCCTGTCACGACCGTCCCCGCACCCTTGATCGTGAACACGCGGTCGACGAACAACCGCGGGGAACTCTCGCGTGGTTCACGTGTCGACGCAGCGACAGCCCTCGACAGTTCGGCGACGAGCAGGTCGAGTCCCTCACCGGTGTGGGCCGACGTGCGCACCACCGACACCCAGTTCACGCAGCTCGACGACAGCCGCGCGGCGATGTCGGACTCGAGTGCATCGATGGTCCCGGTGTCCGTCCGGTCGCACTTCGTGACGGCGACCACTCCGGTGGCGATGCCGAGCACCTCGAGAATGCCGAGGTGTTCCTCGGTCTGCGGCTTCCAGCCCTCACCGGCGTCGACCACGAGGAGCGCGATGTCGACACCGGAGACACCGGCGATCATCGTGCGGATGAAGTCGGTGTGGCCCGGCACATCGATGAAGCTCAGCACGGTGCGGTCAGGGGTCGTCGCATGGGCAAAGCCGAGGTCGATCGTCATTCCCTTGCGACGTTCCTCGTCGAGACGGTCGGGCTCGATCCCGGTGATTGCCCGGATGAGCGATGACTTTCCGTGGTCGACGTGACCCGCGGTTGCGATGACCGTCATCGCATCGTCAGTGCGCGCAGTGCCGAGACGACAACATCATCATCGTCAGGGTGAACCGTGCGCATGTCGAGATGTGTGTCGCCGTCCGCAGTGCGCGCGATCACCGGCACGTCGTTGTCGCGCAGGGCATCACGCACATCGCCAGGCACGACAACGCCGAATGAGGCGAGTGAGCTGTTCGGGGCCGACCCGGCCCCGGCCAGCGACGCCATCGGTGCAGCGACGCCGCAACCGGCCCCCGCCACGACTCGTTCGGCTCGTGCCCGTAGTTCGTCGACAGGCCGTGCAACCATCCCCCAGAACGGGATGTCGTCGCATGCCGTGCGGTTGCAGTACGACAGCAGGGTCGTCTGCAGCCACATCATGGTGTGTGCACTCGGCCGCAACGCCCTCATGAGCGGGTGTGCCGCGCAGAGTTCCACGAGGTCCTGCCGGCCGGCGATGATGCCGCACTGCGGCCCGCCCAGCAACTTGTCGCCGCTGAACGTGACGAGGGCGGCACCGTCGGCGAGCGACTGCCTTGCGGCTGGTTCGCCGGAGAGCCATGCCGGCACCGGTGACACGTGCCCCTGCAGCCAGGGGCAGGACGAGTCGAGCAGCCCCGACCCGATGTCAGCGACGACCGGAACGCCGCAGCCCGCCAGTTCGCCGACGGGTACTGATTCGGTGAACCCCTCGATCGAGAAGTTGGAGGGGTGCACCTTCATCACGAGTGCCACGTCGTTCTTGCTCGATTCGACGGCGCGTCGGTAGTCCTTCACGCGGGTGCGGTTCGTGGTTCCCACATCAACCAGTCGGGCACCCGACTGCTCCATCACATCGGGTATCCGGAAACCTCCGCCGATCTCGACGCTCTCCCCGCGGGAGACGACCACGTCGCGACCGTTCGCGAGCGCCGACAGCACGAGCACGAGTGCCGCCGCATTGTTGTTGACCACGATTGCCGACTCTGCCCCGGTGAGCATCGACACCAACCGTGACACCGCGGTGTGGCGCGACCCGCGGCGGCCGGTCCCCAGGTCGAACTCCACGTTGCTCGCTCGCTGGGGCGGCAGCGCCGGCAATGGTGCGCGCCCGAGGTTCGAGTGCAACAGGACGCCGGTCGCGTTCACCACGTCGGTGTGCAGCAGACGTGCGAACGAACGGGCGTGTCGATCAGCGGTGTCGGCCGCCGTCGCGGGTGACTCAGTGACTGCACGCCGTGCGCAGTCGACCAGGATCATGTGCGGAAGCGCGTGGGTGCGTGCAAGTTCGCGTGCGAGCGCATCGACCGACGGTGGGCGTGCGTGCTCGGGTGACATCGATGGTCAAACTAGTAGTTTTGCGGGCATGTCGTTCAGCCCCGATGTCATCAAGCTCACCGAATGGACGTCGTGCGGGGGGTGTGCCGCGAAGTGGGGCGCGTCGTTGCTGGCTGACTTCGTGAGCGAACTGCCGGCAGGGTTCGACCCGGGCCTGCTGGTCGGTCTCGCTCCGTTCGACGATGCTGCCGTGTACCAACTCACAGACGATGTTGCGCTGGTCAGCACCACCGACTTCTTCCCGCCGCTGGTTGATGATCCGTACGACTTCGGTGCGATCGCGGCGGCAAATGCATGCAGTGATGTGTTCGCGATGGGTGGCCGGGTCGTCCTGGCGGTGAACATCGCAGCTTTCCCCGAGAACCTCCCGTCGTATGCGATCGCCGCAATCCTCGCGGCCGCCTCTGACACTGTCGCGGCCGCCGGTGGCACCGTCGCGGGCGGGCACACCATCCGCAATCCGGAGCCCGTGTTCGGTCTCGCCGTGCAGGGTGTGGTGCATCCGCAACGCGTCTTTCGCAAGAGCGGTGCACGGCCGGGGGATGTGTTGGTGTTGTCCAAGCCCGTCGGCACGGGGTTGATCACCACCTCGGGCGCAAGCACACATCTGGGTGCGGTCATCGAGGGAATGAAGTCGCTGAACCGGAGTGCCGCCGAGTCTCTTCGGTCGTTCGAGGAGTCTGTTCACGCAGTCACCGACGTGACGGGGTACGGACTCGCGGGGCACGGGTGGGAGATGGCCGATCGCTCGGGTATCTCGGTGGTCATCGACACCACGCGCATGCCGGTGTATGCAGGGGCTCGCGAGATCGCCGAGTCGGGCCACCGCACCGGCGGCGACCCGCGCAACCGTGCATACGTCGGTGCGCACCTTCTTGCCGAGGTCGACGACGCTGCAGTCGCACTCTGTGTCGATCCGCAGACGTCGGGTGGCTTGCTGGCCGCGGTCGACCCGTCGGTGGTCGGTGCGCTCGTCGACCGGGGCTTTGCTGTGGTGGGGGAGTGCACCGCTGGCGAGCCGTCCGTGCGACTGGTGTGACCTCGCGGTCGTCGGCTTTCGCTTCACGGGTACGATTCGGTGCCGTGGCAACCCTTCGACTCTTCGCACAGGCCCGCGAAGCCGCAGGCACCGGCACGGCAGAGTGTGACGGCGCGACTGTGCGCGACGTGCTCGATGCCGCGACTGCTCGCTTCGGCCCCGAGTTCGCCCGAGTGGTGTCGATGAGCAAGGTGTGGGTGAACGGCCACGAGGTTCCCGACTCGTGCCCTGTGACCGACAAAGATGAGGTCGCGGTCCTACCGCCCGTCTCCGGAGGCATGTCATGACGTCAGACCCATCACGAACTGTTGCCGACATACGCGCCGAACGCAACGCGCTCCAGGGCGAGGAGGACGCAATCTCGTTCGTGCGCCGCCTTGCCCAGGGACGACTCGATCTCGTTCGTGACGAACAGAGACGCCGGGCATCGGGCAGTGACCAACCCGCAGCGTCACTGCAGGACCGCCTTGCCGACGTGTTCGGTCAGCAGCACGGTGGCGGCAGTGCCCGCCCGCCGCGCGAGACCAATGTGCCCGCGGATCACCCACTGGTGAAGGAACTCGACGAGCTCGGTTCGCATTTCCAGTTCGAGGCCATGGAGACACTTGACGACAGGGCCCTCGACGAACTGGGTGATGCACTGGCGTTGTTCGAGAAGTCGTGTTCGCAGCGTCGTCACGAGCTCTTCGAACGCATCGATGCACTGACCGCCGAGCTTGTGCAGCGCGTTCGCGAGGGCGGCACCGGCGCCGTGGTGCGGGAGAACTAGGCGACCATGGCCATTCGACCCGGTGATGCCCTGCATGACGTGGGCGAGTTCATCCGCATGCAACGGGAGTCGGCACAGAAGAGCATCCGTGACCTCGCGCGTGCTGCCGGCGTGTCCAACCCGTACCTGTCGCAGATCGAACGGGGCATGCGCCGCCCGTCCGCCGACATCCTTCAGCAGATCGCCCGTGCACTCGAGATCTCCGCCGAGACCCTGTATGTGCGCGCCGGCATCCTCGACGGTGCACCACCGGAGACCAGCTCGGTTCCCGAGGCGATCACGTCCGACACCAGGCTCACGGCCGAGCAGAAGCAGAGCCTGTTGTCCGTCTACCGCTCGTTCGTGGCGAGCAACGAGGCTGTTGCACAACCGGTCGAAGGGAATGACGGCACGGCTGGATAGGTTGAACACCGCATGCGCCGCGTTGCTGTTCTCTCACTCCACACGTCGCCACTCGCCCAGCCGGGCGTCGGCGACGGTGGCGGCATGAACGTCTACGTGCGTGAACTCGTGTCGGGTCTGGCGCATGCCGGGGTCGACTGCACCACCTACACGCGCGCATGGCGTGATGATCTTCCGGCTGAGATACTCGTCGAGCCGAACCACCGCGTTGTCCACATACCTGCAGGCGACATCGACATGCCGAAGGACGGCCTCATCGATGTGGTCCCCGAGTTCACCGATGGCGTGTTGCGCCACATCCGTGCGCACGGCGGCACCGACGTGATCCACGCGAACTACTGGCTGAGCGGTCTGGCGGGTCATTCACTGAAGCACGAGCTGAACGTGCCGCTCGTCAGCACCTTCCACACCTTCGCGCGCGTGAAGGCGCTGGGTGGCGACCCCGAGTCGGACCTTCGCGAGAGGGCAGAGACCGAGGTCATCGGGTGCTCCGACGCGATCTGCGTCAGTTGCACCGAGGAAGAACGCCAGTTCATCGAGCTGTACGGGGAACCACCCGGTCGCGTGGAGATCGTCGCGCCCGGTGTCGAGCATGCGTTCTTTGCGCCGGGTGACAAGCGTGGTGCCCGAAAGGCGCTCGACCTCGGTGACGGTCCCGTGCTGTTGTTCGTCGGTCGCATCCAGCCGTTGAAGGGTGCAGACGTGGCCGTGAAGGCACTGGCTGCACTCGGCCGGAAGAACGCGACTCTCCTCGTTGTCGGCGGTGCGAGCGGCACCGACGGCGAGAACGAGATCGCACACGTGCGTTCGCTCATCTCGTCGAACGGTCTCGATGCACAGGTCAGGTTCGTCGACCCGCAGCCGCACCACATTCTCTCCACCTACTACCGTGCTGCCGATGTGGTGCTCGTGCCGAGCCGCAGCGAGAGCTTCGGTCTCGTCGCGCTCGAGGCCGCCGCATGCGGAACGCCGGTGGTGGCCAACGCAGTCGGCGGTCTGCTCACCATCGTCGAGCACGGTCGCACGGGTTTCCTAGTGGCCGACCGTCAGCCCGACGTGTTCGCCCGGCACATCGCGAACATTCTCGATGACCCCGCTCTCTCGGCGCGGTTGTCCGTGCAGGCGGCCGAACGCGCACGCGGATACACATGGAGCTTCGCCGCGGCGCGACTGCGGCGCGCATACGCCGACCTCACGTCACGCGACCGCGTGGTCTGCAAGTGACGGCATGAGCGAACTCTTCGGCGCCCACGAACTCGACTCGCTCGAGGGCCACATCACCCACTGGTTGCTGTCGATGAAGGACCGGAACGACAGCATCGTCGCTGTCGACCGGGGGGAGATCGGTGAGCGCAGGTGGTACGTGCGCATGCGCGGCGAGGAGAAGGAGTTCACCACCGTGTGGTTGACCCTCGGGCAGCGCACGCTGCGCTACGAGACATACGTGATGCCCGCCCCCGAGGAGAACGCCGAGCAGCTGTACGAGCACGTGCTGCGTCGCAACGAGAGTCTCGTGGGTGCGCACTTCTCCATCGGTGTCGAGGACGCAATCTTCCTGCGTGGCGAGCTGCCTCTGCGTCTGGTGGAGGAACCCGAACTCGACCGGGTCATCGGCACGCTGTATGCAACCGTCGAGCGTGTGTTCCCGGTCATCATCCGCATCGGTTTCGCCAGCCACTTCGGCGGATAGCCGCACTGTTCCTTGATGTGCGCTCGACGGTGCACATGAACCCGCCAAGTGGGCCGGTCGGGGAAGCCGGACCCACTCGGCACCCAACACCCTCGGCAAACCCCGGAGGCCGTGCACACCCCGAGGGTTAGTGTTGACGACATGTCACGCGCACATCTCGTCATCGTCGGCGGAGGAAACATGGGGTCGGCCCTCCTCGGCGGTCTGGTCGACGGCGGCTGGGACCCGTCCACGATCTGTGTCGTCGAGATCGACGAAGCGAAGCGGGATCTGCTCGCGCGCGACATGGGTGTGCAGACGAGTGCGCGACCGGTTGCAGCCGACGGTGCGCTGGTTGCCGTGAAGCCGGCCGATGCGGCAGCGGTGTGCGCCGAGCTGTCTTCACTCGGGGTGCCCCGTGTGCTGTCGATAGCCGCCGGGATCTCAGTGGCGACGCTCGAGGCCGCCGCGGGGTCGGGGTGTTCCGTCGTGCGGGCCATGCCGAACACCCCCGCGCTCGTGCGCGAGGGCGTCACGGCCATCTGTGGTTCGACGTCCTGCTCGGAAGAGGACTTTGCATGGGCCGAGAGCCTTCTGACGGCTGTCGGCGTGGTGGTGCGGGTGCCCGAGGCGCAGATGGACGCCGTGACCGCAGTGGCCGGGTCGGGGCCGGCCTATGTATTCCTGCTGGCCGAGTCCCTGCTGGCCGCCGCCATGCGCGAGGGGCTGCCTGCCGACGTGGCCGACACGCTCGTGAGACAGCTCTTCCGCGGAGCAGGAATCCTGCTGGCAGAGTCGCCCGATTCACCGGCACGGCTGCGTGAGAAGGTCACGTCACCGAACGGTACGACGGCGGCGGGGCTCGCCGAATTCGAGGCTGTAGGTCTTCGTGAAATCGTGAACAAAGTGGTGCGCGCCGCCGCAACCCGCAGCGCCGAGATGGGCCGGTCGTAGTCAGAAAATTTCTGGCAGAGATTTTGAGTTTCCCGGAGGCGGCGGTGTATGGTGTGACGCAGGTCACCGGAGACGGGCAACTGGATCCGGGAGTCGCGCTCAGCAATGAGCAGCGCCGAAAGGGCTGGTGCCGTCGGGGGGTTGGCACCAGCCCTTTTCGTTTTTCCCGGCAGGTAGCGGCCCGTGCGGATTCATCGGCCTCATCTCCCGCAGTACTCGATGCACCAATATCGTGACCGCATGCATTCACACATCTCGTTGCTAACCGACTACGGGTTGAACGACGAGTTCGTCGGTGTCATGAAGAGCGTTCTCGCCGACATGGCACCGCACGCGCGCATCACCGATCTCACGCACGGGATCCCCGCGTTCGACGTGCGCGCCGGTTCCCTCGCGCTCGCGCGCGCCGTGCAGTACGTTCCCGCCGGCATCGTGATCGCTGTCGTCGACCCGGGAGTCGGTTCGGCGCGCCGTGCGATCGCAGTCGAGGTTGCGGAGGGCCGCGGTGTGTTCCTCGGTCCTGACAACGGGTTGCTCGCATCTGCGATAGCAATGGCCGGCGGCGCCGACCGCGCATTCGAGCTCTCCAATGCGTCGCTGCACCTGGGTGCACCCGGCACCACGTTCGCCGGCCGCGACATCTTCGCCCCCGTTGCCGCTTTCCTTGCCAACGGTGGCTCCATCGAGGAGGTCGGACCCGAGATCGACACTGCGAGCGTCATGCCCGGTCTTGTTCCCGTTGCGTCCGATGAGTCACACGCGACATTCGGTGACGGTCTGCGCACCGAGGTCACATGGGTCGACACGTACGGGAACTGCCAACTGAATGTCGGGCCCGACGACATCGCCCCGTTCGGTCCGGTCGTGCGTCTCGTGATCGGTGACGATGTGCGCAGCGCCCGCGTGGTCTCGCACTTTGCCGCCATTGACGGCGGAGCCATCGGTGCGGTCGTCGACTCCTACGGCATGATCGCCCTCGCCGTCGACCGTGGCTCGGCGGCCGAGGCCCTGCGCCTGTCCGCCGGCGATGCCGTCCTGGTGTTCGCCGGCGACGCCGGCACGGTCTCGCCCGTGACACTCCGTCAGCCCAAGTAGGGTCATTGTCGTGCGACCGGCAACCACCCTCACCATTGCTCTTCTCATCGGCATCATCATGGCCGCGGGGATCGTCAACCTGCTGATGCTCGACTGAGGTCGCAATGAACCTGGCGCACATCATCGACGATCATCCCGATGATGCAGTTGCACTCATAAGCCGTGGTCGCCCCACCACCTACGGGGCGTTGAGAACCCAGGTCGCGTCGATGCGCGGCGAACTGCAGCGACTCGGCGTCTCGCGCGGGGATGTGGTCGCGCTTCTCTGCGGCAACAGCCGCTACTTCGTGGTGTCATACCTCGCGAGCATCGGCATCGGTGCCGTCGTGGTGCCCCTCAACCCCACTAGCCCCGCACCCGAGATCGAGAGCGAACTCGTGGCGGTGGGTCCCACCGTCGTCGTCATCGAACCGGCCGCATCTGCCGCGTGGGAGCGCATCGCCGTCCATGTGACCTCGGCTGTTCGTGTGGTGATCTCGACCGAGGGACACACGATCCCCGGTGCACACACGATCGATTCGTTCCTCACCGCAGACCCGGCGCCGATCGTCGATGTCGACCCCTCGCACCCGGCGGCCTACATGTTCACCAGCGGCACGGCCGGTTCGCCCAAGGCCGCGGTGCTCACGCACAGGAACCTGCTCACGAACATCCAGCAGGCTGATGTGGCCGAGCACATCAGCCCGACCGATGTCGTCTACGGCGTGCTCCCGCTGTTCCACATCTTCGGCCTGAACGTGGTTCTCGGTCTGTCCCTGGCCGGCGGCGCAACCGTGGTGCTCGTGCAGCGATTCGACCCTGTCGCCACCATGGAGACGATCATCGAGAGAGGCGTGACGGTCGTGCCCGGTGCACCCAGTCTCTGGATGGCCCTCGCACAGATGGATCACCCGACTCCCGACGGCTTTGCCTCGGTGCGTCTCGCACTCTCGGGTGCGGCGAAGCTCCCCGAGCAGATTGCACACTCGATTGCAGCACGTTTCGGGCTGCAGATCCGTGAGGGCTACGGCCTCACCGAGGCATCACCCGTGGTCACCACGTCGATCGGGATGGAATGGACACCCGGGTCAATCGGCCGGCCCGTGCCCGGCATCGAGCTGCGCATCGTGGACGAGAACGGCGACGATGTGCTCGTCGGTGACAGCGGCGAGATCTGGATCCGCGGCGAGAACATCTTCGCCGGTTACCTGAACGATGCCGAGGCGACTGCACGTGTGCTCACGGGTGACGGGTGGTTGCGCACCGGGGACATCGCAGTTGTCGACGACGCCGGGCACATCTTCATGGTTGACCGTGCCAAGGATCTCATCATCGTGTCGGGCTTCAACGTGTTCCCCGCCGAGGTCGAGGGTGTTCTCATGTCGCACCCGGACATCGCAGAGGCGACGGTGGTCGGCACCGCGCACCCGCACACGGGCGAGGCAGTCCGCGCCTATGTGGTGTCGCGCAACGGCGTGCACCTGGACGAGGATGCGATCATCGACTTCTGCCGCACGAAACTCGCGCGCTACAAGTGCCCGTCGAAGGTGCTGTTCGTCGATTCGCTCCCGCGCAACGTCAGCGGGAAGGTGACGCGTTACGCACTGCGCTAGCCGGTTGCGTCGCGTTGCTCGCGACCAGGAAGCCGGCGAACAGGATCACGATTCCCGTGAGAAGCGTTATTGCGAACGAGCGGTCGGCGCCGAGACGCCCGGCGAATGAACCGCTTGCTGACAGGGTGGCTGCCCCCAGTGCGATGAACACGTTGCCCGCGGCCAGTCTGCGTGCCGAGCGCACCTGACGAGTCGCTGCCGATGTGAGCCCCGGGTTTGCGCCGCGCAGCACGCGCCATGCCGACCAGATCGCCCCCGCGAAGATGATCACTGCGGGGATTGCCGATCCGACGACAGCGAGCAGACGCGGCAGCAGGTCGAAATGGTCGCGACCCTTCGGCAGCGTCGTCGGGTCGATCACCCCGTTCACGGGAGCGGTGACCATGACCCCGAGCGCGAACCCGCTGAACATGAGAAGCACGCGGGTGGTCACGTTGCCTGCGCGCTGACCCGCCAGCAGGTACACCGTGCCGAGAGCGAGCCACGGCACGTTGATGATCGCCCCGAAAGCGAAGAACACCCTGAACACCCCGTTGCTCCAGCCGCTTCCCTCGGCCCACCAGAGCGCGAGAGCGGCCACGGCGAACAGGGCCATGGCAACCGTCCATGCCAGTTCGTGGGGCCGGCGCCGGCGCAACCAGCGGTCGAGGGTGCTCAGGCCGAATGCCAAGGCCACCATCGCTGATGCCGCCGCGAGCGCCGTGTTCAAGGTCACGCCTCCCAAGGCTACGGACTCACCCACGGAGTTCGTGAATGCGTGCACGACGCAATAGCGTAAGGGGCGATGTCGGACTCCCCCCGCCGCAAGATTCCCGAGGCAGCCCTCGGTCGACTGCCGGTGTACCTGCGCATTCTCATCGACGTGGCCGCCGAGGGGACCAACCAGATCTCGAGTGAGCAACTCGCCGAACTTGCCGCCGTGAACGCAGCAAAGGTCCGCAAGGATCTCTCGTATCTCGGCACGTACGGCACCCGCGGGGTCGGATACGAGGTGCAGTACCTGACCTACCAGATCCAGAGGGAACTCGGCCTGAACCAGTCGTGGCCCGTGGTGATCGTGGGGGCGGGAAACCTGGGTCAGGCACTGGCGAACTTCACCGGAATCTCGGAGCGTGGTTTCCACGTGGTCGGGGTGGTCGACAAGGACGAGTCGAAGATCGGTTCTCTGGTCGGCGGGGTGCGCGTGAAGCACGCCGATGAACTCGCCCAGATCGTGATGTCGCGCTCGGTCAGCATCGGCATCATCGCGACCCCTGCCCAGCAGGCCCAGGAGGCTGCCGACGCACTCGTGCGTGCCGGTGTCGGGTCCATCATGAACTTCGCTCCCACCGTGCTGTCGGTGCCGCGCGGTGTCAACGTGCGCAAGGTCGACCTCGCCCTCGAACTGCAGATCCTCAGCTACCACGAACAGCGCCGCAACAACGGTCTGCGTTCGGTCGCCACCGGCGAACAGTCCGGGTCAGTGAGCGCGTAGGCCGCCATGTCGATCGTCGTCATCGGGGTCAACCACCGCACGAGTCCGGTCACGTTGCTCGAGAAGCTCGCCATCTCCGACTCGTCGATGCCGAAGGCGCTCCACAGCCTCACCGTGCGCAATGACATCCGCGAGGCGGTGGTGCTGTCCACATGCAACCGCACCGAGGTGTACGCCGTCGTCGAGCGATTCCACGGTGCGTACTCCGACATCCGTGATTTCCTCTGCGAGACGAGCGGCATCAGCGCCGACCAGATCACGCCCCATCTGTACAGCCAGCACGACGACGATGCGATAGTGCATCTGTTCGAGGTGACCGCGGGGCTCGACTCGGCAGTGCTCGGTGAGACCGAGATCGTCGGCCAGGTGCGCTCGGCGTGGGAACGCGCCATGGAAGAGGGGGCGTCGCGCAACACCCTGAACCTGTTGTTCCGTTATGCCCTCGAGGTCGGCAAGCGTGCGCGCACCGAGACCGCGATCAGTCGCTCGACCGCATCTGTTTCCCACGCCGCAGTCGAGATGGCCAACGAGATCCTCGGGTCGATCGACGGCAAGAGGGTTCTCGTGGTCGGCGCGGGCGAGATGGGTGAGGGCGTTGCCTCCGCCCTGTCGCGCGCCGGTGTCGAGAGTGTCACTGTCGTGAACCGCACACCGTCACGTGGAGAGGCACTTGCAGAGAAGGTCGGCGCGCGCGTGTCGGTGTTCGAGTCGCTCGAGGAAGAACTTGCAGTCGCGGATGTGGTCGTGGCCTGCACCGGTGCTGGTGGCGTCATCATCGACCACCCGATGGTGGAGCGTGCGAGGACCGGGGTAGCGAGGCCACTGTTGCTCGTCGACATCGCACTGCCGCGCGATGTCGAGGCACGCGTCGGGGAGATCGACGGTGTCACGTTGCGCGACCTCGACGATCTCAGTCAGTGGGCAGAGCGCGGGATCAACAAGCGCGCCGGCGAGGTCGACCAGGTGAAGGACATCATCTCCCACGAGGTCGAGCGCTTCACTCTCGACCAGGCGCAGCGCCAGGCCGCACCTCTGGTCGCCCAGTTGCGCGAGGTTGTCGAGCAGATCCGCGCGGCCGAGATCGAGCGTTTCGGCACACGGCTCGCTGACCTCACCGAGGAGCAGCGGGAGGTGGTCGAGTCGATCACCCGCGGCATTGTCGCCAAGCTGTTGCACACCCCGTCCGTGCGCCTGCGCGAGGCGGCCGGTTCGCCCCAGGGTGAGCGTCTGTCGGCGGCCGTGCGGGATCTGTTCAATCTCGACTGATCGCCCCATGAGTCTCCTCAGAATCGCGACACGATCGAGCGCACAGGCGCGGACACAGTCGGAGTTCGTCGGTTCTCTCCTGTGTGCGGCGCATCCCGGTCTGCAGGTCGAGTACGTGTACGTCGACACGCAGGGAGACGTGAACGCAACCACGCCGCTGCACCAGATGGGCGGCCAGGGGGTGTTCGTGAAGGAGGTGCAGCGTGCCGTGCTGAGCGGTGACGCCGACATCGCGGTTCACTCCGCGAAGGACGTGCCTTCGCAGCAGGCCCCGGGTCTCGTCATCGGGGCGTTCGGCGAGCGCCGCACACCGAACGATGCGCTGGTTGGCGCAACTCTCGACGGTCTCGCACGGGGTGCCACCGTTGCGACAGGTTCGGTGCGCCGACGCGCCCAGTTGTCGCAGCTGCGGCCCGATCTCCGGTTCGTCGACCTGCGCGGGAACATCCAGACACGTCTGTCGAAGATCCCCGACGGCGGGGCAATCGTGATGGCGGTTGCCGCGCTCGAGATTCTCGGGCTCACGCACCATGTCGCCCAGGTGCTCACCGTGGACGAGGCAGTGCCGATGGTCGGTCAGGGTTCGGTTGCCGTCGAGTGCCGTGACGATGACCGGGAGACCCTCGCTGTGCTTTCCTCCATTGACCATGCCGCCAGTCGACGCGCAGTCGAGGCAGAGAGATCGTTCCTGTCGGTGCTCGGCGCCGGTTGCTCGGTGCCTGTCGCGGCACACCTGTCGAGCGACGGGGTCTTCCGTGCGTTCATGGCCGATGACGACGGGGTGTCATGCGTGCAACTCGAGAGTGCGATCGGTGACTCGGACGACCACCGTGTGATCGGTGCGGCCATGGCCACCGAGTGCACTCAACGACTGCGGCGCGGGGGCTGACCATGGGTTCGTCGCTGGGTGACAGATCGGTGGTCATCACGCGGTCGCCCGCACAGAACGAGTCGTTCCGCCGTTTGCTCGAGGAGAAGGGTGCGAACGTGCTCGAGGTGCCGTTGATCGCGGTCACCGAGCCCGATGACGAAGGGCGGGAACGCGACGAGGTGCTCCAGCGGTTTCACGAGTTCGACTGGGTGGTCGTGACCTCGCCGAACGGCGCCGATCGAGTCGCACCGTTCCTTGCCGCGGCGCGTGCGGCCGGTGATGCCGTGTCGTTCCCGTCGATTGCGGTCGTGGGTGACGCAACTGCCCGTTCGCTCGGGACGGCGGTGACGCTTGTTGCACGGCCTGCCCGGGCCGAGGTGCTCGCCGCGTCGTTCCCCGAGGGTGCCGGCAGGGTGCTGCTTGTGCAGGGCAACCTTGCCGACGATCTGCTGTCGAATGAACTCATCGACAAGGGCTGGAGCGTCGACCGTGTTGTCGCGTACCGCACGGTGCAGTTGACCCCGGCGCCCGACGCTGTCGGTCCGGCCCTGAACGCCGATGTTCTCATGCTCGCATCGGGCAGTGCGGCAACCGGATGGTTCGAGGCGTTCGGCACCACGACCCCGCCCGTCGTGGTTGCGATGGGCCCGTCGACGGCAAAGGTCGCAGCTGCGCTCGGAATCGACGTGTCCGGTGTTGCCGCCGAACAGACGCTCGAATCAATGATCGAAACTGCCGAACGACTCGTTGACAGCCACGATCGCTGAAGGAAGTGGCACCCCGCCCGACAGTCGGGGCCGACCTGCCAATAACATCAAGGCGTGACTTTTCCTGCGTCTCGCCCCCGTCGACTGCGCGTCTCCGACGCCATGCGCGAACTGGTCGCCGAAACGCGGCTCCACGTGTCCGATCTTGTTGCCCCGTTGTTCGTTCGCGAGGGAATCACCGAGCCACAGCCGATTGGGTCGTTGCCCGGCGTGGTGCAGCACACGGTTGACTCGCTGGTGGCCGAGGTGCTCGCGTTGCGCGAACTCGGGGTGAAGGCCGTGATCCTCTTCGGGGTGCCGCAGCAGAAGGACCCGGAGGGGTCAGGGGCATGGAATCCTGACGGCATCGCGCAGGTCGCGCTGCGGCGACTGCGCGAGGCGGTCGGTGACGACATGGTGTTGATGGCTGATCTGTGCGTCGACGAGTACACCTCGCACGGTCACTGTGGCATCATCGGAACCGACGGTGATGTCGACAACGACGCAACGCTCGACATCTACTGCAGGGCTGCCGTTGCACAGGCAACCGCCGGTGCCCACGTGGTCGCACCGAGCGGGATGATGGACGGCCAGGTTGCAGCCATACGTTCGGCGCTCGACGCCGCCGGCTTCCACAATGTGGCGATCATGGCCTACTCGGCGAAGTACGCATCGGCGCTGTACGGGCCGTTCCGCGACGCAGTCGACGTGCGCATCGCCGGTGGGGGCCACCGCAAGGGCTACCAGCAGGACTGGCGCAACTCACGCGAGTCGATGCGCGAGGTGTTCGAGGACATCGAACAGGGCGCCGACATCGTGATGGTCAAGCCGGCACTCGCGTATCTCGATGTGATCTCCGCGGTGCGTGCCTCTGTCGACACACCCGTCGCTGCGTACCACGTGAGCGGCGAGTACTCGATGATCAAGGCAGCCGCCGAGAAGGGCTGGATCGACCATGACGAGGTCGCGCTCGAGCACCTCACGTCGATCAAGCGTGCGGGAGCCGACATCATTCTCACCTATCTCACGCGTTGGTTCGCCGAACGCTCGGCCCGTTAGGCAGCAGTCGATGTCCACCATCCCCTTCTGTGATGAAGCAGCGTGTGCGGCTGCGGGCTGTACCCCAACCGTGTGCCGCGGCCTGGGTGTTCCCTCCAACATCGGCGTCTTCGAACGCTCGGCCCGTGCGATTCCGGGCGGTGTGAACTCATCCATCCGCGCCTTCAAGTCGGTCGGGGGCACCCCGTACATCGTGTCCCGCGCCGAGGGTGCACGGGTGTGGGACGTAGAGGGGCGTGAACTTCTCGACCTCGTGCAGAGTTACGGTGCGATCATCCTCGGCCATGCGCATCCGAAGGTCACCGAGGCGATCCGCGCCGCTGCGGGCGACGGAACCTCGTACGGCGCGCCGACCCCGCGCGAGATGAAGCTCGCCGAGGCGATCGCCGAGCGCGTTCCGTCGTGCGAACGGGTGCGGTTCATGAACAGCGGCACCGAGGCCACGAGCACTGCGGTTCGCCTGGCCCGCGGTGCGACCGGGCGCAAGCGCATCGTCACGTTCAACGGGAACTTCCACGGTGCGACCGATGCGTTGCTCGCGGCAGGCGGCAGCGGGCTCGCCACACTCGGGCTTCCCGGCACTGCCGGTGTCCCGGAGGAAGCCGTGGCCAACACATGGGTTCTGCCGTACAACGTGGTGCCCACGCTCGACGACGATGTCGCGGCGGTCTTCGTCGAACCTGTCGCAGCGAACATGGGTGTCGTTGCCCCTGCGCCCGGATTCCTCGAGGGTCTGCGCGCCGAGTGCGACCGTGTCGGCGCGTTGTTGGTGTTCGACGAGGTGATCACCGGTTTCCGCCTGGGGCTCGGTGGTGCCCAGGCAAAGTACGACGTGCGCCCCGATCTCACGTGTTTCGGCAAGGTGATCGGGGGCGGTCTGCCGATCGGTGCCGTCGGCGGACGTCGCGACGTCATGGAGAATCTCACGCCGCTCGGAACCGTGTTCCATGCGGGAACACTCGCGGGCAACCCGCTCGCGACCGCGGCAGGCCTTGCAGCGCTGAACGAACTCTCGGGAGACGTGTACATGGAACTGATGGCAAGGGCGCGTGCGTTGTCGGCGATGCTGCGTGATGCATGTGCGGCCCACGGCGTGCGCGCGCAGTTCCCCGTGGTGGGAACCCTGGTCGGAATGCACTTCGGTGATGCGCTGTCGTCGCCACCCGTGAACTTCGACGAGGCGAAGACCACGGACGAGAAGACGTACGCACGCGTGTTCCATGCGATGCTGGGCGCCGGTGTCGCCATGGCCCCCGGTGCGTACGAGGCACTGTTCGTGGGGCTAGCGCACACTGACGATGTCATGAACGAGATCGCACGACGCGCGGATGCCGCGTTGTCGGGGATGCGGAATTGAACCGACGCACGACGCTCGTCGCTGCGGGCGTTGCCGTCGCCGCACTGTTCCTCGGTAACGGCATCTATGCCTCGCTGAACAACGCCGAGACACTCGAGCCGACCGATGTTCTGCACCGGATCGACCTTGTTGCCGGTGTTGTCTCGATCAATACGGATACGGGTTGGTCACAGCAGGGCGGACTCACGTCATCCGGCGCAATGCGACTGTCGCTCGACGACACGAGGGTGCTCACCATCGTCGAGGGCACGATGGTCGACGATTACGACTCGATGCCTGCGTGCTCTGATTTCGTGACGCCGAACGCATGTGTGCTGCTGGCCGACATGCTGGGGGATGCAGTGGTGTGGTTTGCCCTGGTGCCGGCCGACAAGGTGAACGGCATGCAGTTCCTCACACTGCCCGGGTTGATCGACATGCAGGCCAACGGTGACGAGGGAATCCTGCGCAATGGTTGGGTTGTCAAGCTCGCAACACCGGTGAAGCGCGAGTGCGGCGACGTGGACACGAGTTCTCTGCGCGACTTCATCACCCGTTACCCGGACGCGGCGAGCAGGTCGCTCGTCAACATGACGACGGACAATGTCGTGACGGTCACCTGCGTGACCGAGTGACTGTCCCCGGGTTACTTGCTCTTGCCGAGGCGTGGCTCGGTGCCCACTGCAAGTGGCTTCTCCATCAGCGACGAGAAATCAGTGTCGACGGAGTTGTATGTGGTTGCACCGGACTGCAGTGCCTTAAATATCTCTGAGTCGGGTGAGCACCAGTTCTCGTACTCAGCGGCCCACTTCTCGTCCTGCGGGTCAGCACCGCTCAGGTCGTAACGGATGTAGCACGACACTGCGAGAATCTGGTACTCGGTGAGTCCGCCGCCGGCAGTGGGGCCCTGCTGGGGCATCGGGTTTCCGTTGTAGCCGAGCGGCCTGTGCGCCCCGCCCTCACGGTTCGGGTCGCCGTAGGTGGCAAGCCCGGCAGCCACGTAGCGCTGGCTTCCGTTGTAGACGAAGTTCAACATGTCCTCGATGTGCGGGAACGTCTTCTGGGTCTCGCCCTGGTACAGCACCTGGCCTGCACCACCGGCACCGTCAGCACCGTGGCAACCGGCGCAACCCGAGTACACAGCTGCGCCGATCGAACGTGGTCCTTCGACGACTTTCTCTTCGGGCGTCATGGCGAGCAGGTAGATCAATGCCCACAGAGGAAGCAACGACAGCGCGGTCATTGCCCAGAAGGGAATCTTGCGGCGCGACTTTGCAGCGGCAACGTAGGGCGGGTCAGGCTCGACAGCCTTCGGCTTCGGCGCTTCAGCGGGCTTTGCCGGGGTCGTTGCTGCCGGGGTGCTCGAGGCGGGAACCGCGGGGGCAGCGTCGCCCGACGACTCGCCGGATGCAGCGGCGCGGCGCGCCTTGGAACGATTCAGAAGGTGCTCGGGGATCTCGGTCACTTCTCTTACCTCTCGGAAGACCTGCGCAGACCCTGGGGACCGACGGATTGCCTGCCCCGCTTGGTGTCTGACCCTTCCACGATAGACAAAAAGCCCGATGGGACCGCAATCATCTGTCTCGATCGACCGGTCGGTGATGTGGTCGATGGTCACGCCGCCCCATGGACAACCCACGGACTGCTCGTGAGACTCTTCACGAACGCACAAGCGAAGGCACAATGACACAAGCGCAGGCGACTTCTGACGCTTGTGAAGTGACCAAAGTTGCCAGGTGGGGAATGGGTCGTACGGGCGGGGCGGTGGCTAGTGTTCTAGGTGCTTAGGCACCCCACCCAAGGACCAAGACGTCACCCAGGACCGGAGAAGAAAACAGTCCATGCTCGCGATTGACATCCTCGAATGGCCCGGAATGAACCAGGCTTTCATTTTCTCCCTGGTCGTCACGACGGCGATGGGCCTCGTCGTGATTCCCTACGGCAAGCGCCGCCCTGTGGGCAGGCCCACGACCTGGGGCGAGGCAATGGTTGCCAGCGTTTACGTGTTTTTTGCCCTGTTCCTTGCGTTCGGCGTCGTTCCGCACCAGTTCATCGTCCATGCCGACAATGACCTCGGATGGCGCAAGGACAAGATCATCTACGGCCCCTTCGACATCCTCAAGCACCAGGCCGGCGGCGGGAACTTCCCCTTCACGGTCAGCTACGAGGCACTGCGCGACATCATCGTGGTGGTCATCCACGTGTACTTCATCGCTTTGATGATCTACCTCTTCGTGTGGTGGCAGAAGCGCGGCGAAAAGACCGGAAAAGAACTCGAAACATCGTCCTACGGCCGCCCGCTGGTACGAAAGAGCTGATTCACCATGGCACGCACCGACGCCAATCCACCGATGCCAGAGTGGTCGACGGAGTACCAGCTCGTCGAGGTTGATGCCGATTACCTGGGCAAGGCAGTCAAGCCGAAGCAGTTCATCCACATCGACCAGAGCGAATGCATCATGTGCGAGGGCTGCGTCGACATCTGCCCGTGGAAGTGCATCCACATGG
>CAZENK010000025.1:17201-28688 GCA_964513585.1 uncultured Bifidobacterium sp. | reverse complement strand
ACCAGATCAAGACCGAGATCGACAACACCGACTCTGACTACGACCGCGAGAAGCTGCAGGAGCGTCTCGCCAAGCTGTCGGGCGGCGTTGCCGTGCTGAAGGTCGGCGCAGCCACCGAGGTCGAGCTGAAGGAGAAGAAGCACCGCATCGAGGACGCAGTGAGCACCACCAAGGCCGCCATCGAAGAGGGTGTCGTGCCCGGCGGCGGCGTTGCGTTGCTGCGTGCACAGTCAGCGGTTCTTGCTGCAGCAGACAAGATGACCGGTGACGAGGCAACCGGCGCCCGCATGGTCGCCCGTTCGCTCGAGGGCCCGCTGAAGCAGATCGCCGAGAACGCCGGTCTCGAGGGCGGCGTCGTCGTCGAGAAGGTGAAGAACCTGAAGGGCAACGAGGGACTCAACGCCGCAACCGGCGAGTACGAGGATCTCGTGAAGCTCGGCGTCATCGACGCAGCCAAGGTGACCCGTTCGGCCCTGCAGAACGCAGCATCGATCGCGGCACTGTTCCTCACCACCGAGGCAGTCATCGCCGACAAGCCCGAAGAGGCATCGCACGCAGGTCACGACCACGGAATGGGCGACTTCTAGTCGACCCGCCCGGTCGCACCGACCGAAGCACAACTCGAATCGCCGTGGTGACCGCAGGGTCGCCACGGCGGTTCTCTTTCTAGGAGACGATGACCGGACCCGTGGTCGCGATGCCGAAGCCGATCCCGATCTCCTTGCAGATCACCTGCAGACGCTGCGACGGGGCGACATCGGTGAGTTCGCCCATCGCGGCCCCGGCGGCCACCCACGAGAGAACCTCCATCGCGCCGATGCCGATGTTGTCCACGATGGGGGCGGCCTCCCACGAGTCGAACGTGGTCATGTCGCCCGCACAGAAACAGGTCATGAAGTTCTTGTCCCAGTCGTCGTGCAGACCGAACATCTCGGGCGCCAGCGAATCGTCGGCAAGGAACGCGGCGGCGACCTTGTGGGCCTCGATCTCGTAGTCGATCCACGACTGCTGCGGCACCTCGGACTGCGCCTTGCCGTACAGGTGGTACTGCAGCCACTCCTCGGGAACCTCGTCGATAGGCGGGAACAGACGGCGCGGGTTGTGGCTCAGGCCGCCGGTGCCGATCACCAGGACCCGGTCGTGCGGCAGCGTCCTCACGTAACGACCGACCGATTCGCCCAGCGACCTCATCCGTGCGAACGGCACGAACGGCGGTTGGATGCACGACACGAAGATCGGCAGCACCGGGTACCTGTCGATCCCGCCGGTGAGCTTCGTGAGCGCCTGGGTGAAGCCGTGGTCGACGTCCATCGCATAACTCACTGCGACATCAACGCCGTCCTCCCGGATGAAGTTCACCGCGTTCACCGCGACGTCCCGGGGAACATCGAGCCGTCCGGGCGTGCCGCCGACATCGGCGAGCGCTGTGGCCTCCACGCCCACGCAGAACGGCGGCATGGAGTACATGTGGTGTCCGCCGTAGTGGTCGACGCCGAAGATCACAACGAGTTCCGGGTCGAACGCCTGCACGTCCTCCTTCACGGCTGCGAGACCGTCGATGATCCGGTGGTACGCATCGGTCTTGACCGCCGGGAACTCGATGATCGGCGAGTGCGACGAGGTCGCGAGCATCACGGACTGCGCCATGCTCAGCCCTCGAGCACCATCACCGGGTTCGACAGCGTGCCGATTCCCTGGATCGTGATGTTCATCTCGTGGCCGTCGGCGTTCTGCATGTCCCAGTTCGTGAGGCCACGGTAGGGGCCGTCCGGCGCCGGCTGCATCGATGTGCCGCAGTGGATGATGTCACCGGGGCAGAGGGTCATGTACGCAGAGGCATGAGCGATGCAGCGCTGGATGGAGAACGTGAGGTTCGCCGTGGAGTCGACGAACACCGCCGTGTCGTTGTCGAACGAGTTGATGGACAGCGCATTGGGGTCCGCGATCTCGTCTGCCGTCACGATCCACGGTCCGATCGGCCCGAACGTGTCCGTGCCCTTCGAACGTGCGTGGTAGGTGAGGTAGTTCGAACGGGCGTGGTCCTCGTCAGCAACCCGTCGCCATGCGAGCAACTTGCTGTAGGCACCGCCACCGCCGGTGCCGGTGGCCACCAACTCGATGCTGTCCTTCTCCTTCAGGCCGGGGGACGTCACGTCGTTGATCACCGTGTAGCCGAACACGTGCGACAGCGCGTCGGACTCGGCGATGGACGAGCCACCCTTGCCGATCACGACCGCGAGTTCCGGTTCGGGGTGGGTGATGCCGTACGACTTCTTCACGATCACCGGCTGGCCGTGCCCAATGAGCGACGATGGCGGCTTCAGGAAGAACGCGGGGTCGGCGAACGGTCGGAAGGCCACCTTCTGTCCGATCTTGTTGTTGATTGCCACGCCGATGACCTTGCTGGGCCGCCTGACGGGTGGGCACCATGTCACGAGGGACTGCGGTGTGCCGCCCCCGCGGCTGGCGGCATCACGGAGTGCCGTGACGATCTCCGCACGCGGGTTCTCGATGTGATCGTCAAGTGATGCCGGGGCGTCAGCCATCGTCGATGCCGACACAAGGGTGTCGTCGTGCGCGACGACACCCCATGTGCGGGTGCCGTCCACGATGTATGTGCTGAGTCTCATTGATGTTTCCTGTCTGCTTCGTTCGATGGTGTCAGAAGAGGGTCATGTCCGGGTCGAGACCGAGCAACTGGCGGCCGTGACGCTGACGGGCGATGTCATAGTCGGAGTACGCGTGTGCTCCGGTCATCTTCGAGTCGCGCCACAGGCGCTGCATCTCCTGGTCCTCGTAGAAGACCGAACCTCCCGCTGCCGCGAGCAGACGGTCGAGGGCCTCGATGCACATCTTCGTTGCATAGGCCTGGTTGGCCCGCCAGTGCGCGGCAGTATCGGGTGCGGGCAGACGCGATGACATCGCGTGGTCGGTCATCGAGGTCCAGTCCTTCTCGAGGGTGGCCTGCACCGCCGCCAGCTGGTGGTGCGATTCGGCGACGCGAAGGAGTGCCGGCGCACTGTTGATCTCGGCAGCACCGGTGTAGGCGCGCACGCGGGTCTTCACGCGTTCCTTGTACATCTCCAGGAACCGCAGCGAGATGCCGAGGGAGACGGACGAGAACCCGAGCGAGAACCACGGCGTGAACGGTGCGTGGAAGATCCCCGGGTGCGTGCCGAAGCCCTGCGACTTGCCGCCGGTCAGGTGGGGGAGCGGCTCGATGCGGTGGTTGGGCACGAACACGTCGTCCAGGTGGAGGGTCTTCGACCCGGTGCCGCGCAGCGCGGTCACGTGCCAGTCGTCCACGATCGTGAGGTCGGTCATGGGGACCACTGCGAAGTGGGGGATGACCATGCCCCCGAGTTCCTTGACCTCGCGGCGGAAACCGAGGATGGCCCACGATGCATGGTCGCAGCCGCTGCTCCATCCCCAGTTGCCACTGATGCGCACACCTCCGGGCACCTCGGTGGAACCGTTGATGGCCGCCACCGATGATGAGATGAGTGCGTCCGGGTCGTCTGCCCAGATCTCGTCCTGCAGCTGGGGCGACATGAGAGCGATCATGTGCGAATGCTGTGCGAGCAGACCCGATGCCCACGCGGTGGATGCACAGGCCTGCGCGATTGCGACGACGGCGGGCGCGTACTCGTGTGCACCCATCGGAGTGCCGCCGTACTGGGCCGGTTGCAGGGACTTGAAGAAGCCCGCATCCTTCAGTGCCTCGATGTTTTCCACGGGAACCTTGCGGTCATGCTCGGCTCGACTTGCGTTCCGGGCGATCTGGTCGAGTGTGCGCTCCACATTCGCCCGCATGCGTGCACCGACCATTGACATTGGTTCGACATCCAAGGACATCTTCAACCCCCCTTGTTACTGGAATGACCATTCCATTATGTAATGACTGGTACAATAAGGCATCAACCGCAACTCGTCAAGGTGCAACAGGGGATCCAATGACCACAAGGACAACACGCGCGAACGGGGAGATTTCCCGTCGTCGGATTCTTGACGCCGCCCTGGAGATCGCGGCGGACCGCGGGTACTCGGGGACCAGTATCAGCGATGTCTCGAGACTCTCCGGTCTGCCGAACAGCTCGATCTACTGGCACTTCAAGGACAAGGATGCTCTGTTCGCCGCAGTCATTGAGGACAGCTACGTGCGGTGGCTCGAGGACTACCGCGAGAGGTCGCGCCGGCCGATGTCCACCCCGGGCGAGGCGATAGTGCGGCTGCACGAGAGCCTCGCCAGTTTCCCCGCCTTCCTGCGGTTCGGGCATCTGATGATCCTCGAGCAGCACGACACCGAACTCGGTGCACGCAGCGCCTTCCTGCGGATCCGCGCGAGGTCCCTGAAGGACCTGGCCGTGCTCTTCGTCAACAACATCGGATGTGACAGGGCACAGGCCCGCAACCTGGCGGCGTTGTCGCTTGCACTGGTCGACGGTGCGTTCCTCGCGGGGGTGGCGGGCGAGAACACGCTGCTGAAGAACGACGTGCTCGGTCAGATGATCGATGCGTACGTGCGTGAGACCCAACCGGGGAAGGTGCGCAGGTAGCCTCGGTCACCGTGCCGAAATCAATTGCTCTCGTGTCATGCGCCGAGGCGCGCGAGCACGACACCGACCTGCCGCTGTTGATCCGTGCGTTCGGAGACAGGGGAGCCGTCGCCACCGTGGTCGACTGGGACGACCCGGGCGTCGACTGGTCGCGATTCGACGCAGCCGTCATCCGCTCGCCGTGGGACTACCACCGGCGTCACGGTGAGTTCGTGCAGTGGCTCCACCGCGTGTCGGGCCTGACCAGGCTGCACAACCCGGCCGATGTCGTGGAATGGAACACCGACAAGACCTACCTGCAGGAACTGATCGACGCAGGCATCCCCGTGATCCCCACCACCTACGTGGGCGGCGCCGAGCAACTGGTCCTCGCCAACGAACTCATAAAGGGTGACGTGGTGGTGAAGCCGACGGTGAGCGCGGGTTCGAACAACACCGAACGCCACGTCAACTCGCACACCACGGCAGCCGCGCACATCGCCTCGTTGATCGATGCGGGGAAGGTTGCGATGGTGCAGCCGTACCAGCGCTTCATCGACGAGCGCGGCGAGACCGGGATGCTGTACTTCGACGGTGAGTACAGCCATGCCTTCCGCAAGGGTGCGATCCTGGCCACGGGCGAGAACACCAAGAACGGTCTCTTCACCGAGGAGGACATCGGCCCGCGCGATGCCTCGCGCGAGGAGAAGGAACTGGGAGAGCGTGTGCTCGACTTTGTGCGCCACAAGTTCGGTCGGTTCCCGCTGTACGCGCGCGTCGACGTGGTGCGCGGCTCTGCCGGTGTTCCCGTGGTGATGGAGGTCGAACTCGCCGAGCCCTCGCTCTACCTGCACACGGCAGCCGATTCCGCGACCCGTTTCGTGCAGGCGTTTCTGTCACAGCCGTAGGGCTTCCCCCGCCGTGCCCCCGCGTCGGTAGGTTGGGGGGCATGAGCGAACCAATGTCCCCGTCGGTCGGCCTCGCCGTCATTCACCTGTTCTGCAAGCCCTTCCCCGACTTCGATGCCGAGGGTCTCGTGCAGGCCGTGAAGAATGCCGAGAACAACGGTGTCACCGTGATTCCCGTGTCGATGCTCGGCCACAAGGCCGACTTCGCCGTCATGGGTCTTGCCTCTGACATGCGCGCGCTGAAGGCACTGCAGTCGGGTGTGCAGCACGCGGGCGCCGAGGTTGTCGACAGCTACGTGTCGCTGACCGAGGTGAGCGAGTACGCAAAGGGCATGCCGCAGGAGATGCTGAACGCGCGTCTGTACCCGCAGCTGCCGCCGGCAGGGAAGAACGCGTGGTGCTTCTACCCCATGTCGAAGCGTCGCAACGAGGGCCAGAACTGGTTCACCCTCGAGTACGACAAGCGCAAGGAACTGATGGAGGAGCACGGCAAGAGCGGTCGCACGTTCGCCGGTCGTGTGATCCAGCTCGTGACCGGGTCGGCAGGTCTCGATGATTTCGAGTGGGGAGTCACGCTCTTCGGTGTGCACCCCGACGACCTGAAGGAAGTCGTGTACACGATGCGCTACGACGAGGCTTCGGCGGTCTATGCCGAGTTCGGCGCCTTCTATGTCGGCATGGTGACCCCTGTCGAGGAACTCGTCAACGAACTCTGACGTGGCTGTTGTCCTCCGGCTCATCGTGGTGAACCTGGTGCGTGCACTGTTGCGCCGGGCGCGCAGGTGACCGGCTTCCGGTGCCCGCGGTGCGGCACGCAGGATCCATCGCTGCGGTACCCGTCGGGCAGGATGCCCAAGTGCATGGACTGCCAGCGGTACTACAACCTGGTGGTGAACTCGAGGCGAGAGCGGAAGCACCAGGACTACTCGCCGCAGCTGCGCATCACCGAGGCCGAGTTCATCGAATGGTGCCGCTCGACCCTGCGACGCTGCGCCTTCTGCAGTTTGCCCGAGTCTGACCTGCCCGGAATCGGATTGGTCTCGACGATCGGGCGGCCGGTCGCGGCTCTCGGCATCGACCGAATCTCGAACGCCGACGACTACCGCATCGGCAACATCCAGTTCTGCTGCTTTGCCTGCAACAAGGCGAAGGGGAACGTGTTCTCCGATGCAGAGACACGTGAGTTGATCGGGCCCCGTATCGGCGACTGCTGGGCGGTCCGTGCGGGCGGCACTGCAGACCCGCATGTCCGCCCTGTGTTCGTGGCCGGTGCCGGGAGAACCGTCGGCTCGTGCTCGACGTGCGGGCTCGACGGCGTTCACATGGACACTGCGCGCAGGTGCATCGCCTGCACCAAGTACAGGTCGCTCGAGGCGAACTCACGCAAGCAGCGCAAACTGCGTGCAACACCGGGTCTGTCGGTCAGCATCACGGAGTTCTCCGAGTGGTACCGCGATCTCGAGTACGACTGTGCGTACTGCGGCATTCCCGAGGAACATCTTCTCGCCACGGGTGTGCTGACCCAGGTCGGTCACCCGCTGAGGAACCTGGGAATCGACCGGGTGGACAACGACCGTGGGTACGAGCCCGACAACCTCGCGCTGTGCTGCTACGCGTGCAACAAGGTGAAGGGCGACGTGTTCTCCGATGTCGAGATGTCGAACCTCGTGGGTCCCGCCATCGGCGCAGTGTGGGTGGGGCGGGGGATCCCCGGCCGGTTGGGCTAGCCCGCGCCGTCAGTGCACGGCAGTTCGCGCGGGCACCGTCACCGCCCCAGTTCGAACATGATCTTCATCACGCCCTCCTCGCGGGCGTCGAACATGCGGTATCCCTCGGCCCCGTCGGACAGGCTCATGCGGTGGGTGAAGAGACCATCGCCCTTCACTCGGCCGCTCTGCAGCAGCGGAACCACCGAATCCCACTGCGCGACCACGTTCGCGATGCCGGCGCGCACGGTGAGGTTGCGGTAGATCACATCGCGCATCGGCACGGCAGTGTCACCCTGTGGGAGCCCGATGAACGACGCAGTCGCACCCTGGCGCGCCAGTGACGGCACCAAGCCGATTGCATCCCGTGCACCCGATGCCTCGAAGATCGAGTCACAGCCCGAACCCTTGGTCATCTCGCGGATCGTGTCGCGCGCGTTCCCGGGTTCGACCGCGACCGCACCGAGTGACTCGGCGTGGTCGCGTCGCGTCTGCACCGGGTCGACGGCGAAAACCGTAGATGCGCCACGTGCGAATGCGAGCTCGATTCCGAGCAGACCGATGGGGCCGAGCCCCACGACCGCCACACGCGAGCCGGGGGCAACGTCGGCACGTGCCACACCGAAGTTCGCGGTCGCGAGTGCGTCGGTGAGAAGAACCGCCTGGTCGTTGTTCACGCCCTCGGGGATGCGCATGAGCGTGAGGTCGGCGTTCGGAACCTGTGCGAACTCGGCCTGGCCGCCCTGCAGCCGTGTGCTCAACCCGAACGCGGTGCTCCGTGCACAGCGGCCCACACGCGACAGGCACGCACTGCACTCACCGCACCCCGAGCCACCCGCTGCGATGACCCTGTCGCCCACCGCGAAGCGGTGCACGTCCTTTCCCTTGTCGATGATCTCACCGATGAACTCGTGCCCCACGCAGAAGGGTTCCACCCCCGCGGAGTAGTCGGTCCTGCCGATCTTGTCGCCGTGGTAGATGTGCAGGTCGCTGCCGCAGATGCTGCAGTGGGTGACCCTCAGGATCACCGCGTGGTCGAACTGCAGCACGGGGTCGGCGTAGTCCTCGAACCGAATGTCGCGCGCACCGTGGAACACCAGAGCCTTCATCTTCCCCCCTTGCCCGGTTCACCATAGTGAACGGCGAGCAGCATGTGACCGGGCGGTGCCACGAGGCGAAGAGAAAACCCGCGGTCACCTACGATGACCCGGAGACACGAAGGAGAACCGATGCCGGATCTGGTCCAGGAAGCACGTGACTTCATCGCCGAACACTGGTCGCCCGGTGTCGACCTTGCGCAGTGGCGCGAGACCGTGGTCGACAACCGTTGGGCTGCGTTGCGCTGGCCGGTCGAGTGGTACGGCCGTGGGCTCTCCGATGAGGATGCCGAGGCAGTCGAGAAGGTCTTCAGTGACGCGAAGGTGCCCGGCCCGGGGCAGGACAAGTGGAACCTGTGGGCCGGAACCCTGGTCGGGTACGGCAGCGACGAACTGCGGCGGCGTTACGTGCGCTCGCTGCTTCTCGACGAAGTTGCGATGTGCCTGCTGTACAGCGAACCGGGTGCAGGGTCGGACCTGGCGGGAATCCGCACCACTGCAGTTCGCGACGGAGACGAATGGGTCGTGAACGGACAGAAGGTGTGGACATCGGGTGCAAAGGACGCCGACATCGGCATGTTGATCGCCCGCACCGACTGGGACCAGCCGAAGCACCGCGGCATCTCGTTCTTCTGGTTGCCGATGAAACAGCAGGGGGTCGAGGTGCGGCCGCTGCGTCAGGCCACCGGCGACGCGCGTTTCAACGAGGTGTTCATCACCGACGCCCGCGTGCCCGACAGCCACCTGCTCGGTGACCTGAACAAGGGTTGGTGGGTGCTGCAGTCGGCGCTCGCGTACGAGCGCGCGGCCATGGGTGTGTCGCGCCGCGGACCGCGCGGCCCGGGCGGTGCCACCTCTGCCGCACACGGTTCCGTTCCGTCGCCCGACATCTCCCTCGTGGGTCTCGCACGCGACACGGGGAAGGCGACAGACCCGGTGGTGCGCCAGGCACTCGCGCGTCTGTACTGCATGCGAATGGTGAACGACTGGAACGGCGACCGGGCAAAGGCAGTGAACGAGGCGGGCGGGTCGTCACCGCTTGCGTCGTTGGGCAAGCTGGCGATGTCGGGCATCCTGCACTACGCGGGCCGTGTGCAGGGACACCTGCTCGGTGCAGAGGGAACCCTTGACGGCGACGGGTTCCCGCGTTCGCGCGATGCGAACTACTCGCAGCTCAACGCCTACTTCACGTCGATCGGTGGCGGCACCGACCAGATCCAGCGCAACATCATCGGCGAGTTGATCCTGGGGCTGCCGAAGGAACCCCAGACCGACCGCGACATGCCGTTCCGCAACGTGCCGGCGGCTGCCGCATCGCGCTAGTCGTGGTGCATCGCTAGTCGCGCGCCATCGTGGCGCGGCTGGTGCCGCTGAAGTCGAGCACCTGGTCGGCATCGAGGTCCACCACGACCTTCGTGAGATGACCGGTGAACTCGAACGGCGACTCGTAGTGGCTGACCGGTGTGCCGCGGTCGAGGCCGATGTCGAGGCCCGACCACGAGATCAGGATCCAGAAGATGTTGTTCGTGGTCATCGTGCCGACCACCACGTCGTCGATGAACATGGTGAGGGTGCCCTCGTTGCCGTTGCGCTTCATCCGCACGCCCACAATGTGCCGCCCCGGCGGCACGGGCCGGTCGGAGCGGAGCATCTGGTGCGTGCCGCCGATGTTGAGGTCATGCTCGAGATGCCCGTCGCGGATGAACAGGCTGTACCCACTGGTGAGGTCACCGTGCGCGACCAGCACGCCCTCGCATCCGCGCTCGGGAACATCGATGTGCGCCGAGATGGTGTACGAACGACTGCGCAGGTCAGGGGCCACGTCAGAGGGCAGGTGGCCCATGCCGCGCCAGAACGTGAAGTTCTTGCGCTCGCCCGTGTGGCGGTCGGCGTTCTCGGCGAAACGCTCTGCGAAGCGGTCGTCGAGAGGCAGCACCTTGTTCCGGTCGGCCTGCTGCCACCACATGTCGATCATCGCCTGCAGACGCTCCGGCTCCGATGCGGCGAGGTCATTGCACTCGTTGAAATCGGTGTCGAGGTTGTAGAGCTCCCACACGTCGTTGTCGAACGGCGTGCCCATCTGGTGGTAGGCCACGGCCTTCCACCCTTCGACAACGATGCCGCGGTGCCCGAACATCTCGAAGTACTGCGGGCCGCGTTCCACCTTTGCACCGGGCTGCGAGATCAACGGCGCGAACGACTCGCCCTCGATCGGCATCTGTGCGATGCCGTTCACCGTTGCGGGGGCCTCGATGCCGAGCATGTCGAGGATGGTGGGTGCGATGTCGACGGCATGGCAGAAGTTGTGCCGCACACCGCCCTCGTCGGGCACCACGCCCGGCCACGCGAGCACGAACGGGTCACGGATGCCGCCCGAGTGGGTGTTCTGCTTGTAACGCCTCAACGGGGTGTTCGCTGCCATCGCCCAGCCCCACGGGAAGTTGCTGTGGGTGTCCGGACCGCCGATGTCGTCGATGCGTGCGAGCTTGGCATCCATTGATTCCTGGATCAGGTTGAACGGACCCATCGCATTGATAAAGCCGAACGCGCCGCCCTCCTGGCTCGCGCCGTTGTCGCTCATCACGAGGATGACGGTGTTGTCGAGTTGCCCCGACACCTCGAGCTGACGGATCAGGCGTGCGAGGTGGTCGTCGAAGTGCTCGAGCATTGCGGCATACGCGGCCATCAGGCGAACGAACAGGCGCTGCTGGTCTGCCGGGATGTCGACCCACGGGAACACGAAGTCGTTGCGCGGCGGCAACTGGGTGCCGGCCGGCACGATGCCGAGTTCGATCTGCCGTGCAAGGCGCCGTTCGCGGCAGGCATCCCACCCATCGAGGTAGTACTGCTCGCAGCGGTCGATGTACTCGAGCGGCGCCTGGTGCGGCGCGTGGCATGCACCGGGTGCGAGCATCATCATCCACGGTGCATCGGGCGCACCGGCCACGTGTTCTGCCACGTAGGTGATCGCATTGTCGATGAGGTCCTCTGTCAGGTGGTAGCCGGTCCAGTAGGTGCCCGGCGCGGTCACGTGCGTGTTGTCGCGCACGACCTCGGGGCTGTACTGGTCGGTCTCGGCATCAAGGAAGCCGTAGAAGCGGTCGAACCCGCGTGCGAGCGGCCAGCCATCGAACGGCCCCGTGGGACCGGTCTCGGTCAGCGGGGTCACGTGCCACTTGCCGACCATGTAGTTGCGGTAGCCGTGGGGCCGCAGCATCTCGGCGAGGGTGCCGGCCTCGTG
>CAZENK010000025.1:2892-17101 GCA_964513585.1 uncultured Bifidobacterium sp. | reverse complement strand
GGGAAACCCTGTGGTGTGGTGGGTGTGAATGTCATCGTCGCCTCCGAGTGCCGTGTGGCGAGTGTACTTTCGCACGCGCTCGGGCCCGATAGTAAGCCGTGTTCGGTGAACAACAGCCCGGGTCGGGAACTTTGTTGCATGTTTGTTTCGTGGTGGTTCCGGGCGGAAGGGGCTACATACACTCCCCACTGCGTATGGAAGACAACCGCGACGCCAGTGCCCTCGAGCAGTACCCGGCGAGCCTGTACGACGCCGTGTGCCGCGACGCGGGCGCGTGGGTCGAGCGTCGACTTCTCGAGATCGCCGACGGTGCCGATGTCGATGTCGCAGCGGTGACCGACGCGGTGACATCGACGATGCGTCGCGAACTGCTCGATCTTCTGACCCAGGATGTCGATGCACAGCGCGAGAACCCGCTGCACGTGCTGCGGCGCGCAACTCGCCATGCAACTGCTGCACTGTCGGCCGCCGGGGTGCCGTTTGCCGAGCGCGACGAGTTCGAGCAGCGGGCCATGCCCGAAGACGTGTATGCGTTCGGGCCGCTGACATGGCGTGACCTGTCGGAGAACGTGCACGAGGCCGGCATCACCTGGGGAGCATGGAAGGCAGCGACCGTGCTGTCGCGCAGACGCGCAGAAGGGAAGGACGTGCCGTGACCACGAGCCTGACGAGCGCACGCGACGCAGTGATACACGACATGTCGTTGCGCGGCACGAAGCTGTGCCGTGCACTGTCCGATGCCACCGACGCGTGGCTCGCCGGGCTGTTCCGCGAGGCGACGGCCGGCGTGAAGAAGGCCGACGACATGGCATTGATCGCCGTGGGTGGTTACGGGCGCCACGAACTCGCGCCGCAGAGCGACCTCGACGTGCTGCTGGTGCATCGCGGTGTCAAGGATGTCTCCGACATCGCCTCACGCATCTGGTACCCGGTCTGGGATGCGGGAGTGAAACTGGGTCATTCCGTGCGCACGCCGAAGGAGACACTGCAGATGTGCGCGACCGACCTCGACACGGCCACCGCGCTCGTGACGGCGCGCGTGATCGCCGGCAACGCCGCACTCGGCGAGGAGGTGCTCTCGGCGACCCGAGAGGGCTGGAGCAAGCGCGGTCGCGAATGGCTCGTGCAGCTGCATGCGCGCGTGCTCGACAGGTACGCAAAGGACGGCGAGGTGGCCTTCCTGCTCGAGCCGAACCTGAAAGAGGGAATGGGCGGCCTGCGTGACATCCATGCGCTCCAGTGGGCGGTGAAGGCAGGGCTCGAGTTGCTGCCGGGTGATGCAGGGCAGCTCGAGCGCTGCAACGACGTGTTGCTGAACGTGCGCGTGGCCCTGCACAGGCACATCGGCAGGCCCGTCGAGGTGCTGCGTCTCGAGGACCAGCGACCGGTTGCCGCTCTCGCCGGGTTCGAGTCCGACGATGCACTGATGGCGTCGGTGGCCGAGGTGGGCCGCCGCGTGGCATGGATCGCCGACGAGGTGTGGGCACGCCTCGACCCGCCGGCCAACCGATCTGCGGCACCGCAGTCCCTCGCACCCGGTGTGCAGTTGGTGAACGGCGAGGTGCATCTGACCGACGATGTCGATGCTGCGTCGGACCCCACGCTCGTGATGCGGGTCGCAACCGCTGCGGCGCGCCTGCGCGCACGCATCGACCGTTCGTCACTCGACCGGCTCGCCCAGCAGATGCCGATCTGGCCCGACCCGTGGCCCGTGGGCGCCTGTGACGACCTGGTTGCGTTGATGCTCGAGGGCGAGGCGGCGATACCCGTGCTCGAGGCTCTCGACCAACGGAACCTGCTCGTGCGGGTGCTGCCCGAGTGGGCACCGGTGCGCAGCAAGCCTCAGCGCAATGCGTTCCACCGCTACACGGTCGACAGGCACCTGTGGCAGACGGTGGCGAACGCGAGTGCGCTCGCGCACCGTGTGACCCGACCCGACCTGCTCGTGCTGGGTGCATTGTTCCACGACATCGGCAAGGGATACCCGGGTGACCACACCGAGGTTGGTGTGGAGATGTTCGCGGTGCTCGGTGCGCGCCTCGGTCTGTCATCGGCTGACCAGGCAATCGTGTCGTCGTTGATCGAGCATCACCTGCTGCTGGCCGACACCGCGACCAGGCGCGATCTCTCTGACGACGCAACCATCTCCATGGTCGCGGACCGGCTCGGGTCCGTGGTGGTGCTCGATCTGCTGCACGCCCTGACCGAGGCCGACTCACTTGCCACCGGTCCCTCTGCATGGAGCGACTGGAAGGCAGAGTTGGTGTCCCTTCTCGTCGACCGCACACGGCACGTGCTCGGTGGCGGCGATGTGAACGAGGTCGTGTGGCGACTCTTCCCCGATGCTTCGGTTCTCGAGTTGATGGCAGCGGGCGAGGTTGCGGTTCGCACGCACCCTGACCGTGTCACGGTGGTGAGCCCCGACCGCCCGGGAACCTTCAGCAAGGTTGCGGGCGTGCTCGCACTCAGTGGGCTCGACGTTCTCGGTGCAGAGGCACACTCTGACGAGCAGGGCATGGCGGCATCGGAGTTCCGGGTGTCGTCACCGCACGGCGAGATCGACTGGTCGACGATCGAGTCGAACCTGCATCTTGCACTTGCCGGTCGACTGGCGCTCGAGCCGAGGCTCGCAGACCGTGCGGCGTCGGCACGACCGCGACGCGCAATGTCGGCGGTGGCCCCGGCGGAACCGACCGTGCGCTTCGATGACTCGGCGTCGTCGAACGCAACGTTCCTCGAGGTGCGTGCGCCCGACAAGGTGGGTGTGCTGCACCGCATCACGAAGGCCATTGCAGAGCTCGGTCTCGACATCCGGCATGCGCGTGTCCTGACACTCGGCAACGAGGTTGTCGACTCCTTCTATGTGCGCGAACAGGGCGGTGGCCGCATCACCGACGATGCCCACAAGAAGGAGATCTCCCGCGCGATCCTGTTCGCGCTGTCGGACCGCTGACGGCGGTGCCGTCAGAACCGCACGACTAGGGTGCATCCCGTGAGCGATGCACAGCCCCAGGACTTCACGCGCGATCTCATCAGATGGAGCGAGACCCTCGCCGCAATCGCGCGCACGGGAATGGGTTTCACCCAGAGCCTGTACGAGAAGGAGCGCTACGAAGAGGTGCTGAAGGTCGCTGCCGACATCAAGGTCGCCGCCGACGATGCACTCGAGATCAGGCGCGAACAGGACCACTTCGTGCAGGAGTGGATGGACTCGGTGGGCGAGGGCGTGCCGGGGTACGTGACACCGAAGGTCGCCATCGGTGCGATCGTGGGCAACGACGAGGGCAAGCTGCTGCTGGTCAAGCGCAAGGAGAGCGGCGTGTGGCTGTACCCGACCGGGTGGGCCGACGTGGGCTACTCGCCGTCAGAGGTCGCCATGAAAGAGGTCGAGGAGGAAACCGGCATCATCGCCGAGCCCGTGCAACTGCTCGGTGTCGTCGACGGGATGCGCATGGGCTTCTCGAGATTCGGCATGTACATGCTGCTGTTCCACATGCGCGCCATCGGTGGCGAGTTGAACCCGCACCCGCTCGAGACCGCCGACGTGGGGTGGTTCGCGCACGACGAACTGCCGACGCCGACTGCCGGTGCACAGTGGTGGGGCAACATGGCCTTTGCCGCGATCAACGGCACGGTCAACCCCGCCACGTTCGACGCGCCACGACCGGAGATGTGGCGCGGGGAGTCAGGCCCGCACTAGTTCGGGTCCTGGTCGCGCAGGAACTGCTCGACCTCGTCGACCAGGGTGTCAATGTTCTCTTCGGTGTCGTCGTCGGGGTCGACATCGTCGAAGTCGAACTGCAGTTGGTTCGGGTTCTCGATGCCGAACGGGTCGTCGCCCATTGTCTCGAGACGCTCGACGTACTCGCGCAGGTCGTCGTCGTCCTCGATCATCTCCTCGACCTTGTTGTCGTAGGCAATGACCTGGTTGTGCAGCACGTGCAGCGGTGACGGTGTGCCGATGATGCCGCATGCACGGGCGATGAGGGCGTTGGCGGCCTTGGGTGAGGGGATCTGCGAGGCAATCGCGGGCACCGCGGCCCACAGTGATGCCGAGGGCAACGACGAGTGCGTGCATGCATCGTGCACCACGCTGATGATCCCCGTGGGTCCCTCGTAGCGCGAACGCTGCAGGTCGAAACGCTCGATGGTGTGCTCGTCGTTGGCGGTGCCCATGACCTGCACGTCGGTGCGGTGGGAGACATCCGCGAGCAGGGCACCGAGGGTCAGCACCATCGACACGTCGTAGCGGGCGGCGACACCGATGATCTGCTCGGTGAACAGGCGCCACTTCAGGCTCGGCTCGGGCCCGAGCACCAGGATCACGTCTGCACCCGGCGTGCTCGCGTGCCACATGCTGACCTTCGGCCACACGATGCTGCGGGTGACGCCGTCTTCCAGGCGCACGGACGGGCGGATGGTCGCGAAGTCGGTGAACTCCTCCGGGTCGATGTCGCAGAGGGGTTCGGCGTTCCACGCATCGATCAGCGTTCGGACTGCGGTGCTGGCGGCATCGGCGGCATCGTTCCAGCCACTGAATGCGGCGATCATGGTCGGGCCCTGAAGTCGTGGATTCGACAACCAGCGGACATGATCAGATGCGGTCATTGACCCCAAAACCTACCGTGCCGGAAGTGGTGATGTGGCAAGGTGTAGGGGTGCCCGTGATCGTGGAGAAAGCCGGTGAAGTCACCGACGAACTCGTCTCAGCATTCCAGCGCCTGATACCGCAGTTGTCGTCGTCGAACCCTGCGCCCTCGGCAGACGAGTTGCGCGAGATCATCGGTGACGAGGGGAATGTGCTGTTCGTGGCCCGTGTCGACGGGCGCATCGTCGGTTCGCTCACTCTTGCCGTGTTCCGGATCCCCACCGGGCTTCGCGCGTGGATCGAGGACGTGGTTGTCGACGAGACAGCGCGCGGTCACGGCGTGGGAGAGGCCCTGAACCATGCCGCGCTCGACGAGGCACGGGCGCGCGGTGCCGTGACGGTGGACCTGACATCGCGGCCGTCGCGCGAGGCGGCAAACCGGCTGTACCTGAAGCTCGGTTTCGTGATCCGCGAGACCAACGTGTACCGCTACACGCTCTAGCGCAACGAATCGCTGCGTCCTGTTGCCGACGATGTGCACGGCGCGCACCCCGTAGCCTGCTCTGCATGACAAAGCCGCTCGTGATCAAGCACTGGGTCGACTGCCCGCCACAGCGGGTGTGGGATGCATGGACGAACCCCGACGAGTTCCACCGTTTCATCGCACCCGAGGGGCTCTCGGTGCCGCTCGAGTCGGTGGTGATGGACCTGCGGGTGGGCGGCCGTGTCGAGTTCGACATGGTGTTCGATGACTCGGGCCAGGTGAACGAGAACAAGGGCGTGATCGTGGAGATGCGCGAGCCGAACCTGTTCGTGTTCGCCGAGCCGGGGATCGACATCCGGTCAGAGCAGCACTTCATCGATGACAACGGCGGCACCCTCATCATGGTGGTGCAGGAAGGGTTCCCCGACGAGATCGTCGACGACCCGCGCGTGCTCGAGGCCTTCCGCTCGAGCTACCGCAAGCTGGGCAACGTGCTGGGTGTGCGCACGGAGAACCGCGAGGCCTGAGCCTCCGGGCCGTCAGGCCTGCGCGCCCTCGAGTGCGTCGGAGAGGCCCGCGCGCTGCTTGAGGGGAACCTCGGGCAGCACCAGTGCGATCAGGAAGCCGACCACCATGATCGCCGCACAGCACAGGTAGATGCGGCTGACGCCGAGCGCGATGCTGTCGACAACGGCCTGACGCGGTATGTCTGCGAGCTGCTTGATCTCCTCGGGCGAGCGGATCAGGCTCGACGCCTTGTCGGGAGCGATGCCGGTGCGCGCCGGTATCTCGCTGCGGATCGTCGAGTTCAGGATGGTGCCGAACACCGCGAGGCCGAGAGAGCCGCCGAGAGAGCGGAAGAACATGACGGTGGCCGTGGCGACACCGAGGTCGTGGAACTCGACACCGTTCTGGCTGGCAATCGACGTGGAGGAAAAGATCGAGGCCGAGCCGAAACCCATGAGGAGCATCGGCACGATCAGCAGCCAGTAGTCAGTGGTGCCCTCGATCTGTGCCATCGCGAGCAGGCCGAGGAACGCGACCGCCGTGCCGATGATGGGGAACGGCCGGTAGCGCCCGGTGCGTGCGATCAACCTCCCGATGCCGAACGTGGCCGCGGTGACACCGAACATGATCGGAATCGACCTGAGACCCGAGTCGGTGGGCGAGAGGAACTGGGAGTCCTGGAAGAACAGCGTGAGGAACGACCCCGAGCCGTACACCACCGTGCCGGCGCACATGCCGACCATCGCACAGCGGAACACCACCTTGTTCGAGAACAGGTGCAGCGGGATCATCGGCTCGCTCGCGCGGCTCTCGACGAACACGAACACCACCAGCCCCACGACGGACAGCGCGAACAGCCCCAGCACGTGCTGGTCGGTCCAGCCCGTGCGGCCTTCCTCCAGGCCGATCATCAGGCTGCCGATGGTCAACGACAGCAGGGCCGCACCCGCGTAGTCGAGCTTTGCTTCCTTCCTCTTGAACGGCAGCTTCAGCGCGAAGTGAGTGACCACACCGACGACGAGGATGAAGGGGACATTGATCCAGAAGATCCACTCCCACGAGTAGTTGTCGATGATGAAGCCACCGACGACCGGACCGAGAAGAGCAGACCCCACGAATGCGAGCGTGAAGTACCCGATGTACCGGCCGCGGTCACGCGGCGGGATGATGTCACCGATGACGGCGAAGCTGAGCGCCTGGATGCCGCCACCACCTAGACCCTGGAAGGCCCTCGCGGCGATGAGCTGCCCCATCGAGTTTGCTGCGCCGCACAGCAGTGACCCGACCAGGAAGAGAATCATGGTGATCTGGAAGATGCGGCGCCGTCCGTAGAGGTCGGAGAGCTTGCCCAGCAATGGGGTGGCGATCGCCGAGGTCACGATGTACGAGGTGCCGACCCATGCGAAGCTCTCGATCGACCCGAACTGGCCGACGATCTCGGGGAGAGCAGTCGCAATGATCGATGTCTCGAGGTTCGCGAGCATCGTGGCGGTCGCGAGCGCACCCAGCACCGACACCAGTCGCGCACGCGTGAAGCCCGGAACGGACGATTCTTTCCCCATTCGGCTCACCGTAGTACCGATGCCTGTTGCGTTGCGTAGGCGGACGGCATGGGAACATGGGCCATGGCATCGAGCGAAACCCATGTGATCACCGTGTTCCGCAACCGCATCAGGCCCGGTGCCGATGCGGCATACGCAGAGACTGCGCCGCGCATCGCAGATCTTGCTGCATCCATGCCCGGCTTCGTCGATGCAAAGACATTCTCTGCGCCGGACGGCGAGCGGGTCACCGTCGTGACATTCGCATCGCAGCGTGAGCATGATGCATGGCGCGACCACCCGGAGCACCGGGCGGTGCAGCGACGTGGAGTCGACGACTTCTACTCGTGGTACTCGATACAGGTCGGCACCGTCACCTACTCGAACGAATTCATCACCGGGTCATGACAGTGCAGTCCGAGTGGTTGCGCACCGGGCCGGACGGTGTGGTCCGTTGCTGGTGGCCGGGAGACGACGAGCAGTACCGGAACTACCACGACACCGAGTGGGGCCGGCCTGTTGTCGATGACCGTGCACTGTTCGAGAAACTGTGTCTCGAGGGTTTCCAGTCGGGGCTGTCGTGGCTGACCATCCTGCGCAAGCGCGAGAACTTCCGTGCTGCGTTCGCGGGCTTCGACACCGGTGCTGTTGCGCGCTTCGGCGAACGCGATGTGGCGCGCTTGCTCGGTGACGCGGGCATCGTGCGCCACAGGGGGAAGATCGAGGCCACGATCAACAATGCGCAGTGTGCCGCGCGCATGCACGACGAGGGCATCACATTGTCATCGTTCGTGTGGTCGTTCGCATCGGCAAACCCGTTCGGTCGCGAGGGCGCGGGGGACCACCCGTCGGGCCTGGCGACGACCGCGCCGAACGCAACCGCACTGTCGAAGGAACTGAAGAAGCGGGGATGGAGGTTCGTGGGGCCCACCACCGTGTACTCCTTCATGCAGTCCATGGGGCTCGTCAATGACCACGTCGACGGGTGTCATGCACAGGGGGAGTGCGAGCAACTGCGCGTGGGTGTCACCGGGCGCTGAGCATCAACTGCCGCGCGGGCTCAGCAGGATCTCGGCGTTCTGACGGACCTGCCAGTCCTTGTCGTCGAGTGCGGCACGAAGTGCGGCATCGACCTCTTCGCCTTCGAACGGCGCGAGCGCGAGGATCGCGCGGCGCCTGACGGCCGGCTTGTCGCTGCACGCCTTCAGGATCGCAGGCAGACCGCGTTCGTCACCAAGTGAGCCGAGGGCCGCGGCGCTCGCCTCGCGCACGACAGCTTCGTCATGTGACCCGGCCGCGGTGATGAGTGCATGGATCTCGTCGTCGCCCGGGTGCTGCCGCTCGCCGAGCGTCCACGCGGTCATCTCGGCAACGAACACGTCGGGGTCGTCCAGCAGATGGCAGATCGCCACGGGGAACGGTGCGGCGAACTCGACTGCGGTGCGACGCACCTCGGCTGCATCGTCACCCAGGCCGTCGGAGATGTCACGGGCGGTCAGTGAGTTCATGCGGTGCAGTGCACGAAGTGCACTGGCGCGCACCTTGGCATCGTTGCTGTGCAGTGCAGTCCGGGCGCGGGGTTCGTCTGCATCGAACCCGGCGCGCACGGTCTCGAATCGTTCATCGGGGCCGGTCATGGTGGTGGCTCACCCGCTGAGGAGGCCGCCGAGCAGTTCGAGCGCAATTGCGGCAACGAACGCGACCACGCACGCGACCAGCGCGCCCACCACGGCTGCACCACCCGACAGGCGCAGGAGAGCGTTCCTCTTGTCGTGCCGCTCGGGCTCCTGGTACAGCGGGGTAGGTCTGTTGTCGACCCGAACGGGGATCGGCTTGCGCGGCGTGGCAGGCTTGAGGCGATCGACGATCCAGAGGGCAACCAGCGCCAGTGCGATGGCCCAGCCCGCACGAACGGCGGTCTCGGTGGATGACATCATCATTGCCGACAGGAGATTTGCAGAGCCATTCATGAACGACGCCAGCGTACCCCCGCCACCCGCTCGCCAGCCCTCGCCCCTGCGCACCGTTCGATGGGTGTTGCCCGTCATCACGCTGTCGTGGGCTGTGCTGTTCAGCGTGCTGGTCATGGCTGCCGTGCGCATCCAGCGATGGGAGATCGCGCCGGGCGAGGCCATGGCGGTGTCGCCCCGCATGGGGTTCTCGCCGATTGCCGAGGGTGAATCGGTGCCGCGCCGCCACGTTGCGGAGAACGGCATGCATTTCGTCACGGCCTACGGCGGTCAACTGTCGATCCTCGACTCTGTGCTCGGGTGGCTCGACCCCTACGTGCAGGTCAACACGTTCGAGGAACAGTTCGGTCAGCGCACGCCGAGTTCGGTGCGACGGCTGGGGTTCCAGGCAATGTTCGGGGCCAAGCAGGTCGCAGAGTACGTGGCGATGAAGAAGCTCGGTCTTGATGCCTCGTTCGTCGAGGGCGACATCGTGATCGAGGAACTGGTGTGCGAGGGCGCGCCGCAGAGGAACTCGGCATGCGAGACACTCGAGGTGGGCGAGACCATCGTCGCGGTCAACGACATCGAGACCCCGACCCTGTCGAAGCTGCTCGAGATCATGCCGCGGTTCTCGGTCGGTGACGTGGTGGATGTTGCGGTGCTGCCGTATGCGCCACCGGGCAGCACCGCGCCACGCGAACGCGAGACCCGCCGCATCACGGTGATGGCAAGCCCCGACGAACCCGACCGGGCGATCATCGGGTTCGTGCCCGCCGAGACACGCGAGGTCAAGCTGCCCTTCGACGTGAACATCTCGACCCCCGATGTGGGCGGGCCGTCGGCCGGCCTTGCGTTCACGCTCGCGCTTCTCGATGAACTCACCGAGGGCAATCTGATGGGCACGTCGCGTGTCGCAGCAACGGGCACCATCAACGAGGACGGAGCCGTGGGCGTGATCGGCGCCCTGGTGCAGAAGGCGGTTGCCGTGCGGGATGCCGGCATACCTCTCTTTCTCGTTCCCTCGGGGCAACCCGATGACGAAGTGAAGGCTGCGCGCGAGGCTGCGGGCCCCTCGGTGCGCATCGTGCAGGTGGCGAGTCTCGATGCGGCCCTCAAGGTGCTCCGGACCAACGGCGGCGACCCTCTTCCGGCCACCATCTCTGGCTCGAAGTAACCGGGCCGGCCCGACGGGCCTGTGGATAATGCCACCATCGGCACTGTTCAGGGCCGTACTGTTGGGGTGTCATGGCTATTTCCTTTTCTCGCCCCGATCCGTCATCGCCCGCCGCGGTCGGCTCTGCCTCTTTTCCCACCAACCGCCGGGGGTTCGACCAGGGCGAAGTGCGCGATTTCCTGCGCATGGTGGCCGCCGAACTCGCCCGCCTGCAGGAGCGTGAGCGCTTCCTCGAGAACGAACTGCGCACCATGCAGACCCGTGGCATGTCGGCCCCGGGCCGGCTGGACGAAGAGACCGTCACGACCCTGCTCGGCGAGGAGGCCGCCAGGGTGCTCTCGACGGCCCGTGATGCCAGCGTGCAGATCCGTGAGCGTGCCGAGGAATCCGCAACCAGGCTGGTGAAGGATGCCGCCGAGGATGCATCACGGATCCGTGAGGCAGCGAACATCGAGGCAACGCGCATCCGCGAGGATGCCGCCCACGACGCCGAGGCCGAGATCGAGATGGCCAAGCAGCAGGGCCGCGACATGGTCAACGAGGCACGTGCATACCGCGAGAAGGTGCTGTCCGAGTTGTCGCGCCGCCGTGATGCCGCGCGCGCGCAGATCGAACAGCTGCTGCACGGCCGTGACCGACTGCTGAACGCGTTCGAGCGTGCACGACTCGCGAGCGAGGATGTGATCGGTGGTCTCACCGAGGCCCATGACGAGCCCGAGTTCATCATCGACCTGTCGCCCACCACCGGACCGGTGCCGATCGTGAACCCCGAGCACCCCTCGGTGAAGGTCTTCGACCACGAGACCGCAGAAGAGGCCGTGGTTGCAGCGGCACCGCATGTCGAAGAAGTCGTGATCTTCGACCATGAGACCGCAGAGGTGGTCATCGACATGCCGGCTGCGGACAACGCGGATGCAGCGCTCGAGACCGCCGAGGCCGCAGTCGACGAGACCATCACCGTGACTGTCGCAGACACCGGTGCCACCGACGCCGACGCAGTGTCCGGGCACCCGGTGCACATTCCGGCCGACAACGAGGCCGACACGGCAGCGCATGAACAGCCCGGCGAGCAGACGAACGTTGTGTCGCTCTTCGGTCGCAACCGCAAGGCGACCGACATGCCCGAGGTCGACGGCACGATCGAGACCGAAGAGACACATGCCGTGGAGCCCACGGCTGATGCTGATGTGGCGCCGACAGTTGATGCGGTGCCGGCAGAGGAAACAGAAGAAGTTGCAGAGGCCGAGCCGGCAGTTGCAACACCGTCGCGCACCAATGGTGTCGATGACATCTTCGCCAAATTGCGTGCAGGCTCGACCGACGACGTCGCAAAGGCAGCCGCTGCGCCTGCTGCGGCCCCCGAAAAGACCGAGAAGGCAGCGAAGCAGGAGAAGGCAGCCGCGCCCGCGCAGCCGTTGGTGGTGGCAGCGGACCCCGCGCGATTCAGCGAGCGCAACGAAGCGCTCGCGCCGCTCGTGGTCACGATGGCGCGCAAGCTGAAGCGCGTGCTCGCCGACGAACAGAACGACGTGCTGCAGCACCTGAAGCTGAAGCGTTCCTCCCTGGAGATGGATGCATTCCTCGGCTCGGTCGAGGACCATGCTGCGCGCTACGCAACCGCGATCGCGGAGGACACCATGTCGGCCGCGGGCGCCGGTGCAAAGTCGGTGAAGTCAGCCGGCGGCTCGTCGAAGCGCGTGACCCAGAAGGCCGTCGCCGCACACGTGGTGGCGAGCGTGGCCGAGGGTCTCGTGGCCGGTTTCCGCGAGGAAGCCCGTATCGCCATCGGCGAGGCAGAGGGCGACCGCGAGATCCTGGCGAGTCTGATGCGTGACGTGTACCGCAAGTGGAAGATGGAACTCATCGACATGCACGTCGACGACATCGCGTGCTCGGCGTACAGCAAGGGCGGGTTCCTCGCGATGGAGAACACCAGCCGGCTCAGCTGGATGGTGGATCCCGATGCCCCGTGCTGCAGCGAGTGTGAGGACAATTCACTCGCGGGCGCTGTGGTGAAGGGTTCTGATTTCCCCACCGGTCATCAGTTGCCTCCGGCACACCCCGGGTGCCGCTGTCTGGTTTGCCCCGTTCAGGACTAGCGTCCTGATTCGTGCGTAACCCCTCAGACCTTCCCCCGACTGGCCCGGGAGGGCCGCAGTTCAGACTCCCGAAGATGGGTCGCCCGTCGCGCGGTCGCATTCTCGTGTCGGTCGTCGTCGGACTCGTTCTGCTGCTGATCTTCTCGGCACGCAGCCTCTCCACGTTCTACGTGAACGTGCTGTGGTTCGACAGTGTCGGGTTCACCGACACCTACTGGGGCATCCTGCGCAGCAAGGTCGAGCTCGCGGTGATCTTCACCGTCGGGTGCTTTGCGTTCCTGTGGCTCAACCTGTTGATCGCCGACAAGGTCGCACCGTTGTCGCTGCCGAACACCCCCGAGGACCAGACGGTCATGCGCATCCGCGAGGCCACCGCGAAGAGCCGCGGCAAGCTGCGCATCGCGCTCGCACTGCTGATCGGTGCGATGCTCGGTCTTCCCGCCAGCACGCAGTGGCAGGAGTGGTTGATGTTCCGCAACCGTCAGGCATTCGCCGACGGTGACCCGTTGTTCAAGGCGAACGTCGGCTTCTACGTGTTCCGTCTCCCGTTCGCGCAGTTCGTGGTGTCGTGGGCGTTCGGCGCACTCATCCTCGTCACCATCATCGTGACCGCCTTCCACTTCATCAACGGCAGCATCCGCCCGCAGGACCGCGTGCAGCGCGTGTCGCCGCAGGCCAAGGTGCACCTGTCGGTGCTGCTCGCCGGCATGGCACTGCTGCGTGCGGCCGCGTACTGGCTGTCGAAGTACGACCTCACGTCGTCCGAGCGCGGCGTGGTGCGCGGTGCGCTGTACACCGATGTGAACGCGCAGTTGCCCGCCCTGAACCTGATGATCCTGGTGTCGCTCGCCGTCACCGCATTGCTGCTCTGGAACATCCGCCAGCGCGGCTGGCGCCTGCCCGCCATGGCGGTCGGTCTGTGGGTCGTGGTCGCACTCGTGGCCGGCAGCGTGTACCCCGCAGTGATCCAGCGCTTCGTGGTGCAGCCGAACGTGAGCACACGCGAGATCCCGTACATCCAGCGCAACATCGAGGCCACAAAGAAGGCACTCGGCATCTCGAACGTGGAGCGTGTCGACGCGGCGTTCAGCGAGATCGGCACCGACGATGTCACGGCCGACGATGCAGCCCTGCGCGACGTGCGCCAGCTCGACCCGGTGCAGATGCGCGAGCGTTTCGCTCTCGACCAGGGACAGACCTCGTTCTACAGGGTCACCGACCTCGACGTGGACCGCTACGCGATCGACGGACGCGTCCAGCAGGTGCTCGTCGCATCGCGCGAACTGAACCCCGCGGGAATCCCGAACCGCACGTGGGTGTCCCGTCACCTCATCTACACGCACGGCTGCGGAGTCATCGCCGCACCTGCCAGCGTCGCCACCGACGACGGCCGCCCCTCGTACGTGGATCTCAAGGTGACCAAGCCGCAGCTCTACTTCGGTGACAGGCTCGACGGCTACGCGGTGGTCAACACATCGCAGCAGGAACAGGCATGCCCGGACACGGAGAAGCAGGCATACGCCGCTGACGGTGGCATCCGCATCAACAGCCTGCTGCGCAAGGTCGCGATGGCCGTCAACTTCGGCGAGTTCAACCTGTTCGGCTCGAGTCTGATCACGAACGAGTCGCAGATGCTGCTCGAGCGCGACGTGCGCTCGCGCGTGCAGAAGATCGCCCCGTTCCTGCACTTCGACGCCGACCCGTACCCGGTCGTTGTCGACGGTGCGGTGCAGTGGGTGATCGATGCGTTCACGACCACGAATCGTTACCCCTACGCCCAGACCGCGAACGTGTCGCAGCTGAACGCGGCCAGCGGGCTGAACCACAGCTTCAACTACGTGCGCAACAGCGTGAAGGCCGTGGT
>CAZENK010000025.1:0-2792 GCA_964513585.1 uncultured Bifidobacterium sp. | reverse complement strand
GGGGTGGACTCCATCGACGCGAGCGACTCGTTGCTCGCCAGGTTCAGCCCGTACTACAGCATCTTCCATGCGCCCGGTTCGGATTCCGACATCGGTGAGTTCTCGATGGTGAGGCCGTTCGTGCCCTTCTCGTCGGACGACAGCCGAAAGGAACTGCGCTCGTTGATGGTGGTGTCGAGCGACCCGAAGAACTACGGCAAGATCACGGTGTACGACGTGAAGTCGCCGCTGCCCCCGGGCCCTGCGACGGTCGCTGCGGAGTTCGAGAGCGAGCCGACCATCTCACAGACCATCACCCCGCTCGACCAGCGCGGTTCGCGCGTGATGTACGGCGACCTGCAGTTCGTGCCGGTGGGCAAGGGTCTCATCTATCTGCGCCCGATGTTCGTGCTGCCGAACGGCGAGGACTCGAAGCAGATCTTCGTGCGCAAGGTGCTCGGTTCGTACAACGGTCGTTCGGTGATCGGCAACAGCCTGACTGACGTGATCGCCCAGCTCTTCCCGGGGTTCTCGATGAACCTCGGCGACAGGGTGGGCGGCAGCTCGACCGGTGGCCCGACCACCACGACCGTGCCGGGCACGCCGACCACGACGGTCCCCGCGAACAACGCGCTCACACCGGCACAGATGCTGCAGCAGGCAGAGCGCCTGTTCGCAGAGGCCGATGCTGCGCTGGCAAAGTCACCGCCGGACTTCGCCACTTACCAGTCGAAGACCCAGCAGGCACGCGCCCTGGTTCAGAAGGCACTGACCTCGATCAAGTGAGGCCCGTCCGGGGCCTGCGGGTCACCTGGTGCGCTTCAGCAGACGGTCGGCGAGTTCGGCCAGGTCCTGTCGAAAGGTGATCTCGTAGCGCGCCTGCTCGGTGGCGAGCCTGACCTGGGTTGCCTTGATTGCGTCGACCATCTGCAGCACGGTGTCGTCCTCTGTCTTCCTCGAGAGTTCCTCGATGTCGGAGCCGAGTTCGTGCACCTGGCGTGAAAGTTCGGCACCCATGCCCGTGATGCGCGCCTCGATCTCGCCCAGGCGCTCCACGAGTGCCCGGTTGTGCCCGTGCTCGGCGTCGATGCGCGCTGCCTGCTCGGCGACAAGCGCCCGCAGTTCGGCGACCTGTGCCGTCAGTGCGTCGACCGCGAGTCGGGTCTTTTTCGAGGAGGAGAACATTGAAGCTTGCTGGCCTTGGCGGTTGTGACTGACGGGTGGCCCTTGTACCGTAATGTGCCTACTACGACGCGGGGTGGAGCAGCCCGGTAGCTCGTCGGGCTCATAACCCGAAGGTCGCAGGTTCAAATCCTGCCCCCGCCACCAAATACATGAAGTCCGGTTCCCGTTTCGGCGGGGCCGGACTTTCTTGTTGAACCGGACTTTCTTGTTGTATCGGTGTGTCCTACTCTTTCTCAACCGCTTGACGGAGGGGACCCAATGACCGAGCACGACAACGACCGCGACATCGAGGCTCTCGCTGCCGCCGCCGGTCAGGCCGCCGCCGCAGAGGAGAGCGGTCGTGACGCGGGAAAGACGAAGGTGCGTGTCGCCTCGTTCGGCGCCTCGACGCTCGTGATCCTGTTCCTTCTCAACATGATCGACGAGTTTGACCGTGCTGTTCTCGCGGTTGCGCTCGACGACATCCGCAAGGAGTTCGACCTCTCCGATGCCCAGGTGGGTCTGCTGCCGGCGGCTGTCATCTTCATCACCGGCATCCTCGCGGTGCCCGCGGGCACTTGGTCCGACCGGTACAACCGCCGCCGGATCCTCGGTGTCGGTGCAGTGGTGTGGGGCGGCGCGGGCCTGCTCGCATCGACAGCGCAGAACTTCGGACAGTTGTTCCTGACCCGCGCGCTTCTCGGGTTCGGCCAGGGCACGATCGGGCCGACCCACCTCAGCATTCTCTCTGACACCTACCCGGCGCGCGTGCGCGGGCGTGTTCTCGGCTATCACCGGTCGGCGAACCCGGCGGGGCAGGTTCTGGGTGCCCTCGTGGGTGGTGTGATCGTGGGTGCGGTCGGTTGGCGTTGGGGCTTTGCCGCCGCGGCAATCCCGGGGCTCGTGTTCGCCGCTGTTGCACTCGCGGTGCTGCGCGAACCGCGCCGTGGCGAGGCAGACCTCGCCGATGCAGTCGCCGAGAACCCGACACTCGCTGCGTTCCTGCGCGAGCCCGAGGACCGCTTCACGTTCCGCCAGAGCCTCGGGCGCATCTGGGCGATCAAGAGCCTGCGCTATCTCATCTTTGCGAACGCCACGTTCGGTTTCGCTCTGTTCGGCATGGCGTACTTCCTGCCGACCTACTTCGAGCGCTCGTTCGGCTTCAATGTCGAGACTGCCGGTGCGGTGCAGGCGTTGATCTCGCTCGGCACGTTCATTGGCACGTGGTTCGGCGGGCCGCTGGCCGACCGGAACCTTGCAAAGGGTTTCGGCCACCTGTGCCGCGTGGGAAGTGTGGCCGTGCTGGTGCTGGCGGTTGCATGGCCCGTTGCGTTCGCCATCGGCATCGCACCGATCACGGTGTTCCTGCTCGCTGCCAGTTCGTTGATCTCGTCGCTGGCAGTGCCGGGTCTCGTGGCGGTTGTGGCCGCCACCTCGCCGCCGCGCATCCGGTCACAGGCGTTCAGTGCGTTCGGGCTCGCGCTGTCGGTGTGCGGTGCTGCTGCGGCGCCTGTCATCATCGGTGCGCTGTCCGAGTTCCTGCAGTCGAGCGGAATGGACCAGGCCGATTCGCTCAGGTGGTCGATGTTCGGCAGTGTCGCGGTGGTGACATCAATTGGCACCGCGCTGGTGGTGGCGGCAAGTCGTCA
>CAZENK010000024.1:0-29505 GCA_964513585.1 uncultured Bifidobacterium sp. | reverse complement strand
TGGTGCGGAAGCGGCCGCAAGTACAAGCGGTGCCACAAGGGAACCGAGGGGCGCATCCAGCCCGGCACGATCAGCCCGATGCGCCATGTGCCCGACCACATCGCAAAGCCCCCGTATGCCGACACGGGCATCGTGCCCCGGTACGACGAATCACGCGTGAAGACACCCGAGGTCATCGAGCGCATGCGTGTTGCGGGTGCAGCAGCTGCTGAGATCCTCCGCCGTGCCGGCGAGATGGTCCGGCCCGGCATCACCACGAACGAGATCGACATCTTCGTGCACGACCTCACCATCGAGATGGGCGGCTACCCGAGCCCGCTGAACTACCACGGTTTCCCCAAGAGCGTGTGCACCAGCGTGAACGAGGTCATCTGCCACGGCATACCCGACTCGCGCGTGATCGAGGACGGTGACATCGTGAACCTCGACGTCACCATCTACCTGAACGGCGTGCACGGCGACACCAACGCCACCTTCACTGCGGGTGCGGTGTCGGAGGAGGACCAGCGCCTCATCCGCGTCACCGAGGAGTGCATGTGGCACGGCATCGAAGCCGTGAAGCCGGGGGTTCCCATCAACGAGATCGGGCGCGCGATCGAGGTGCATGCAAAGAAGCACAAGTTCGGCGTGGTGAGGGCGTTCATCGGCCACGGCATCGGCGAGAACTTCCACACCGACATCCAGGTGCTGCACTACTACGACCCGCGGAACACCATGATTCTGCGCGAGGGCATGACCTTCACCATCGAGCCGATGATCACGGCGAGCGGCGAGTTCCGCCACCGCATGTGGGACGACGACTGGACCGCAGTGACAGCCGACGGCAGTCGCACGGCCCAGTTCGAGCACACCATGGTGGTCACCGCCGACGGCGTCGAGGTGCTCACCGCCGGACCCGGTGCGGTGTCCCCCTGTGCACCTTGGAACCGGTGACCGCAAAGTCGTAGCGTTTCGACCGTGCTGGATTCATCGAACCAAGACCGCTATCTGGCGTTCGGCCGCGAGGAGTGGGCAGAGCTCAGGGCCGCCACCCCGCTCACCATCCGCGAACGTGAGCTCGAGACGCTCCGCGGCATCAACGAAAAGATCGATCTCGATGAAGTGGCCGCGGTGTACCTGCCGCTCACACGACTCCTGAACCTGTACGTGAGTGCCACACAGAACCTGCACAAGGTGTCGGCCACGTTCCTCGGCACCATGGCACCGAAGGTTCCCTATGTGATCGGCATCGCCGGCAGTGTGGCCGTCGGCAAGAGCACGTTCGCAAGAATCCTGCAGGCACTGCTCGCCCGCTGGCCCGACCACCCGCGAGTCGACCTGATCACCACGGACGGGTTCCTGTTCCCCAATGCCGTCCTCCAGGACCGCGGCATCATGAACCGCAAGGGCTTCCCCGAGAGCTACGACACGAAGGCACTGCTGAAGTTCCTGCGCGACCTGAAGAGCGGCACCTCGGAAGTGCATGCGCCGGTCTACAGCCATGTTGTCTACGACATCGTCGAGGGCGAGCAGATCTGCATTCGGCAGCCCGACATCCTCATTCTCGAGGGTCTCAACGTGCTGCAGGTCGGGTCGGAGTCGAACGAGTTCGTGTCGGACTACTTCGACTTCTCCATCTACATCGATGCCGCGGAGTCGCACATCGAGCAGTGGTACATCGAGCGTTTCCAGACGCTGCGCGAGACCGTGTTCCGCGACCCCGACAGTTTCTTCCAGAACTACGCGCACCTCACGGACGAACAGGCGGTCGAGACCGCACGCACGATCTGGCGCGAGATCAACGGCAAGAATCTGGTGGAGAACATCGAGCCCACAAAGTCACGCGCATCGCTGCTCGTGCACAAGGGGCCCGACCACCGCGTGACAGACGTTCAGTTGCGTCGTCTGTGACGCATCCGTGACCGCTGCCAGCTCTCGCTGGCGTGTTTCCCATTCTTGGTATCCAAAGAACATGCTGATTACCCAATCACGGCCACCAAAAAACCCTCCGAAGGTGTAGCCGTTCATTCGGAAGCGCGCGATTTCCCAGAGAAGGTGGTCGTACGCATGACGGGTCTTCAACGAGTTCCCCGTGACGGACGAGAGGAACATGGTGCGCAGAAAGGTCTCAACCTCGTAGTGGTTCATGCCCTTGGTGCGGTCCTGGTACCAGCGGTACAACTGAGCTAGATCGTCAGCAAGGCCATAGAGAGTGCACACACCAGGCTTCACCGGAAGTCCCCATCCACCGTGTGTCTCGGAGATGGTCGGCAGATCGTCCGAATAGCAGCGACCACAGTCAATGTCCGGATCACCGGCGCAGCTGCACGACCATGTCGCGGCGCGTGAGAGTCGGTCACGCCACAACTGGCGGTCGACCTTTGCGCGATGACGCCCGGATTGGCGGCGTTGGCGTGCGTACCCACGGTTGCCCGACATTACGGAGCGAGAAAGATCGAGGACCTTCTCGCGTTGTGGACAGTAATCGTCCGGGAAATAAGTCTTCATTGTGTCTCCTTGGGAAGAGACCGCACATTGCGGTCAATTCCGGAGGGACACTGATGCTTCCTTGTTCGTCATTGCTTCAGTTCTACGGGTTATAGAACCTGTTTCAAACACTCGCCGAAAGAAAGCTGCTAACGGTGCAGCGCGTTGAGGTAGTTGTAGACGGTAATCCTTGACACACCCATTGCGTCTGCGACATCCTCCACCGCACGACGCAGGGTGAACGCACCCCGCTGGTCGAGCAGCTTCACTGCGAGTTGCTTCTCGCTGCGCGACAGATTCGGCAGCGGTGAGCCAAGTTCCCTCTCGACCTGTTCGATCAGACGGTCGAGGGCCCCGTACAGGGGCGGCAGGCGCACAGCGGCAATGATCTCGCCGTCCCACTCCAGGGCGATGTCACTGATGCGTGCATCATCCACCGAGATCAGCTGTGCACCCACTGCATCGAGGATGGGCTTCACCGCGGTCAACAACGGATGGTTGACGAAGGCCACTACGCGATCACTTCCGTGTCGATCGTGATGTGGGTGGCGCCGTTCTCGTATGCCACCGACACAAGGGCATTCAGTGCCGCGCCGACCTTGGCCGCCTCCGCGGTGAATGATGACCCGAAGACCCCGATCTCGACCGGGATGCCCAGAGCCTCCACGGCCTTCACGGCGCGCGTGACCCTCTCGGGCGGTTCACCCGACTCGAAGGGCTCAATGGTGAATTCGACCTTGATCACGGGGGCAAGCCTAAGCCCGCATCCCCAAACGGCTACCCGGGCACCCGCGGGAGCACGAGAGCGACGCTGTCGGGCAGCACCCGATGGGTCTTCAGCCACTCGAGAACCGCGGTCTGCGGCACCCACTGCACGGCAGTCACCTCACCGTCGTCGAACGTGAACGGCCCGTCATGACGGCACACGAAGCAGTCTGCGACCAGGCGGACATCGGCATCTTCGTAGGCACCCGATCCGAGGTGCTCGATGCGGTCAGTGTCGACGCCAAGCTCCTCACCCAGCTCACGCCGTGCCGCCACAGGGGCGGTCTCGCCAGGTGCCATGACCCCACCGACTGCGACGTCCCACCATCCGGGCCAGATGTCCTTTGACATCGACCGCTGGTGCACCAGCAGGTCACCCCCGCTCGACAGAACCGCAATGAACACCGACCGGTGACGGAGACGGTCGCGGCGCATCTCGCTGCGGGTCACCCGACGAACGACGGCTCCGTCGCGGTCCACCTCTTCGACCATCTCGTCGGGTGAGTTCTCGGGGTGCACCGCAGACTCGGCCATGTTCATCTGCCTACCATTGGGCATGAGCAAAAACACACTGTCGACCGACTCCGCGCGCGACCAGCACGGCAACCCCGTGGGCCTGCTCGAACAGGCGAACGACGTGTTCGACGACATGGTGACTCTGCGTCGCGACCTGCACGAGTGGCCCGAGATCAGCAACCACCTGCCGCGCACCCGCGAACGCGTGCTGCAGTCGCTCGAGGGTCTACCTCTCGACATCACACTGCACGAGACCACCAGTGGCATTGCCGCGATGCTCACCGGTGACAAGCCCGGGCCGACCGTGTTGTTGCGTGCCGACATGGACGCACTCCCCATGCCGGAGGACACCGATGTTGCGTTCAAGTCGCGCATCGAGAACGTGATGCACGCCTGCGGGCACGACACGCACACGGCAATGCTGATGGGTGCCGCGAAGATCCTGTCGTCGCGGAAGGCAGACATTCCCGGTCGCGTTCTGTTCATGTTCCAGCCCGGCGAGGAGGGATACAACGGTGCGAGCGAGATGCTGAACGAGGGCCTCCTAGATGTCGGCACCGAATCTCCCGTCACCGGTGCGTTCGCGATCCACGCGGCGTCGAACATCCCGGGCGGCTTCCTCGGCATCAAGGGCGGCACCATGATGGCCTCGAGCGACAACTTCACGCTCACTATCAAGGGAAAGGGTGGTCACGGCAGTGCGCCGCACTTCACTCTCGACCCCGTGCCGGTCGCGTGCGAGATCGTCCAGGCCCTGCAGACACTCGTGACACGCCGGATCGACGTGTTCGATCCGGGCGTCATCACGGTCACACAGATCCACACGGGGACCACGAGCAACGTGATCCCCGAGACGGCGATGATCAACGGCACGATGCGCGCGGTCAGCGAGCGCACACGGTCGCTCATTCATGACGGCATCCGCCGCGTGGCCGAGGGAATCGTCGCCGCACACGGAATGGATGTCGAGGTCGAGCTCAACTACGGCTATGACGTCACGATCAACGACAACGACTTCGCATCGTTCGCCGCCGACGTGTCGACTGCAGTCTCGGGCGACCGCAACGTGCGCATCATGGACAACCCGGTCATGGGCGCAGAGGACTTCAGCTACGTGCTCAACCGCGTGCAGGGCTCCATGATGTTCCTCGGGCTCATGCCCGAGGGCATGGACATCATGAAGGCCGCACCCAACCACAGCAACCGAGCCATCTACGCCGAGGACTACATGCGTCGCGGCACCGCGGTGTACTCCGCAATCGCCCTCCGGCACCTCGGGGTCACGCTCTCCTAGGCGGTAACGCGGGGTCCCCCGGGGCAATAGAGTTCACCCATGGCGAACTCGACCGTGAAACTCGGATACAACACCGGCTACTGGGGCAGCGGCCCACCGCAGGGCGCACTCGAAGCAGTGAAGGAGGCCGACCGGCTCGGCTACGACAGCGTGTGGACCGCCGAGGCATACGGCAGTGACGCGCTGACACCGCTTGCATGGTGGGGCGCGCACACCAACAACGTCCGGCTGGGCACGAGCATCGTGCAGATGAGCGCCCGCACACCTGCGGCCACCGCAATGGCCGCCATGACCATGGACCACCTGAGCGAGGGGCGCTTCATTCTCGGTCTCGGTGCCTCCGGCCCGCAGGTGGTCGAGGGCTGGTACGGCCAGCCGTACCCGAAGCCCCTGGCCCGCACGCGTGAGTACGTGGAGATCGTGCGCCAGATCATCGCGCGACGCGAACCGGTCGACTACCACGGCGCCTTCTATGACATGCCGTACAAGGGCGGCTCCGGGCTCGGCAAGCCGTTGAAGAGCACGATTCACCCTCGCCGCACCGAGATCCCCATCTTCCTCGGTGCGGAAGGACCGAAGAACGTCGCTCTGTCTGCCGAGATCTGCGACGGATGGCTGCCCCTGTTCTTCAGCCCGAAGGAGGACGCCTACTACCGCACCTGTCTCAACGAGGGCTTTGCGAAGAGCGGCGAAGCCGGCAAGGCCGATCGATTCGAGGTCGCCGCTGTGATCACCGTGGTGCCGGGGGACGACGTCGAGAAATGCGCCGACATGGTGCGCCCCTTCCTCGCGCTGTACGCCGGCGGCATGGGTGCACGCGGTGCGAACTTCCACTTCGAGGTGTTCGCACGCATGGGTTACGAGGATGTCGCGCTGAAGGTGCAGGACCTGTACCTGGCCGGCAAGAAGGCAGAGGCCGCCGCGGCAATCCCGCTCTCGATGGTGGAGGACGTCGCGCTGGTCGGACCACCGGCCAAGATCAAGGAAGAGGCAGCAAAGTGGCGCGAGACCTGCATCACAACCTTCCTCGTCGGCGGGCCCGCGCAGGCACTCGAGCTGTACGCAGACCTTCTGCTCTGACGCGGTCCAATTGTCGGACCCCGTTCGGCACACCTAGGGTGACCGCATGCCACAGATACCGGTGCAGCGACTGGATCCCGACCTGCCCCTGCCGCGCCAGGCGCACGAGGGCGATGCAGGATTCGACCTTCATGCCCGCGAGGATGCCCTGCTCCCCGCCAACGGCGGCCGTGCATTGATCGCGACCGGAATCGCCATTGCCATCCCTGCGGGCCATGCAGGGTTCGTGTTGCCGCGCAGCGGTCTTGCCCTGAAGAACGGCATCAGCGTGGTCAATGCCCCCGGTCTGATCGATGCTCACTACCGGGGCGAGATCAAGGTGGTGCTGCTCAACACCGACCCCGAGCACCCCTACCAGGTGCACCGCGGCGACCGCATCGCACAGCTGGTGATCCAACGCGTCGAGCACGTGTCCTGGGTCGAGGTCGATGCGCTCGACTCAAACGACCGCGGCGGTGGTTTCGGCCACTCGGGCCGCTGACTCACGCGTCGCGACGCGGCAATCTGATCGACAGCACCCCGGCGTCCGTCAACTGCTGCACTTCAGCCTCGGTCAGACCGGCGAACGTGGTGAGAACCTCGGCGTTGTCCTCGCCGCGGAACTTCGGCACACCGCGGGTGGTGACATCCGATGCGGAGAACACCCACGGCGCGTTCGGCACACGGAACGTCGACCCGCTGCGGTCGTCAACGTCAATGATGACATTGCGGTCGTGGGCCCAGTCGGTGCCGGCGATCTCGGGCATCGACCGCACCACGCCCATTGCAAGACCGACCTCGGCCATCACGTCCTCTATCTCGCGTGCCGTCTGCACGGTGAGTGCCCACTCGCGGATCACATCGCGCAGTGCGTCGAGATTCCGCAGTCGTGACGCCACGTCGACGAAACGCGGATCCTGCAGGAGTTCCGGTCGCTTCATCGCCGACACGAACAGGTCGAAGGTCCCCCGCTCGGCCGGGTGACCGCTGACGACAACGTGCGTGCCGTCGCCGGTCTGCAGGATCGGGTAGTCGCCCGGCTGGAACGACCGGATCTGGTCTCCCGGCACTTCCTGTTCGAACAACTCGTTCTGCACGTGTTCGTTCACATAGAGCATGGTCTGGGCCATCGACACGTCGATGTACTGGCCCTCACCGGTGCGCTCACGCTGGAACAGTGCCGCCAGGACTGCGGCCGCACACTCCATTCCGGTGTAGACGTCGGCATGGCTGTGCGGGTCGTTCGACATGTCGCCACCTCGGAAGCGTGCCTGCAGCCCCGTCATGCCCGTCTCTGCGTTCACCACCGTTGCATACGCACGACGATGGCTCCATGGTCCGGTGTTGCCGTAACCGCTGATCGCCGCATAGATCAGCCGGGGGTTCTCGGCCGACAGCGCAGCCCACCCGAGTCCGAGCTTGTCCATGACACCACCGCGGTAGTTCTCGACCACGACGTCACAGTTCGCCACGAGTCGCTTCACGAGCGCGACGGCCTCGGGCCTCTTCAGGTCGAGCGAGATGTTCCGCTTGCCCACGTTCTGCTGGGCGAAGTACGTGGACATCGACCCCACACGCGGGTACGCAAAGCGCGTCAGGTCGCCCTCGGGAGGCTCGACCTTGATCACATCGGCACCCAGATCGGAGAGCATGCGTGTGCAGTGCGGCCCCGACAGAACCCTCGTGAAATCGAGGACCCTGATGCCCTCGAGAGGGCGTGTGTTCGACGCGTCTGCCATGCGGGAACGACTGTAGTGAACACATAGTGTTGTCGGCACACACAGGAGGCAACCGGCGTGACACGAGAGTTCGAACAGGAAGTCGAGGAGTTCTTCGCCGGCCTCGATGCAGCAATGTCGGCCGCGGGGCCGGACCACGTCGCCCGGGTGCGTGCGTACCGTCGGCATCTCGTTGCACACCGACTCGCCGGGTTCGGCATCCCGGAGCAGTACGGCGGGCGCACCGACGTGCCGAGCGGTGCGCGGCGGTTCCAGGAACTGGCCAGCGGAAGGCTGCCGAAGGAAGAGAGCACCCTCGGCATCGGTCTCAACATGGCCGTGCCGATCATTCTTCAGTACGGCACCGAGGAACAGAAGAAACGGTTCGTGCCGACTGCACTGCGTGCCGATGAGATCTGGTGCCAGCTCTACTCGGAACCCGAGGCGGGCAGCGACCTTGCGAGCCTGCGCACCACCGCCGTTCTCGACGGGGACGAATGGGTGGTGAACGGCCAGAAGGTCTGGACCTCGGGCGCCCAACACAGCGACCTTGGGGTGCTGCTCGCACGCACAGGCGACGAACCGCGGCACCGTGGCATCACCATGCTCATCGTGCCGATGAACCAGCCCGGCGTCGAGGTGCGCCCGTTGCGGCAGATGACGGGCGAGGCGGAGTTCAACGAGGTCTTCTTCACCGACGCCCGCATTCCGAAGGACTGGGTCATCGGCGAGGTGAACGACGGGTGGCGCGCGGCAACAGGGTTGCTCGCCCACGAGCGCAGCTCGCTCGGGCGAATCGCCGCCGACGAGAAGCGCGAGGCATCGGGTTCGGCTGCCGTGCCGTTCCACTTCCTTGCCGATCTTGCCGCCCGCACGGGCGGTGCAGCAGATGCGGTGATCCGACAGGAGCTTGCCCGTGCACACACGGGCGAGCGCATCATGGACTGGCTCGGCCAGCGCTCCGTGCACCCGAGCGTGGGAAAGCTGTGGCGAACGAAGCAGGCACGCCATGTGGCATCGGTGGCCGCACGCATGGCGATGTCTGGAGCATGTGCACACGAGGAAGGTGACGAGTCATCGAACTTCTGGATGTACCACGTGCTGAACTCGCCGCGCATGTCCCTCGGGGGCGGAACGGACGAGATCCAGAAGAACACCATCGGCGAGCGAGCCCTCGGTCTTCCCCGCGAGCCGCAGTGACCATCAGGCCGTCTCGACCACCGGCCCCTTCATGCACCGAACTAGATTTGAACGGATGAGGGGTGCACGATGCTGATCTGGATGGACCTCGAGATGACGGGTCTCGACCCCGATCGGCACACGATCGTCGAGATCGCCACCCTCGTCACCGACGACGAGCTGAACGTGATCGCAGAGGGCCCCGACCTGGTGATCCACCAGCCCGATGACGTGCTCGCCCGCATGGATGACTTCGTGACGAACATGCACGTGACCTCCGGCCTGCTCGAGCTCATCAAGTCCTCGACCGTGTCACTCGACGAAGCGATGCGCGAGACACTCGAGTTCATCAAGGTGCACAGCCCCGAGCCGATGAAGGTGCCTCTGTGCGGCAACTCGATCCGCACCGACCGGACGTTCCTCGCAAAGTACATGCCCGACATCGAGAACTGGTTGCACTATCGCTGCGTCGATGTGTCCACCGTGAAGGAACTCGTGAAGCGCTGGAACCCGGGCCTCGAGCATGCACGGCCGAAGTCAGAGGGCACCACCCACCGCGCGATGGACGACATCCGCGACAGCGTGGCCGAACTGCGTTACTACCGCGAGAAGGTCTTCCGCACCGCTGAGGAAACGCAGCGGAAATGAGCGGGGATGCTCCCCGGCAGTTGAAGTCGGAGCAGATGCAGGCCACCGATGAGATCGTCGAGGTCGCACCGGGTGTGTACCGCACGCAGCTTCCCGCGAACATCACGGGTCTCGGTCACGTGAACATGTACGTGATGGAGGACGAACGCGGTGTCGCAGTGGTGGACCCGGGTCTCCCCACCAAGGAATCGTGGGCGGCGGTGCAGCAGCGACTGGGGCAGCTCGGAGTGCCGACATCGCGAGTGCACTCCGTGATCGTGACCCACAGCCACCCCGACCACTACGGCGGGGCCGAGCGTCTGCGCGCCGAGTCCGGCGCGGATGTCATCACCCATCGACTGTTCCGCACGTTCTACGACCCCACCGAGCCGCCCGATGTCGATGCCGAGGAACTGGCGATGATGATGCGCAGCCCGTTCGATGCCCCTCCGTGGGGCGGACCGGCGATGGACGTGCCCTGGCAGCGTCGCGTCAAGCTGCAGGTCGCCCGCCGGTTCCCACGGTTGATGAGGGTGCCCAAGCCGTCGGTACGGCTGAACGAAACCGACCGCATGAGCTTCGCGCGCCGCGAATGGTTCGCCGTGCACACACCGGGCCACACCCACGATCACCTGTGTCTCTTCGACCCCGAGACGGGCACGTTGCTGTCGGGAGACCATGTGCTGCCGAACATCACGCCCCACATCAGCGGGCTCACCGGCCACGGTGACCCGTTGACCCTCTTCTTCGAATCACTCGACAAGGTCGGTCGCTTCGCACACGAGGTGTCCATCGCACTGCCTGCGCACGGGACACCGTTCACCAACGTTGGCGAACGGGTCGAGGCAATCAAGGAACACCATGCCGAACGGCTGCAGAAGCTGCGTGACACGAGCACCGCGCTCGGTCGGCCCGCAACCGTGATGGAGTTCGCCACCCACCTGTTCTCGCCCCGGGCGCAGGGCTCGATGGCCGACAGCGAGGCGTACGCGCATCTCGAACATCTTCGTCTGCTGGGCGATTTCGACCGCATCGACTCGGGCGACGCGTTCGAGTACGTGCTGCGCGACTAGGGGCGACGGCCGCACCACATCGCCGCGTGCACCGTGTCGTGCGCGTGCAACTGCAGACTCAGTTCGCCATCCTCGACAACGAAACGCCGCACGGGAGACTGACCCGGCTCGACCTGGACCACGTGCTCCACGACCGCACGCAGAGGTGCACGAACATCGCGGTGCTGCGCAAGGTGTTCCTCGATCATCTCCCAGTAGGCGGCGTTGTTCATGTGGCCCACCGCATCGAAGTCCGAGAACCGCAGTGTCCATCCTGCGTCGGTCGTGTCCACCGACGGGAAGTCCTTCTGACGCAACAGCAGACGTGCACCGATGGACCGGCCGTCTGCTGACGCAGTGAGCAACTGCACCACGTCGTCGGGCACGCGGCTCGGTTGCAGGGTGTCCTTGTCGACATGCACCCACAGTGCCGCCGCGTCGACGAGAACATCGCCCTCGAGCGACCGGATGCGCGTGCGTCGCTCGGCCCAGTGCGAGCCGATGCCACCGCACCAGGTGGTGAGATCAATCTCCTGCAGGTACCGGGGGAACTCGTGCACGTCGATGACCGTGCGCCGCACGACCCACCAGTGCGGATCGCTCCAGTCGGCATCGCGGGTGTCGTCGTTCGAGACATCCTGCAGGTACCTGGCGGTCGCGTCGAGGCGCAGGCGGCCGTTCGGGGTGGCATCACCCAGCCGGACCCTGCGGCGTGCGGTGAACTCGCGGCCCTTCCCCGTGGGCGGAACCATTTCGAACGAGAGCGCAGCCTGCCGAAATGTCATTCGACCACCCTATCCGTGAGGCTGAAACCCTTGAAAACACTGGCTTTTGCTAATCGGGTTGAATCGGGGCCCCGTGGGTGGTTTCATGGAGACCGATATGCGTACCCAGGTCACCACCGCATTCATGGCAACCACGGCAGCAGCCGTGGCGTTTGCCTATGCGCAGACGGTGACCACCCGTGCGTTTTCCATGTGGTCAGCACCGGCAGTGAAGCACGCGAATAAGCGTTTCACCCGGTGGCCCAGTGGGGTTCTGAACTAAGACGTTCAGAAAATATCTCGCCAGAGGCCGCCGGGTTCCCAGCCCGAGCGGCCTTTTTGTTTTGCCCGAATCATCATCCAGAAGGAAAGAACCGACCATGTACAGCAAGATTGACATCGCAAGCGCGGGCTGCACCGTTGACACCCAGCCCATCGCCGTCTCGTCACGGCGTTGCTCCGACGGGAACGGCACGCTGAGCTACCTGTTCTTCTCCGAGGAGTGGGTGGACGTGCAGCGGGCCAAGGCGATCTGCGCCCGGTGCTCCGACGCCCGACAGTGCCTGCAGGGAGCCCTCGAGCGCGAGGAGCCCTGGGGCGTCTGGGGCGGGGAGCAACTGGAGATGGGAAAGGTGGTCGCTGTGCGCCGCCCCAGGGGCCGCCCGCCGGTCAAAGTCAAGACCGTCACACCCGTCGAAGAGGTACCGATTCCGCGTCACCTCGTAGCCTGAGCACATGGGACAAAGCCGTGGAAAGGTCATTGCTGCGGTCTTGTCCATAGTGCTGTTTGTCAGCGTCGTCGGGGGGTGGGCCCTCAGCCGGTCCTCCGACGACGTTGACGCCAAACTCACCGATCCCGGGGTCGAACAGACCCCGGGCATCGGCACCAACGCGAACATCACCGGCGAGAAGTTCCCGTTCGTCGAGGTGGTCGACGTGCTGTCCGGCCGTGAGGTCACCATCACACCGCTCGGGCGGCCGATGGTCATCAACTTCTGGTTCTCCACCTGTGAGCCGTGCAAACGGGAGATGCCCGCCCTCACGGCGGCGGCGGCCCGCTACGGATCCAGGGTCAACTTCGTCGGCATCAACCCGAATGACACCGAGGTGTCCGCCAAGGCCTTCCTCGACAAGTACGGCATCAAGTACGCCAACTACCTCGACAACGGCAACCAGATTGCTGCAGCCGGCGTGACCACCATGCCCACCACGTTCTTCGTGGGCGCCGACGGCGAGATCGTGAAGACCCACGCCGGTGAGCTCACAGCCGACGACATCGACTCGATCATCACCGGCGACCTCGGGGTCACGCCGTGATTGCTCTCGAGGGTGACTTCGCCTACAACTTCATCCTCGGGGTCATGTCGGCGGTGAACCCCTGCGGGTTCGTTCTCCTTCCCACGTATCTCGTGTACTACCTGGGCACGGAACTGCAGCGCACCGAGACGCGCGCGGCCACATTGCGCAGGGGTCTCACGGTCGGGTCGGCGGTGTCGTCCGGCTTTGTCGGGTTGTTCCTCATCGTCGGCGTGATCACACAGTCGTTCACCACCGCCGTGCGGGACAACTCGAAGTATTTCGCGTTTCTCGTGGGGCTCGGCCTCGTCGTGATGGGGGCGATGATGCTCGCTGGCTGGAAACCCCGCATCGCCCAGCCGAACGTGTCACTGCAACGTGAACGCACCTTCCGCAACATGTTCCTCTTCGGCATCGCCTATGCGGTCGCTTCGATCGGGTGCACCATCGGCTTCGTCACCTCCGCCGTGTTCGGGTCCGTCGGACGTCACGGTTTCGTGTCGGGCGTCATCAGCATCGCTCTCTACGGAGTGGGCATGGCATCTCTCGTCATCACGCTGACAGTGGCACTTGCTTTCGCGCGCATGGGCATCGTCAAGACCCTGAAGAGCGGGTTCCGTTACTTCGACAAGGTGTCGGCTGTGTTCGTGCTGCTCACCGGGCTGTACCTCACCTGGTACTGGTACGGCGCGATCACCGAGCGGGGCAGCGACGGCGTCATCCGGCGCGTGGATTCGTGGCAGTCATCGGTCGTCAACCTGCTGAACGATGCGGGCGCATTCAGGCTCGGCCTGGTCTTTGCCGTCGTCATCGCACTGGCGCTCTGGCTGGTGCGCAGGCCCGCCCGGGTCAGGTCGTAGCCGATGCAGCTCTCCGACCTGCTGACCTATGACGGCGTCACCGAGGAGTGTGTGCTGCGGTCCCGTTTCGGGTTCATGGCTTTCCATGGTGGTTCGCTGGAGGAAGTCACCGACATCATCGCCGGCCGTGCTGCGGAACGTGCGGGGGCCTCGTACTACGGCATCCAGCTGCCCGACAACCTCGAGTGGCACATACCGTCGCACAGGGTCACTGCCGACCAGTCTCCCCTGCTCGCGGGTTTCCTCTCGCACGTTGACATCGTCATCACGGTGCACGGGTTCGGCCGTGCAGGGTTCTTCACGTCGTTGCTGCTGGGCGGGCGCAACCGACGCCTTGCCCAGCACCTGTCGACATCACTTCGGCACCATCTCCCCGCGTACCGCATCATCGACGAACTGGATGACATACCGGAGAACCTGCGCGGCCTGCACCAGGACAACCCGGTGAACGTGGTGCAGCACTCGGGTGTGCAGCTCGAGCTGCCTCCCCGCGTGCGGGGTTCGAGCCCATTGTGGTGGGACTGGGAGGGCCCGGGCCTCACTCCCCACACCGAATCACTGATCGACGCACTCGTCGAGTGCGCGACCACCTGGAGTCACTGAGTCACTCGACCACATCGGTGGCCGGCAACGACACCGGCATTGTCGCAACGACCGCCGACACTGTCTCAGCATCGAGACCACACTGTGCCACCTGTGCTAGCGAGCGACGCCCTGCAATGCTGCGTACGAAGTCGAAATCCGGCACCGACGACGCAACGAGTCGTGCCGCACCCGGGTGCGGGTGACGCTCGAGCATGTTCCTCACGAAGGCCGCAGCAACGGAGACTGCGCGTGAGTCACGCGCACCGGTGTCTCCCAGGGCGCACCTGATGTCGTGTTCGTGCATTGTCGCATCGAACACGAACTGATGGTTGACCGGCTCGGGGAAATGCGGTGTCACCGAATCGATCTGCGCGGCAAGTGACTCCCACAGTTCGAGCAACTCCGGCAACGAATCATCCCGGTGACGCTCGACCTGGGCCTGCGTCCAAGCCTCGGTGGTGACCCCGTTCATGTTCCCGCTCAGCACGTCCTCGTTGACCCCGACCATGTGACAGAGCGTCTCACGGACCGTCCAGGCGGGGCAGTGCGGCACGACGGTTTCCGCGCATTCTGCACGTGCACGCAACAGATCGATGACGCGTGTGCGCAGCTCGGTGTAGGCCAGTGCGACCTCGGCGGCCGGGAGCAGATGGGAACTCATGGTGTCCTCCTCACGGGGCAAGTCGCTCGACACGCCACACACTGCCGTTCAGTGAATAGCGGAACCGGTCGTGCAGTCGGCTCGGGCGGCCCTGCCAGAACTCGATTGTCTCCACGGACAGCACATAGCCACCCCAGTGCGGCGGGCGGGGCACATCACCACCGGCGAATCTTTCCTCGAATTCCTCGACCCATTCGGTGAGATCGGCGCGCGACCCGATCGCCTCCGATTGCGGGGATGCCCAGGCACCGATCTGCGAACCCCGGGGCCGCGACGCGAAATACGCATCACTCACGCTGTCCGGCACCACCGACACACGCCCGCGCACCCGCACCGACCTGTGCAGTTGCAGCCATGCGAAGGTGGCCGCCGCACGGTCATCAGCGGCGAGATGCCGGCCCTTGGTGCTCATTCTGTTCGTGTAGAACGTGATGCCGTTCGCGTCGATGCCGCGTGCCAGCACAACCCTCGCATCGGGGTGACCCGACTCATCGAGCGTCGACAACACCATTGCGTTCGGCTCGGCGGCTCCGGCTTCTTCGGCCTGGCGGTACCAGACCGCCAGTTGGTCGATTGGGTTGGGCAGCAGGTCCTCGAGGTCGAGCCCGGCTGTCTCGTACTGGATGCGCCGGTCTGCGATTCCCATGCTCAGCCCTTCGGCCGGATGTGGGTCGCGCCCCGCATGTACGGCAGCAGCACCTCTGGAATGCGCACCGAACCGTCGGCCTCGCGGAAGTTCTCGCAGATGGCGGCCCAGACGCGCGGTACGGCGAGTGCGGAACCGTTCAGTGTGTTCGCGATCTCGGTTCCCTTTTGCCCCGTGCGCTTGAAGCGAATGTCGGCACGGCGCGCCTGGTAGTCACCGAACCAACTGACACTGCTCACCTCGAGCCAGTTGTCGCATCCCGGTGCGTACACCTCGAGATCGAAACTGCGGTGGTGGCTGCCGCCCATGTCACCCGTGCAGATCTCGATGATGCGGTACGGCAGACCGAGACCGGCGATGAGTCGCTCCGCCCTGTCGCGAAGCTCGATCAACAGATCGGGCGACTGTTCGGGTGTGGCCAACGCGAGAATCTCGACCTTGTCGAACTCGTGCGCACGCAGCATGCCGCGTGTGTCACGGCCCGCGGACCCGGCTTCACGCCTGTAACAGCTGCTGTGGGCCATGAACCGCGCAGGCAGCTGCGACTCGTCGATGATCTCGCCGGCATACAGCGATGTCAGCGGAACCTCGGCAGTGGGGATCGCCCACAGGTCGTCACGCTCGATTGCATAGGCATCGTCGGCGAACTTCGGCAGCTGCCCCGTGGCAGTGAGCGTGGCTGTGGTGACGAGCGACGGCGGGCGGATCTCCTCGAAGGCATCGGCATTCATGTCGAGTGCGTACTGGCACAGGGCGCGCGACAGGGTTGCGCCGAGCCCGCGCTGCATCGTGAACATGGCACCCGAGATCTTGGTGGCCCGCTCGTTGTCGAGGATCCCGAGCTCGACCGCGGTCTCCCAGTGCGGCACGCGCTGGTGGTCAGCAAAGGAACCCGGCATGTTGACGGGGCCCTTCACCACGGGGTTGTCGGCGTCGCTCGCGCCGTCAGGAGCATCCGGGTGGGGAAGGTTCGGGATCCGCAACATGACCTGGCGCAGCGCCTCCTGCACCTCATCAGCATCGGTCTGCAGGGCCTTCTCTCGCTCGCCCATCGCCCGGCTGCGTTGCATCAGAGCCTCGGCCTCGTCGTTCTTCTTGTCGCGACGCAACAGACCCACCTGCTTCGACAGGTCGTTCACCTCGGCCCGCAGTGCGTCGCGTTCGTTCGTGATCTCGCGCAGACGCGAGTCGAGCCCCACAGCCTCGTCGACCTGTTCCAGCAGATCGGGCTTCCCGCGGCGTGCCAGCGAGGCCCTGACGCCCTCGAGGTTCGTTCGCAGGAGACGCACATCAATCACAGTTCGTCAGGCTACCTTGCCCTGCTTTCCCGTCCCGTGGCGTTTGTTCGTAAGGTAGAGGCGTGTCCGTGGTCGTCGAGAATCTCACCGTTCGGTACGGGTCGCTCACCGCGGTCGACGACGTGTCGTTCGAGGTGCCCACCGGCAGTGTCACCGTGATCCTCGGCCCGAACGGTGCCGGCAAGACCAGCACCATCGAGGTGTGCGAGGGGTTCCGCACGGCGTCTTCGGGCAGGGTGCAGGTGCTCGGGCTCGACCCGCGCACCGACCACAACCGCCTCACCCACCGCATGGGAGTGATGCTGCAGGGCGGCGGCGTGTACCCGAGCGCCCGTGTGAAGGACGTCGTAACGCATTTCTGTGCCCTGTACGGAAAGGGCGTTGCACCCGGGGCGCTGATCGAACAGGTCGGTCTTGCAGAGCGCGCAAAGAGCACGTGGCGACGCCTGTCGGGCGGGGAACAGCAGCGCCTGTCCCTCGCGCTCGCACTGGCTGCACGGCCCGAGATCGCCTTCCTCGATGAGCCCACGTCGGGCGTCGACATCGACGGCCGGGATGCCATCCGTGACATCATCGCCGGTCTCGCCGCCACCGGGGCCACCGTCGTGCTGGCCTCACACGACATGGCCGAGGCGGAGAAGGTCGCAACTCATGCCGTGTTCTTCAGGGCAGGTCGCGTGGTCGGGTCGGGCCCCGTTGCCGACCTGCTGGGGGTGCGCAAGCGACTCCGGTTCACCTCGGCCGAGGGCATCGACACGGTTCAGCTGGGTGCGGCCGCGGGCAGCCCGGCACACCACATGGGCAACGGCGTGTACGAGGTGGCGGCGGAATCATCACCGCGCCTCATCGGGCGGGTGTCGCAGTGGTTGGCCGAGAGCTCGCTCCCGCTGCACGGCATCGACACCGGCACCGAGACCCTCGAGGATGCCTACCGCAGGTTCACTGGCGGCGACCGATGAGGCGCGTGGTCCTCCAGATGCGCTCCGAGTTGCGCGTCATGCTGCGCAACGGCGAGCAGCTGTTGCTCACTCTCGTGATCCCCGTGATCCTCCTCGCATTCTTCGGCACAGTCGATGTGCTGCCGAACAGCGAGGGTGACCCGCTCGATTTCCTGGTGCCCGGCGTGTACGCAGTGGCGATCATGTCGACTGCGATGGTCAGCATGGGAATCGCAACGGGTTTCGAGCGTTCGTATCTCGTGCTGAAGAGACTCGGTGCCACTCCGCTGACCCAGCTCGAGCTGGTGGTCTCGAAGGTTCTGACCGTGTTCATTGTCGAACTGCTGCAGGCAGTTGTGCTGATCGGTCTCGGGTTCGCACTCGGGTGGCGACCCGACGGGTCGACGTGGCCGTTCGCTTTCCTTGCGGTCCTGCTCGGCACGTCTGCCTTCGGCGGCATCGGGCTCATGCTCGCGGGGCGTCTGCGGGCAGAGGTGAACCTGGCAGCCCAGAACGGTCTCTACCTGGTGCTGTTGCTGCTCGGCGGAATGATCATCGAGCGTGAGTCGCTGCCGACCGCTCTCGGAACGGCCGCACAGGCACTGCCCTCTGCGGCCCTCGCAGATGCCCTGCGGGCCGGGCTGAACGGCAGCGGCGCCCTGCTGACGCCCCTGCTGGTGCTCGCAGCCTGGGGTGTGATCGCCCCCACCCTGGCGGCCTGGCGTTTCCGCTGGAGCTGATCAGGGCTCGGGAGACCAGGTCATGACCGTGACCGCATGACCCGACAACTGCGCCTCGCGCAGTGTCCTCCACCCCATCGCTTCGTACCAGCGGGCCCCGTTGTCGGTGTAGAGGTACACAGCCTTGATGCCGAGAGTAGAGACCCGGGCCATCATCTCGCGCACAAGACGCGTGCCCACACCGACCGACCGATGCTCGGGAACCACGTACACAGCGGCGAGCCACGGGCCCGGCTCGGTGGCCCCGGGCAGTTCGTCGTCAGCGATCAACGACGCGGTGCCGAGGAACTCGTCGTCGTTCGTCGCGACCAGCACCACCGGCACACCGTCCGTCATCGACGCCTCGCGGTACAGGTCGAGATACCAATCCTGTGTGTCGTGCGGGAAGTCGCCACGCCATTGGTCGACACAGCTCGCTGCTGCGCGGTGCTGCATCGACATGTCACCGGGCATGTCGATGACACGCACCTGCATGACTCAGGTGGGGGTCGTGGGGTTCTCGGGCGCGGGTCTCGTGCGCTCGAACGCCTTCTCCACCTCTGAGTACATGAGCGGCGGGTCCGTGCCCACGATCTCCGAGTCGGCGGGGGCCGGCTCCGAGTACGACTGCTGGTCGTAGAAGCCGCGCATGAAGCGCTTGAAGTAGATGTAGATGATCACACACCACATGTAGAGCGAGCCGCCCAGTTTCATGATGCCGCCCGCGGCCTGCTGGTCGCTCAACACCGAGATGCCGCCCACACGCACGTGCGTGTCGTAATGGTCGTAGACCGAGCCCTCTGCAAAGGTGAGCCAGCCGGCGGGGATCGTGGGGATCAACGACGTGCCGAACAGGTAGATCATCTTTGCCCCGTCGCTCATGTGCCACTCGCGGATCGGCCCGCACACTGGCATCCAGAACATCAACGACGTGACGATGATCAGCACGTGCAGCGAGTAGTGCAGCGGGCCGCCGTCGGCGCTGCGGTTGACCAACTGGGGAATGTGCGTGATCAGCAACGTGAGGTTGTACACCACCACGCCGACCACGGGCCGGGTCATCAAGCGGATGGTGCGGTAGAGCCGGCCGTTTCCGATGAGAAGCCTGAACAACCACTCCGGTGTCGACAGCAGCGCAAGGGGCGGCACGATGTAGGTGATGATCATGTGCTGCACCATGTGCATGGAGTACAGGTACTCCTCCGCCAGGTCGTGCATCGGCCAGTCGCTCGCCAGCCACAGCAACGAGATCATGGCGATGAACGTGTATTTCTGGCGCTTCGGCAGGATGTTCCCCTCGGGCGCAACCTTCGGCCCGAGCACCTTCACCGTGTAGACGAAGGCGAGGATCAGCCCGAGCATCAGCACCCACACCTCGGGATGAGGCTGGAAGCGCCAGGGGTTCGGGTTGGTGGTGGGTTCGATACCGGCGAAGAACACCGTGGAACCGCTTTCTCTCGTTAGGCGATGAAGAACTTGAAGGTTGCCAGGGCCGCGATGTACACGAACAGTGCCAGACCGAGCCCTGTGTAGAACATGAAGCTGAAGATCTTGCTGTCGAACTTCAGGTGCATGAAGTACGCCGCCACCATCACGAACTTCACGATCATCATGATCATGAGCGAGGGCATGAACAAGGGGCCGAAATCGACGTAGTGCGTCGAGACCTCGAGTGCCGTGATCGCCGCGAGGATCAGTGCGATGCGGATGTAGCCGGCATCGGACATGCCGTGCTCATGCTTTTCTGCTGTTTCGCTCATGGTTCCCCCTTATGCCGGGATCAGGTAGACGAGCGTGAAGATGATGATCCACACGATGTCGACGAAGTGCCAATACAGACCGACCAGCTCGACCGACTCGGCCTTGTTGCCGACGACCTTGTTCTTCTTGATGATGCCCACGGTGGACAGCAGCATGATGACCCCGACCGTCACGTGCACACCGTGGAAACCGGTGAGCGTGTAGAAGCTGGAGCTGAACAGGCTGGTGGTGAAGCCGAGACCCTCGCGCACGAAGGTCGTGAACTCGTACACCTGGCCACCGATGAAGGTGGCACCCAGGATGGCGGTCACCGTCAGCCACATGTTGGTGCGGCGGTCATCGTTGCGCTGTGCAGCGGTCACCGCGAGCACCATGGTCAGCGACGACATCAGCAGCACGAAGCTGCTGACCGAGGTGAACGGGATGTCGTAGATCTGCGACGGGTGCGGACCGTCGGACACGCGCCCGCGGTAGAGCATGTACGTGGAGATGAGGCCACCGAACAGAAGGCACTCTGATCCGAGGAACAGCCACATGGCCAGCTTGTTGTTCGACAAGCCGGTGGACGAGTGGTGTCCGTGATCAGCCGCGTGTTCGGCTGCGTGGGTTGCGGTCTCAGCCAAGGGGAGCAATCTCCTTCGTGGAGCCATCTGCCGATGGCGGGTCATAGTCGGCATCTTCGGGAACCGACGGTTCGAGAACCCATCCGTACGACGCGAAGAGAACGATGAGTCCGCCGAGGACCATGATCGGCGTTCCGTAGATCACGCCGAAGCCGAGCACGCCCACGCCGAGCGAGAGCACCAGCGGCCAGTACGACGGTCCGGGCAGGTGGATGTTCGCCTCGGCATTCTCTTCCTCCACCCGCACGAGAACATCACCCTCGGTCACCTTCTTCATGGTGTGGGTCTCGCTGTCCTCGACGTACTTGCGGTGGAAGAACTCGTCAAGGTGGCGCACCACGGGGATGCGGTCGAAGTTGTGGGGCTTCGGCGGGCTGGTGGTCAACCACTCGAGTGTGCGTGCATCCCACGGGTCGAGCGGTGCCTGCTTGCCCTTGCGCGCGGTGTACACCACGTTGATCAGGAAGAAGAGCACGCCGACTGCGAGGATGAACGACCCGATCGACGACACCAGGTTCCAGAAGCCCAGGTTGAAGAATCCCTCACCGGCACGTGCCTCGGTCCAGATGTACATACGGCGGGGCTGACCCTGCAGACCCAGGATGTGCATGGGGCCGAACGTGAGGTTCATGCCGATGACCATCCACCAGAAGTTCCACGAACCCAGGCGCTCGTTCAGCATCTTGCCGAACACCTTCGGCCACCAGTAGTAGAAGCCGGCGAACAGACCGAAGACCATTCCGCCGAACAGCACGTAGTGGAAGTGCGCGACGATGTAGTAGGTGTCGGTCTGCTGCGTGTCGGACGGTGCGACCGAGTGGGTGACACCCGACAGACCGCCGATGGTGAACAGCATGACGAGGCCCATCGAGAACTTCATCGCGGTGGTGTACCAGATCTTGCCGCCCCACATCGTGAGCAACCAGTTGAAGATCTTGACGCCGGTCGGGATCGCGATCGCCATGGTGGCCATCGAGAACACGGCCACCGACACAGGTCCGAGACCTGCAGCGAACATGTGGTGGGCCCACACACCGAAACCGACGAGGCCGATCGCGGCACCCGAGAACACCACGAACGGGTAACCGAACAGTGGCTTGCGGGCGAAGGTCGGCAGAACCTCGGAGATGATGCCGAAGGCGGGCAGGATCAGCACGTAGACCTCGGGGTGACCGAAGATCCAGAACAGGTGCTGCCAGAGCAGAGGGTCCGCTCCCTGTGCAACGTCGAAGAAGGTGGCGCCGTAAGAGCGCTGGAACATGAGCAGAACGAGTGCCACGGTGATGACCGGCAGCGAGAACACGAGCAGGAACTGGACGACCAGGATCATCCAGGTGAACACCGGCAGCTTCATCATCGTCATTCCCGGTGCGCGCATGTTCAGCACGGTCACGATCAGGTTGATGGAGCCGATCAGCGATGCAACGCCGGTGATCTGCAGACCGAGAACCCAGTAGTCAACGCCGTTGCTCGGCGAGAAGACCTGGCTCGAGTTCGGTGCGTACATGAACCAGCCACCGTCTGGTGCGCCACCGAGGAACCACGAAGCGTTCAACACGATGCCGCCCACGATGAGCAGCCACAGGGACAGTGCGTTCATGCGCGGGAACGCCACGTCGCGTGCACCGATCTGGAGCGGCAGGAAGTAGTTCGCAAAGGCTGCTGCCATCGGCATTCCGAAGAGGAAGACCATGGTGGTCGCGTGCATCGTGAACATCTGGTTGTACTGGTCAGCACTCAGGATGTTCCCGTTGGGTGCGGCAAGCTGCAGACGGATCAGCAACGCCTCGACACCACCGATGATGAAGAACACCATGGCGACGACGCCGTACATGATGCCGATCTTCTTGTGGTCGACGGTGAAGAGCCATTCCTTCCACCCCTTCGTCTCCACCGGGCGCTTGAAGGCGCCGAGTGTCTGCGAAGGAGTCACCACTGCAGGAGTGGTGCTTGCTTCTGGTCGTTCAATGATCGCCATGTCGTTCTCCGATCACTTCAGCGTTAACAGGTAGGCAACGAGCTTGTCGATGTCGTCCTCGGTGAGACCGAGATTCGGCATACCGCGGTACTTGCCGTTGGTCGGCCCGAGCTTGGCCGGGTCGGCATACATCGGCTTCATGGCGGGCGCATTGCGCAACCACGCACGAAGATCTCTTTCGTTCAGGCAGTCCTTGGTGACGCCCTTCAGGTACTTCTCGCCGAACTCCTCGGGCTTGGCGCCCCAGATGTCGGCACGGCACTCCTCGGTGACGAGGTCGAACATCGCCCCGGCGAACGTGTTGCGCGTCATGAGTGTCGTGAGGTTCGGGGCTGCGCCCGAGTACACGCTCTCGTCCGGGGCCGAGATGATCGGCTTGCCGTTTGCGTCCTTCAGGCCGTTGACCTGGTGGCAACGTGCGCACTGGTTGATGTAGGTCGCCTCACCCTCGGCGGCGAGCGTGTCAGCAGCCGGCGGCGTGTAGGCCTTCTGCTGGTTGGCTACCCACTTGGCGAAGTCCTCCTTCGACAGTGCAACTGCCTCCATGCGCATGTTCGCATGGGAGAGTCCGCAGAACTCGGTGCACTGACCTGCGTAGATGCCGGGCTTGTCGGCCTCCATGCGCAGCAGGTGGATTCGACCCGGCACCGCGTCCTTCTTGCCGTTCAGGGCGGGGATCCAGTACGAGTGGATGACGTCTCGACTGGTCTCGCGCAGCAGCACCTTCGTGCCGACGGGGATGACCAACTGGCCGGAGGTGATGATGGGCTGGTTGATGCCGTAGTCGGACTGCGCGGGGTAGTCGTACTCCCACCACCACTGCTGACCGGTCACGTTGATGATCAGCTCGGTGTCCTTGGTCTCGGCGAGATCGAAGATGGTGCGCACGGTGAACACACCGACGACGGTCAGGATCAGGGCCGGGATGACGGTGAGCGTGATCTCGACGTACGGCTTGCCATGCTTCTGCGCAGGGATTGCCTGTCCACGGTCACGGAACTTCCAGAAGATGTAGCCCGCGAGGATGCAGACGAGCACGCCGACGACACCGGCAATCCAGAACACGACGAGCTGGAGGTCGTTGATCATCTCAGCGTTCGGGCCCTTCGGCTGGAACACGTCCTGCGGTGCATTCGTGGCACAACCCGCGAGGAAGACTGTCGATGAGATCGCGACCAGCGGGGTGGCGAAACGGCGGCGCGTTGACTTCACAGTTGTCACGGTATCCATTGCCTTCTCTTTTGTCTGTGTCGGGTCCATGTGGCTCACGGCACCACCAACTTAATTTCACCCTCGGCACCCGGCACCGTGAACGAATACTGCTGCTCGTCAGTCGACGGCTTCGGGATATTCAGGGTGAGAACTTGTTCCTGGTTCTTGCCTGTCAGCTGCGTGCAGGTGCCGACCTTCTCTTCCACGCCGGTCTCACCGACAACTGCGGTCCCGAGATTCACAACCAGACGATGTTCTTCCTCGTCGAGGTTGCGGAAGATGATGTTCGTTGCGTTCGAACGCGGCACGGTGACCGTGTCGACATCCTTCTTCAGGCCGATCATCTGGGCGCGCACCTTGCCGTCCTCCACGAAGATCGTGGCGAGAACAGCCGAACGCAGGGACACGGTGTTGTTCGCCTTGCGGTCGTAGTACTTGCCCTCTTCGGCGCCGCACTTGCGGTTCTCGGCGCTGTAGGGCTGCTCCTTGGCGTACTTCTCGAGCTGCGGGCGCTCACCCGCCAGGGCGCTCACCACACCTGCGACCACAAGAATGAGCGTGCCACCGGTCAGCACCAGAGCAGTCGCCTTGCCGCGCGCATCGGGCTTGCGTGCGAACACGAAACCGAGACCCATGATGATCGCGGCCACGATCATGAAGATGACCGCAGCGCCGCCCTTCGACGAGGTCAGCATGATGCGCGAGAACAGGTAGGCAATGACACCGGTGATCACGGCTGCAAGGCCCGGGTAATCGAGTGCACCGAACACGCGGTGACGCACTGTGCCGTTGTAGGTGCCGTCGGCCGATGCGCGCTCTGCCCAGTTCTGCACGACCCACTCGGTCCCGCCTGCAGCGAGCACGGTGATGCCGAGCACGAACACGATGGGGTGGGTTGCCACTCCGAGCAGAATCAGTGCCGCACCGAGTGCAAACACGATCGGCCAGAACGACGGCTGCGGTGCTCGGGTCGCGGCCTCGACCGCATCGGCTGCGGTCTCAGCGTCACCGTCACGGGTGAAGAACGAGAACCCGGCGATCAACCCGCCTGACAGCAACATGCCGAACAATGCATATGCACCGAGGTCCGACGGGTTTATCAGGAACATGTAGAGCACGGCCGAGACGGCCGACAGCCCTGTGAGCCCGAGAAGGTATTTGGAGCCTGGAGTAAACATGTCGTCCTACTTCTGCACGTACACGAAGAACCACACTGCGGTGAATGCCGCCGTGAGGAAGTACCAATACAACGCGTGCGCCGAGATGAGCTGCTGGTCATCATCGCGGCCACCCACGGAGCGGAAGAACGCCACCGCCGAGAACGCCATTCCGGCGACAACCAGGAACGTCATGGTCCCGGTGATCGCAAAGAACATCGACTGGTACGCACCGTCGGCCATGCCGATGTCCATCTTCATGTAGATGGCCATCTGTGCATTGACGATCGCGAGGCCGACCAGGAATGTGATGAGAAGAGCGAGCGAGCGATGACCCTTGTCGACGCGCTTGGCGGAGTAGACGGCCCACTGGGCCATCAGGGGCGCGAAGGGATAGGTGGCAAACATCGTGTTCGCGGCAACCTCGGGAATCTTGATGTTCTCGGGCAACCAGTCCTTGATGATGTAGAGACCGTCACTCGACTCACGGGTCGGCGCACCGGCCCTGAACCTCATCCACATTGCGAGCATCCCGGCGATCAACATTCCCGCCCCGGCGGCAACGAGTGCCGTGGAGACGAGCAGCTGGCGGCGGGACGCCTGCTGCGGAGCTGCGGGCAGTGCGAGGCTCATGCCGGTACCTCCTGTGAGGGCTTCGCGTCGAGAAGTGGTTCGCTCGAGTTCACGATGGGCAGCTCGGCGAAGTTGTCTGCGGGTGCGGGCGAGGGCACTGACCACTCGAGGGTCTGTGCATCCCACGGATCATCGGTTGCACCGCCACCGGCACGCACTGCCGACACCAGCAGACCGACAAAGGCGAGCACCACCAGTGCGATCAACGCCGCACCGGCCCCTGCGAGCAGGTTCCACAGCCCGACAGGTCCGTCGATGTCGAAACCGAACAACACGTATGCGGGCTGGTCGGTGAAACCGGCGACATACAGCGGCAGTGATGCGAGCACCGTTGCTATGAGACCGAGGCCCGCAAGACCGAGCACCTTCTTGTCATCGAGCACAACGCCCCACAGCTTCGGGGCCCAGTGGGTCAGCGCACCGAGTGCGCTCAGCACGCCGCCGTAGACGAGGTACGCGGTCACGCCCTCACCGAACGAGGTGCCGATGAGACCGGCCGACTCGATGTGCTGCACGAAGCTGCCCGCAATGCCGGCGAGGATCATCAACGCACCGAACAGTGCGAAAGCGAACGAAGCGCGGACCGCAGGACGACCCTCCTTCAGGGAGAGCAATGCCACGGCCACGGCCACGAGTGCACCGAGCAGCGGCAGACCGTTGAACAACAGGAACGGGATCGCGCTGGTGACCTTGTCGCCGGCAGACCCGTCAAGGACGAGAACATGGCTGCTCTGCGTCACCGCGCCGAGCACAGCGGAGGTCACCAAGCCGAGCCCCACGAGCACGACCGGCCGCAGCGGCTGACGCACACGCGCGGTCACGGGTGCAACCTCTGCGAGCACACCGAGAGCCATCACGACGAAGATGAAAGTGAGGGGCTGACCGTAGATCCAACCGATCCACTTCTCGATGTCCTTGTTGGAACCGAAGGCCGCCTGCCCGCCCGTGTGGTCGACGTAGAGATAGATCAGGGTTCCGACTGCAACCGGGAGGCTCAGGACCGTGGTGATCGAGCCGACCAACGCCGACCAGGAGAAGGTCGGCACCTTGTCCATCGTCATGCCGGGGGCACGTGCGGTCATGACCGTGGTCGCGACGGACACGCTGGCTGCGATGAGGCCGGTTGCCGTGAGTCCCGCGCCCATGAGGAAGAGATCGACCATGTCGGTGTTGCCACCGCCCGGGCCGCCGTTGGCGACGATCGATGTGAGCACGAGACCGGAGCCGAACAACCACGACCAGAAGCCGAACTGAGCAAGACGCGGCAGCGCGATGGCACGCGCACCGACCTGCAGCGGCACGATGGCGATGGCAATGCCGAGGAACAGGGGAGCGAGAAGCCCGAGAATCATGACGTGGCGCGACAGCCATGACATCTGCAGCGCGGCATCGCCTGCAATCAGTTCGAAAGCGGCGGGGCTCATGCGCTCGAAACCGAAGATGGCTCCGAGAACCGCAACTTCAATCGCATGAATCAGGGACCAACCGATGAACAGGCGTCCGATCTTCTTGTGATCGCTGCTGGTCAGCCATTGGCCAACGGCCGCGGCGAGAGGCATGCTTGATGCTGTCGCCGATGCGCCGACGTGTGTGTCGATGGTGGTCATTTCGGATGGTCTCCCGGTGCACCCCCGAAGTCCACAGGGACCGAGGGGGTGAATACGCCTAGATGTAACGCACTAACACTACCCATCGGCCTTGTTCTGGACGTAAATCCCTGCATGTGCCAGAGATCGTGCGATTGGGAAGAAATCAGCGAACGAAGACGTCGACCGTGAGTGCCACGAAGAGCACCGAGATGTAGGAAATCGAGAAGGAGAAGAGCTTCATGGAGGCCGCCGGGCTGGTGCTGCGACCTAGTGCAATTGTGCCCCCGAGGAACATCGCGCCCAGCACACCCGCAGACACGCCATAGACCCAGCCCATCCCGGCCACCGGGATCACGGCCAGGCTGGCCAGAGTTAGTGCAATTGTGTAACGAATCATCGAGGCGATGACCTTCTTGTGCGACTCGACCACGGGCAGCATGGGCACGCCTGCAGCCTTGTAGTCATCGCTGTGCTTGATCGCCAGGGCCCAGAAATGGGGCGGTGTCCACAGGAAGATCACCAGAAACAGCAACCAGGGGGTCCAGGACAGCGAATCGGTGACTGCGGCCCACCCGACGAGCACCGGCACGGCCCCGGCGGCCCCTCCGATCACGATGTTCTGCTTGCTGGTGCGCTTCAGCCACAGCGAGTACACGAAAACGTAGAAGGCGGTGGCCGACAGGGCCAGCACCCCGGAGAGCACATTGGCCCCGACGGCCAGGATCACAAAAGCCAGGATCTCGAGGACCACTGCGAAGACCAGCGCGTTCCGGGGGGCGATGAGGCCGGTCACGAGGGGGCGGTTCTTGGTGCGCTCCATCAACGCGTCGATGTCGCGGTCGATGTACATGTTGATCGCATTGGCGCCGCCGGCAGCCAATGACCCACCCACCAGAGTGATGGCGATGAGACTCCACGAGGGCCAGCCGCCCTCGGCCAGCACCATCGTGGGCACGGTGGTGATCAGCAAAAGCTCAATGATTCGAGGCTTCGTGAGGGCCACGTAACCGCCGATGACGGACTTGGGCGCACGGCCCGCCTCGTGGCTGCGCCCCGCAAAGCGCGAGGGAACGACGGGGCGGACATTCAGGGGCACGGGTACTCATCGTATGGGGGGTGAGCATTGACGACCAATCGTGAGCAGAATGTTTCCGTGCCATTCACCACACCCCCGTGCGATGCCGTCTCGATGAGCCAGGTCGCCGAACCGGACGTGGTGGCGCGCCCCGGCGACGAGACCGAGACCGACACCCCCTGGATTGTCCTGGTCTGGAACGACCCCATCAATCTCATGTCGTACGTGTCCTTCGTGTTCCAGAAACTGTTCGGTTACACGAAAGAGAAGGCGGACTCGTTGATGCTCGATGTCCACGAGAAGGGCCGGGCCGTCGTGTCGAGCGGACCGCGCGAGAAGGCAGAGATCGACGTGTTCCGCCTGCATGAACACGGACTGTGGGCCACCATGCAGCAGGACTCATGAGACGCAAGAGGCGCGCCGGACCCATCGAACCCACCGGCGAGGGAACCTTTGCAATCCGTCTCTCGCACGACGAGCGGGAGACCCTCATGGGTTTCCTGGACCAGCTCCGCGACGTGCTGACTGCGCCGCCCGATGACCCACGGGTGCGGCGGTTGTTCCCCACCGCGTACCACCAGGACCCGGACCACGATGCCGAGTACCAGGGCTACATGCGTGATGAGCTCGTGCAGTCTCGCATGGCAGCAATTGACCGGGCCCGCGAGGCACTGCAGTCCGACCAAGACCTGACCGAACCGCAGCTCTACGCCTTCATGACGGTGGTCAACGGGCTGCGGCTGGTTCTCGGCACCCTGCTCGACATCACCGAGGATGACGACCTGGAGGACCTCGACGAAGAGGATCCCGCCTTCGGCCAGGCCCAGTTGTATGCCTACCTCGGGTGGCTCCTCGAGTGGATCGTGTGGGCCCTGTCCGGGGAGTGAGCCGGAATCATGTGCGGGGGCGCATTGTCGGCTGCGTGCCGATAGTGTTCTAGTGCTCTCAACCGGAGTCGTTCTAGCCCCCATCGTCTAGTGGCCTAGGACACCACCCTTTCAAGGTGGCGGCACGGGTTCGAATCCCGTTGGGGG
>CAZENK010000023.1:0-29937 GCA_964513585.1 uncultured Bifidobacterium sp. | reverse complement strand
GCCGACTTGATGCGCGAGAACAGGCCCTTGTCGGCCGTTGACACATCGTCGCCCGAGATCTCCGCGAGACGACGCAGCAACTGCTCCTGCTCGTCCGTGAGGTCGGTGGGGACCCGTACCGACACGCGCACGCGCAGATGACCGCGCCCCCTGCCGTTCAGGTGCGGCACGCCCCGCCCGCGCGCGACGAACTCACGGCCGTGCTGAGCGCCGGGGGGCACCACCAGGTCGAGTTCGCCGTCGAGCGCATCGAGCACCGTGTGCACGCCGAGTGCCGCCTGCGTGATGGACAGGGGAAGGTCGAAGATCAGGTCGTCCTCCTCGCGCACGAAATCGGGGTGCTGCGCGACAGCAACATGCACGTACAGATCCCCTGCATCTCCGCCGCGCGGCCCAACGGCACCGCGGCCGGCCAGCCGCAGGGTCTGCCCGGACCTGATCCCCGCCGGCACATCGGCGGTGTAACTCTCCCGCGTGACACGACGGCCCTCACCCGAACACGATGAGCACGGTGTCACCACGACCTCGCCGATGCCGCCGCAACGCCTGCACGGCGCTGTCGTGACCATTTGACCGAGCATGCTCTGGCGTACCTGACGCACCTGACCGCTGCCGCCGCAGTCCGAGCACTGCACCGGCTGTGTGCCTGCACCCGCGCCCGAACCACCGCAATCGTCGCAGCGCACGGCAGTGTTCACCTCGACGGTGACCTGTTGGCCGAACATGACCCCGTTCAGGTCGATGCGCGCAGTGACCTCGAGGTCCTGGCCGCGGGGCGGCCCCGCCTGCTGGCGTTGGCCACCGAACCCACCGCCACCGAAGAACGCCTCGAAGATGTCACCGAGTCCGCCGCCACCGAAGGGATCGCCACCGGCAGCACCGGCGCCCGACACGCCTGCTTCCCCGAACCTGTCGTAGCGGGCACGCGAATCAGGGTCGGACAGAACCTCGTAGGCGCGGCTGACCTGTTTGAACTGCTCCTCGGCCGCGGGGTTGTCCGGGTTCGCGTCAGGGTGCAGTTCGCGCGCCCTCTTGCGGTACGCCTTCTTGATCTCGTCGGCACTGGCGCGCTGCGACACCCCGAGCAGTGCGTAGTAGTCGCTCATGACGCACCCTCTGCGATGCGCCGCCCGAGCTGGTCGCTCACGATCTCGACGGTGTTCAGTGCCTGCGGGTAGTTCATGCGCGTGGGCCCGAGCACGCCGACCGATCCGATGGTCTCACCGTCGGCAACCACCGGCGCCACGATCACGGAACACGCCGACAACTGCTCGACACCGTGCTCCGTGCCGATGGCGACGGACAGTCCCCTGTCGAGCAGGTCCTGCAGCAACGAGACCACCACGAACTGCTGCTCGATGGTGGTGAGCACGTCACGCACGACATCGACAGCATCGAACGCATTGGCGAGCGACGCAGCACCGCCGACGAAGACCGGCTTGTCCTTACGGTGGCGCGACAGTGCGTTGATGGTCGCGTAGCAGACCGCGTCGACGTGTGCGTCGTTCGCCGACGGCACCGAGTCGACATCGCCGAGAGACTGGTTCACGAGGAAACGACCCAGATGGGCCACCGCCGACGAGATGTGATCGTCGCCGATGTCGTCAGACAGCGGGATGGTCTCGTTCTCGACCCCGTGGTTCGACAGCACCACCACCACCGTGGCAGTGCGCGGGGTCACGCGGCTGATGTGCACCGCACGGATGGTCGTGGTCTCGACCTCGGGGCCCACCACGAGTGCGGTGTGGTGCGTGATGTTGGCGAGCAACGTGGTGGTGTGGCGCAACAGGTCCTCGAGACGACCGTGGGCAGCGCTGAAGAACTCACCGACCTGGGTGGCCGAGGCATCGGCGACCAGGGACTCCGGGGTGATCGAGTCGACGAAGTGCCGGTATCCCTTGTCCGTCGGGATCCGCCCTGCCGAGGTGTGGGGCTGTGCGAGGTAGCCCTCCTGCTCGAGCGCAGCCATCTCGTTGCGCACCGTTGCAGACGACACGGTGACCGAGGGCAGTTTGGCGATGTGCGAGGAGCCGACCGGTTGGCCCGATGCCACGTACTCCTGGACCACCGCCCGGAGGATTGCCGTCTTGCGTTCGTCCAACATGATGACCGCGATTTTACTTTCCGCTCACGGCTTTGTACCGCGCGAGTGCTTCTTCCCGCTCTGCAGAATGGTCGACCATCGGTGCCGGGTATCCCTCGGGCGCGAGAAGACCCAGCGTCCACGGTGCGTGTATGTGCGCGTCGTCGAGATGTGCGATCTCCGGCAACCACTCGCGCAGGTACGCCCCCGACGGATCGAACTTCTCGCTCTGGCCCGTCGGGTTGAAGACCCTGAAGTAGGGCGCCGCATCCGTGCCGGTTCCGGCTGTCCACTGCCAGCCGTGGTTGTTCGAGGCGATGTCACCGTCGATCAGGTGCCGCATGAAGAACCGGGCACCCCACTGCCACGGCAGATGAAGGTCCTTCACGAGGAAGCTCGCGACGATCATCCGCACCCGGTTGTGCATCCACCCCGTCTCGATCATCTGCCGGATGCCGGCATCGACAACCGGGTACCCGGTTCGTGCGGCACAGAACACCGCGAACCGCGCCTCGGCCTCCGGTCCGGTGTCGACGGGCAGTGCGTTCATCTTCTGCTGCAGGTTGTTCCACTTGGTGTCGGGAAGATGGAACAGCACGTCTGCGTAGAACTCGCGCCATGCGATCTCGCTGCGGAAATGGTCCGACCCCGCCGAGGCCGGCAACGCGCGCAGCAGCTGGCGCGGGTGCACCACGCCGAAGCGCAACGCAGCCGACAGCCTCGAGGTTCCGTCGACACCGGGGTTGTTCCGCTCCTCCTTGTACGCATCGAGGGCTCGCGACGACCATTCGTGCCACCGCTGCCATGTTGCGTCCTCGCCCACGGGGAACACGCGGGTGCTGGGTGTGCCGGACTCCGGGTACCCGTCGCACAGTGCGGTCGCATCGTGCCACGTGATGCCGCGCGCGGAGCGGTCCGCCAGGTCGACCTTCGTCATCCAGCGCTTGTAGAACGGAGTGAACACCTTGAGCGGCGTTCCGTCATCCTTCAGCACGGTGCCCGGCACGACCACGTAGGGCGAGTCGGCCACCACCAGTTCGATGCCCGCGTCGCGCAGGGCCCTTCCGACCCGTGCATCCCTCTCGCGGCCGTACGGCGAGTAGTCGGCAGCGATGTGCACACTGCCCGCACCGACGGCACGCGCGAACTCGACGACCGCCGTCACGGGGTCTCCATGGCGCAGAACGAGGCTCCGGTCGGCCGACTCGTCGAGGCTGCGCAACGTGGCGAACATGTGGTCCCGCCTCGCGGCACCGGCGCGCGCGAATGCGGGATCGACCACGAAGAGAGGGGCCACGGCCCCGCGCGACGCCGCCGACGAGAGCGCACCGTTGTCGGCAAGGCGCATGTCGCGCCGGATCCACCACACCGCAACCGTCATTTCGCCCTCCTCAACAGCGGCAGAACCGCGAGACTGATGAACCCGCCGTACGCAAGCGACCACTGGATGCTCACGTTGTCACCGATCCAGCCCGTGATCGGCCCTCCGATCGGGGTCGAACCGAGGAAGGCGACAGACTGCAACGCGAGCATGCGACTGCGCATCTCGGGCGAGATGTTGTGCTGGCTGATGCCCGTCATCGACGCAACGAGCCCGGTGCCGCCGAACCCGAGCGGGAGAGCCACGAGACATGCCACGAGGAAGTTCGGTGCGAACCCGAGAGCGATGCACGAGACAGCGTTCACGACGACCAGGGTGCCGTACCACCTGATCCCGATGACGCGGAAACGTGCGGTGGCGAGCGCGCCGAAGATGCTGCCGACGCTGACGATGGTGAGGAGTATCGGGTACCCGTTGGCCTGGCCCCACTGCACGTCGCTCAGTTTCGGCAGCACGACGCTGTAGTTGAAGGCGAAGGTGCTCACCGCGGCGAACACGATGAACGAGTACCGCAGGCGCGGGTCGCCCCACATGAACGCAAAGGCCTCGCGCACCGGCTTGCCCGTGCGCGGTGCGGGCGGCGACGGGATCATCTCGGAACGCCGCAGGGCGAACAGCGACCACAGCACGGCCACGTACGAGAGCGCATTCATCGAGAACAACCAGGCAGTGCCGAGCGGCCCGATCAACACGGCCGCGAGTGCCGGACCGATGATGCGCGAGCCCGTCATCACGGTGGTGTTCAACGACATCGCGTTCGAGATCTCGGCCGGCTCCACGAGTTCGGTCACGAGGCCGCGGCGCGACGGGTTGTCGATTGCGTTCGCCACCCCGAGCACGAGTGACAGCGCGTAGATGACGGGCAGCGAGTCGTAGCCGCTGAAGTCGGCGATCGCGAGCAGCACTGCCTGCACGAGAAGGGCGCTCTGGGTGCAGATGGTCACGGTGCGACGGTCACGGCGGTCCGCAAAGCCGCCGGCCCACGCACCGAGGAGGAGCATCGGCAGGAACTGGAACAGCGTGTTGAGCCCGGCGTCGGTGGCGCGACCGTTGATGTTGTAGATGAGAATCGAGGTGGCCGTGAACTGCAGCCAGGTCCCCACGTTCGACAGCAGCAGACCGACGAAGTACACGCGCACGTTGCGGTGCTGCAACGACCGGAACGGGCTCGCCTTCTCGGTCGTGTCGGTGCCCGACATCAGTCGTCCAGCTTCAGGGCGCTGATGAACACGTCGCCGGGCACCTCGACCCGTCCGATCGCCTTCATCTTCTTCTTGCCTTCCTTCTGCTTCTCGAGCAGCTTGCGCTTTCGCGTGATGTCGCCGCCGTAGCACTTGGCGAGCACGTCCTTGCGCTTTGCCTTCACGGTCTCGCGCGAGATGACCTTGCCCCCGATCGCTGCCTGGATCGGCACGTCGAACATCTGCCGGGGGATCAGTTCCTTCAGCTTCTCGCACATGCGGCGGCCGTAGTCGAAGGCCTTGTCGCGGTGCACGATGGTGCTGAACGCTTCGGCGGCGAGACCGTTGAGCAGGATGTCGACGAGCACCAGGTTGCTCGGCCGGTACCCCTCGAGTTCGTAGTCGAGACTCGCGTACCCCTGCGTGCGGCTCTTCATCTGGTCGAAGAAGTCGACCACAACCTCTGCGAGCGGGATGAGGTAGTGCAGTTCGACGCGCTCGGGCGACAGGTACTCGAGCTTGACCATCTCGCCGCGACGCGACTGGCACAGGTCCATGAGGGTGCCGGTGTAGTCCTTCGGGGTGATGATGCCGACCCTGAAAAACGGCTCCTCGATGAAGTTGATGTTCTGCGTGGGCGGCAGGTCGGCGGGGTTCTCGACCACCACCACCTCTCCGTCGGTCTTGGTGACGCGGTAGGCCACCGAAGGAGCCGTGGCGATCAGCGCCAGGTTGAACTCGCGCTCGAGGCGTTCCTTCACGATCTCCATGTGCAACAGGCCGAGGAATCCGCAACGGAACCCGAACCCCAGCGCACCGGAGGACTCGGGTTCGTAGGTGATCGATGCGTCGTTCAGCTTCAGCTTCTCGAGGCTCTCGCGCAGGTTCTCGAAGTCGTCGCCGTCAATCGGGTACAGACCACAGAACACCATCGCCTTCGGGTCGCGGTACCCGGGCAACGGCTCGGATGCGCCGTTCGAGACCGTGGTCACCGTCTCACCGCTGCGGGCTTCGGCGACGTCCTTGATCCCGGCGATGAGGTACCCCACCTCGCCCGGGCCGAGCTCGGGAAGAGGCGTGGTGCCGGGGCGGCGCGCGCCGATCTCGATGGCCTCGTGCGTGGCGCGTGCCTGCATGAACTGGAGACGGCTTCCCGTGGTCAGCCGGCCGTGCATCACCCGCACGCTCGAGACCACGCCGCGGTACTGGTCGAACTGCGAGTCGAAGATCAACGCCTGCAGCGGCGCATCGGGGTCACCCTTGGGTGCGGGGATGCGCTCGATGACCGCATCGAGCAGGTCGGGCACGCCTTCGCCCGTCTTCGCCGAGATGCGCAGGATGTCCTCGGCCGGGATGCCGAGGATGTTCTCGATCTCCTGGGCGTAGCGATCGGGGTCGGCAGCGGGCAGGTCGATCTTGTTGAGAACCGCGACGATCTCGAGGTCGTTCTCGAGTGCCAGGTAGCAGTTCGCCAGGGTCTGGGCCTCGATGCCCTGGGCGGCGTCGACGACCAGCACCACGCCCTCACAGGCGGCAAGAGACCGGCTGACCTCGTACCCGAAGTCCACGTGTCCGGGGGTGTCGATGAGATGGAAGGTGTGCCCCTTCCACGCGACCCGCACGTTCTGGGCCTTGATGGTGATGCCGCGCTCGCGCTCGAGGTCCATCGAGTCGAGGTACTGGGCCTTCATGTCGCGGGCCTCGACGGCACCGGTCATCTCGAGGATGCGGTCGGAAAGGGTTGACTTGCCATGGTCAATATGGGCAATGATCGAGAAATTGCGGATTTTTGAGATGTCCATGGGCAATTTCGAGCCTACCCCTGACGGTTGGTGACGGGGGCATACGCCGATAGCCTCGTCTCTCGTGGCAAACATCAAGAGCCAGAAGAAGCGCATCCTGACCAACGCGAAGGCAGCCGAGCGGAACAAGGCCGTCAAGAGCGAGCTGAAGACCCGCGTCCGCACTGCGGTCTCGGCAGCCGGCACCCCTGAGGCCGACACCAGCGCCCGCGCCGCCGTCAAGCGCATCGACAAGGCCGCCTCGAAGGGCATCATTCACAAGAATGCAGCTGCCCGCCGCAAGAGCCGCTTGATGAAGCGTCTCAACGCCGCCGAGTAGCAGACCGCTACCACTCTCTCCCTCGACTACCGCCGTGTGCGGTGTGTGTCTCTTTGTCGACTCTTCGCCGTTCAGCGACGTGATGCGCGCGGTCGGGACGGAGCAGACGTGCCCCCGAGACGCGCGAGGCGCGCAACAAGCACCTCCATCACCAGCTCGGGCTCCCAGTCCTTCCCGCCACGCATGTCGATGTCGGCGGTGGCGATGAGCGAGATCGCCCGGGAGATTCCTGCGCTCCCGAGGCGCTGGTACTGCTCGAGCACCTTTCGGGCGGTGAACTCCTTGCCGCCCAGCACACCCACTGCGTCGGCTGCGGTGCGCACACCGCGTCCGTCGATCTTCATCATCTGTGCATACCTGTTTGCGAGCAGACCGAGCACCTGGAACGGGTGCGAGTCGGCGAGCATGCGGTGCAGCATCACGAGCGCGGTCTGGGCGTCACCCTTGTCGATGGCGTCGGTGAGGTCCCACGGTGCGATGCTGCCGGCCTCGCCGAGGAACACCTCGACATCCGTGCGCGACAGTTTTGCTCCCTCGCCGTACGTCGACGTGAGGGTTGCGATGAGGCCGGCCACCCGGGCCTGGTCGGAACCGAAATGCTGCGAGATCAGCCGTACGCACTCAGGCGAGTAGGTGAAACCTGCCTCGACGAGCTTTGACTCGACCCATTTCAGCCGCTCGCCCTGGTTCGTCGTGACGACCGCACCGATGGTCTCGGCCTTGGCGCGCTTCAGGGCATCGTTCACGGCCTTCAGCACCTTGCCGGTGGACGTGATGACCAGGTCGACCTCCTCGATGCACGCATCGACCGCAACGACGAAGGCGTCGACATGTTCGGCGGCCATGTCGTGCAGGTGACGCACGATCACGACCTTGCGCTCGAGGAACAACGACGGGGTGGTCACCGCATCGACGACGGACCCGATCGAGAACGTGGACTCGGAACAGTCGAAGTCATCGACCATCATCGACCTGTCGTTGTCGCCGACCAGCCTGTCGACCAGGGAGGTCAGCTCAAGACTGATCAGAGCATCGTCTCCCGAGATCAGGTAGGTCGCCACTCCTCTACCCTGCCACACGCATGCGTCGCGACGCATCCCGCCAGCGACGTGCGACCCACGCTGCCACCGCTGCCCACGCCAGCGTGTTCCACAGGTCCTGCAGCGAGAGCACGGAACACGTGCGCGCCACCAGATCGACCCACGCCACGGGAACGGTCATGAGCCACGACACCGGGCCCACCAACGGCGGCATGACCGATGCCAGCATCGACACCGGAAGCCCGACCGTCATCACCACCCCGGCCACGGGAAGTGCGAGAGGGTTCGCAATCAGCGAGATGACCGGCACCGACCCGAACACCAGCAGAGACACCGGCAGCGTGCCGACCTGGGCCGCAAGCGTGGTGGCGAGGGTGCCACGACTGCCGATTGCCCGTCCGAGCGGCGCCGACAACCATGCCAGACCCGCGGTGGCCCCGACCGAGAGCGCGAACCCGATGCTGCGGGCGAGCATCGGGTCGATGACCAACAGACAAGTGGCCGACACCGCAAGCACGGCCCGTGAGTTCATCGGTGTGCGCACGAGTGCATTGGTTGCCACGGCTGCCGCCATCGCGCCGGCACGCAGCACCGACGGTTCGGCGCGCGTGAGCACCACGAACCACCCGATGATCAGCATCGTGATGAACCACCGTGCCCGGGGCGAGCGTCGCCGCAGCAACGGATCAGCAAGAGCCAACAGGTAGGCAACGTTCTGGCCCGAGGCCGCACACAGATGCGACAGTCCGCTCTCGCGGAACCGCTCGACCATCTCCCTCGGCTGCAGACGGTCGTCACCCACGACGAGACCGGTGAACAACGACCGGGTCTCGCCGGGCATGCCGGCCACACCCCGCTCCATTGCGACCCGCACACGCGATGCGGAGCGCACCAGCCGCGAGGGCTCGACGAACCTCTCCGAGACCGACTCGATCGTGATTCGCCCCACGATGTGACGCACCCGCTCCCTCTCGGCATACCGCGCGTCGAGCGGTGAGCACGTGCCCGCCACAAGGACCCTGTCGTGTGCCGAGCGCAGCGCGAGAACCCGAGACGGCGAACCGAACGCAACGCCGGCCAGACGCACACCACCGTGCTCGACCACGACGCGTGTTCCCCCGCGCAACGGCACAGGGTCCCCCACCAGGCGCATGACCCCCTCGCATCTCTCGGTTGCCGACACCACGGGGACCGACCACGCAGCACCGCCACCCGCGGCCCCGATCACGACCGCCAGACCCACCGGCACCCACTTCGGGGCACGTACGACGACTGCGAACACTGTCAGCAGCACCGCGGGCCAGCGCAGCACCGAGAGCTGGTGTGCGGGTTCGCCGAACCATGTGCCGACCCAGACGGCAAGCAGCACGACACTCGCGAACACCGACCCGAGGCGCCTGCGGTGTCGGTTCTGCCAGCCACCGACCACATACGATTGACCCGTGTCCACCCGATCATCGTCAACACGACCTGTGATGCCAGGTGGCGTGACCGCAACGCGGCGATTGATCCGACGGACGGGTGGCGTGCGCGCGCTGTGTGTGGCTGCCTGCGTCTGGTTCGTTGGTGTGTTGCTCTCGTTCATCGTGTCGGACCCGATCGGCGGCTCGTTGTCGTTCGTTGCTCTCGTGCTCGCCGTGCCCGCACTGCCGGCCCTCGGTGTGCCCGCTGCCGGGGGCACGGGAAGGTTCCTGTTGGCGCTCGTGGTGAGCGGGGCTGTGTGGTGGGTTGTCGGCCAGGTCGCCGCGGTGCGCGCCACACGACGCCCCGTTGCGGGCAACCGTGAATGGCTCGTCGCGTTCGTTCAACTCGGCATCGGCCTGTGGCTCGGCGCGCTCGGCGGCCTTGCTCTCGGTGCACTCGCACTCGGCGCGCTCTAGTCCACCCTCACCTCGTCACGCATCGCGGCAAGTTTCGCTGCGCCGATGCCCGGCACGTTCAGCAGGTCCTCGACTTTCGTGAATGCACCCTTCTGGGTGCGGTACGCCACGATGGCCCTGGCGAGCGACGGTCCGATTCCCGGGAGCGACTCGAGCTGCGACGACGTCGCAGTGTTCACGTTGACCGTGCGCACTGTGCCGCCTGACGATGATGGTCCGGCCGGTGAACCACCCGGTGCACCGGGGGCGATGCTTCCGGCGCCGGGTCGGTGTCGCGGGGCCACCGTGGGGCGAGGGCGCGGCGACGACCGGCGGGGAATGAAGATCTGTTCGGCATCGGCCACCGACACGGCCAGGTTGATCTTCTCGAGGTCGGCACCCTGCAGTGGTCCGCCGGCGGCCTGCAGTGCGTCAATCACACGCGAGCCACCCGGCACCTCGTAGACACCCGGGCGCTTCACTGCACCCGCAACGTGCACGACCAACGTTGACATGCGCTCGGCAACAGTCGTGGTTGCCGCGGCACGCGGCGCAACGAGTTCCACCGGGGTCGGCGTGGGAGACAGCACGAACCATGCGAGCACCCCGAGCCCGAGTGAAGTGACGACAACGGCAACCACGCGGCGTGGACCCACGAAAGCCAGGCGGTAGCGACACGCGCTCAGCACGCGCATCAGTTGTTCCCGGCTCAGCAGTTCCCGTTCCACGGCGCGCATGTGCGCCTGCGGGCCTGCGGCACGGAACGGACTAGAACAGCCGCGCGGTCAGCAACTTGCGGTACTTCGCAGTTCGCGGGTCCTCGGGACCCATGGCCTCGAGGATGTCGAGGTATTCCTGGCGCGCCGCATCGTCACCCTTCACGCGCTCGAGAAGGGCGGCGAGTTCGTCGTCGTAGTTGTCGACCGGGTTCAACGTGAGCCTTGCCTGCGCGGCGATGCGCCGCACCCTGTCTGTCTCGGGCAACCTGGCCATCAACGCGAGTGCTTCGTTCGCCTCACCGACACGGACCAGGTGTTCGGCAAGGGAACAGACGGCATCTTCGTTGCCCGGTGAGAGCGCGACAGCATCGCGCAGGGATTCCTCGGTGCCCTGCTGGAGAAGTTCGCGCACCCGCACCTGGGTGGGGTCGGGCAGCAACGCAGCCACCATCTTCTCCACAACGTGCTCGGGCTGGCCGCCGACGAAACCGTCGACCGGCTGACCATCCCTGTAGATGATGACCGTGGGGATCGACTTGATGCCGAAGGCCTGCATGAGTCCCGGGTTGGAATCGGCGTCGACCTTGGCGAGAACCACCTGCCCCTGCGTGGCATCGGTGGCCTTCTCGAGAATCGGGGTGAGCGTCTTGCAGGGACCGCACCACTGTGCCCAGAAATCGACGATGACGGGTGTGGACAACGAGCGTTCGATGACCTCGGTCTGGAAGGTTGCATCTGTGACGTCGAGGGCCATGTGGGCACGATACAGGTAGTTTCTGTGTCGTGACTCTTCCGAACGGCATCAGCGAGAACGTCGAATCCTGGCTGGTTGCCAACATTCCCGGCGCGACTGCGCCGTTCTCGTACACGCAGATCGCAGGCGGTCATTCGAACCTCACCTTCAGGGTCGATGACGCAGCCGGACATTCGTACGTGCTCCGCAGGCCGCCGCTCGGCCACAGACTGGCGAGCGCACACGACATGCGTCGTGAGCACAAGATCATCGCGGGTCTCGCCGGTTCGGCGGTTCCCGTGGCCCCCGCGCTCGGGCTCTGCACCGACGAGTCGGTGAACGAGTTGCCGTTCTATGTCATGTCGTACGTGAACGGCCACGTGGTCCGGGAGAAGTCGGTCGCCGAATCGGTGCTCGGCGAGCAGGGATGCCGCCGCGCGAGCGAGTCGATCGTCGACACGATGGCTGCGATCCATGCTGTCGACCTCGTGGCTGCGGGCCTCGACGATCTCGGCAAGCACGACGGGTACATCGAGCGCCAGCTGAAGAGGTGGCACGGCAACATCCGCGAGCAGCGCACACGCGACCTTCCCCTCGTCGACAGCGTCTACGAGGAACTCCTGACGCGCATCCCCGAACAGGGGCCCGCCACACTCGTGCACGGCGACTACCGGCTCGACAACTGCATGGTCGACTCCTCCGGCAACGTGATCGCGGTTCTCGACTGGGAGATCTGCACGCTCGGCGACCCGATGGCGGACCTGGGCCTGCTGATGGTCTACTGGACGGGCCCCGATGACGATGCGAGCGCATGGGCAAACCCGGTGAACACCGCAAAGGGCTTCATGAACCGCGCCGAACTCGCCGAGCGCTACGGGCGCGTGTCGGGTCGCGACATCTCGTCGCTCGACTTCTACGTGGCGTTTGCGTACTGGAAGCTCGCGTGCATCATCGAGGGCGTGTATGCCCGCTACCTGGGTGGTGCGCTCGGCCAGAAGGACCCCGCAGAGCTGGAGCCCTTCAGGGTGCAGGTCGACGGCGCGTCTCAACGTGCGGCCGGGATCCTCGAGAGACTGCGATGAACCCCCGGGGCGGCCTGCCATTCGCAGTCGACGGGCAGCTCCCCTCTCTCGATGCGCCCGTGCTCATCGTGCAGTTCGCCGGCTGGATTGATGCGAGCGGTGCAGCGGCGGCCGCAATGGAACTCATCTCGGGCGAGTCGGGCGCACGGCGACTCATCTCGTTCGATGCCGACACGTTCATCGACTACCGCGCACGCCGACCGATGATGGAACTGCGCGAGGGCGTCAACACCAACATCGACTGGATGCTGCCCGAGATGCGGGTGGGTGCCGATGCGAACGGTCGCGACGTGCTGCTTCTCTCGGGTCCCGAACCCGACATGGCATGGAACCATTTCTGCGAGACCGTCGGCGAGCTCGCATCACAACTCGGCGTGCGCCGCATGGTCGGTCTCGGCGCGTACCCGTTCGGTGCGCCCCACACGCGCCCTGTCGGCATCACGGCCACATCGGCCGACCCCGCGGTCATCGACAGACTCGACCTCTCGCGCAGCACGCTCGACGCACCGGCCGGCGTGCAGTCGATCCTCGAGCACGTTCTGCACCGTCGCGGCATCGAGGCGGTGAGTCTGTGGGCACAGGTGCCCCACTACGTGGCATCGATGGCCTACCCGCTCGCGAGTGCCGCACTCGTGCAGGCGTTGTGCGCCGAGACAGGTCTCGTCTTCGACTCGTCCCGCCTGCGCCGCGAGTCTGCGGTGCAGCGTGAACGCCTGGACCAACTGGTGGCGAACAATCCCGATCACGCCGGCATGGTCAGCCAGTTGGAGTCCGCCTACGACGAGATGCACGGTCCCCCGGTTGTCGAGGACGAACCGGAGATACCTACAGTGGACGAACTAGCGGCCGAAGTGGAACAATTTCTCCGCGACCAGCAACCAGGGGGATGACATGAAGGTGGACGGCGGACTCGGATCGGACCTGTCGAAGGTGCCGCAGGCAGCAAAGGAACTCGAGGAGGCGGGCTACTCGGGTGCGTGGACTGCAGAGACCGCGCACGACCCGTTCTTCCCGCTTCTTCTCGGCGCAGAGCACACGGAGAAGCTCGAGGTCGGCACATCGATTGCGGTGGCCTTCGCCCGCAACCCGATGACACTGGCCAACATCGGCTGGGACCTGCAGGCCTACTCAAAGGGCCGTTTCATGCTCGGCCTCGGCAGCCAGATCAAGCCGCACATCACCAAGCGCTTCTCGATGGAGTGGAGCCACCCGGCGGCGCGCATGCGCGAGATGATCCTGGCGATGCGTGCCATCTGGGACTGCTGGCAGAACGGCACCCAGCTGAACTTCCGCGGCGACTTCTACACCCACACGCTGATGACACCCTTCTTCACGCCCGACGCGAAGGAACTCTCCCCCTTCGGCCCGCCGAAGATCTACCTAGCCGGAGTCGGCGAGAAGATGACCGAGGTTGCCGGCGAGGTGTGCGACGGCTTCCTGTGCCACGGATTCACCACGGAGAAGTACCTGCGTGAGGTGACCATCCCCGCCCTGGTGCGCGGGCGTGAGAAGGCCGGCAAGACCATGGAGGGCTTCGAGATCGTGGGGCCGTCGTTCGTGGTCACCGGCACCACCGAGGAACAGATGAACGCAGCCGCTGCAGGCACACGCCAGCAGATCGCGTTCTACGGATCCACGCCCGCCTACCGGGGCGTGCTCGAGGCGCACGGTTGGGGCGGCCTGCAGGACGAGCTCAACACGCTCTCGAAGAGCGGCAAGTGGAAGGAAATGGGTGACCTCATCACCGATGAGATCCTCAACACCTTCGCAGTCGTCGGCGAGCCGCACACTGTCGCACCCGAACTCGGTCGGCGCTACGGCGACGTGATCTCGCGCATCAGCTTCTATGCGCCGTACAAGGCCGAGCCGCAGACATGGCTGCCGGTCATCGACGCCCTCAAGAAGGTCTGAGTCAGTCGAAACTCGGACGGGCGCGCAACGAGCGCTTCAGCTCGGCCATGCCCGATGTCGTGGCGAGGGTCTCGACAGCGTCCCACAGCGCGACGGCCTCGTCGCCGCGGGGAATCGACGAGATCACCGGACCGAAGAACGATCCCTCGTCGGCTGCACCCGGCCGGAACGTGAGGATCGGCGTGCCGACGTCCTTCCCGGTGCGCTCGAGAGCGAGCTCAGTCTCTGCACGGATCTCTGCATCGAAGGAGTCGTCCAGCGCAGATGATGCCCACTCCGCGGGCAGGTTCACTACGGCGAGCAACCCGGCCACGTGCGCCACGGGGTCGCCCACGAACGCGGCACGCTCCTGACGGTTGTGAAGACTGGTGCCGAGCGCGGTGTACACGGTCGCAACCGCATCGTTGCCGCGTTCATGACGGGCGCGGGCAGCAACACGGAGCCCCTGTGTGCCGGCAGCGTGGATCTCCTTGTAGCCCTCGGGCATCGCGGAGTAGTCCATCTTCTCTTCGTTCAGGAAACGAAGGGAGATGAACCGCCACTGAACGTCGTAGTCACGCAGGGCCTGCACCTCGCTCACCCACCGTGAGGTGATCCACGCCCACGGACACACCGGGTCGAAGAAGAAGTCGAGGTCGGCCATGGTCTATGTGCGGGCGATCTCGCGCTCTTCGAATGTCTCGATGAGGTCGCCGGGCTTCAGGTCCTGGAAGTCGGAGAGACCGATACCGCACTCGAAGCCCTCGCGGACCTCGCGCACGTCGTCCTTGAACCGGCGCAGCGACTGGATCGCGCCCTTCCAGATGATCGTGCCCTCGCGCAGGAACCGCACCTTCGTGCCGCGGGTGATGACACCCGTGCGCACGAAGCAACCGGCGATCGCACCGATCTTCGGCACACGGAAGACCTCGCGCACCTCGGCCTCGCCGGTGACCACTTCCTCGAACTCGGGGGCGAGCAGACCGAGCATTGCCCGTTCCATGTCCTCGAGCAGCTTGTAGATGATCTCGTACGTGCGGATCTCGACCTTCTCGGACTCGGCGAGGTCACGCGACTTGCGGTCGGGACGCACGTTGAATCCGATGAGTGTCGCGTTGGTGGCGGCCGCCAGCGTGATGTCGTTCTCGGTGATGCCGCCGACACCGCGGTGCACGAACGCAACCTTGACCTCTTCACGCTCGAGCTTTCGCAGGCTCTCGGTGACGGCCTCGAGCGAACCCTGCACATCGGCCTTTATGACCAGGTTCAGGGTTGCGACCTCCCCGGCCTGGATCTGGCTGAAGATGTCCTCGAGCTTCACGCCGCTCTGGACGCGGGCATCGCCGCGCTGGTTGAGCACGCGACGCGTCTGGCCGCGCGAGTCACCCACGAGACGTGCGGTCTTTTCGTCGGGTGCCGCACGGAACTCGTCGCCCGCCTGCGGCACGCTCGAGAGACCGAGCACCTGCACGGGTGAGGAGGGTCCGGCTTCCTTGACCTGCTCGCCGCGCTCGTTGATCAGTGCGCGCACCTTGCCCCACGCGGCGCCGGCCACGATGGGATCGCCCACCTTCAACGTGCCCTTGTCAACCAGCACGGTCGCAACGGGACCGCGGCCGACATCGAGGTTCGCCTCGAGAACGACACCCTTGGCACGACCCTGCGGGTTCGCCGTCAGCTCCTCGAGCTCGGCGACCACGTTCAGATGGTCGAGAAGATCGTCGATGCCGAGGTTCTGCTGGGCAGACATCTCGACGACGATGGTGTCGCCGCCCCACGCCTCGGGAACGAGCTCGTACTCAGCCAACTGGGTCAGCACGCGCTGCGGGTCGGCGTTCTCCTTGTCGATCTTGTTGACCGCCACGATGACCGGCACGTCCGCCGCCTTCGCATGGTTCAGTGCCTCGATGGTCTGCGGCATGACTCCGTCGTCTGCGGCGACGACGAGGACGACGATGTCGGTGACCTGTGCACCGCGCATTCGCATCTTCGAGAACGCAGCGTGACCCGGGGTGTCGATGAAGGTGATCTTCTTGCCGTCCTTCTCGACCTGGTACGCACCGATGTGCTGCGTGATGCCGCCGGCCTCGCCTGCCACCACGTTCGCCGAACGGATGCGGTCGAGCAGTGTGGTCTTGCCGTGGTCGACGTGACCCATGACGGTGATGACCGGGGGCCGCGGGGCCTGCAGGGTCTCGTCGTCATCGTCGGAGTCGTCGAACAGCGCCTGCAGTTCGGTCTCCTGCTGCTGACCCGGATCGACGAGCAGGATCTCGGCACCCACCTCGAGCGCGAACAACTCCATCTGGTCGTCGCTCAGGCTCATGGTGGCCGTGATCATCTCGCCGTGCTCGAGCATGTAGCGCACCACGTCGGCAGCGGTGCGGTTCAGCTTCGGTGCGAACTCCTGTGCAGACCAGCCACGCTCGATGATGATGGTGCCCTCGGGCACCGGTGCATTGCTGTTCGAGTACTGCGTGAACTGCGGCTGCAACTCATCGAACTCGCGCCGGCGACGTGCGCGCGACTTCTTGCGGGGTGCGCGACGCTGACCGTTGCGCGGGCCACCGGGGCCACCACCTGGGCGCGGACCACCGGGGGCTCCACCGGCACCCGGTGCACCACCGGGGCGAGGGCCACCGAAACCGGGGCGTGCACCCGGTGCACCACCGGGACGCGGACCACCGGGACCACCGGGGCGCGGACCACCGGGGCCGGGGCGCATGCCGGGACCACCGGGGCGCGGGCCTCCGGGTCCGGGGCGCATGCCAGGACCAGGACGCGAACCGGGACCAGGACGCATGCCGGGGCCACCGGGACGCGAGCCGGGCGGGATGCGCTGGCCCGGGGGCGGCGGAATCGGGCGACCACTCGGCGACATTGGGCCGGGCGGCGGCGGGATCGGGCGACCACCGGGGCGCGCACCTGGCGGCATGCCCGGGGGGAAGCCGGCGGGGCGGCCCTGCGGGGGCGCCGGACGCGGCGACGGCGGCTGGTTGATCGGCGGGCGCGGGGTGCCGGTGGTGGGGCTCGGGCGTCCGCTCGAGATCACACGGCCCTCGCCCGAAGCGGCCGGACGGGGTGCCTCGACCGGGGGCTGTTCGACCACAGCAGGCTGCTCGACGACAGGTGCAGGCGCAGCCACCGGGGGCTGCTCGACCACAGGTGCAGGTGCCGGTGTCTCGACGACAGTCTCAGCGGGCTCGTCGACAGGAACGGCAGTCGCCTTCTTGGCGGCAGCCTTCTTCGCAGGTGCCTTCTTCGCAGGTGTGGCGTCGCCGTCAGAGCCGTCGGCCTTTGCCGCGGCCTTCTTCGCAGGTGCCTTCTTGGCAGCAGCCTTCTTCGCGGGCTTCTCTTCTTCGGGTTGGGCGTCGCGCTTCAGGCCCTCGCGCTCTGCCTTGCGGCGCACACGGTCGGCCTGGGCCTCTTCCATCGTCGACGAGATCGCCTTGACGGGAACACCCATCGAGACGGACAGATCGAGAGCCTCCTTGTTTGTGAGGCCCAACTCCTTTGCGAGTTCGGATACGCGAATCTTCTTAGCTGCCAAGGGTTAGGCCTCCGTGCTGTCGGAATCGTTGGAGGGCGCGTCGGCCCATTCCTTCTGTGTCACTACCGATCCGTCAGCGGCATGGAACTGCAGCTCACCGGTCTCGTCGTTGGTGCGCCACTCGCCCTCTGCGTACTCGGTGCCGCCGCGGGGCTCACGCGGGATGAAGATCCCCTGTGCCTCGTTGGCCGCCTGGGTCTCGGACTTGATGTCGATGCGCACACCGGTCAGACGCGCAGCGAGACGTGCGTTCTGGCCCTCCTTGCCGATCGCGAGCGACAGCTGGAAGTCGGGCACGATGACGTCGGCCTGTGTGCCGTCCTCACTGAGGCGCACCTCGGTGACCTTGGCCGGCGACAGTGCCTTCGACACGAAGTCGTGCATGTCCTCCGAGTACGACACGATGTCGATCTTCTCGCCGCGGAGCTCGTTGACGACCATGCGCACACGACCACCACGTGCACCCACGCACGCACCGACCGGGTCGACGTTGGGGTCGTTCGAGGCGACGGCAATCTTGGTGCGGTGGCCTGGTTCGCGCGCGCACGACTTGATCTCGACGACGCCGTCGGCGATCTCGGGCACCTCGAGCTCGAACAGACGCTTTATCAGGCCGGGGTGCGTGCGGCTGACGACGATCTGGGGACCCTTGGCGGTCTTGCGCACCTCGACGATGTATGCCTTCACGCGGTCACCGTTGACAGGACGCTCGTAGGGAACCTGCTCGGCCTGGGGCAGGAGGGCCTCGACCTTCCCGAGATCGAGAAGTGCGTAACGGCCGTCCGACTGCTGGATGATCCCGGTGACGAGGTCGCCCTCGCGGTTGGCGTACTCCTCGAACTTGCGGTCACGCTCGACCTCGCGGATGCGCTGGCTCATCACCTGCTTGAAGGTGGCCGCCGCGATGCGACCAAGTTCGTTCTTGCTCGGCGTGTCGTCACGCTCGTTGACCCAGTTGCCGTCGTCGTCGACGTCATAGGCGGTGAACTTCATGTCGAGGTTCTCGGGGTTGATCTCCACGATGACCTCGTCGGCTGCACCCGGGCGCTTCTTGTACGCCGTGGCAAGTGCCTCGACGAGCACCTGCAGGAGGGAATCAACGCTGATGCCGTGGTGGTCGGCGAGCATGCGTACTGCTTCGGACATGTCAAGATTGCTCATTGCGCTGAGGCCTCCTGTTGATTCGTGGATGTGTTCTTCTCAGCCGCACGCTTGTCACGCGCCGCCTTCGAGTTGGGCTTCGGTTGCGACTCCCACACGAAGACCGTCTTGGCCTTCTCGATGAGGGCGATCGGAACCTGGACTGTCTCGCCCGAGTCGAGCCGCACGGATGCAGCCGAGTCGGTGGATGCAACGAGGAGACCCGACACGCGCCGGCGACCCTCGTACTCGGAGACAAGACGGATCGAGACCTGCTTGCCGACCTCGCGGGCGAAGTGGTGCGCGGTGCGCAGGGTGCGCTCGAGGCCGGGGCTCGTGACCTCAAGGGTGAACCGGCCGGGCACTGCGTTCTCGTTGTGGTCGAGTTCGCGACCGAGCAGGCGCGTGACGAGGGAGATCTGGTCGATGTCGACACCCGCAGGCCCGCCCGCCGGCGTGTCGATCGTGACACGCAGGGTGCCGGAGGAGAACTCGATGTCGTAGAGCTCGAGGGAGAGGTCAGCCAGGATCGGGGCCACCATGGCGGCAACGGTGTCGGCCACGCTGTTGGACGCGCTGCTGGTCATATGGCTCACCTCCCGCCAAAACTGGCTCTAACAGAACAAAAGGCACGGGGGACACCCGTGCCTCCGGTTCACCGAACTTCAAAGGACGGCTCCAATGATAGCCGTTCAAACTAAGGTTTCGCTCCGATGCTCCGTCTCTCCCACCTCTTCGTCCGTACCCTTCGCGATGACCCGTCCGATGCCGAAGTCCCGTCCCACAGGCTCCTCGTCCGCGCCGGGTACATCCGACGCGCGGCGCCCGGCGGCTACACCTGGCTCCCGCTCGGCTGGAGGGTCCTGCGCAAGGTCGAGAACATCGTGCGCGAGGAGATGGACGCCATCGGGGCCCAGGAAGTTCACTTCCCTGCCCTGCTGCCCCGCGACGTCTACGAGGCAACCGGCCGTTGGTCCGAGTACGGCGACAACCTCTTCCGCCTGGTCGACCGGAAGGGCGCCGACTACCTGCTCGGCCCCACGCACGAGGAGATGTTCACCCTGCTCGTGAAGGACCTGTACTCGAGCTACAAGGACCTGCCGGTGTCGCTCTACCAGATCCAGACCAAGTACCGCGACGAGGCACGCCCCCGTGCCGGACTGCTGCGCGGTCGTGAGTTCCTGATGAAGGACAGCTACTCGTTCGACATCGACGAGGCGGGGCTGTCGAAGAGCTACGCGGACCATCGCGATGCCTACGAGCGCATCTTCGCGCGCCTCGGGCTGCCGTACGTGATCGTGAAGGCGATGAGCGGCGCGATGGGCGGATCGATGAGCGAGGAGTTCCTCGCACCGATCGAGGTCGGCGAGGACACGTTCGTGCGGTGCACGTCGTGTGCATACGCTGCGAACACCGAGGCGGTCACCACCGGCGCACTCGCTGCCGACACCGCGCAGCACCCCGATGCATCCACGCTCGCGACACCGGGCTGCGGAACCATCGCATCGCTCGTCGAGTACCTGAATACCCATTCGCCCCGCGGCGACCGCGCGTGGACCGCAGCCGACACACTGAAGAACGTGGTGTTGTCGTTGCGTCATCCCGACGGTTCGGACGAGGTGCTCGTGGTCGGCGTGCCCGGCGACCGCGAGGTCGACCTGAAGCGCATCGAGGCACAGGTCTCCCCCGCAGAGGTCGAACCGCTCGACGAAGCCGGGTTCGCACGGCACCCCGCCCTGGTGCGCGGATTCATCGGGCCCCAGGTCCTCGGCACGGGCAGCGCGAGCGGCATCAGGTACCTGATCGACCCGGCAGTGGTGCCCGGCAGTGCATGGGTCACCGGGGCGAACACGAAGGACACCCACGTGCTGTCGCTCGTGAACGGCCGTGACTTCACGGCAGACGGCACGATCGAGGCAGTCGAGGTTGCCGACGGCGACCCGTGCCCCACCTGCGGTGCGCCGCTCGAGATCGCGCGTGGCATCGAGATCGGCCATGTGTTCCAGCTCGGCCGCAAGTACGCCGACAAGCTGGGCCTGACCGTTCTCGACCAGAACGGCAAGCAGGTCGTCGTCACGATGGGCTCCTACGGCGTCGGCGTGTCGCGCGCGGTCGCATCGATTGCCGAGGCATTCAACGACGAGCTCGGGTTGAAGTGGCCGCGCGCCGTCTCGCCCGTCGACGTGCACATCGTGGTCACGGGCAAGAACGGTGACGACATCACTGTGGCGGGCGAGCAACTCGCAAGGGACCTCGAGGCCCAGGGGCTCGAGGTCATCCTCGACGACCGCAACGGCGTGTCGCCCGGAGTGAAGTTCAAGGACGCCGAGCTCATGGGAATCCCCACGATCGTGGTAGTGGGCAAGTCACTGGCCGACGGCAACGTCGAGGTCCGCGACCGGCACGCCGGCACGAACGAGGCAGTCCCCGTGGCGAACGCCGTGCAGCACGTCGTGTCGCTGGTGCGGAGCTGACTCATGACCCCTCGGCGCATCACCGGTGTCGAGAAGCACTACGACTGGGGTGACGAGCTCACCATCCGCCACACGCTCGGCGAGCCTCACGACCCCGGGACGAAGGTCGCAGAACTGTGGTTCGGCACGCACCCACAGGGCCCCTCCCGCTTCCGCGACGGCACTGGCTGGCGACCGCTGTCTGACATCACCGGCGAGATGACCATGCTCGTGAAACTGCTCGCATGCTCGCAGCCGTTGTCGCTGCAGACCCACCCGACGCTCGAACAGGCACGGGAGGGTTTCGCGAGGGAGGAATCACTCGGCATCCCGCGTGACGCTCCGCACCGCATGTACCGCGACGATTCCGACAAACCCGAGCAGGTCGTTGCCCTCTCGAGATTCGAGGCGCTGTGCGGCTTCCGCACCGTCGACGACGCGGTCTCGATGCTCGAGTCGATCGGCTGGGATGACGAGGCGCGGGTGCTCTCATCATCGGGAACCGACGCATACCTCGCGTGGGCCTTCGAACAAGAAGCCCCACCGTCGGTGGCAGGTGCACCCGAGTGGCTCGTACGGGTGGCAGGGCTGTACCCGAACGACAAGGGGCTGCGCGTGGCACCCCTGCTGAACCACGTGATGCTGCAACCGGGCGAGTCGATCGCACTGCCTGCAGGGAACCTGCATGCCTACCTGCACGGGTTCGGCCTCGAGGTGATGAAGTCGTCGGACAACGTGATCCGCGCGGGGTTCACCCCGAAACACGTGGACGTGCCCGAGTTGCTGCGAATCGCGGACACGACACCGTTGCCCCACCCGGTCGTCACCGCCGACGCCGACGGGCACTACGCCTCACCATCGGGTGCGTTCAGTGTCTCGACGCTCGACCATGTGAACGACCACGTCGACCGCCACCGCATCGTGTACGGGCATCTCGGCAACTGGGACAACGAGGGCACCACCGTCAGGCACCCTGAGGTCGTGTTCATCGAGGCCGGAACGCGGGCCGACTTCGGGGATGCACGCGGCTGGGTGTGCACCCAGCTCTGAGACCGCTCGACTGCTAGTCGGCGACGGTCTTTCTGATCTCGACGATGCGTGACCCGGCGTCGTTCGCATCGTCACCCTTGTCGTCGAGCAGCTTCGAGCGGTCGCGCGCTGCCTCGCGCTCTGCGAGCTTCGTGTCGGCGCGGGCGATCGCCGCATCCGTACCGTGCTCATTGATGTACTCCGCCCATTCGACGAGTGCATCGACCATCTCGTTCTCGGGCACCACCGCCACGTTGCGACCCTTGACGAACAGGTGACCGCGCTTGTTGCCCGCGGCGATGCCGAGATCGGCCTCTCGCGCCTCACCGGGTCCGTTGACCACGCATCCCATCACCGCGATCTGCAGCGGGAGCTTCTTGTCCTCGAAGGCGGCCATCGCACGGTTCGCCACGTCGATCACGTCGATCTCTGCGCGACCGCAGCTCGGACAGGCGATGAGGTCGACGTTCTTGCGCTCACGCAGACCGAGCGCCTCGAGCAACTGGCGACCGGCGCGTGCCTCCTCGACCGGGTCTGCCGTGAGGCTGTAGCGGATCGTGTCACCGATCCCCTCGAGCAGCAGCGTGGCGATTCCGGCAGTTGCCTTGACCAATCCCGCCGGAGGCGGACCTGCCTCGGTGACACCGAGGTGCAACGGGTAGTCGACCTGGTCGGCGAGCATGCGGTAGGCCTCGACCATCAGCGGCACATTGCTCGCCTTCACCGAGATCTTGATGTCGTCGAAGTCGACCTCGTGGAAGTACGCGATCTCCTGCAGTGCCGACTCGACCATCGCGGCGGCCGTGAGCCCGCCGTACTTGTCGTACAGCGACGGGTCGAGAGACCCGCCGTTCACTCCGATGCGGATCGGGAGCCCACGGTCCCTGGCCTCGGCGGCAACGGCCTTGATGTGCTCGGGCTTGCGGATGTTGCCGGGGTTCAGCCGCAGGGCATGCACGCCTGCTTCCATCGCGGCGAGAGCCATCTTGTACTGGTGATGAATGTCAGCCACGATCGGGATGGGCGACCGCGGCACGATCTGGGCGAGCCCCTCGGCGGCCTCGGGCTCGTTGCACGTGCACCGCACGATGTCGCAGCCGGCAGCGGCGAGCGCGTAGATCTGCTGCAGAGTTCCCTCGACATCGGCAGTCTTCGTGGTGGTCATGGACTGCACCGAGATGGGCGCCCCACCGCCCACGGGCACCTTGCCCACCCGGATCTGCTTGGTTTCCCTGCGCTCGTACATCGTCATCAGTGTGTCACTTCCCCGCCGTCAATCACCCGAGCGGCTGTGTGATGTCCAACCACAGACCCGTGAGCAGAAGCAGACCGAGCAGACCGACCACGGCCGTGGCGACGGGCACCATCTTGTTGATGTCGGCATGGTAGGGCCGGCCGCGGCGCGACCTGATGCGTTCGTACGTGGCGATGGCTGCGTGCCCACCGTCGAACGGGAGCAACGGGAACATGTTGAAGATGCCGACGAACACGTTCACACTGGCCAGAAGCAGCAGGATGCCCTTCAGCCCTTCTGACTGCCCGATCGCACCGCCCACCTGGCTCACGCCCACCACTGTGGTCGGTCGTGTCTCGAGCGAGTCCTCTGCCCCGGTCAGGTGCCGGATCGAGTTCATCGGGTTCATCGCCGTGAACACACCCTTGACCGAGTTCACCACCGTGTTGCCGATGTCGGCCACCGACTGACCGGCGGCCTCGACGGGGTTCAACTGATCCCAGCCCCAGTCGTCGGCCCACACACCCAGGTACGCCCTGGTGTCATCAGACGGGTGACTCGCGAGCGTCACCGAGACCGTCTGGTCCTCGCCGCCGTCCCGTCTGTAGGTCACGTTGATGTCGTCCCCGGGTGAGCGCGCCGTGATCGCTGCAACGACACCGTCGTAGTCGGACACCGCCCGGCCGTCGATCGCGACGAGAGTGTCGTCGACGCGCAGGCCCGCCCGTGCGGCAGGACCCGTCTCGACGTCGAGGCCCTTGATCGAGGCCACGCCGGTCTGCTGCTCGCGGCCTGCCGTGGAATAGACACCGAGGAAGAGCACGAACGCGATGATCATGTGCATCAACGAACCGGCGGTGATGACGAGCATCCGTCGCGGGTACGACTTCGAGCGGTACGCACGGGGTTCGTCCTCGGGTGCGACCTCGTCGACGTTGTTCATGCCGATGATGCGGACGAAGGCCCCGAGCGGCAGGGCGCGCACGCCGTACTCGACCTCTCCCTTCGTGCGGCTCCACACTCGCGGACCGAAACCCATGAAGAACTGGGTCGACTTCATGCCGGTCCAGCGTGCGGTTGCGAAATGACCGACCTCGTGCAGGAACACCGACACCAGCAGACCGACCACGAACACGAACGTCCAGATGTTCGATGCGGCGAGCCACGCGAGCAGACCGATCATGACGAACCCGGTGAACCTGCCCGACCTCTTCACCTCGGGCTGGTCGACCTGGTCGACCGCTCCGCCGGCGGCCATCTCGGCGCGGAAGCGATGGTAGAAGTTGCTCATGCTGACAGCTCCTCGTGGGCAAGTCGTCGACCGGTCGCGTCTGCATCCATGACGTCGTCGACGGTGCGGGGGGTGGTGACCTGGAAGCGGGCCATGACGCGCTCAATATAGGTCGCGATGTCGCGCCAGAGCACTCGCCCGTTCAGGAACGCATCGACCACGACCTCGTTTGCCGCCGACAGGGCTGCTGGGGCGGTGCCGCCGAGCCGGCCGGCCTCGTAGGCGAGGTCGAGGCACCGGAAGGTGGTGCGGTCGGGCGCCTCGAAATCGAGCCTGCTCAGGGTGCTCCAGTCGATGCGACCGAACGGCGTCGAGATGCGCGACGGATAGCCGAGTGCGTAACCGATGGGCAGACGCATGTCGGGCATGGAGAGCTGCGCGATGGTGGAGCCGTCGGTGAACTCGACCATCGAATGGACCACGGACTGGGGATGCACCACCACGTCGATGCGCTCGTACGGGGTGCCGTACAGTTCGTGCGCCTCGATCACCTCGAGCCCCTTGTTCATCAGCGTGGACGAATCAACGGTGATCTTCGGGCCCATCTTCCATGTGGGGTGGGCCAGCGCCTCGTCGACGGTCACCGACTCGAGTGACGACGCTGACCTCCCGCGGAAGGGACCACCACTCGCCGTCAGGACCAGGCGCTCGAGTTCGTTGCCGGCATCGAACGACGACCGCAGGCACTGGTGCAGCGCGCAGTGCTCGCTGTCGACGGGGATCAGCTGCGCACCGGGCGTGAGCCGCAACGGCTGCACGACCGGGCCTGCCGCGATGAGGCTCTCCTTGTTCGCGAGCCCGAGGGTGCGACCGGCACGGAGGGTCTCGAGCGTGACGGAGAGACCCGCAAAACCCATCACACCGTTTATGACGACATCGGCCACTTCGACCACGTCGACAAGATCGCCTGTCACAGCGATACCCGGCAGTGCCCCGGCCACCTCTGCACGGTGGGCCTCGCTCGTCACCACCACGAGTTCGGGCTGCAGGGCACGTGCCTGCTCGATCACCACCCGTGACGACGAGCCGACTGCGAGCGCTGTGACCTCGTAGGCATCGGGCTCGGCGAGCACCACCTCGATCGTCTGCAGGCCGATGGATCCGGAGGATCCGGCGACGGCCACACGCTTTCGAGTCACGGCGTCAGTCTGTCAGTGTCTGCGGTCGGGCACGCACCGTGGTGCATGTGACCTAGACCCAGGGCTGCAGCACGAGCATCAGGTAGTACGTGGCCGGCAGGGCGAAGAGGAAGCCGTCGAAACGGTCGAGAACACCGCCGTGGCCCGCGACGATCGTGCCGAAGTCCTTCACATCGAGGTTGCGCTTGAACATCGACTCGACGAGGTCCCCGAGCGGGGCCATGAAGGCAACGACGAGACCGAGGGCCACCCATTCGCCCATGGTGTTCCACGTGCCGTTCTGCGAGCCGAAGATCACGAGGGCGATGATGCTCGCGAGACCGCCGCCGATGGCACCCTCGACGGTCTTGTTCGGGCTGACCCACTCGCGCAACGGCGTGCGGCCGACGGAGGCGCCCACGAACAGTGCGCCGACATCGTTGGCGATCACCGCAACGACGACCATGAACAACGTGTCGGTTCCCACATGGGCACCCACGCCGTTCACCGAGTAGCGCAGCATGAGGGCAGCGAAGGACCCCATGAGACCGATCCAGATCATCGCCATCGTGGTGATGGCAACGTTCGGCATGGGACCGCTCTGCACGCTCGAGGCACCGAGGAAACCGATCGAGACCGCGAGGAAACCGAACGCGAACACCAGAGGCAGTGCCTCGTCGCCGATCCAGTAGGCCGCAAGCGGCGCCGACACACATGTGACGAGTCCGGCGAACGTGGCGGGGCGGTACCCCTTCTCGGTGACCTTGCTGAAGAACTCGACGGAGGCGAGCGCAACAACGGCAAGGACGATCAGCATCACAGCCGCAGGGCGCCACATGATCGCGCCGATGAAGACGGCAAGCAGGATCAACGCAGTGCTGACCGCGGTGGGCATGTCGCGGCCTGCGCTGCCGGTGCGCGGCCCACGGGGCCCGACCCGACGCACGGGTGCCGGTCGCGGGCCGCGGGGAACACCACCGGTGATGTCGCGCGACGGGTCACGGTCGTATCCACCGGTGCCACCGGTGACATCGCGCGGGCCGCGCGGACGGTCGCCCGTCGGATCCGTGCCGATCACGAGTCGTTCCGGGCGGCGTGAAGGCTCGCTCGGCTCCTGGAATGTTCCCCACACGTCGTCCTCGTCGTCGAGCGCCGGGATCTCACCGGTTGCGGGCTCGGTCCAGTGGGGCAGGTTCCCCGTGTCCGAGCCACCGAAACTGAGTGCGGGTTCTGCGGTGGGGTCGTCAGCGAACTGCACGGTGCCGAAGTCGGAACCGAAATCCGTGCCGTACGAGTCGTCGTTCGTGTCGTCCTTGCGGCGCCAGATGTCGTCACTCATGTCTCTCCCCTTTCGGGTGTCCCGGGACAACCGTAGTTGCCCAAGTTGCTATACCTCGAGCAGCTCTTGTTCCTTGCGGGCAAAAGCCTTGTCGATCTGTTCGATGTGTTCCTGGGTGAACTTGTCGAGCTCTTTCTCGGCACGCTCCAGGTCGTCCTTCGAGAACTCGGAGTTCTTCTCAGCCGTCTCGAGCTGCTTGCGCGTGTCACGGCGCACGTTGCGCACGGCGACACGGCCGTCCTCTGCCATGCCCTTCACGACCTTCACGTACTCCTTGCGGCGCTCCTCGGTCAGCACGGGGAACGACAACCTGATGATCACACCGTCGTTCGAGGGCTGCAGGCCGAGATCGCTCTCGCGGATGGCCTTCTCGATGGCTGCGAGCGCACCCCTGTCATGGGGCTTGACCACGAGAGTGCGGGCCTCGGGAACCTGGAACCCGGCCAGCTGCTGCAGAGGCACGGATGACCCGTAGTAGTCGACGGGGAGCTTCTCCACCAGTGCTGCGTTGGCGCGACCGGTGCGCACCGTGGAGAACTGCGACTGGACGTGGGCCACGGCCCGTTCCATCTTGTCGACTGCCTCGAGAAGGGTGTCTTCGATCACCCGACCAGCGTACCCACTTGCTCACCCCTGAGAATGGACTTCACGTTGCCCCGTGCGAGCAGGTCGAACACCACGATCGGCAGTTTTTTGTCCATGCAGAAGGTGATGGCTGTGGCATCCATGACCTTCAGCCCCTTCGTGATCACATCCATGTGGCTGATGTGGTCGTAACGCGTTGCGGCCTTGTCGATCTTCGGGTCGGCCGTGTACACACCGTCGACCCCCGAGTGCGTGCCCTTCAGGATGGCCTGTGCCTCAATCTCAGCGGCGCGGAGTGCGGCCGCTGTGTCGGTCGTGAAGAACGGGTTGCCGGTGCCGCCGGCGAGGATGACGACACGACCCTTCTCCATGTGGCGCTCGGCGCGGCGACGGATGTAGGGCTCGGCCACCTTCGGCATCTCGATCGCACTCATGACGCGGGACTGCTGTCCCACGCGCTCGAGGGCGTCCTGCAGCGCCAGCCCGTTCATCACCGTTGCGAGCATGCCCATGAAGTCGGCCTGGGCCTGGTCCATGCCCTGACCCGCACCCTTCAGGCCGCGCCAGAAGTTGCCGCCACCCACGACGATGGCGATGTCGGTGCCGAGTTCCTCGCGGGCCTCGCGCACCTCGGTGGCGACCTGCGTGAGGATGTTGTTGTCAAGGCCGAAGCCCGTCGGTTCTGCGAGCGCCTCGCCCGAGAGCTTCAGCACGACGCGTGACCAACGGGGCCGTGACGTCATGTCAGCCGATCTCGACCTGTGCGAAACGGATGATCTTTGCGTCGCCGATGAGCTGCTTGATCGACACCTTGTCGTCCTTGGCATAGGGCTGCTCGAGGAGGCACACGTCCTTGAAGAACCCGCCGATGCGCCCGTCGACGATCTTTGCGATCGCCTGCTCGGGCTTGCCCTCGTTGCGCGTGATGGTCTCGAGGGTCTCGCGCTCCTTGGCCACCACGTCTGCCGGCACCTCGTCCTGTGTCAGGTACTTCGGGCGAGCGAAGGCGATGTGCACGGCGATGTCGTGCGCCAGGTCCGCCGACGCTCCGCTCATCTCGACGATGACGCCGTTCACGCCGCGACCGCCCTGCAGGTGGGAGTACGACTCGATGATGCTTCCGGCTGCCGCCTCGAAGCGGATCGTCTCGCCGACCTCGATCTTCTCCTTCAGGAGGATCTTCAGGTCGTCGATCTGGGTCGCGCAGTCCGCGGCCCCGGCCTCGCCCTTGTCGAGCACCGCTGCCGCGAGTGTGTCAGCGGCAGCCTTGAAGCTGTCGGACGATGCAACGAAGTCGGTCTCGCACTTCAGCTTCACGATGGATGCGCGCAGTCCGTCGACGATCAACGACACCACACCCTGTGCGTTGTCGCGGTCGTCACGCTTTGCGCTCGCGGCGAGTCCCTTCTCGCGCAGCCACTGCTTTGCCGCCTCGATGTCGCCGCCGCTCTCCTCGAGGGCCTTCTTGCAGTCCATCATCCCGGCGCCCGTCGACTGACGGAGGCTCGATACGTCTTTTGCTGTGTACGACATGTGTTACTCCGCTGCGGGGGCTTCGGTTGACTTCTGGGCCGCGAGACGGGCCTCGCGCTCGGCCTGGGCTGCGGCGGCCTGTGCACGAGCGGCGGCCTGCTGCTCGGCGAAGGCTGCCTCTTCCTCGGGCGTGCGTGCAGCCGGGGCGGCCGCGGCAGCACCGGCAGGGTTGCGCTTCTGGTTGATGAAACGGCCCTCGATGACGGCCTCGGCGATGACGCGGGTCAGGAGGTCGTTCGCACGGATCGCATCGTCGTTGCCCGGGATCGGGAACTGAATGAGGTCGGGATCGACGTTCGAGTCGACAACCGCAACCACGGGGATCTTCAGCTTGTTGGCCTCCGTGACAGCGATGTGCTCCTTCATGGTGTCGAGCACGAAGATCGCGTCCGGGCGGCGGGTCAGGTTCGCCATGCCCGAGAGGTTCTTCTGCAGCTTCTCGAGCTCGCGTGTCAGCAACAGGGCTTCCTTCTTCGGCATTGCGTCGAACTCACCCGAGGCCTTCATGCGCTCGTATTCCTGCATCTTGCCGACGCGCTTCGAGATGGTCTCGAAGTTGGTGAGCATGCCGCCGAG
>CAZENK010000022.1:25877-31405 GCA_964513585.1 uncultured Bifidobacterium sp. | reverse complement strand
AACCCAGGACCCACGGATTAAAAGTCCGCTGCTCTACCAACTGAGCTAAAGGCGCACGGGCGGAACAGAACCCGCAAGCGTTGCTCGCCGCGGAGGCCGGCCGACCGAGTTCTCAGGTTAGTTCGGGGGAACTGAAACCGAACGGGCGACGTGTCAGGTCTGCGGTGGATCCACCGGCAGCATCAACACACCGAGCCGGTTCTTCTCCAGGGAATCGGTCATGCGGTCGAGGGCCTCTTTCGGCGCTCCGGGGACAGCCATCTGCTGCCACAGCGCGTACGCATCCTGCGAGGCCCAGTGCCCGATCACGAAGTACTGGTTGGTGTCGTCGCTGGACCTGTACAGGCGGGTGTCGAGACACCCGTCGAGAGCTGACGACCGGGTCAGCATTCCTGCGTCATGGAAAGCGCTCTCGAAGTCGGCATTGCGACCCTGCTTCACCTTGAACCACGCAACGCTTGTGTATGTCTCTCCCATCGACGGGCTCCTTCTTCGGGTAATTGATGCAGCAGGTGCGTGCAGCCGTCAACGACGACGGTTGACCACCACTTCGCCGCCCTTGATCACATGCATCAACGACTGCTCATGGTCGGCAAACTTCACGATGTTCTCGAGCGGGTTCACGTCACTGACAACGACATCACCGAACGCACCGGGCGTGATGACACCGATCTTCCCCGCCAGGTGACACAGGTCGGCATTCACCACCCACATCGAGCGCAGGATCTCAGCAGCCGACTGCACCTCGGCACGGATCGCAAACTCCTGGTTCTGGAACGACTGGGTCTCACCGATCAAGTCGGTGCCGAGGCCCAGCGTCACGCCCGCGTTCACGGCGATCTCCAGCGACTCGAGACCCGATTCGTAGACCACCACGTTCTTCTCCAGGTTCGAGTTCGGCAGGCCGTAGTGGCGCCCCACGTCATTCATCGCCTTGTACGTCGCGAGCGTCGGCACCATCACGGCACCCTTCTCGGCAACAAGCGCCGCAGCAGATGCGTCGATCAGGTTCGCGTGCTCCACGGATTTCACACCGTTCTCGACCGCCATTGTGATCGCCTCGGCCGAGTACGCGTGCGCTGCGACATAGGTACCGCGGTGGCTCGCCTCGGTCACCGCAGCCGTGATCTCCTCCGGCGTGTACTGAATGCTGTCGAGCGGATCGGTCGGTGATGCCACACCACCGGACACGTGGATCTTTATGAAGTCGCTCCCGTCACGCAGCAGATGACGCGCAGCCTTGCGCACGGCATCCGGGCCGTCGGCCACGATCGAGAAAGAGTCGGAGCGGAATGCACACGAACATGTGGGCACGTCGAGCTGGCCGCCCGCTGTGTCGCCGTGGCCGCCGGTCTGGCTGAGCATGCGTCCGGCGCGCACAATGCGCGGCCCGAGCGTGTCACCACGCTTGATGGCCTTGATCAACCCTGACACGTCGCCGCCCAGGTCCCTCACCGTGGTGAAACCACGTTCGACGGTCGCAGCAGACAAACGCGCCATCACGATGCCGAATTCCACCTCTGACCATGTGGTCATCGACCGGAAGTTCATGGTGGCGAGACGGAAATGAACATGAGCATCGATGAACCCCGGCATCACGTACTTCCCGGCGGCATCAACAGTCACGTCCGCCTTCGATGCCAGGTTCGGGCCCACCTCGACGATGACGCCCCCTTCGATCAGCACGTCCTGGGTGTCGGTGAACCTCATGGTCCCTGTGTCCAGCACATGACCGTCGCGAATCAGTGTCCTCATGGAAATCTTTTCCTCCCCGCCTCAGTCTGTCAGAGCCGAAACTCCTCGGTGACACCTCGCTCAATCCCCGCAGTGCATGGGCCTTGTGTGGTGCAAGAAGTTGACAGAGTCAGAAGAGTTGGCGCTGGCCGTACCCGGCTTCTGCAACTCCCACTGAGGCCGTGACGAGTTCGTGCACGAACCGAGGTCGGTCTTCCTCGGAGGCTGCAGCTGCGATTGCCGACCACAATCCGTAGCGGACCCCCGCACGCAGACCTTCATCAGTCAACTGACCCGCAGACCATGCGTGGAGCGCACCGGTGAATGAAAGGAAAACCTGGCGCCCGACTGCTGCTGGATCCACATCAGCTCTGAGCATGCCGTGACGCTGTGCGGCACTCATGGCCGCAATCTGGAGTTGGCCCGGGTCAAAGGCAAGCCCTGTCCCGGCCCGAGACAAACCATTGAGTTCGCCGACGATCTGACGAAATGCGGAGCCCTGCTCTATGAAGGCTTCCGAAGAAATGGTGACAATGTCCAATGCCGCGGCGATCGGGTCGGCTTCGGTGTCAACAGTGAGGAGATGATCGACTAGACCATCGAGCACCCTGTTCACGCAGGCTGCGAAGAGAGTCTCCCGTGAACCGACGAGGTTGTACACGGTTGCCGGCGCAAGCTCAGCGTGTGCGGCAATCTGCTCGACAGTCAGATTGCGAATCGGTGTGTGACCGAGCAGCTGGCATGTGCTGTCCATGATTGCGTCCCGCCTCTTCGCCTTGTTGCGGTCCCGCAATCCCGGCGCGGGCTTGACTGTGTCGGGGGAATCGGGCATATTTAGAGCGTACTCTAATTTTGGAGTGTCGTTCACATATCTCAGGGGGCGGGACCGCATGAAGCACGAGACACAGATTCGGCTGATCGAGGAGATGCTCGGTCGCCTCGATGCCGGAACCAACATCGACGAGGGCGGGGTCCGGCGAAACCCCACATCGGCCTACACCGACCGAGACCTGGCCGAGAAAGAGTGGGACGCGTTCTTTCGTCACCACGCACAGATCGTCGGACTCTCCGGTGACCTCCCAGAGCCCGGCTCTTTCTTCACCGTGAACGACTTCGGAGTGCCCATCATCGCATCACGTGAACAAGACGGAACCTTCGTTGCGATGGTCAACGCCTGTCGCCACCGGGGTGCGCTCGTCGTGGAGGAGCCGCATGGGTCCACCAGGCGCTTCACCTGCCGGTTCCACAACTGGACCTACGACAACGGGGGCGCGCTTGTCGGCCTTCCGAAGGCGGAACACTTCGGCAAGATCGACACGTCGTGCCATGGGTTGATCAGGCTCCCGGCCGTCGAGAAGCACGGACTGCTCTTCGTTCATCCTGATCCGGACGGGATGATTGACGTGGATTCGCTGCTGACAGCCGAGCTCGCCGATGAACTCGCATCGTGGAAGCTGGACGAGTTGGTGGTTGCAGACCGGGACAGTTACGACACTCCATGCAACTGGAAGCTCGCAAACGACACTTTCGGCGAGACCTACCACTTCCCTGCTCTCCACCAGAACACGATCAATCTTGGCTTCCACGGGAACGTCTCGTGCTACGAGACTTTCGGCCGGAACCACAGATTCCTCCTCTGCCGGCGGGCAATCGATGAGATGCGCAAGCTGCCGAAGGATGATTGGAACATCGCGGTTGCGACACTGCCCGCCTACTACCTCTTCCCCAACGTCCAGTTGCTCCCGACAGTTGACGGGTGCTTCTTCATCCGGATCTACCCCCACCAGGGTGACCCCAGGCGCCACACCAGCAGGATCACTTTCTTCCTGCGCAAGGGCGTGACAGAGATGTCCGAGGGCGCCGAGGCCCGGGCAGAGAAGGAAAAGACTCTGGCCCAGATGTTCGCCGCGATCATCCGCGACGAGGACTACGTGATGAGCGCAAGCCAACAGACCACTGCCAACAGCGGTGCGATGAGGGAAGTGGTGTACGGCCGGAACGAACGCCCCCTGCACCACTATCACAACACGTTCCGGTCGGCGCTCGGGATGGAGCCGCTTCCTCTGGAAGTCTGCTGAGTTCGCCTGACCGTCTCGCGACGGTCAGGTTCGCATCACGCCGAGAGTGTGTTGCCGTAGAGCTGCCACGCAAGGGCGCTCTTCGCAACAAGGCTGAGCCACAGGTAGGTCTTCTCGCCGTACACGTAGTCGGCCCAGCGCCCCACCTTGCGGTACTGCAGGTACTGGTTCAGACCGAACAGGTTGAAGAAGATGAAGATGCTGACGAAGATGCCGTACACAAAGCCGGGCATGTCATCACCGGGGCCGATCAGGTAGATGAAGAGACCCACCCACGGGATGATGCCCACGATGCAGCCGAACCAGAACGGTGTCCACCACACGGGCTGACCGGGCCGGTTCACGACTTCCATGATCCAGCCGAAGAGAATCATCGCCACGTTCGCGCCCGCGATACCGAGCAGACCGGCGATGTCACCGATGCCGAACACCAGGCAGATCGCCACGATCATGAGGGTGGACGACAGCGAATACTCGACCCAGCGGAAGCGATTCTGTTCAGCCACGATCTCAGACTCGTACTTGGTGCGTCCCACGGTCGCCACGATGGCGTGGAAGAGTGCCGAGAGAAACAGGAACACCGCGGCGGCCCAGCCGATGGACACGTCGAACATGCGGTCGAGACGCGCAACGTCGAGGCTGTTGTTCGGCACGTTGTTCCAGAAGAAGCTGGTCACGGGAAGGGCGAAGTTGTTCGCCAGGAGAACAATGGCAACTGCCTGCACGAGGTGCAGCACGGTCGCCACCAGGTTCAACCGCCGGAGTGGAAGATTCGTATCGGACATGAGGGATCTCTCCTATTCTGAACATCGTTCAGACCCCACTATACAGTGTTCAGGAGTCGCTACTGTATGGTGTGGCCCTAGTTCTGCACCCCCCCGATATTGACTTCAGGGATCCTGCTCCGTTCACCCCCGGGGGCACCGCAGGCCAGATTCTCTCATTGGCGACTCAGGCCGCCACCGAGGGCCGCCAGATTGTGATTCGCGAGATCTGCCGTGAGTTGTCCCTGGCTCCCGGTGCCCCGTACAGCCATTACGGGAGTTCCTCGCACCTCGAGAGTGTCGTGGTCTACAACGGTCTGCTCTCCATGGCGGCATGGATCACCGAGAAGACACGAGATGTCGAGGAACCACGGCAGAGGCTGGTTGCTGCCTGCCGTGCGTACCGTTCGTGGGCCCTTGGTCACCCGTCGCTGTTCTCGTTCATTCTCCCGACATCCGGCAGACACGACACATCGCCGTTTGCAGCGCACGTGATGCATGCATCGCAGGCAATCTCGGTTCCGTCCACACTCGCCCTGCGAGAGGGCTGGGACACGAGGGTCTTACGCATTCCCGGCAAAGGACCTGAGGTTCACCCGCTGCAGATTCCCGGCGTCGTGTCATTGAACATCGACGAATCGCGGATCGCGAATGCATTGTGGATCACCGTTCACGGAGCCGTCGTCCTCGAGCTCGCATTCGGCATACATGACGGGTGGAACGAGACAGACGCAATGTTCGACTGGCTTGTTGCGACACAGATCGAAGCACTGCTCGAACAGCCGATGTCTTCTGCCTGATCACACGATCTGCGACTCGTACAACCGGGACATGCCGGCTGCAGTCGCATGACAACACCAAGCTCACGGTGATCTCGGGCCGAATCGCGCCCGACAAAGAAAAATCCCCACTTCGTCCGCGTTGATTCCCTGTCGCTACCGTCGGTCACGAG
>CAZENK010000022.1:0-25777 GCA_964513585.1 uncultured Bifidobacterium sp. | reverse complement strand
GGGAATTCACAGGGGGAATCGATGGAACTGTGGCGACTGGACGCAACCGAGACTGCACGGCGGGTGGCCGCCGGTGACGCAAGCGCCCGCGAGGTTGTCGAGGCCCACATCACCCGTATCGACACGGTGAACCCACATGTGAACGCCATCGTGCGCGACGGAAGCGCCGATGCGCTCGAGACCGCCGAGCGAATCGACCGGGGCGAACTCACGGGCCCGCTTGCGGGTGCAGTGTTCACCACGAAGATCAACACCGACCACATCGGCTACCCCACCGACAACGGCATCAAGGCGCTCGCCTCGAACTTCGCCACGGTCAACCACCCAGTCGTGCGTGGCCTGCTGGAGGACGGGCTGGCGATGATCGGCCGCACGAACTCCCCCGCATTCGCGATGCGGTTCCACACCGCCAACGACCTGCACGGCGAGACCCTGAACCCGCACTCACATGATGTGAGCTGCGGTGGTTCCAGCGGTGGAGCCGCGGTTGCGGTCGCAACAGGCATGTGCCAGATTGCGCAAGGAAATGATGTTGCGGGCTCGGTGCGCTGGCCGGCGACACTGAACGGGATCCTCGGGTTGCGACCCACAATCGGCCGCATGCCGTCGGGCGGCACGAACCCGACAGCACCCCGGGGATGGTCGGCGGCGAACATGGCGACGCAGGGTCCGCTCGCGCGCACCATGCGTGACCTGCGCGCCGGGTACCGCGCGATGGCTCGTGGCGACTGGAACGAGCCCTTCTGGGTCCCCGCACCGCACGAGTTCCCCGAATCCACTGCACCGATGAAGGTCGCACTGGTCACGGGCGACAGTGGCGAACTCGATGCACACGTTGTCGACGCAGTGCGACGCACGGGCGATGCTCTCGCGCGTGCCGGCTACCACGTGACCGAGGCGCTCCCACCGATGCCGGACACGTTCTTCACCCTGTGGGAGCGACTCGGCACATTCGACATCTCGCTCGGCCTTGCGTCGATGCTGCCGGGCATCAATGATTCGGGCCTGACCGAGTCGGTCTCCGACTGGGTCGGCACCCTGCCGCCGCCGACACCGGCCACGTTCATGTCTGCACTCAACGACCGAGACATGGTGATGCGCGCCTGGAACATGTTCCTCTCCGACTACCCACTGATCATCACGCCGATGATGGCGAAGGCATCCATCCCGCGCGCCTTCGACGTGTCACACCCTGGCGCGATGTCCGAGTTGTTGCACCACGGACGGTGGGGCCTGAACCTGTCGGCCATCGGCATGCCGGCACTCGCATTCCCGGCGGGCCGCGTTGAAGGTGTCCCCATCGGCGTGCAGTTGATTGCCCATCAGTGGCGCGAGGACATCCTGCTCAATGCGGGTGATGCTCTCGAACAGCACTTCGGCCCCATCGAGGTGGTCGACGTGGCGTGGGCCCCGTAGCCTCGGCGGCGTGGCCGACACCATCACAGAACTCATCGGTGTTTACGACGCCGACGCCACGCTCGTGGGTGAGATCTCGTACTGGATCGGCGCGCGGCTCGGCACAACCCACTGCTCGTTGTGCGAGCTGACCCACGGGCTGTTCACGAAGAAGAGCGAATGGAAGACCTGCGCGGCAAATCTGAAGGTGCCGTTCCGCACCTATCACCGCAACGACGCACCGACAGATGTGGTGGCGCTGGCGTCAGGTGAGTACCCGGTGGTCATGGCCCGATCGGGCACCGGTCTCGAGATACTGCTTGACCGGGCCCGGCTCGAGAACTTTGCCGGCGACACGCATGCATTCGTCGCGTGGGTCAACGACACCGTGTCCCACAGGTCGTGAATCGGCGATACCACCTGAACAAGTGACATCTGTTCTCCGCAGGTGAGGAATAGCGCGACACACTGGCGGTGTTGACTTCTGTGCCGGCGCCCGTCGGTGCAATCCCCCCAAGGAGAAAACAATGAAGAAGAAAATTGCAGCAATTGCGGTCGCGTCGGTGTTCGCCCTGTCGGCATGCGGTGCCGACAACTCCACCAGCGACACAACAGTGCCCGCATCAGACACCACCGAGATGACCCAGGAGCCCGGCACCATCGTCGAGGTTGCCCAGGGCAATGCCGACTTCTCGACCCTGGTGGCAGCAATCACCGCTGCTGGACTCGGTGAGGCCCTGTCGGGCGAGGGTCCGTTCACGGTCTTTGCCCCCACCAACGCAGCTTTCGAGGCACTGCCCGAGGGCCTGCTCGAGAAGCTGCTGCTCCCCGAGAACAAGGAAGTCCTCACCAAGATCCTGACCTACCACGTGGTCGCAGCAAAGGTCATGGCCGCTGACGTTGCCGCCGGTGACGTGACGACACTCGAGGGTTCGACCTTTGCCGTCACCACCGATGGTGGCGTGAAGGTCAATGCCGCGAACGTCACCACAACTGACGTCCCCGCCTCGAACGGTGTCATCCACGTGATCGACGCTGTCATCGTGCCGCCGACGGTCGACGTGGCATCACTCTGACATAGAGACTCCGGAGAGCCGGTCGGGGCAATTGCCCCGGCCGGCTCTTTGCGTTGTGCGGCCGTACCGGAGCAGGTTCAGAACCTGTTGCGCACGGCCCAGAGATCGGGGAACACCGGGTTGAACAAAGTGGATGCGAGATAGGCCACGCCGCTCGATCCACCGGTGCCCGACTTGCTTCCGATCGTGCGCTCGACCATCTTCACGTGCCGGTAGCGCCACTCCTGCACACCTTCGTCGAGATCGACGAGGCGCTCGAGCAACAGAGACGCCTCGGGGTCATTGCGGTACACGCCGACAAGGATCTCCTGCACGTCGTCGTCGGGTCCCGTCAATGACGATGTCAGGTCATCAAGGTGGCGTTGCGGTACTGCGCACCCGCGCAGCGAGAGCAGCACGAGCGTGCTACCCCACAGCGAACGGCGGTTCGTCGCGGCCGTCACCGAGCGCTGTTGCTCGCTGTCGAGGTGATCGACCGGTATGGCGCCGCGCCGGCCGAGCACGGCCTCGAACTCCCTGAACTGTGCGGACTGGAAACCGCTCGAAGACTCGAGGCGGGAACGGAACGAATTGAACTGCAGCGGGGTCATGGTCTCGAGAATGTCGACCTGCGACACCAGGGTCTTCATGATCGTGCGGATCCGCCCCACCAGTGTGAGCGACCGGTAGAGGTCGTTGTTCTCCATCGCATGCTGCACCGCGGTCAGTTCGTGCAGCATCTGCTTGAACCACAGCTCGTAGGTCTGGTGGATGACGATGAACAACAACTCGTCATGCTCGGGTCCGTCGGAGAGAGGTTGCTGCAGCCGCAGCAACTCGGGCACCTTCAGGTACGACCCGTACGTGAGGCCACTCACAGCGCGCCTACCGTGCGACCTGGACGGTCAACTGACGTGTGGCGATCGCAAGCTTGGTGGGTCTGTAACGAATGGTGACCACCACCGTTCGCGCGGTCTTGAACCTGTATCGCTTCTTGTCGAAGGACATTCCGTGCCTCTTGTTCACCGTGATCGTCGCCTTGCCGAACTTCAGGGCCTGATGCACCCCGGCGGCCCTCAGGATCGTTGTCGCCGTGATCCGCTGGTTGCGCCGCACCGTGAGAACGCGCTGCACGGACATGGTGGGTATCGAGAAACCGATTCCGGTCGAGGAAACGAGCAGGCCGTCCGCACTCGGCAGGTACTGCGTGACGGGAACCGTCGAGCCGTTGGTCGCCGTGCGCTTCACCGGCAGGGTCGTTGCGTTCGCCTCGGGGGGTGCAAGACCGAAGGACGCATCCAGGTAGGCCCTCGGCATGTACATGCGGAAGTAGGAGAGGTTCTGCTCACTGACACCGTTCACCGGTGCCTTGTAGTGCGGGCCCGCGATCTTCAGCTGTGCCGCACCCGTGAACCTGTCGGTCGACGTGAGGCCGAACACCGATGCATCGGTGTCGACCCAGCCACCGCGGCTCTTCTCGTCGAACACGTTGATGACGCAGTTGTTCGACGGGTTGATCGCCCTGCACGTGTCGTCCACGAAGTCCGGAGGAACGACAGAACTGCGCATCGCTGGCAGGAGGAGCATGGAGACCCTGTTCGTGACCTTGCGTGTAGCCACCTCGCCTACCGTGCAACCGTCGATCTCCACGACCCATCCCAAACAGAAACCGCTGGACGCCTCATGGATCTCGGCGGTGTTGGCCGAGATCGTCGCCACATCGCGAAGACCGGGGGCAGCCGGGGTGAAGGACTGCAGGGAACCGTTGACGATCACGGCGTTGACCGCAGAGGCAGGATGCTCACCCGCCTGTCGACGGAAGTTCACGACCACGTTGCCGTAGGACCCCGTCGGGCGCACGGGCCAGATCACCATGTAGGGGTACTCGCACTGGTGGACACTCGTGTCGACAAAGCGGCACGGTCCGCCGTACAGGCCGCCCCCGACCCCGTATGTCGCCTGGTGAGGCATCGCGACCGGGGTCAGGGCGACCCCGTCAATGCTCATTGACTCGATGCATCCCTTCGTCATCTCGGGCGTGCAGAACGCCAGCCCCTTGTTCGTGGACAACGACGTGTTGCTGATGAACACGCCCACCGGGTTTGCCGACACAGGTGATGCCGGGGGCGCAAACGGCACCACGAACAGTGTCGCGATCAGAGAGAAAACCAGGATGAATCGACGCTTCATTGTGGTCACTCTAACGATGCCACGTGGAAGCGTTCACTGCTTGCCCATCTCGGCGTCGTGATGCACCTTTGCATCGGGCCCCGGCGTGTTGCTCAGGAGCTCGACATCCACGTACTTGATCTCGCCCGTGAACCTGAAGGGGGACACGTATGCCGGGGAGACCCGCGACCCGTTGTCGCAACCCACATCCATCCCGTTGAACGGCATCCAGCCGCGGATCATCTGGGGGATCTCCACCTCGCCGATCTTCACATCGTCGAACGACAGCACGCCCACGCCGCCGATGCGGGTGGTCTTCGTGAACTCCCACTCCACCGTGTGCGGCCCGGGCGTCAGCGCCACCTTCGTGCGGATGTCGTGCGGCTCCTGCGGGAAGTGATAGCGGAAACAGACCTCGCCGTCCTGCACGAACATGCTGTAGCCGCCCCACTGGTCGCCGTCCTTGATGATCACACCCTCGCAGCCTCCCTCCGGCACCACGATGTGAGCGGTGATGCGATGGCTCGTGTTCATCAACTGCGGCGAGTTGTCCGAGGGCACTCGTTCGGTGCCGGGCCACAAGCGGAAGAGACGCACCGGGGGACGCTTGTTCGGCGACCGCATGCCGTCCTCGATCGGCAGCACGTCGTACTTCTCGGCCTCTTCCCACCAGGCGTTGATCAACTCGCGCAGCTTGTCGGGATGCTGCTCGGCCAGGTCATGGGCCTCGGAGAAGTCGTTGTCGAGGTTGTACAGCTCCCACTGGTCCTCGCTCAACGGCGTGCGGTACTTGTGCATCGCAACGGCCTTCCAGCCGTCCTTCACGATCCCGCGGTGACCGAGCATCTCGAAGTGCTGCACCGGCTTGCGCGTGGGCTCGGCAGCACCGTCGAACGTGTACTTCATCGATGTGCCGTGCATCTTCATCTGCTGCACGCCGCCCATCACCTCGGGCTTGTCGGTGCCGATGACCTCGAGCATGGTCGGCGCGAGGTCCGACACATGGTGGAACTGGTGGCGCAGGGTTCCCGCGGACCCGGCCGGGAAACCGTCGGGCCAGTGCAGCACGAGCGGGTCGCGCACGCCGCCCCCGTGCGTGTTCTGCTTGTAGAACTTGCAGGGCGTGTTGCCCGCCATCGCCCACCCGAGCGGGTAGTTGTTGAACCACTGGGTCTCGCCGATCTCGTCGATGTACCGCAGGGTCTCGCCCAGATCGAACTTCGTGCGCTCGAAGTAGCGGCCCTGGTTCAGGGTGCCGTTCGGTGTGCCCTCCTGTGATGCACCGTTGTCGCTCATCACCATGAAGATGGTGTTGGTCAGCTGCCCGACCATCTCGAGGGTCGCAATGAGTCGCCCGATCTGTTCGTCGGTGTGCGTGAGCATCGCTGCATACGCCGCCTGGAACCTCACGTAGAGCCGACGCTCGTCGGCTGACAACTCGTCCCACGCGCGCACGCCGGGGTTGCGTGGCGGCAGCTCGGTGTCCGCGGGCACCAGACCCATCGCCTTCTGCTGCGCAAATCGCTCGTCGCGCGTGGCATCCCACCCCTTCTCGAACACCGGCACGTACTCATCGATCAGTTCCTTGCGCACATGATGCGGCGAGTGGCCCGCACCGAAGGCCAGATAGAGGAAGAACGGCTTGGTCGGGGCGAGACTTTTCTGGTTGACGATCAACGAGATCGACTTGTCGACCAGGTCTTCCGTCAGGTGGTACCCCTCCCTGTCGGGTTTCGGGATGTGGTGGTTGTCCTCGGTGAGGAACGGATCCCACTGGTTCATCGCGCCGTCCATGAACCCGTAGTAGCGGTCGAAGCCGCGCTGGGTGGGCCACAGGTCGAACGGGCCGGCGGGGCCGATGTGGTGCATCGGCGTGAGATGCCACTTGCCCACCGCCCACGAGTTGAACCCGAGAGGCCGCAGCACCTCGGGCAGCAAGGCGGCATCCTTGCGGATGTGGCCGCGATACCCGTCGAAGCCGTAGTCGTAGTTGGCGAGTGATCCCATTCCCACTGCGTGGTGGTTCATTCCCGTCAGCAACGAGGCCCGCGTGGGCGAGCACAGTGATGTGGTGTGGAAGTTCGTGTAGCGCAAGCCACCTGCGGCGAGACGATCGATGTTCGGCGTGCGGATCTCGCTTCCGTAACAACCGAAGTCCGAGAACCCCACGTCGTCGAACACACAGAACACGATGTTCGGTGATCCCTCCGGTGCAGACGGCAACGGTGGGTACACCGGCGTGTTCTCCGCCATGGTCGCGCCGATGCGAACTTCTTCGTGCTTGCTCATGATGCCCCCGCTCATTTGTCTCTTGTCAGGGTAATTCCAGTACTTCGTCATGAGCACAGTCGCAGGTCAGCAGACTGTCACAGGTAGGTTTCATGCCTGATGAGGGCTGCACCGTGACCGTTGACCGGAGAACGGAACTCGCACGCACTTTGTACGCCGATGTGGAGTCCCGGGGCCTCGGGGAAAGAATCAGCTCCCTTGCCGCCACGTTGTTGAATGCGCACATCTGCTCCCTGGTGCTGAGCATGGGCTCCAACATCAGCACAATCCCCGGTGGTTCGTCCTTCACCTCGGAGATGGACGAACGCCAGATGGTGCTGGGCGACGGCCCCACGGTGTCTGCAATCAGGCAATCAACGCCGATGATCCTGGCCGACACCCACGGCGTCATCGAACGGGAGAGATGGCCCGTGTTCTGCGACGAGGCAGCCAAGGCAGGCGTGCGGGCTGTTCTCTGCTTCCCCATCCACTCGGGTGCGGTGCGCCTGGGGGCAATCACCGCGTACTGGACAACACCACATTCCCCCACGCCCGGCGAGTACCTCGACGGCGGCTTGATTGCAGACATCGCGCTCGAGGCGATCCTGAACGACCTGGCCGGGGTGTCCCTCGACGCAGCGCTTGCCGAGTTGGGGCAAGATGTGCAGCAACACTCGCTCGTTCAGCAGGCGGCCGGCATGGTGTCCGAGCAACTCTCGGTCCCCATCCTGGAGGCCATGGTGCGCCTGCGCAGCACGGCCTTTTCGACCCAGCGCCGCCTGGTCGACGTGGCCCGGTCAATCATCTCCCGAGAAGAAACAATCGAGAAATAGGAAAGAAATGGCAACACCGGACCACAGCCCCCCTGCCGACGACAACGACGTCTCGGTCGGCCTCGCTTCCACCCTCGTCGACGTGGGCCAGATGGCCACGCACGGCGCCAGTGTGGTCAATGTGTTCTCCGTGCTCGCGAGCCAGTGCGTGACCCTTCTGCCGGTGGAAGCCGCAGGGATCCTGCTCATCGACGATGCACAGATGCTCCATGTGATCGGATCGTCGAGTCATGCCGCGAAGCTGCTCGACCTGATCCAGACACAGAACGACGAGGGTCCGTGCCGCGACTGCTGCAAGTCGAACACTGCGATCGTCTGCGACGACATTGCCACCGACACCCGGTGGCCACGGTTCTCGGAACTGGCGTCGTCCGAGAACTTCTCGTCGGTGTACGCGCTGCCGTTGCACGCACAGGGGTCGGTAGTCGGCGCACTCAACCTGTTCTCAGTCGCGCCTCTCACCAGTGACCAGATCGCCACGGCACAGTCGCTCGCCGATGCGGCCACCCTGTCGTTCCTGCAGGCCGACATGCAACAGGACCGCCTGCTTGTTGCGCGCAAGTTGCGGGCCGCCCTCGAGGGGCGCAACACCCTCGAACAGGCCAAGGGCGTGCTCAGCGAACGTCACGGCATCTCGATGATGGAAGCGTTCTGGAAACTGCGCGACGCGAGCATCGCCCACGACAAGGACATCGTGGAGATGGCCGAAGCGGTCATCAACCGCACGGTCAGTCTCTGAGAGAAATCAGCCGTGACCCGGGATTGACTTCCACGGGCCACCGTCTGCGCGCGGCTCCTTCGGCAGACCGAGAACCTGCTCGCCCACGATGCCCCGCTGTACCTGGCTGGTGCCCGCATAGATCGTGCCGGCGCGCGCGTTCAGGAAGACGCCCACCCAGTTGGCCGAGTCGTTCGGTGATCCCGGCGAGTCGGTGGTGAATGCGGTGTGCGGTGTCTGACCGACCGGCACCAGTGCATCGGCACCCAGCACATCGACCGCCAGCTCGGTGACCTCCTTGTGGTACTCGGACCACCAGAGCTTGCCGATCGATGCATCGGCACCCGGGCGACCGCCGGTCATGAACGCGGTCAGCACGCGGTACCCCAGGTAGCGCATGATCTCGACCTTGGAGTGTGCCTTCGCCAGGCGCTGACGGATGTGCGGGTCGGCGGTGAGACCCTTCTGCTGCGCGAGTGCTGTGAGCTTGTCGAGCTCTCCACGGAACGAGATGCTGTTCACGGCGGCACTTGCGCCGCGCTCGTTGCCGAGAAGGGTCATGGCGACCATCCAGCCGCCGTTCACCTCGCCGACCACGTTCTCCTTCGGGCAGCGTGCGTCGGTGAAGAACACCTCGTTGAACTCCGAGTCACCCGACATCATCTTGATGGGCCGCACCTCGACACCGGGCTGGCGCATGTCAACGAGCAGGAAGGTGATGCCACGGTGCTTCACTTCGTCCGGCGCTGTGCGCGCAAGGACGAAGATGTGGTTGGCGAGATGCCCCGCCGATGTCCAGATCTTCTGGCCGTTGATGATCCACTCGTCGCCGTCGAGCACGGCACGGCAGCCGAGGTTGCCGAGGTCCGAGCCGGCAGCCGGCTCCGAGTACCCCTGGCACCAGCGGTCCTCGCCCGAGAGCACGCGAGGGAGGAAGTGCTTCTTCTGCTCTTCGGTGCCGACTGCGATGATCGTGTTGCCCAGCATGCCGATGCCGAATGCATCATTCGGTCCGCCGTTCGGCACACCGGCACGCGCGAACTCCTCTGCCACAACCAGTTCCTCGAGGTGACCGAGACCGGCACCGCCGTACTCCTTCGGCCATGTGACGGCGAGGAAGTCGTTGTCGCGCAGCTTCTCGCGCCACTTCTCGGTGAACTCGGCTGCGTCTGCATGATTAAGCGCGCCGATTCCCTTCCAGTCCTTCGGGAGGTTGGCATCAAGAAAGGAGCGAACTTTCGCGCGGTAGGCATCGGCCTCGGGTGGGTATGCAAAATCCATGGCGTCACCCTATGTGATGGCCACTTGTCCCTTCCCAACCGAGATTCGGGGTGGTGGCAAGGCCCCACGGACTGCCTAGGCTGAAAAGGTGACCAAATTGCTCAACTTTCCGGCCGAGGTGAACGACACCTCCGCGCGCATCGTCGCGACAGGTGCGGTGGCGATGGCCGCCGGTTACGCCGTGACCGGATGGGCATGGATCCTGGTGCCGCTCACGTTCGGTTTCGTGGCACGCGTGATCGCCGGCCCCACGTTCAGCCCGCTGGCGCGTCTCGCCACACAGGTGATCACGCCCCGGCTGCGTGGCCCGCACCGCATCGTGCCGGGCCCGCCGAAACGGTTCGCCCAGGCGATCGGTGCGCTGTTCAGCATCACCGCATCGGTGTTGTTCCTCCTCGATCTCACCACGGCATCGCGTTGGGTGGCTGCCGCACTCGCCGGCCCGGCGTTTCTCGAGGCGGCGTTCGGCTTCTGCATCGGCTGCAAGATGTTCGCCGGTCTCATGCACATCGGTGTCATCCCCGAGAGTGTCTGCATCGAGTGCAGTGACATCTCGAACCGCCTGCGCGCACAGGGCGTCATCGACTGACACATCTCTGCTGTCGATCACGTGACACAGGGCTGATCGCGTGATGCACGGTTGATTGCACCATGCACGCGGGGACAATCGTCCCCCGCAGCAACCGTTCACCGCTCAGTACCGTGAGCCCGTGCATGGTGTGGATGGCCTCTCCGCCGCCGATGTGAAGGCGCGGACTGCGGCCGGTCTGACCAACACCCGCCGCGTCACCACGTCGCGCAGCACTGCGGAGATTGTGCGGGCAAACCTGCTCACACGGTTCAACCTGATGCTCGGGTTTCTCTTTGTTGTCGTGCTTGTCGCGCGATCGCCCGTCGACGGGCTCTTCGGCATAGTCGTGGTGACCAATGCCGTCATCGGCATCACGCAGGAGATGCGCGCGAAGAAGAAACTCGATGAACTGTCGTTCGCGCATGCCCCGGTGTCGCGCGTGGTTCGTGACGGCACTGTTGTCACCATCGAGACTGCCGGCATCGTCCTCGATGACCTGGTGCTGCTCCGCGCCGGTGATGTGGTTCCGGCCGACGGCAGCGTCGTGGTCTCCGACAATCTTGAGGTGAATGAGTCGAACCTGACCGGCGAGAGCGACCCGGTCGCAAGACACGCGGGCGAACCCATGCTCTCCGGCACCCATGTCACTGCCGGAAGCGGGTCGTTCGTGGCGACAACAGTGGGTGAGTCGGCAACCGTCAACCGGTTGACGACCGAGGCACGCGCCCACCGGCGGACCACATCAGAGATCGAACACAGCCTGAACCGCATTCTTGTGTGGGTCACGTGGATTGCTCTGCTGGCGGTGCCGTTGCAGGTGCTGTCGCTCGTGCGCACGCGCGACCACGGAACCCTGCGCAAGGACACCCTTGCCTCTGTCTCGGGGCTGGTGGGCATCATCCCCGAGGGTCTCGTGCTGCTCTCGACCCTCACCTTCCTGAGTGCTGCAGTCACACTCGGCCGAAGGAACGTTCTCGTGCAGGAGCTCCCGGCGGTCGAGGTGCTCGCACGGGTCACAGTGGTGTGCCTGGACAAGACCGGCACGCTCACCACCGGCGAGATCGAGTACGAATCATGCGAGTTCCTTGTGCCCGACCTGCGTGCCGAGGTGTGCGAGGCACTGACCCTGCTCTCGGGCGACGCTGATGCAAACTCGACCATGCGGGCTGTCGCTCGTGCCCACCCAGGCCCACCACGGTGGGCCGCACAGGATTCGATCCCGTTCGACTCGACCCGAAAGTGGAAGGCGGTCGATTGCGGGTCCGACGGCGCATGGTTCCTCGGCGCCCCCGAGATTCTCTCGCCTGATGATCAGCTGCTGACCGATCGTGTGGGCGACATGGCACGGAGCGGCCTCAGGGTGTTGTTGCTGTGCCGGTCGGCAACCTGGCCGGTGTCACGCACACTGCCCGACGACCTGCGCGCAGTGGCAATCGTGTCGCTGCGGGAAAGAACCCGACCGCACGTGCGCGAAACACTGGCGCACTTTGCGGCACAGGGTGTGCGCATCATCGTGATGTCGGGCGACAATCCGCACACGGTCGAGGCGATCGCACGTGACGCAGGGTTGGCACACACCGGTGCAGTTGATGCTCGCCTGGTGGGGAACGACGAGATGGCGGCGGCGGTGCGCACGGCACACGTGTTCGGCAGGGTCACCCCGGAGCAGAAACGCGACATGGTGCGTGCACTGCAGGCGGACGGTCATGTCGTTGCGATGACGGGTGACGGCGTGAACGATGTGCTCGCCCTGAAGCACGCCGACCTCGGCATCGCGATGGGGGCGGCAGTGCCCGCGACGAGAGCCATCGCCCAGTGCGTGCTGCTCGACGACTCCTTCGACTCACTGCCCGCCGTGCTGGCAGAGGGTCGCCGCGTGATCGGGAACGTGGAACGGGTCGCACAACTCTTCATGGCGAAGAACTCGATGAGCTTCGTCGCGATTGTGTGCGGCGCCGCACTCGGATGGGCCTTCCCCATCCAACCCAGACAGATGACTCTGCTCTCGTCCGTCACGGTCGGGGTCCCCGCGTTCTTCCTGGCGCTCGGTGCGAACAACCGCAGGTTCACCCCGGGATTCCTCCGTCGCATCGTCACACGGTCATGGCCGGTCGGTGCGGTGATCGGGGTCAGTGTCGTCGCTTCGCACCACCTGTCGGGCGACAGCACCGGTACTGCAGCGTCACTCACGGCGTTCGTGTGTTTTCTGGCCCTGCTCGCGGGTGCTGCAACCCCGTTGCGCGGCTGGCGGATCGTCCTCGTCGTCTCGGCGGCCGTCGTGTCGGCGCTCTGTTTCCTTGTGCCGCCGGTCAGCGGTGTGTTCGGCTTCGATGCAACCATGCGTGACCGCATGATCGCACTGGTCGCATCACTGCCGGCGTGTGCGGTCATCATCGCGACGGGCGTTGCTGCGCGGCACCGCAGCGGTGCGTCGGCCTGGTGCGTGGCGCCGTCGCGTGTGTCCGGGTAACCGCGCTGTTTGTCCGGGAATCCGCCCGGGTGTCACCTGCCCGTCGGGCCCCGTTCACCCGGGTCGGGCAAGATGGTGCCATGAGAATCCTGGTGACAAACGACGACGGCATCGACTCGGTGGGCCTGCACGTGCTCGCCCGCGCAATGAAGCCGTTCGGTGAGGTGGTCATCGCCGCACCCGACACGGAGTACTCGGGCGCCGGCGCAGCGATCGGCGCGTTGCATCTCATCCAGCCCGAGGTTCACGAGCGCCGCATCGACGGCATCGACACGGCATGGGCCGTCAGTGGTCCGCCGGCTCTGTGTGTCTTCTTCGCGCGGCTCGGTCTGTACGGCGACCCGTTCGACCTTGTCGTGTCGGGCATCAACCCGGGCGCCAACGTGGGCCGGTCGGTGTACCACTCGGGCACAGTGGGTGCAGCAATCACCGCGCGCAACGGCGGCATCTCCGGCATCGCCGTGAGCCAGGCTGTCACGGGATTCGGAATCGAAGGACAGGGCTGGGACGACGCGGTCAAGGGCCAGAAGTGGCACTCGGCAGCCGAGGTCGCCGCACGAGTGGTGCAGGGTTACCTTGCGAACACCCCGGCCGAACCCGTGGTCATAAACATCAATGTTCCCAACCTCGAACTGCAGGACATGGCGGGATGGCGACGCACGACTGTCGGCACCATCGTCCCCCGTGCGATGGTGAACGCGAACATGGAACCCAAGGAAGGCCACACCGGCTCGTACTACGTGCGCATGCAGTACGGGGAGACGAACCGGATGGAGGTCCACACCGATGGTGGTGCGGTGGAGAACGGCGAAGTGTCGATCACGTACCTCGGTCGACTCGACGACGTGCCGCACCACGGCACCGACGAGATCCACGATGCCCTCTCCGGTCTTGTCGGTGACCGAATACTCCCCACTCGTTAGCGACTCGGCTCCCGCTGGCTAGGGTCGCCATCATGACCGATTGGCTTGATCTCACTCGTCGTGCATCGCTCGCCTCGCACCAATTGATCGGCTGGATCTTCTGGGACCCGGGCGCGAAGGACAACCTCGAGGCGCTCGGTGTGCCGGGCGGCATTGGCCACTACATAGTGAACCGCGGTGCGCCCCTGTGCCCCGCCGGGCCCGAGGCCTTGTTCGCTGCCTTCTACACGATCCACCGCGACTTCGTTCATGGCGCATGGAACCACACCGCACGGCACACCGACGACTGGCACGCAGTGTCGAGAGCACGCGACGAAGCAGTGGCCGCAGGACTGGCGCGCATGACTCCGCAGGTGAACGAACCACTCGGGGCATTGGCAGAGGACCTGTGGCGGGTGGTCGATGCCGTACCTGCATCGGGCCGCGTGCTCTTTGCGGCACACAAGTCGTGGCCCCGGCCGCAGGACCCCGTGACAAGTGCATGGAACGCCCTGAACACGTTGCGTGAGTGGAGAGGCGACACACACTTCGGCATTCTCGTGTCGGAGGACATCGGCGTGGTCGAGGCAGGTCTGCTGCACGACGCATGGATGGGGTACCCGAAGGAATGGATCCCGCGCAGCCGCGGTGCAGACGATGCATCCATTGCCGAGGCACTCGCGAATCTCGAACAGCGCGGGTACGTGACTGACGGCGTGGTGAACGACGAGGGTGTCGCGTACCGCCAGCGACTCGAGGACAGGACCGACGAACTGAACATGCTCGTGTGGCGTGAGTTCGGCGAGGAGAACACGCTCGGGTTCCTGGACATCATCGAGCCGGTCGGGCAGCGCTACGTGGACGAGATCAACGTGACCGCAGGTGAGAACTGGATGCCTGCGGCGCGGCCACGACGGCGCTAGCGCCCGCGCGACACCGTGTGCGGCAGACCGATGCGCACGGACACACCCGGCGAGAACATCACGTGCGGGTCGCCGACCGGCGTGCTGAGCCCGGCTGCTGTCACCAACGAGTCGTCGAGAGACTCAAGTGACGCGCCGTGCAGAGGCCACTTCTCGTGCTCGACCGGTGCGTACCTGAGCGCACCGCGCAACCCCCTCGAGTAGAGGCCCCATCGCGCAGACAGGAACACCGACAGGTCGTCGGGCTGCTCGATCGCATCACCGATCGACACACGAATGTCGGTGGATGCACGTGACGGCCACCGCCTGTTGACCGACGTGACGAGCGAATCACCGGTTCGCTCGTTGCGCGCACGGCCCCAGCAGTACGGCAGGAAGTAAGTGGTGCGCGCGACGACCGCCGGGACCAGTCGGTTGATGTCGAGAGAGAAGAACCACACACCCGGGACCCCGTTGTGACGCACGTAGGTACGCACGTTCACCTCGGGGAACGAACCGAGATACGGCACTGCAGGCGTGCGCGGTAGGCCGATGTTGCGCATGGAGAACGGGATCAGGCCAACCCATGCAGACCCGTCGAAGGTGTCGACCTGCAGACCCGCGGGCAGCAACGCCTGCACCTCGGCGGCGTCGTAGCGCCAGTGCACATAGGCAAGGTCGCGCCATTGCTGCACCATGATCGCCCTGCGGACAGGTGCGGGACATTCCTCCATCACGATGCTCACGCTACGACCACAGGGCCTGCGAGCAACCCGATGCAGGTGCCGATACCGTCACACTCATGGCCCGTTACGTCACCACAATCCACAGCAGCAAGTCACCGGAAGAGGCATTCCGTTACATGTCGGACCTGCGCAACTTCGGCGAATGGGACCGCAACATCACCAAGGTCGAGCAGATCGAGGGGAACGGCGCGGGTCTGCACGCGAAGTTCGACATCACCGTGCGCGGTCCCGGCGGCCGCCCATCGGTGCTGCGCTACGACACCGTCGAGTACGACGAGTTCTCGAACGTGCTTGTCAAGGGGCGCAACACCCTCTTCACGTCGATCGACAGGATCACGGTGACCCCAACAGCAGACGGGTGCGACGTGACCTACGACGCCATCCTCACGGCGAACTGGATCGTGTCACCGATGAACCTTGTTCTCGGTGTCGTGTTCAACAAGGTCGGCGACGCCGCCACCAAGGGCCTGCGCAGGGTTCTCGCCTAGATCGTCACGGGCAACCGAGCCCGTGCAGAGTTGCGCACTCGCGGCACAGCCACGCCTTCCCCTCGGGGGTGCTCCACGCAGTCGCCAGGTGCGAGCCGCACGACATGCAGTCGTGTTTCTCGTTGACCTCAGGCCGGGTCGCGAATCGGGGCGGCTGTTCGTCTGGCACGGTGATTTTCTACCATGCCCGCACCACCGCGGGCTGCCCGTCACATCATCCGTGCGAGTTGCTTCGCATGGTCAGCAAGTTCGTCAGCGTCGGATGCAACTGCGGCCACGTAACGATCGGGGCGCACCACCACTGCGTACGAGCCGGGCACCGCATCGGGGGCGACAACCAAGCGGGCACCGACGCGGAGAAGTTCGTCGGGAACGCCGATCTCTGTCGCTGCGACCACGGACATTGACGCGCCGTCGGCACGCAACGCACGTGACACGTCGGGGTGGTACCAGAACTGATGACCGACACGCGGGTCGCTGCCCGTCACGATGCCCGACTCGAGGAACGGACTCGGCCGCGACCCGCCGTACCCGCTCTCGATGTCGACACCGTGGCTCACGCGCCCGCCCAGCTGGTCGATGAGTCTTCCCATGTCGACTGCGTGGGCGATGGTGCTGCGCACGTGCGGCACGCGCTCCTGCGTGTAGGTGTCGAGTATCCCCTCGGTCGCGAGCCCCCTGACCACGAACGACATCTTCCATGCGAGATTCAGGGCATCGCGCATGCCCGAGTTCAGGCCCTGCCCTGCGAACGGCGGTGTCTGGTGCGCAGAATCACCCGCAAGGAAGACGTTGCCCGTGCGCATCTGCGGCGCGACCACCGCATGGAACCGGTACACCGCACTGCGCACGAGCCGCGCGTTCTCCGGCGAGATCATCCCGGCGAGAAGACCCCACAGTCCCTCTTCGGTGTTGAGCGCGTCGGCGTCCTCGTGCTCCTGCACCTGGAACTCCCACCGGCGGAAGCGCCGTACTCCCTGCACGTAGGTGAACGGTCGGTCGGTGTGGCAGTACTGACGCACGCCGACGGGCAGGTCGACCGATGCACCCTCGTGCAATTCGGCATCGACAACCAGCCACTCCTGGTCGAAACGCAGGTCCTCCAGGCGCAGGCCGGTCTTCTTGCGGGTCCAGCTGCTCGCACCGTCGCACCCCACGTACCAACGAGACTCGACCACACGGCCGTCATCGAGAGTGGTGCGCACGAGCGCGCCCGTGTCGACCATGTCAACGGCAGTGCGCCCCCACAGCACTGTCGAGCCGCGCCTTTCCGCCTCTGCACGCAGCATCGTGTCGAGTTCCGGCTGGTAGTGCGTGACCACCGGCGGCACGCCCTGCAGACCGAGAGGCGGAATGTCAGAGCCGATCACCACTTCGTTGTCCGGGCCGACGAAATCCCCGCGGCCGAGCGGCTCGGTGTGGGCACGCAGCCAGTCGCCCATCCCGTGGTCGTGGAACGCACGCTGGATCTCGTCGTCCATCACGATGGCACGCGGCAACCGGTACGGCACCAGGTCGCGGTCGATCACCACGTTCGACACGCCCATGTCGGACAGCACCACGGAGAGGAAGCACCCCACCGGACCGCCCCCGAGGATGGTGACGTCAACCATTGCTCTCCAGCATGTTCTTCACCATCTGGTTGCGGAGGCGCCGTGCGGCACTCCTCACCAGTTCCTGTTCGTCGGCAGAGTCGGCATCGACCACGGAGAAGATGAACGGCTCGAGTGCGGCCCACCCCATCTCAGCTGCCATCGCCAGACCGACCATCGCCTTCAGCTCGACCGACGGCGTCTGCTCGCCGCGTTCGCGCGCAACATGCTCCAGCGCGTTGCGCGGAACGGAGACGCCCTCGGTGATCTCGGTGCCTGCCAGCGACATCTGGTCATCGAGCACCGCGCGCACGACTGCCCGCAGGTAGGTGGGGTCGCCCAGCAACGCAAAGGGCGCCGGCAGCGGTTGCGTGTTCGACTGCTGCATCGCATATTCGTGGTGCCGGTGCACCAGGCGTTCCATTGCCGCCTGCAGCAGCGCATCCTTGCCGCCGAAGTAATGATGCACGAGCCCGTGGTTCACTCCCGCGCGCTCGGCGATCGCCCTGATGCTGAGCGAGTTCGGCCCGACCTCGCCGAGCAGTTCCGCCGTGGCGACAATGAGTTTTTCCTCCGTGTCGACGCGCGTGCGCACCGGCTTGTCGTCGTGGGTGATCACTTGCCGGCGGTCGCGTAGTCGGTGATCGATGCGACGGTTGCCCCGCTGCGGTAGCGCTCGATCAACGTCCCGAAGTCGACGTTGATGCCGATCGGGTTCGCAGCGAAGAGAGGCCCGGCCATGAACGCATCGGCTTCGTCCATCGTCATCGAGTCGAACTGGGTCTCCACCTGGTTGCCGTCCGGGTCGCGGTAGTACGCCGACAGTGTCATTCCGTGGTTGATGGTCCAGTACGGGGTCACTCCGCGCGCCTTCATGCGCTCGTACTGGCCGAACAGATCATCGAGGCTCGCGTACGTGAAGGCAAAGTGCTCGGTTCCGCACGAGTTGGCAGCGCGGTCCTCGAGGTTCGGGAAGTTCACGATCGCGATCCGGTGATGCTCGTCGTCGTACGAGATGAACGAGATGAACTCGTTCTCGTGGCGTGCCTCGCCCTCGAGAAAGTGCTTCCACCAGTCGAGCATCTCGGTGAAGCGTGAGGTCTTCAGGACAACGTGGGCGAACTTGATGGGTGATGCCATGGCTCTCTTGTTTCTGTGTGGGCCGGCCAGGGCCATGCGGCCCGGCAGGGTTTAGTCAAGTGACTAAACCCGACTATAGTGCCTGCCATGACCTTTCGTTTCGCCTGCAGGAACGGCCGAGCCCAGTTCGTGGTCGGCCCCGACAACCACCTCGTCGATCTCGCCGAGGCGAGCAACGGCGCCTTCACGTCGGAACCCATCGATGCCTTCCGGCGGTGGAACGAGGTGCGCGACTTTGCCGCCACCTTCACCGGCACCGGCACACCGTGCGAAGTGAACGAACTCGATGCACCGTCGCCCTGGCCCACGCAGGTGTTCGGTATTGGGCTCAACTACCGCACGCACGCAGAGGAGAGCGGAATGGAGATCCCCTCCACTCCACTCACGTTCACCAAGTTCTCCTCTTCGATTGCCCACGGCAATGCAGATGTCCCGGTCCACGGGTCCATGGTCGACTGGGAGGCCGAACTCGTTGTCGTGATCTCGACCGGCGGCCGCAACATCGCGCCGGAGCACGCATGGGACCACGTGGCCGGCGTGGCGGTGGGACAGGACATCTCCGACCGCGCACTGCAGTTCGCGAGCAAGCCCCCGCAGTTCAGTCTCGGCAAGAGCCGCGAGAACTACTCGCCCTTCGGGCCGTGGCTGGTCGATGCACGCGACCTTGCTGACCGCGATGCGCTCCATATGACATGCACGCTGAACGGCGAGGTGGTGCAGGACACCAGCACCGACGACCTGATCTTCGATGTTCCCGCCATCGTGTCGTACCTGTCGGGGATCGTGCAGCTGCTCCCCGGCGACGTGATCTTCACCGGCACGCCTGGCGGCGTCGGCGTCAGCCGCAAGCCTCCGGTGTTCCTGAAGCCCGGCGACGTGCTGGTGTCGACAGTCGACGGTGTGGGCACCACCACCAACCGGTGCGTGCAGCCCTGATCACGCTTCGTTGACGTAGGGCGCGATGCGCTCGGTGCACCACTGCCACAGGGCACGTGTTGCTGCCTCGTTGTCGGAGCCACGGGTGGACGGTGCCTTGTGCAGGTCACGCACCGCACGGTCGCACCAGAACGTGCCCGACACCCCCGGCAACGGGCGAACGGCCGCCAGCCATGCGATCGTGTCGGCGCCCTGCCCCGCTGTGCGCAGGATCGGCCGTGTCGCGAGCCGGAACAGGGGGATCGAGTCCTTCACACCAGGGGTGTCGGCCCAGCCCGGGTGCATCGCCACGAACTCGATGTTCGGCTCCTGTCGTGCCCATTCGCGGTTCAGCGTGACCTGGGCGCGCTTTGCCGTCGCGTACTGACGCGACCCGTTGTACGACGCCAGCTCGAGACTCTCGCCCTCGTGCAGTTGCGGGAGAGCCGCGGCATACATTCCCCCGGATGAGACCGTGACCACGCGACCGTTCGCGGCGCGCAGCGAACTGCGCAGCAACGTGGTCATGAGGAACGGACCGACCACATGCGATGCGATGGTCTGCTCGATGCCCTGGGCAGACACCTCACGGCTCTGCAGGAGTGCGCCTGCGTTGTGCACGAGAACATCGATGCGCGGGAACATTGCCGCGAGCTCGTGCGATGCGCGGGCGACCGAATCGAGATCGCCCATCTCTGCGCACACCACGACCGGGTCACACGACGGTGCAATGGCCCTCAGCTCGGCCGCGATCGCCTCGCACTTCTGCGGGTTGCGCGCGACGAGCACCAGCCGCGCACCCGTGGGCGCCAGCAAGCGGGCCGTCTCGGCACCGAGCCCCGACGTGGGGCCGGTGACCACCACCGTCTTTCCGCTCAGGTCCATCGAGGACACCGGCTGCCAGTGCTCGATCCGCGACCGAACCGCATAACCGATGCGCGAGAAGCCGGGCACAACCGCGGCATCGAGTGCCCTGTCGACGAACGCGCGGTTCATGCCCGCTCCGCCAGCGTGGCGACCACCATGGCGGCAACGATCAATCCCCGCAGGGTCCATGCAACCGTGCGCACCCAGTTCGTGGTCACGAGCTCGCGCCCCACGGTCGCGTCGGGGTTCGCCGCCATGCGTGCGTGCCGCGGCACCGACAACAGCACCGTCGCGCCGAGTGCGACCGCCAGGGGAACACCCGCGAGCCAAGGAACGAACCACGCGACACCTACGGGGACCATCGCGAGCAACATCAATGTGGTGACCCCCTCGAGCGCCATCGGCAGCATCACGACCCACCCGGTGCGTCGCTGGTGCTCGACTGCAACCCCGGCAGCCGATTCCACCGGCACAACGGACAGCAACGGGTAGTGCACGACCTGCACGAACCAGATGACACCGACCATGGTCCACGTGGCAAGCACGTTGACGACAAGCACAAGGTCACTCACATGGTCACCGTATCGGTCGCCCGAATCAACTGCCTACGCTGTGGAGCGTGACGCGCGTCCCGAGATCGAAGAACGGCCACGAGCCGCGCATGTGTGCGGCCTGCAACCGGCCGTTCGAATGGCGCAGGAAGTGGGCCCGCGACTGGGAGAACGTGCGCTATTGCTCGCAGAAGTGCCGACGAGGCAACGGCGGGGACAAGGCTCCCGCTAGCTGAGACCGAACTCGGCAAGGTCGACCGCGCGTCCCTCGTCGATCGATCTGTGGGCGGCTGCACCGATCGCCACACTCCACAGTCCGTCCTCCACCGTGACCTCGGGGGCACCCCCCGTGAGCACGGCATCGACGAATCGCTTGCACTCGATGAAGCTCGCACCGAAGTGGAAACCCACGTGCGCAACATCGGGGTCGATTGCCACGTCGATGCCCGTGACCGAACGGGTTGCCCTGTCACCGACATACACCTTCCCGTCGCCGGGCACGAAGGCCTCGACCTTGCCGCGCGTGCCGACAGCAGAGATCTCCTGCTCATGGCGTGACCCCTCGGCGAACATGCTGAGATCGAGCATCGTGCGCACACCGTTGTCGTAGTCCACGATCACGAACGCATTGTCGAGAATGTCGCTGCGTTCGCCGTCGTAGTACTCGTCGAGATGGTTGACATCCTGTCCGCCGCTCGCCATCACCCGCACCGGCCTCGACTGCACCACCAGGTTCATCAGGTCGAAGAAGTGGCAGCACTTCTCCACCAGGGTGCCGCCCGTATTCCGGCTGAACCTGTTCCAGTTGTCCACCTTCACGAGGAACGGGAACCGGTGCTCCCGGATGGCGAGCATCTTCAGGTCGCCGACTGCCCCGGCGCGCACCTGGCTCACCAGTTCTGCGATGGGCGCCATGTAGCGGTACTCGAGCCCCACCCAGGTCATCGCCCTGCGGTCACGCTGGGCCCGCACCACCTGCACGCAGTCGTCGACGGTCGTGCACATCGGCTTCTCCACCAGCACCGGCAGGTCTGTCGAGAACACGTCATCAAGGATCGACTTGTGCGTGAAGTTGGGTGACGCAACGACAACCGCATCCACGCGGCCCGAGCCGAGCAGTTCCCCGTGGTGTGCGTACGCGGTCACGCCGTCGAAGGTGTCGCCCAGGGTCCGCCTCGCCCACTTGCGTGGTTCCTCGTTCGGGTCGCTGACCGCGGTGATCTCGACATTGTCGAGACCCATCAGGTTCCTCAGGTGTTCGCACCCCATCATCCCGGTGCCGATCACACCGACGCGCAGCTTCGACATGGGCTCAGACTACGGCCCTGCACGGATCCGCCGTGGTGGGCGGTCGTATTAGAGTCGGGCGCAACGCATCGGGGGGTGCGTTCTCGGGAAGGGGAAACCAATGGCAATCGTCGATCTCATCGAGTCAGGGCTCGGTCTGCTGAAGTCCGAGAGCGACATCACGCCGCAGTGGGTCGAGGGAGTGCTGCGCGGCAGCGGCAACCTGGAGGACGGAGTGTCCGTCACCGGTGTCTCCACCGAGCGCATCGGCGAGGGTGTGGGAATCCTCAGCATCCTGCAGCGGGTCACACCGACCTATTCGGGAGACACAAAGAAGGCGCCGAAGTCGATCGTGGTCAAGTACCCCACCGACGATGCGACGCAGCGGTTCACCGCCGATGCACTCGTTCTCTACATCCGCGAGCTCGTGTTCTACAGGGAGTGCGCACCCGACGCCCCCTTCAAGACGGCGAAGTGCTTCGGCCAGTCGATCGCCACCGACAACACCGACTTCACCATCGTCATGGAGGACATCGGCCACATGCGTGCACTGAACCAGCTCGAGGGTGTCTCGCTCGATGAGTCGAAGATCCTCCTGCAGAAACTCGCCGACTTCCACGCGATGTGGTGGGGCAGCCCCCGGCTCGCGTCGTTCGAGGCAACGTTCCAGCCGCTCGACAACCCCACCTACAACGCGGTGTTGCCCATGCTGTGGACGGGTGGCTGGCCGAGCGTCGAACAGCACGCAGGACACCTGCTGCCCGAGAGTGTGCGCGACATCGGCGGCATCTGGGCCGAGAAGGTGCCCTGGATGCTCAGCAACCTGATGACACCGACCACAATGTGCCACGGCGACTTCCGCGCCGACAACATCATGTTCAGCGGCACGGACCCGGTGGTCATCGACTTCCAGCTCATCGGCACCGGCTCGGGCATCTACGACGTCGGCTACTTCATCAGTCAGTCCATCGCGACCGATGTGCGACGTGGCCATGACCGTGAACTGGTCGACACGTACCTCGACCGCCTGGAGTTCCACGGCATCGAGATCGACCGGGCAGAGGCATGGCGCCAGTACCTCATCTGCATTTGTTTCTGCGTCACGTACGGGGTCACCACCATGGGCGGGTACGCGGAACAGAACGAGCGCGGCCAGAAGCTTCTTCTCGACATGCTGCTGCGTGCGCTGAACTGCGTCGCCGACAACGACGCTCTCTCGGTGCTGCGCTGAATCGTCGCCGGGCAGGGCAGACTTGACCCATGACTGAACACTCCCACGATCACGGTCGTGGTCTTCTCCAGCAGCTCGGTGCCGAGGGGCGGGAACTGCGTGCGCTCATCCCCGATGTCTACGCCGGGTTCGGCGAGCTGCACAAGGCGGCGTTCGCCGACGGCGCAGTCGACAAGAAGACGAAGGAACTCATCGCGCTTGCCATCGCCATCGCAGTGCGCTGCGACGGCTGCATCGCGAGCCATGCACGCGGCGCGGCACTCGCAAGGGCAACCGAACAAGAGGTCGCCGAGACCATCGGCATCGCAATCAGCATGAGCGGCGGCCCGGGCACCGTCTACGGTCCGCGCGCACTCGCGGCCTACCGCGACTTTGCCCGACCCGAGTGACGGCTCAGTGACCGACTGACTTGTTGATGCGCACGGGGATCGTGCGCGGGCCGCGCACCTGACCACCCGCCCAGGTCACCTCTGCGTCCTCGATCAACTCGAAGTCGGGCACCCGTGCGAGGAACTCCTCGATGGCAACACGCATCTCCATGCGCGCGAGGTTCGACCCGACACAACGATGGATACCCGCACCGAACGCCACGTGGCGGTTGTGCTGACGGTCGATGATCACCTCGTTCGGGTTCTCGAAGTGGGCGGGGTCGCGGTTCGCGGCGGGGAACGCCATGAGCACACGGTCCCCCGCATGCATGGGACAGCCCTCGTACTCCATGTCCTCGTTCACGAGCCGTGCCATGGTCACCGGCGAGTACGCACGCAGGAACTCCTCCACCGCCGACGGGATCAACTCGGGCTCCTGCACCAGGCGCTCACGGTCCTCCCTGTGCGTGGCGAGGTGCCACAGCGACGAGCCGATGCCGCTCCACGTCGTGTCGACACCGGCAATCAGCAGCAGGCCGCACATCCCCAGGATCAGACCGTCGGGGAACGGTTCACCGTCGTGCTCTGCATGCACGAGCTCGCCGATGAGATCGGAGGTCGACCCGGTCTCGCGGCGATTGATGATCTCGCCCATGAAGAAGTCCTGCAGTTCCGCACGCGCCTTGATGCGCAGCTCGGGGTTCGTGAGGCCCGCCTCGAGGGTCCAGCGCACCCACGTGGTGAAGGTGTCCTTCATCGTGGTCGGCACACCGAGCATCGTGGCGATGACCTGGGCGGGGATCTGCTGGGCGTACTCGACGGCGGCGTCTGCAGTGGGCCTGCCCGCGATGCCGTCCATCAACTCGCGGCACCAGGCACGCGTGAACACCTCGAGTTCGTCCACGGCCTTCGGCGAGAATGCCGGCAGCAACTGGCGGCGCGTCCAGGTGTGCATCGGCGCATCGACTGCAATCGGCGCACCCACCGTCACGCCGTACGCGCCGGCACCGCGTGACTCGGCCGGAGGCACCACCAGCACCTCGCGTGACGAGAACAACTCCGGCTCGCGCGCCATCTTCGTGACGATGTCGTAGGTGGTCGGCAACCACGAACCGCCCCACTTGTCGGTGTGGGCGATCGGGCACTTCTCGCGCAGGTCGTCCCAGACACCGAACGGGTCCTCGATGTACCCCTTGTCGAAGATGTCGTAGCCCGTCGTCCAGTCGATCAACTCACCCATGAATTCCCCCGTTCATGCGACCGACACGTCGGTCTTCCCGTGACAATAACCCCCACGATGCGGTGTGACCATAGTCATGGGACATACGATTCGCCCATGAGCAACCTGCCTCTCGACATCGACCCGACCGAGGCCGGGTTCGATCCCCGTCGTCTTGACCGCATCACCGACCACTTCGCCACCTACGTCGACGACGGCCGCCTGCCGGGCTGGCACATCGCGGTCAGCCGGGGCGGCAAGACCGTGTACAACGCCACGTACGGCCACGCCGATGTCGAGAACGGCAAGCCGATCGCCGACGACACGATCTACCGGGTGTACTCGATGACCAAGCCCATCTGTGCGGTTGCTGCCCTGATGCTCTGGGAAGAGGGCGGGTTCGAGATGCACGACCAGGTCAAGTGGTTCATCCCGTCGTTCGCCGACCAGAAAGTGTTCCGCAGCGGCACCGTGACTGCGCCACGCTTCGACCCCGTCACCGAGCCGATGGAGATGTGGCACCTGTTCTCGCACACCGCCGGCATGACCTACGGCTTCGTGTACTCGAACCCGGTCGACCAGATGTACCGCAACGCCGGGTTCGAGTGGGGTGTGCCCCGCGATGCATCACTGGCCGAGATCTGCGACATGCTCGCCGGCCTTCCCCTCATGTTCCAGCCCGGAACGGAATGGGCGTACTCCATGTCGATCGACGTGCTGGGCCGCGTGGTCGAGGTTCTCTCGGGAATGTCCCTGGGCGAGTTCATGCAGAAGCGGATCTTCGAGCCCCTCGGCATGGTCGACACCGC